>NZ_JAHZSV010000029.1 GCF_019457905.1 Flagellimonas abyssi | reverse complement strand
TTCATCCGCCGCAGGTGGTATACATTGACCGCCCTATCCAGTATCTCTCCGGGATCCCCAATAAAATGAATGATCAAACCGGCCAACAACCCCGATATGCCCATTATCGGCACCACTTTCCATCCCGTAAAAAAGGCAAGTTCATGGGTCAGGAACTGCAGTACGATCCAGTAGACCCCTGCAATCATGCCTCCAACCAGTCCAAGAAAGGCCCATAACAAAAAAATCCTACTGAAAACAAAGGGATTGAACCGTACAGGTTGATCTAAAATGTTCAAATAGGTCACCAATTTTCTTTTCTGCCGTAACTTCACGTGATCGCTATTTTTTTAATGGGACAGGGTAATCGATTCCCATGGCCTAAATTATGGTCTTGGAGTTTATTGCAATAGTTCCTTCAAAGCTCCTTGGGTAACCTGCTCCTTGATTTTCACTGTGCAATATTATCATATTCTCGCCATACCACGATATATTCCACGGTCGGAAACAGATTTCCTGTTACGTTCATCTCCGTGGTCGCGTATCCCCATACTAAGGATACCAAAGGATTTGGCAAGGCTATCTGTGATTTTCCATAAAAATCGTGCCGCTAAATTTTATGGAAATCATTGAATATTTTCATGCAATTTTCAGGGTTTCCCCCTGGATAGGGGTTAATTTTGGACAGAAGACTTGTGAAATGGAAATCAGATACTTGAGATTGATAAAGGCGATTGTTGAAGAAGGGGGGATAACCCGTGCGATGGATGTGCTCCATCTGTCCCAAAGCGCCCTGAGCTATCAATTGAAGGAAGCTGAGCTCCAAGTTGGCACACAATTGTTTTACCGTCGGAACAAGAAGCTCATTTTGACCCCTGTGGGCAAAAAGCTGTACAACAGTGCGATTAAAATTCTTGCCGAGGTGGACAGGACCGATGAGGAGATCAAACGAATGGTCAATGGTGAGAGTGGCGTCATTCGGGTAAGCACGGAATGCTATACCAGTTACCACTGGTTGCCCGCCGTCCTGAAAAAGTTCAATGGCGAGTTCCCGAACGTAAAAATTGAAATTGTCTTTGAGGCCACCCACCACCCTGTCGAGAATTTGATATCCGGTAACCTTGATATTGCCATCACCAGTAATTTGGAACAGACCGATCAGGTAGATTTTATAAAGCTGTTCTCCGATGAGATGCTGGCGGTGGTGAGCAAAGGCCATCCCTGGGCAAAAAGATCGTTCATCGAGGCCGAGGATTTTCAGGATGTCGACCTGATCATACATTCGCTGCCCTTGGAAACGGTATCCATTTTCAGATCGGAATTGATTCCTAAGGGCATCAATCCAAAAAAAGTGATCGTGCTGCCACTGACCGAGGCCTCCATTGAACTGGTGAAGGCCAATCTAGGTGTAATCGTTATGGCCAATTGGGCCCTTGCGCCATATTTGGACCAATCCATCAAGACCATCAAGGTAACCTCCAAAGGATTCCAACGCCAACAATATGTAGCTCGGATGAAGGATAGAAAGTACCCCATGTACTTTGATTACTTTATAAAATTTCTACGTGAGGAGATCAAATTGGATGCCAAGTCTTAAGGACCGGCCCTATTAAAAACAATAAAAACAAAATATGAGTTTAAAGATTGGAGACACTGCTCCTGATTTCAGTGCGGAAACAACTTTGGGAAAAATTGATTTTTATGATTGGACGAATGGGCGTTGGGTCATACTGTATTCACATCCTGCGGATTATACCCCCATTTGTACCACGGAATTGGGCCGCACCGCCCAACTGAAAGATGAATTTGAAAAACGGAACACCTCGGTATTGGCCCTTAGTGTGGATGATGTGGAATCCCATAAAGGATGGATAAAGGACATCAATGAAACCGCCAATACCCAAGTCGAGTTCCCCATTATAGCCGATTCGGACAAGACCATCGCGAATGCGTATCAAATGATCCATGAAAATGCATCAAGTTCCGTTACGGTACGCACCGTGTATTTCATTGGACCCGATAAAAAAATAAAGGCGACCATAACCTATCCAGCATCCACCGGACGAAATTTTGCAGAAATTCTGAGGGTTTTGGACTCCCTACAACTGACCTCCGAATTCAGTGTGGGGACCCCAGTGGATTGGGAAGACGGACAAGAGGTAGTGATATCCCCATCCGTGGGGAATGAGGAGATCCCGGAAAAATTCCCAAAAGGGCACCGTGAAGTGAAACCGTATTTGAGGTATACCCCGCAGCCGAACAAATGAGTGATACATTGCTAAAGGGTGGTCTGGAAAAAGGTCCTTTTTCCAAGCAACAACTCACCTACCTTGACACATCCCTCAAAAGTCTCAATACAGACCAATTGCAATGGCTTGCGGGGTTTCTTACTTCGTTTTCCCGGATACCAATGGAACGTGTGGCCGAACCGACAGATTCGGTTTGTGTGCTGTACGGAACACAGACCGGAAACAGCGAAAGATTGGCAAAGTTGACCACGGAACGATTGGATGGGCTGGGTATCGGCCATACCCTTTGCAGCATGGGTTCCTTCAATCCGCGGGAACTTGGAAAGATAAACCGGCTATTGGTGATCGTAAGTACCCAAGGGCTGGGGGAACCGCCCGTGGAGGCCGAAGCTTTCCATAATTACCTCCATGGCAAAAGGGCCCCGTCACTTGGACATATGAAATACTCCGTCCTAGCCCTTGGGGACAGTAGCTATGCGGATTTTTGCCAGACCGGAAAAGAATTTGACAAAGTGTTTGAAGATCTTGGGGGGGAAAGATTTTTCGGAAGGGTGGATTGTGACGTTGATTTTGAGGACGACTATGAAGAGTGGCTCAACGGTGTTCTGAATGAAATGTCACAATCCCGTGCCCTTTCCGCCAATAGCATTGAAAAAATGGTTCCGGAAACCTCCGAAATGGGATTCCGTACCTATGATCGGAAGACGCCATATAAAGCAGAGGTCCTTCAAAAAATCAATCTCAATGGTAGGAATTCAACCAAAGAGACCCTTCATATTGAACTGGACCTGGGGGATTCACGGATGCAATATCAGCCAGGGGATGCCTTAGGGGTCTATGCCCATAACCCTGACGAGCTTATGATGGAGGTAGTGGAGACTTTGGGACTTACCGGTACTGAAAATGTCACATCCCATACAGGAGAAAAATCCCTCATGGAAGCCCTAAGGACGGATTATGAACTGACACCGTTGACAGGGGCCAATGTGATCAGATATGCAAAATTGACCAAAGATCCCCGTTTGGAAAAAATAGTCAATGATAATATGGAACTGTTGGAATATCTGCGTGGTAGGGATGTTTTGGACATGATTAGGGAAACCCCGTTCAAATTGTCCGCTGAAACATTTATAACGCTCCTGAGAAAGAACAGTCCCCGTTTATATTCCATAGCTTCTTCAAGCGAAGTATATGAAAATGAAGTTCATATCCTCGTGTCCACTGTGAGGTATAAGGCCCAGGGCCGCAATAAGGGCGGACATTGTTCCACCTATATGGCGGACCGCATACAGGAAGGAGATCGCATCAGTGTGTTTGTGGAGCACAACAGTAGGTTCAAACCCCCGGTGGAATTGGATGTGCCCATGATCATGGTAGGTGCCGGGACCGGGGTTGCCCCCTATAGATCGTTTATACAACAGCGACAGTCGGGTACAGCCCAGGGTAAGACGTGGTTGTTTTTTGGAGACCGCAACTTCAGTACGGATTTTCTGTACCAGACCGAATGGCTCGAATACTTGAAAAAAGGAACCTTGGCACGTGCCGATGTGGCCTTTTCCAGAGATCAGGAGGAAAAGGTCTATGTCCAGGATCGATTGCTGGAAAAGGGAAAGGAAGTATACCAGTGGTTGGAGGAGGGTGCCTATTTCTATGTCTGCGGGGATGCCCAAAAAATGGCCAAGGATGTGAACCATGCCTTGAGGTCCATCATTATGCTGCATGGGGGGATGACCGAAGAAAAAGCCAAGGAATATATGGATTACCTAAGGGTCGCCGATCGCTATCAAACCGATGTTTATTAACGTATTCTAAGCTATGAGAGAGAATTTAGTGGAAAAACGTTCCAAAGAGGAAGGTATAAAGGACAATAGTAATTATTTGCGGGGTACCATTGCCAAGGGATTGGGGGATCCACTCACAGGGGCCATTGCCGAGGACGATGCCAAACTGCTGAAATTCCATGGTTCCTATCAACAACATGACCGTGACCTTGAAAAAGAACGGAGACAACAGAAACTGGAACCCCTGTATCAATTTATGTTGCGTGTAAGGATCGCTGGAGGGGTCACTACCCCGGAGCAGTGGTTGGTCATGGACGAGCTTGCCGATCGCTATGGCAATGGTACCCTTAAATTGACCACGAGGCAATCCTTTCAAATGCACGGTATCTTGAAAGGAAATTTAAAACCAACGATCAAGGCCATCAATGAGGCCTTGATGACCACCATTGCCACATGTGGTGACGTCAACCGCAATGTGATGTGCAATCCCAATCCCTACCAATCCAAGGTGCACGGACAGGTGTATGCCCTGGCCCGAGAGCTGAGCGATTATTTTCAGCCCAGGACAAAAGCCTATTATGAACTGTGGTTGGACCACAAACGGGAAATCGAGGTTCCCGATCAGGAACCCTTGTACAAGAAAACATATTTACCGAGAAAGTTTAAAATAGCTTTCTGTATCCCTCCCCACAATGATGTGGATATCTATGCCAATGACCTGGGTTTTGTGGCCATAGTGGAAGCAGGAAGGTTACAGGGCTTTAATGTCATCGTTGGGGGAGGCATGGGGATGACCTTTGGAGATGACAGCACCTATCCAAGATTGGGTACCCCAATTGGATTTGTTGCTCCCGATCAGGTACTCCCTGTGGCAGAGGCCATTGTGTCCATACAAAGGGATTTTGGAAACCGCCTAAACCGAAAACAGGCCAGGTTCAAGTATACCATTGACAACTATGGGATCGATTGGTTGAAAAATGAACTTTCCCAACGCTTTGAGGGCACACTGGAGGATATAAAACCCTTTGGATTGACCACCAATGGCGATCAGTACGGTTGGGTAAGGGGAATCGATGGCCATTGGTTCCATACCCTGTTTGTGGAAAACGGAAGGATCAAGGATACCGAAGGGCATTTCCTGAAAACAGCCATCCGTAAAATTGCAGAGCTCGGGATAGGTGATTTGAGACTGACCGGCAACCAAAATTTGATCATTGGCTCCGTTCCTGAAAATGACAAGTCCAAAATAGAGGAGGTGTTGAAGGAATATCATGTCCATGAAAAAAAACACTTGACGGGACTGCGTTTGGGTTCCATGGCATGTGTTGCCCTGAATACCTGCGGTTTGGCCTTTGCGGAATCAGAAAGATATCTCCCCTCCCTTTTGGATAAAATTGATGTGCTCTTACAGGAGAACGGCTTGGAAGACAGGGCCATCAATATACGGTTGACAGGATGTCCCAATGGATGTGCCCGTTCGGCATTGGCGGAGATCGGTTTTATCGGTAGGGCGCCGGGACGGTACAATATGTATTTGGGCGCCAGTCACAATGGGGATCGGTTGAACCGATTATATCGGGAGATGCTCTCTGAAGAGGAAATCCTGGCCGAACTTGCCCAACTTCTAAAAAATTACGCCAAAACGGGACTTCCTTCCGAACACTTCGGCGATTATGTGACCCGAATGAAAATTGTTTGATCTAATCAAAATAATACTATGATGGAGACCCTATGCGTACATCCAATACATGACCTTCAAGGAGGAGGAGGTTCCTTGCTCCCAGATATCAGACCATCGACTGCTTATAGGTATTTGGAGTCCGAAATATTGCAATATCCTGGATTCCATACCACCTATAACCAGATCCGCCTAGGAGAGGTCATGGCCAAGCTCGAACACGGATCTTGGGGATTGGCCCTGAGTTCGGGAATGGCCGCCATAACCACCGCGATCCTCGGATTGGTCAAGGAAGGGGACCATATGATATGTACCCGGGAACTATACGGGGGGACCCGAAAATTTGCCGAATATGAACTGCCAAGAAGGGGAATCGAAGTGAGTTATGTGGGCAGTTCCCCTATGGAATTGGAAAATGCCATTACCGATAGGACCAAAATCATTTTTATGGAGACCCCTTCCAACCCTTTATTGGATATTTTTCCATTGAAGGCATTTACAGAGGTGGCCAAACAGTATGGTTTGACCACCATCGTGGACAATACATTTGCTACCCCGATCAACCAGTTGCCACTTTCACTGGGCGTGGACATTGTGGTCCACTCGGGAACAAAGTTTCTGGGAGGACATAACGACCTCTTTTTTGGGGTGCTTGTGGGAAGCCGGGAGTCCGATCGGGAAACCATTTATAGGACGGCCAAGTTGTATGGTGGGGCACTGGCGGCCCAGGAGTGTTACCAAGCTGAACGGAGTATCAAGACCTTGGCCCTTAGGGTGGAAAGACAAAATGACAATGCCATGGCCGTGGCCCAATTCCTTTATGGGAACCCACTGGTGGAAGCGGTGTACTATCCGGGCCTGGAATCCCATTCGGGGCATAAGGTGGCCAAAGCCCAGATGACAGGTTATGGGGGCATTCTTTCCTTTACGTTAAGGGCCTTGGACAACCAGGTGGACAAATTTCTCAGAGCCCTTACCGTTATTCAGCCAACATTGAGCTTGGGAGGCGTGGAGAGTATCATATGTGCTCCAAGTGCCACGTCACATAAGGATTTGACACCGGACCAGCGAATGGCTTCGGGGATTACCGGTAATTTGCTACGGTTGTCCGTCGGTATTGAGGACAAGGAAGATCTAAAAAGGGACCTGCAACAAGCCATGAAGGCCTCATTGGGCCAATAACCTACTATGGGTAGATAAGACGCAAAAGAGCTGGAATACAGCCAAAACCCTATATGATTTACAATTAATATTCATTTATAAAATAGTGACCATGAACAATTCCGACATTCAAAAATTTGCTACAAGATCGATACATTCGGGACATGATGTCCAGGCTACTGCGGGTACCAGGGCGGTCCCGATCTATCAATCCACCTCCTATGTGTTCCATGACTGTGACCATGCGGCCAATTTGTTCAATCTATCCGAACCTGGTTATATCTATACAAGGCTGAACAATCCCACAACCGATATTTTGGAAAAACGGATGGCGGACCTGGAAGGAGGGATCGGTGCCCTGTGCACTTCCTCGGGCATGTCCGCGATTTCTACAGCGATTCTCACCCTTTTGAAAGCAGGGGACCATATTGTTGCCTCCAATAGCCTTTACGGTGGAACGTTTAACCTTTTCAATGTGACCCTACCGAGATTGGGGATCATCACCACCTTTGTGGACACCTCCGATCCGGAAAGTTTTAAAACTGCCACTAGGGTCAATACAAAGGCCTATTTTCTGGAATCCTTGGGGAATCCCAAATTGGATGTTCCGGATATTAAGAAAATAGCGGATGTGGCCAAGGGTCTCGATATCCCACTTATCGTGGACAATACGGTGGCCACTCCATACTTATTGAGGCCCATTGAATACGGGGCCAATATCGTGGTACATTCGTTGACCAAATATATCAATGGGAATGGAACTTCCATTGGGGGTATCATCATCGATGCGGGTACCTTCGATTGGGGCAATGAAAAATTCCCAGAGTTCAACGAACCTTCTCCCGGCTATCATGGATTGGTCTATAATGAACAGATTGGGCAGGCAGCCTTTATCGCCAAGGCCAGATTGGAAGGATTGAGGGACTTTGGTGCCGCCTTGAGTCCCTTCAATGCATTTCAGATCTTGCAGGGATTGGAAACACTGGGGATCCGTGTAAAAAGACATTCAGAAAACAGTTTGGCCTTGGCCAAATGGTTGGAAGCACAAGAAGAAGTGCAATGGGTCAATTATCCCGGTCTGGAAAGTAGCCCCTATTTTGAACTGGCCTCCGAATACATGCCTGAGGGTCAGAGCGGTATTGTCACTTTTGGTGTCAAAGGAGGGTTTGATGCAGCAAAAATAGTGGTGGACGGGACGAAATTGTTCTCACTTTTGGTCAATATTGGCGATACCAAGTCCTTGATCGTACACCCGGCCAGTACCACGCACCAACAACTTCAAAAGGAAGAACAGGAACTGGCCGGTGTTACCGAGGATATGATACGGTTGTCCGTTGGTCTTGAAGATGTGGAGGACCTTAAAAAGGATTTAAGACAGGCTTTTGACCTGGTCAACCATTAAACACATATTTTGAATATTCTTGTTTATGGCGTCGGGGGAATCGGTGGTTATTTTGGCGGTAAGTTGGCACTTACCGACCATCATGTCACATTTTTGGCCAGGGGAAAACATTGCGAAGCAATACATGAAAATGGTCTGTTGGTCAAGAGTTGGCAAGGTGAATTTACCGTTCGCCCCAATATGATCACAGATGATGTTACTTCCATTGGAGTGCCCGATCTGGTGTTGTTGGGTGTAAAGAGCTGGCAGATTCCCGAGGCCATTGAGCATCTGCGACCACGTCTTTTGCCACATACGGTGATCCTACCACTGCAAAATGGTGTGGACAATACCCAAAGAATCACTAAGTTGTTGACATCCGGCCACGTACTGGCCGGGTGTTGCAATCTTATCAGTTACATTGAGGCTCCCGGGATCATTAGGCATGCCCATTTTATCCCCAGTATTACCTTCGGGGAAGTGGATGATACATTTACGCAACGGGTATTGGATGTCAAGGAATTGTTTGAAGAGGCAGGAATAGCCAATAACATTGCATTTGATATCGAAAAGGAGCTCTGGAAGAAATTCCTGTTCATTTGCCCGATCAGTGGTGTCGGGGCCTTGACCCGGTTGGAGATCAATACCATTTGTGCTGCACCATACCTATTCAAACTGGTTCGGGATGCTGCTTATGAAATATTGGAGCTGGCCCAGACCATGGGCATTGCATTGTCCCAAAGGGATGTGGAAAGGACATTGGAAACATTGAAAAGCCAAGAACATATGAACACCACTTCCATGCAGAGGGACATCATCCATGGCAGACCCTCCGAACTTGAACATTTGACCGGATATGTGGTGCATCAAGCCGGAAAAAGAGGGGTCTTCGCGCCCACAAATAGATTGATCTATGAATGTCTCTTGCCGTCTGAGCTAAAGGCGCGTAGATCTTCCGATTAAAACCAGGCCATCCTGATTGTTGTAGAGGTCATACCTATTGAATTTCAATATTCATGTGCTCAATGCAACATCTTCGGAATGTAAAATTGGGAAAGTAAGTCTTGCCAAATTGCATGAATTATATAAGAATAAAATCTGGGGGTGGTATTTTGTAATTATAAATATACGCCCTGTTAGGATGAAAATTTCCCTCGATGGGGATTTGAACTACTTATTGGGTTAGATTTCCAACACCTAAAGGAATGCTGGAATTCCAGTTGAAAGTGCATAAGACTTGCCCTACCATGGAGTTTTACTCAACCTGGATGTATGAAATTGTGACGATCAATATGATTTTAAAGGATAATGTTGGTTATGAAGACTTTTTGTTTGCTGATTAATGTTTGTTTTTATCATGGCAATTTTTATAAAATTCAAGAGCCAAATCAATCCCAAGTATCATAAACGATCCAAAACCAAAGATGGATGCGAGACAATAGGATAGGATTCTTTGACCTTGGGTAATATTTACAAAATCCAGATTGAACTTGTATATGGTGATGAACAAAATAAAATACAGGCCAATAAACTTATAGGCAAACAATCTTTCCTTCAATGTACGGGAGGTTTCTGTAAACCCATAGATCAAAAGGAAGGATAGGGTGGTATAGACCATTACATATAACAATTCAAAAATACCCAACCAGTTGAACAGACCTTCCCAATCCACCCAATCGTAAGGTTGAAGGACCTTAAAAGAAAAGACAGCCAAAAAGAAGGGTATAAAATGCCCTATATCGGTTTTGGACAACTTACCATAAAGCCCCCGTTTCAATAAGATGTTGATAAAAGGACAAAGGAGCAGTGCAAAAAATAAGAGTACTTTACTGAAACCTATGCTTATGAAGCCCATGCTATACTAAAATTCCTATCAAGATATTGGTCGCCCATGGAAGCAATATGAGAACATCCAAGGCGCTTTAAAAAATGTATGCTGTTTCACACTCAAATAAAAATATCCCCCAGTTTCGTAGGGACACCAAAAGATTACGTCCATTGAACATTGGATGATTTTAAAGGGAATCGGTTACAAAACTTTAAAGGATTTAATGTCAACACTATGGAATATGGTGAAAGCAAAGGCATATGATCCTTATCTCATTCGGTTTTCGAAAATGTTTACATAAAGCATGGTGGCAATCTTTCTGGCCCGGTTTTTTGCGATCCATGCCCTTTCTCCCTCGAAAAGCTGGTCCAAGGTCTGGAGCCATAGATTGAGCCATTGGCCAAAGTGTTCCATCGTGAGGGTTCCATTTATCCTTTTATCGACAGCCTGATGTACCTTAATGGGGTTGCCTTTGTATTTTTTGGCCAGAAATAACTGGGACTCCCAAAAATCGGTCAACAGTTCGAAGTGACTTTCCCAGTCCATGACCATTTGATCGAATATGGGACCAAGCGTCTCGTGTTCCCGTATCTTGCCATAGAAGGTACGGACCAGAAGATCAACATCGCTTCTATCCAAAATATCATGCTTAATTTCTTTTTCCATGGCTTTTATGCATAATGATCATTAAACTTGGTAGGGATCCTACATGGGTTGTCCATTTATCACAATGAACATCTATTTTACCATCCCATTACTTTTCATAGGTGAATGGATAACCAACAGATCAATAGCTTACCCTTCCCTCCAAGACACACTGTAATACCAGGGCATGGTTGTGTTTGGTGTCCTTCGCACCATAAAGCAAGGTCACATTTTGCTTTTTGGCCTTTCTGGCAATTTCATCCAATACCTCTTGTTTGTCTTCCAGTTCAATGAGGTATTTTTTTGCAAATTCCCAAAATCTATCAGGGTCATGGTCAAACCATTTTCTCAAGTTTTCCGAAGGGGCGATCTCTTTCTTCCAACAATCGATCTTTGCTTTTCCTTTCGACACCCCCCTGGGCCAGATCCGATCTACCAGTATACGGTAGCCATCTTTGTTGGATGAGGCTTCATATATCCGTTTGATCTTAATTTTTGACATTTTAATGTGTGCTGAAACCTTATTTTCAAGTGGTGATCATTTGGGAGACATGGGACGTATGGTCAATTCGTCGATCAATAGCGTATCCGGGGTCTCCAGAACATAGATTGCCAAATCGGCAAGCGCTTGTGGCGTGATCATGCTATCATTGGGAAGGATACCGGAGTCCTCAAAGAACCTTGTGGCAATGGACCCTGGATTTAAACAGCTTACCCTGATGTTATGGGAGCGCAACTCCTTGAACAGGGCCGAACTAAATCCCTGTACCCCATATTTGGTCAGGCAATAGACCGCCGCTTCCTGTCTTGTGGTCTTTCCCAATATGGAACCGATATTGATGATGTGACACGTTTCCTTTTGCTTTTTCATCAAAGGGACCAGCCCAGTCGTCATATAAAAAAGGCCGTTGAGGTTGGTCCCGATCATTTCATCCCACTGCTCCCATGACAGTGCATCGATTTTTGCAAAATATCCCGCTCCTGCATTGTTGATCAGGATTTGCGGGGGCCGCATCCCTGAAAATGTTTCCGCTACCCACCCCATGACTTGTTCCCGATCCGAAATATCAAGGGGTACCGGGACAAAATGGCTCCCTAGTGTGGTGTGCAGTGCGATCAAGTCGGTTTCGGTACGGGCCAACCCATAGACCAACGCCCCTTTGTTTACAAGCGAAGTCGAAATGGCCTTTCCCAAGCCCTTGCCGGCCCCGGTGACCACGGCTATCTTGTTCTTGAGTTCCATAGGTTTAAGTGGTATTGTTTTTTTCTTGATCAGTACCGCCACATACCGTATGGAAACACTTGGACAAGCGGTTCCAACCATTGGTGGCAATGATGCAAAAGGTCAATGCGACAAGATCTTCTTCGGAAAAATAGCCCCGTGCGGTCTTATACAGTTCATCCGGGATTTCATGGGCCGCGATCAGGGTCAATGCCTCGGTCCATGCCAAAGCGGCCCTTTCCCGCTCTGAAAAAAGGGCAGAGCGTTCCCACTTGCCCAGGGCCACTAAACGCTGCTCGCTTTCACCTGTGGCCAGGGCATTCCCTAGGTGTATGTCTAGACATTTGTCGTTACCGTTGATCTGGGAGATTCTTAGCTTCACCAGTTCACATAGGGAAGGCTTAAGATTTGAATCGGAAGCGCATCTTTCCATTTCTACCAGCCCTTTTAAGGCCGTGGAGTTCGATTTCAGTATGTCCAGTCGTTCTTTCATCTTGTATGGTTTTACGTATTCTTTTCCATTTCCTCCATGGCGATATTGGCATGGGAGTAGGCAGCTCCTGCCCGCATTTCAGCGGCCACCCAAATGGCTTCCATAATCTCTTCCTTACTTGCCCCTTTGCGCAATGCCAATGGGGTGTGCGCCTTGATGCACCAAGGACATTGTGTGACATGGGCCACCGCTACCGCTATAAGTTGTTTTGTCTTTTCGTCCAGGACCCCCTCCTTGAAGACCGTTCGACTGAACTTGCGCCAAGCTTCAACCTGGTTCGGGGCAAGACTGGCCTTTTTTTGTGCCAATTCTGTTTCTTTGCTCATCGTATTTCTGTTTTGTAGGAATGGTTATTGTAATTCCGCATCCAAGGTTATTTCCAGATCCAGGGCCTTGCTGACAGGACAATTGTCCTTGGCCTCATGGGCACACTCCAAAAACGTTTCTTGGTCGATGTCGGGTATGATGGCCCGTAAGGTCAAATGGGATTTGGTGAGCTCAAGGGAATCCACATCCATGGAGACCGTGCTGGTGACATCCAGGGATTCTGCCGTAAACCCGGCTTCGTTGAGAAAAAGGCTCAGGGCCATGGCAAAGCAACCGGCATGTGCCGCGGCGAGCAATTCATCCGGATTGGTGGCCTTACCATCCCCGAACCGGGAATTGAAGCAATATTTATGGTTGTCCAGTACCTTACTCTGGGTGGTAATGGTACCTTTTCCTTCCTTTAGGGATCCGCTCCAAACGGCATTGGCTTTACGTTTCATAGGTCTTTGTTTTAAAGATTAATTTACTATTCAAGGGACCGTTGTAGGTCTTCCATGATTTTATTGATTTAAATATTGGCGCAGTACATACTGTAATATGCCACCGTTGCGATAGTAGGCAATTTCAATATCCGAATCCAATCGGACCGTTGCCTTGAACCTCACTTGGGTTCCATTTTGTTTTTGGGCAATCACCTCAAGGTCTTTTAGGGGTTTCAGATCTTCCATTACACCGGTAATGGTAAAAATTTCATTACCATCGAGATTTAATTTTTTTGCTGTATCACCCTGTTGGTATTGGATGGGCAAAACGCCCATGCCTATTAGGTTACTCCTGTGGATCCGTTCAAAACTTTCGGCCAATACACATTGGACCCCCAAAAGATAAGTGCCCTTGGCCGCCCAATCCCTGGAAGAACCACTACCATATTCCTTACCGGCCAGAACGACCAAGGGTGTTTGGTCTTGCTTGTATTTCATGGCGGCATCAAAGACCGTCATCACCTCACCTGTGGGCAGATACCGGGTGTATCCCCCTTCTTGGTCCACAAGCCCATTCTTGATGCGGACATTGGCAAAGGTACCCCGAACCATGACCGCATCATTGCCCCGACGGCTCCCATAGGAATTGAAATCCCTTGGGCTTACCCCACAACTGACCAAATAACGGCCCGCGGCCGAATTTTCATCAAAGGAGCCCGCCGGGGAAATATGGTCTGTGGTGATACTGTCCCCCAATACCAATAGGGCCCTTGCATTTTTGATGTCCAATGTTTCCGGTACCGCTGTTGGAAGGTCGTTGAAGAAGGGTGCCTCCTTGATGTAGGTAGAACCCCCGTCCCAATGGTACAGTTCTCCGGTTGGGACCTCTAGGGTCTTCCAGCTCTTGTTGCCCACAAAGATTTCCCCGTAGTTTTTGGCAAAGTCCTTAGGGGAAAGCACATCGGCCAAAATGGAATTGATCTCGGAATCCGTTGGCCAGATGTCCTTGAGATATACGGCTTGTCCGTTCCTATCATGGCTTACGGGCTCCTGGGTCAAATCAATATCGACCCTTCCCGCCAGGGCATAGGCGACCACCAGCATGGGGGACATTAGAAAGTTCATTTTTACCTGGGGGTGTACCCTGGCCTCAAAATTTCGATTGCCTGACAATACCGAGGCGGCCACCAATTGGTGTTGGTCGATCGCTTGGGCAATGGGAGGGGGCAAGGGCCCCGAATTTCCAATGCATGAAGTACACCCATAACCGACCAAATGGAATTGTAGGGCCTCCAGATCCTTCATCAAATCCGCTCTTTCCAAATAATCGGTGACCACTTTGGAACCGGGGGCAAGGGAAGTCTTTACCCATGGCCTGACATCAATGCCTCGCTCCCGGGCCTTTTTGGCCACAAGGCCCGCTCCGATCATCACGTAGGGGTTGGAGGTGTTGGTGCAGGAGGTAATGGCCGCAATGACGACCGAACCATCCGCAAGCATGAACCCATCATTACCCTGGTCGATCCAAGCCGTTCTGAGCGCTTTCCTTTCCTTGGTGCCCAAATGCTCCGAACCGGAAGGAGGAGATTGGTGATCTTGTTTATGGGATAGGGATCCTAAGGTGGGCATTGTCCTATGGTCAGGGGATATATAATCCCTGTGATGGGATTGGGAGAGGAAATCTATAAACGTGGATTTTAGATTTTTCAGTAAGATTTTGTCCTGAGGTCTCTTGGGGCCCGCCACCGTGGGTTCTATGGTCGAGATGTCCAGCTCAAGGACCTTGGTATAGGCGATACGGTCCTCATGCTCCCTCCAGAGCATATTGGTCCTACAATAGGATTCCACCAATGCCAGTTGTTCTTCAGGACGATTGCTCGCCCTCATATATTCAAGGGTCTTGTCATCAATGGGGAAGTAGGTGACGGTGCACCCAAATTCTGGCGACATATTGCCAATGGTGGCCCGATCCGGCACGGAAAGGTGATCCAATCCTGGGCCAAAGACTTCCACAAATTTTCCCACGACCCCCTCTTGCCTCAACAGGTTGGCCACGGTCAATACCAAATCGGTGGCCGTGGACCCCAAAGGAAGTCTGCCCTTGAGCCTAAGGCCAATGACCTCCGGCATGATAAAGTAAAGAGGTTGCCCCAATACGGCAGCCTCGGCCTCGATGCCCCCGACCCCCCAGGCCAATACACCGATTCCATTGACCATGGGTGTGTGACTATCCGTTCCGACCAAGGTATCCGGAAAAAGTTCACCGTCCCTTTCAATGACACCTTTTGAGAAATATTCCAAATTGACTTGGTGACAAATTCCCATTCCCGGGGGGACCACCCTAAAATTGGAAAAGGATTTCTGTGCCCACTTCAAAAACGCATAGCGCTCTTGGTTCCGTTGGTATTCCTTTTCGATGTTTCGATCATAGGAATAGGCCGTGCCAAAAAAATCCACCTGAACGGAATGGTCAATGACCAGATCAACGGGGACCAAGGGATTGATCGTTTTCGGATCCTTGCCCTTTCGAGCCAACTCGGCACGTAACGATGCTATGTCGACGACCGCGGGAACACCGGTAAAGTCCTGCATCAATACCCGGGCCGGCTTAAAGGGAATATCCTTGTTGGAGGGTTTGGACCCCCAATGCAAAAGGGTTTCAATATTTTCCTGGGTTACCGAGAACCCATCATGGTTCCGTAGGGCATTTTCCAATAGGATACGGATGGAAAATGGTAATCGATCAATATCATGGCCCTGTTTTTTGAGTTCCCCAAGGCTATAATATCCATAATCTTTCCCATTTACCGTAATCTTCTTTTTTGTAATGTAAGGTGTATTTGCCATCGGTTCATCTTTTTTTGTTCCTGTTTATATCATATCCATCTTTCAGTAAGGTAAGAAAATGTCCTTGCCCCTTAAAAGTAAAATGCCCCATATTGGGAAATCACCGCGCCTATTATATCCGACCGTTGTTCCAGTGCTTTATTTCTGGTCAGATAAATCGGATTTCAGCATTCACGGGCATGGTGACAACAGCCTTGAATTCTTTCAATACGGTGAGGGTATGTTCCTTTTTTGCTGGGATGATGAACACACTGTCCTTTCCCAGTTTATGTTCGCCATCACACATTTTTAAAAGGGCCTCCCCCTTTTTGACCATTACCACTGCTTCCCCGGTACTATGGTGGTGGGGCATTACCATGCCCGGTAACCCTATGACTTCCAATACCTTGTAGGTCTTACCTTTGACCATAACCTGTAATCGGGGCCTGTTCATTGTTTCCATAATCAACTACTTTTTGTTTCTCCCCACTGTTCCTTTTCGCTTTCAGTCCATAGCGCTGGGAAGAATTTGCGCTGTTGGTGTCTCGGATGTAGATACTTTTTCCACTGGGAACCCCCAGTGGCAGTTTTCTTTCCGTCTTTACTTTCCAAATAATGGGTGGCCGTCCTTAGGTGTACCAAGGGCCACTCCACATTGTAGAGATGGTCGAATTCCTTGAGGACATCCAAAAGTAGGGTTGATGGGTGCTGTATACCCTCTAGTTTATCCTGTAAGGTCTGCCCCCGTACCTTTTTGGCCAAAACCGTGAAATCCTCAAGGTATCTTTCCTCGAACCGTGCCAAGGTCAAGGTCTTTTTGCCCGTATTGCGATCATACCCGGCATCCCTCCAATAGATATGGTCAAAATAATCCTGTATGGATGGGTCTTTGGGGAGCCTTTTCCTACCTTCCGCATTTATGAGGTTTTCCAAAGGGGTACAAAGGAGCTCGATGTATCGGAACTGGGCGCTCTGAAAACCACTGGCAGGGGTCAGTGTCTTACGAAATTCCTGGTATTCCCCATAATCCATCCCATCCTTCATAATAGCAAAGGAATCGATCAGCATTTTGGTGTAGCGTATGCAGCGTTTGATCTTTGTGACCATCTGGTCCCCATCAACCCCCTCCCTGTATACAAGCTGCTCCAGTTCATGCCGCATCATTTTCAATAGGAGTTCGGTAACTTGGTGATACAGGATGAAGATGGTTTCATCCTTGAACGGGGTTCGGGGCCTTTGCAGGCTCAGCAAGGTATCGACCCCTATATAATCCCAATAGGTAATGGGCGCTGCATGAAGGAGTCCTTGTAGATGGGTTTCCGGGTTCTCACCCATTTCTTGGTACTTGCCAATGATCTGATCAATCGTATCGGACATATGCTATCTTTTAAAAAGTTTGGTCCCCAATAGGGACAGGCAGACCACCTTACAGATTTCAATACCCTCATAATACAGATGCAGGTATGAATTTTCAGGCTCCTGTCCTTGGAGCAATAGTTCCACCCGAACATTCAATGCCGGTAACAGCCAAACGGTCTGGAGGACCAATAAGGTCAACGGTATGGCGTATAGAATGGTTCTGGGTGAAGAAAAATGGGCCTTGCCCACTACAAAATTGCCCAGTATGATAAGGGCAAGTACCCATTCCACTTTGTTCAGGGCGCTGAACACCAAGCGGCCTATGCCCAATCCAAGGGGTACCGTTATGCCGGGGGCCTGGAACTTGAGCCAAGCCTCCATAAAACTGATGGCCCCGATAAAACCTATCCAAAGAAAGGAAGTGGCCAATGCAATGGGATATCGTACATGTGTCCTCATTTCATCTATTTTCATTAAGGTTGGAGCAGGCCACAATGTTGCGATGGAACGTTTCCGCCATTTTAGCGACCTGTATTTTGAATTCCTCGGTTTTTTGGCCTTCAAACAATTGATCCAAGGTGCCCTGGAACAATGTTACCCAGTGATCAAAATAATCCTTTCCATGGGGGAGATCCACATGGGGCAAAAAAGGATTGCCAAAATATATGGGATCATCGAGCAGTATGGAGTGCCAGAATCTGTACATTTTATTCAAATGACCGGGCCAATCCCCCTGCAAGGCCTCTTCGAACACGGGATCTAAAAGATCATCGTTACGCACCCGGTCATAAAAGACATCCACGAGAAGTTCAACATCATCCGTTGGCCGTATATCACATTTCATCAGAAAAAGGATTTGTAGAGTTCAGGATTCCAGTACATGATGGCATAGAAAAGGGCAAAACCAACAAAGATGACCAAGAGGGCCCATACCCAAGCCGGAATGGCCTTTGGGGTTTCCGATCCACGGATGACGAATGAATCGTTCGTCTCACTACCGTAGGCATTTATGGTAATGGAAACCTGCGTATCGACCACTTCATTATCCTTCAGGCCAACAACGGCAATTTCAGGACCATTGCGCACCTCAAAGGGAATGGTCCGTATCCCCTCCACATTGTTGGATGATCGGGCCACAATGCGCAGACTGTGTTTCCCATCGGGTATCTTGGTGGTATCCAGAACAAATTTTACGGGAGGGGAAAACTCGGCAAATGGTCTGGGTTCCGCGTCCAAATAAACCTTAATGATCCTATTGTCCTCCATGTTCCCTCAAATTATGGTCCCAGACAATGTTCTTGATATGGTCAGGTTCATGCTCCCGGGGCCGTACCAAAAACTTGATACTGAAAAATAAGGTGACGACCACCAATAGGATGGCGGACCATGTTATAATGTAATCCATATTGCCAGTAGGTCCCTGGCCATGTGTAATATTCTCAAAACCTTTGGGCTGATTTTTTTTGCATAGGTCACATGCCCATGCCACTTGGTGGCCCAGACCAAAAAGTATACCGTAAATGGGAATCAATCGTTTCATTTCCTAAGGGTTTAGATCTTTGTTTATGTATTCACGTATCTTACGGACCTCTTCTTCGGTTACCTTGGATCCGGTATTGCCCCAGCTGGTCCGTTCATGGGTCGCAATGGCTGCGATCTCGGCATCGGAAAGCTGATCGGCAAAGGCCTGCATGGTCGCAAATTCCGAACGTGCATCATAGCCCTGCAAAATGATCTTGATCATCAGCTCAGGGTCCTTATTATTGACAATCTCACTTCCGGCCAAGGGAGGGAATGCACCGACCACTCCCTTGCCATTGTCCTGATGGCAAACCGCACAGGTCTGCAAATACAGATTTTCACCGTTCAGGGAGTTGGTATCGTTGCCCTCCGGTGCGCCGGACGTTTGTTTGGATTCCAGGGCCGGGATGAACTTTTCTTCCCGTCCATCAGGCAAGCTCGTCTGTTGCAGTGATTGAAGGTAGGCAACCAGTTGTAAAGCCTCCTCCTTGGCAATAACGGTCTTGCCCGAGGGTGGGGCAAAAGCATCCGGAAGATTGACCACCTTCTCATCACCAGTGACGGTATTGGTATCCCTTATATCAAACAGCCATGGATACGAAGGCATGATCGATTGTCCAACGACCGAACGTGGATTGTACAAGTGGAGCAAGTGCCAATCAATGCTTGGCTGGCGTTTGCCGATATTGGTCAGATCCGGGCCAGTACGTTCACTGCCCAAAAGGGAAGGGGATTGCCGCCAAACACCCATGCGTTCCTTGCTGTAATAATAATCGGAAGGGATGGAGGGACGGTCTCCCCACATATTGTCCATTTCAATATTGCGCACCTGTTGGGTATGGCAGGAGACACAGCCTTCCCGAATGTAGATATTCAATCCCTCCCTTTCATTTTCTGTCATTGCGGGTTGCTGTGGCAAGGGCTGTACATCCTGCATTTGATAGGCGGGGAACACCGCGACAATAAAACTGAGGGTTACAAATCCCACTAGGGCTGCTATGACCAGTACTTTATGATTTTTATGAAAATCGAACATAATATTTTGACTTAATTGTTAACCTGTCCCACTTGGGATACACGCATAGGTTCAACCGACTTCCTTTTGTTTACCATAATGTAAAAGTTATAGGCAAAGACGAGGTGCGAGGTGAACATCAAAGACCCACCGATGGCACGCCATAACCAATAGGGTTTCATCAATATGACGGAATTCAGAAATGCATTGCCCTCAATCCAGCTCAAGCCCTTGTAGGTCCCGCCCACCATTAGGGACACCATGTAGGCAAAGAGTCCTATAAAGGCCATCCAGAAATGTGCCCCTACCAGGACCTGTGGTGGTTCCTTGCCGGTAAGCTTGGGCAAGATCGTATAGATACAGGCCCAAAGGATGAAGGTGATGATGCCATACATGGTCATATGTGAATGGGCCACATTGAAATCGGTAAAGTGCCACACGTAATTGGTAAACCTGAACGCTTGTACACTGCCTTGGGTGGAACCGACAAAATAAAAGATGACCCCGACCAGGAAGAAGGGAAGGACATAACTCTTTGATATATGGCTCCAACTTCCCCTCATGGTCATCAGAAAATTCGTTGTGCCGGCCACCACGGGAATGAACATCCCCGCACTGAAGACAATGGCGGTGGTCTGCAACCACCAGGGGAGGGGGCTGAACACGAAGTGATGCGTACCGATCATGGTATAGAACAGCATCTGGGTCCAAAACGCCAATACCCCCAGGGAATAGGAATAAATGGGCTTGTTCAATGAAGAGGGCAGGTAATAATAGATCAGTCCCAAGGTAAAGGTCATAAACCACATGCCCACCCCTTGGTGCATATAATATCCCTGTATAACGGTCTCGCCCAAGCCGTCGGAGAAAAAGGGCATATACCCTATAATGGCCAATACCGTGGTCCATATCAATGCGGCCAGCATGTACCAATTGGATACATAGATATCCGCTATTTTCCGGGAGGCAATGGTTTTGTAGAAATTCCAAAATGTAATGATCAGGCCAATGGCAAAGATCAGCATCACAGGCCAGGTGTATTCCCGGTACTCGCCACCGCCATTGTTGATTCCCGACATCAGGGAGAGGGTGCCCAAGAACACAGTGAGATTGATCAACCGCCAAGTCCACCATGCACTTCCATAACTATAGACCTTGGCATTGGAGGTACGGGCGATCACAAAATAACCAAGGCCGATCATGGCCAAGGAGGCCCACCCCCAAAATACCGCGTTCGTATGGACAGGGCGCAACCTTCCAAAGGATAGCCAGGAAAAATGGTCCATTTCCGGCCACAAGAACTTCATTCCCACGTATTGGCCCACCAAAGTCCCAAATACCAACCAGAACACGGACGCCCCCAAATAATAGGTAACGATCTTTTTGAGTTCATCTGGCGTTTCGATGCCCAGAGGTGTTTTTTTCTTTTCGTCGAACAGGGGATTTTCGGGTTCATGGGTCACCCTACCTATCAGGCCCTTTTCATCCACCGCTCCCTGGTCACTACCAAGTTCTGTGCCTTTCAGTCGATACTTCAATCCACTTTTACGTTGTTGGAGGATAATATCGATATCTTCCTCCTGGAGTGCCAATAGTTCTTCGTTGAAGGCAAGGTTCTTCTTTTCGATCTGTCGATGTTTCAACAGCTTTACATAGGAGTTGAGCCTCGACATGAAAATGAGGACCGCAATAAAAATAACAATGAAGACCAGGACCAAAGTGCCGATTATTCCAGGACTCGTTATCCAATTTTCCGAATTCACCGTTGTAGTTTGTGCCACCGCTGTAAAGGGTAGAAAAAAGAGTGATAAAATAAAGATCTGCCTACTATAATCCATTGTACATCTTAAATAGGACAAATTTGTCCGTTTTTTGTTTAATTTTTTTTACCCCTTTGAACGGCTTGTTACTGCAAACAACCTGTTCAATCGTTGGTATGAAGCATCCCGATATGGGTTCTCACCGACTTGGTACTGGCCTTCCCTTTGCGCAGAAATGTTTTGAAAGAAATCGTTCATCTCCCAGGGAGTCCCCAACCGGAACTTCCTGGTCATCCCCTTGATCGGGCAATCCACGCCACATCCTTGGGCGGTGGGATTCCCTTGACCCATGTGCGGCCGTAATGATCCAAACGGTACCTCTTTCGGTTTGCACCATTGGGGCACCTTGACCCTAAGTTCATTTGTAATCGATCCGTTTTGCATGGTTGGAAAAGGATTTTGGACAAAGATAACACTAAAAATAAATCGGACAAAAATGTCTTAAATAAATATCCATGAAAATATTTGATGCACCATTGCTTGGTTGGGAAAGATGGAAGGATAAGGTCGTATAGGGCTGAAAAATAAAGGACCATACTAAAAAAGCATGGCCCTTTGGAGGCATCATGAGTAAAAAATTGTGCCTGTATCGTTGTTCAATGATTTTACCTCATATTTGGATGGTCAACAATTCCCATGGTAAACCTATTCGGATAATTTTACCAAAGACAGGGCCGCAATGGCCATGACCAAGTCCCTCACGGCCACATCGAAATGATTGCCGGTAAAAATCAAAACCAATGCTATCAAGGTCAACCAGAGGGCGACTATATAACCACCGATTATAGTCCGTACAAAAACAACTACCCCGGCGGTAATCTCGATAACCCCGATAATACCCATAAAAATTCCTATATCCACGGGCAATGCTTCAATAAGACCGGTTGACATATATTGGGACCAATCCGTCAATAGATTCGTGAACTTGTCCAGTCCAGCTACGATTGGAACAATTCCAAACGTATATTTCAATAAATTTTGCACTTTTTGTACATTGGCAAGTATCATATTTTTACTATTTATGGTGAACCCTTTAGATGCAGATGTCATGGACGGGTTACAAAAAGTATGATATAAGTCTTCGCTTTTTATCTATTGTATTAAACATTAACCCAGTTCCATATGCTGAATCCTTTTAAGGACCAATTCCACAAGGTGGTCGCATTTGTGGTTGCCAAATTCAAATATATTCTTGGTGTTTGTGGCCGTGAAGATATAATCCTTGATCATGTTCCTCGCCCTGAACAATCGTACTTTTACATTGCTGACGGTCAGATCAAGACTTTTCGATATCTCAGGAATCTCCATGCCTTCCACCTCCCTAAGGATAAAGATGATCTTATACTTTTGGGGGAGGGTATCGACCGCCTTTTCTATAAAGGCAGTCGACTCTTTGTAAATGGTATTGTTTTCTGGGTTCATGACTGAAGTATCTGCAATTTGAAAAACACCCGTCTCGTATTCAAGGGCGGTCGATCTATAATTTTTCAGTTTTCTCTTTCGCTGTAGTGCCTCATTGATCCCTATCCGTACCAACCAAGTCGAAAAAGTAGATTCATTTTTGAATTGATATAATTTTTGATAGGCCTTTACATAGGCATCCTGCATGATGTCCTCGACATCGGTATCCTGATTGAAATAGCTCCGTACGGTACGAAACAATAACTCATTGTATCTCCTCATTAAGATTTCAAATAGTTCGGTCTCCCCATTCAATACTTTTTCCACTACCACATGGTCCGGTAGTATTTTTTCGGATTGGATAAAATCGTTTTTGCTTGCCACCATGATGTTCCATTTTTAGTTGGGCTACATCCATTGGATGCATTAATGTCTTTTCGGTTACAAAATTGAATAGTGGTTCCTTTAGGTCAGGATGGGTTTGGAAAAAGTTATTATATCGGTTCCGATATGGATCATACCGATTTTGAAAAAATTACTTCATCCGTTCCCATATGGAACGTATCCTGTTTTAGGGTGGAGAGGAGATAGGTGATGATGTCCTTTTTTGAAAAGGTCGATTTATATTCAAAACGGACAGCACCGCTGTTGGCAAAGCATAGGTTATGTTCATTGTTGCCATCCGACATATAAGGGATGTCATAAAACTGGGCCAAACGTTTTACAAATTCCATTTTTACATCCAAGGACAGGAGTTCGTCCCTTGAGTACATAGATCGGTTGGCGGTATTCCCAAAAATTTCTGAAAGTTTGACCTTCATGAGTCCTTGTTATTCAATATGCTTAAAATATTCAATTTTCAATTGGAACATCTCCGCCATCTTTTCCGCCCGAAACTTGGCCTCAGCGGCTTTTTCACCGGTAAAGTTCTCATCCACCGTTTCCATAAAGAGCTGCTTCCATCGGTCAAAATGTGTTCCTTGGACCGGTAGTTTGATATGAGGGGCTAGGGGACTACCATAATAGGTGTGTTCACCCAATAGCACTGTTTGCCAAAAACGGTACATTTTTTCCAAATGTGCAGGCCAATTGTCTTGGATCACTCCATTGAAAATATCCGACAATATATCATCCTTGCGAACCTTGCCATAGAAGATATCCACCAGTTGCCGTACTTCCCCCAGGGTTGCGATTTCCTTTTTTTGTCCCATCTTTTACATTACAATAACCATACACCAAGTTCCACTTATCTTTTTTGGATCTTTATCTGAGCAGGACTTGAAATTGGTGTAAAGATACGTAGAATTAAAAAATAACGGATATTTTTGTCCGAAATATTGTTGGCATGAATACCCCTATCAAAACACAAAAAAAGGAAATTAGGAAACGGATGCTGCATCAGCGCAACCTTATGTCTATGACCACCAAGACCCTCTATGATCGATATGTCTGTAAGACCTTATGGCAACTTATGGAACAGCGGGGATGCCAAACGGTCCACACCTATCTGCCCATGGGTTCCGAGATTGATATTTTTCCATTTATCGAACAATGTCTGGCCCATAAAAAAACTGTAATTTCTCCCCGGTCCTTACCTAAAAGGAGTTTCAAAAATTTAGTGCTTACCTCCCTACAGGATTTGGAACCTGGTATTTTTGGAACTGTTCATCCGGCAGGGGAAAGGGTTTTTGAAGGGACTTATGATCTAGTCGTGGTCCCCGGGCTGGCCTGTGATGGGAATCGATATCGGTTGGGGTATGGGGCAGGCTACTATGACACTTTTTTGGTGGATTTGAGCACATCCTTTAAAATTGGACTGTTTTATCCTTTCCAAAAAATGGATCAGTTACCAAAAGAGCCCCATGATGTTCAATTGGATGAAGTATTGTGCGACATAACCTTTGGAGATGATGCCGGCAAGTGAACTTTATGCGAGGAGTGATAGTGGCTGGATCATGGGATTAATCCAAAAGTAAAAGTAAAAGTAAAAGGATAATAGGTCGGAAACTTGATTTAAAACCAATTTACACATCAACCCCTTTTAGGGAAATGATCGTACCGTTCTGTTCGATTTCCGTTACGAGAACAGCTATGGACTTATCCTTGAAACTGCTGAGGATTTCTTCCTTGAACGGAGAAACGATATGGTGTACGGGACAGGGGTTTTCATTATTGCACTTGGAAAGTCCCAAAAAACAGTCATCAAATTTGTATTCCCCATCTATACTGGAAACAACCTCCCAAAGCGTATTTTCCATATTTTTTTGGTCCAAGAAAAAGCCACCTCCCGGGCCCTTACTTGAAGAAACCAATTTGTTCGTGGTCAGTTTGCGGAGCAGTTGCGCCAAAAATGGTTGTGGTACTTCCAGCTCCTCTGCAATTATTTTTGCACCTAACTTATTGTTTACGTTACCATGGATGGCTAAATAAACTACTGCACGAATTGCATATTTGCAAGCATTTGACAACATAGGATTCCCATATTTGAAGTATTCAAAGATAATAAAAAGATAATAAAAAGATAATTTTATCTTTAATTATGATTTTTATCATTTTTTGTGACAGTCAACGCATCTAGTTTCGCTCCACCAAGTCCCTGCCACAATGTGCCCTTGCCACAAAATTCAGTAAAAAGGGAACGGATCATGAAATAGCTAAACTATGAAAGGTGGACAAGAAATGAATTTTTTTATGCCAGGAATGGACCTTCAACATGAAATCCTAAGGCTCAAAAAAGAAAAAAATGCCATTATACTTTCCCATTACTATCAACGTCCAGAAATCCAAGAAGTCGCCGATCATGTCGGAGATAGCTTGGCGCTTTCACAGGCTGCAGCCCAGACCGATGCAGATATCATTGTATTTGCAGGAGTGTATTTCATGGCAGAAACGGCCAAGATCTTAAATCCGACAAAAAAGGTGCTGTTGCCCGACCTGAATGCAGGTTGTTCGTTGGCTGATTCCTGTCCGATAGCTGATTTTGAACCCTTTGTGAAGGCCCATCCGGAACATTTTGTAGTGACCTATATCAACTGCTCGGCAGAAATCAAGGCCTTGAGCGACTATGTATGTACTTCGTCCAATGCGCTACAAGTCATTTCGGATATTCCTGAAACCACTCCCATTATTTTTGCACCGGACAAAAATTTGGGTAACTATCTGATTGGGAAAACAGGTAGGGATATGTTACTTTGGGAGGGCAGTTGTCTTGTCCATGAAGCTTTTTGTATCGATAAATTGCTAGATCTATGTAAGGAACATCCTGATGCAATGATCATTGCCCACCCTGAATCGGAGGAACATATTTTAAGGACCGCAAGCTTCATCGGTTCCACCTCTGGCATGATAACCTATGTGAAACGGCATCCCAATAAAAAATATATAGTTGCCACGGAGGTCGGTATCCTTCATGAAATGCAAAAGGAAGTTCCGGACACCATACTGCTCCCGGCCCCGGTAGTGGAAGATAACAGTTGTGCCTGCAGTGAATGTGCCTTCATGAAGTCAAACACCCTTCTAAAAACATACCGTTGTCTTAGGGATGAAACCCCCGAAATAGAAGTTTCACGGGCCATTGCGGAAAAAGCGTGGGTTCCCATTGAGCGAATGTTGAAACTTTCCAAATAGGACAGAAATGGTTTCATTGGATTATCTAGTGATCGGTTCGGGAATTGCCGGACTTTCCTTTGCCCTTAAGATGGCGCATAAATGTCCAGATCGGACCGTCTTTATCGTTTCCAAGGCCGATGAAGACGAATCCAATACCAAATATGCCCAAGGTGGTGTTGCATCCGTTTCTGATTTAGGGGAGGACTCCTATCAAAAGCATATATCCGACACCTTGATCGCGGGAGACGGTCTTTGTGATGCGGCCATAGTGGAGATGGTTGTCAAGGAAGGCCCGGAACGGGTAAGGGAACTGATGTCCTGGGGGGTCCGTTTTGATACGGGCAAGAATGGTCGGTTGGCATTGGGTCGTGAAGGAGGCCATTCGGTGCATCGTATCCTACATCACAAGGACTATGCGGGGTATGAGATTGAACAGGCCCTTCTGAATCAGGTGCGTCAGCGACCCAACATCAGAATTTTTCAACACCATTTTGCCATAGACCTCATTACGGAACACCAACTCCATGGGGCCAATCCGGCCCCAACGACATGTTATGGGGCCTATGTACTAGACCAAAAATCCGGTATTGTGGAAACTTTCCTCGCAAAGTACACTGTCTTGGCCACAGGAGGAGTGGGCATGGTCTATGGCCACACTACAAATCCTATCATCGCCACTGGCGATGGCATTGCCATGGCGTATCGGGCAGGGGCACGGATCCAGGATATGGAGTTTGTCCAATTTCATCCCACGGTTCTCTACGATGGTAAGGCAGGCCGGTCATTTTTGATTTCAGAGGCCGTGAGGGGCTTCGGAGCATATTTAAGAAACAAAAAAGGACATAGATTTATGCCGGACTATGACACTAGGGCTGAACTGGCACCCCGTGATATCGTTTCCCGATGCATTGACCAAGAGTTGAAAAAATTTGGGGACCCTTGCGTTTTTCTCGATTGTACACACCTTGATATAAAAGCTTTCAAGGCACATTTCCCCAACATTTATGACGAATGCCGGACTAGACATATCACTATTGAAACAGATTGGATTCCCATTGTCCCAGCAGCGCATTACCTCTGTGGAGGAATTGTCGTGGATCCAAACGGAAGGACAACCATAAATAACCTATTCGCCTGTGGGGAATGCTCGCGGACAGGTTTGCATGGCGCCAATAGATTGGCATCCAACTCTTTATTGGAAGCTCTGGTATATGCCCACAATATTTTTGAGTATTTGGACCACCAAGAAACATTCCCGGAAGCCCTTACCATACCCCAATGGGACGATACGGGAACACGGTTTGCCAAGGAAAACATCCTTATCAAACACAACACGGCCCATTTACAGGCACTTATGCAAGATTATGTGGGGATTGTACGAAGTACCGACCGTTTGCATAAAGCCATCAAACATCTGGATGTGATATATAGTGAAATTGAGGTACTATACCGGACCATGAAAGTGGACGTGGGTATTTGTGAATTGCGAAATATGATCAATGTGGCACATCTTATCATCGGGCAGTGCTTGAAAAGAAAAGAAAATATAGGTGGGTTCTACAACATTGATCTTGAACCTATCAAAAATAGTCAATACCTAAAAAATACAGACGGCCTATGACAAAGCAGGTACATCATTTGGTTCAAGAAGGTATCCGCAAGGGGATGGACTACGCCGGGTACATTTCAATGATGAACGACCTTGTCGCTAAAGGTAAAGCGACAGGAACCGAGCAAAGCGAAGAAAGGATTGCCAACATAAAATTAAATGCCCATAGATTACGAAGGATCGAAAAAACAATCACCATTCCAGATGAAAGACTTGATGTGTTCCGCAAGCTCCCAGAAAAGCAAGTTTGGCTGGTATTGCTGGAAAGTTGGTGCTCGGATGGGGCACAGGCCATACCCCTTCTTCATAAGATTGCCAAGGCATCCTCGAAAATTGAACTACGATTGGTGTTAAGGGATGAAAATCCACGGCTCATGGACTGTTTTTTGACCAACGGGACCCGTTCCATTCCCAAGCTGATTGTCACCAATAGTGCCGGAACGGTAATACAGGAGTGGGGACCAAGGCCGAAAACGGCTTCCAAAATGGTAGCTGAATATAAAGAACGAAACGGAAAAGTGGACGACAACCTCAAAAAGGAGCTACAGATGTGGTATCATAGGGATAGGGGCAACACCATGTTGGAAGAACTTATAGAAATGGTCCAGTCCCATTGATATGGGTTTCTTGGTTTAGGAAAATATAATATCCACCCCTCCATAAAAGAGGGTAAGAGGTTTCACCCAGACCATGTCCATGGACTGAAAAGCTCATGTGATGGTGAGGTGGTGTCCCTATTGGGCGTTGATGGTTTTCAAATCATGGATCTCAACCGAGAAATTGCCCAGAACGGTCCTGAAACGATCCAAGGCCCTTACCATTTGGGAGTTGTCCAAAAAGGCTTTGCTGATGTTCCCCAACAGGGTCTGATAGTAGGATATCCCATCGTTTAAGTTGTTGGTGAAAGTGGTTAGATACGCCAATTGCCTCGGGGTTGTGGAACCTCTGGTTTCTTCGATCTTGATTTTGAGATAATCAATATAAATAGTAAGCTCCTTGATGAACATATTCGGTCGATCGGTACGTTCGATCAAATTGGATGTGCCATAAATATGTTGTGTCATTTCCCTAAGACCTGTGATTTTCGAAAAGTAGGCCATGTTGGGGCCGGGACAAATGGAAACACCTTTTCCTTCTGCCTTGGTGTCCAATCCATATTTTAATAACGCTGCGGTTCCCAATCCTACACAGGCACAGGATTTCTCAACAATTTTGTCATATGCCTCTTGATGTTTTTCCGGAGTAAGGTTCATGCCGTCCAACGCTTTTAATTTCAAATGTTGGTATTGTCGTGACGCTGTACAAATGCCTTCATTGGTGAATTCTTTGTTCATGGCAACATATTTTTTTGGACAGGCACTTCCTGGCCTACCTTTTTCAATGTTGACCCTCTTTTCCAAATCTTTCGTATTTCCTTTCAGACTATTAAAAGGGACACCCAAGGGCGAGATATTGCTCAGATAAAGATCCTGTTCTTTGGCCTTGGACAATTTTTCCATTGTGGAGTCATCAACCGTGGTGACTTCGGGCACCAACAGGAACGGGGTTCCCCAACCTACGGAATCCAATTTATAGTGCTCCAATAGAAAATTGTGTTCTTCCGCTGTCCCCACCCCACCTTGTGCCGAGATTTTGATGGGTAGGGGAGATTGGGGGACATAGCGCTTTTTATGCATAAGGGCCTTTGCAAGAATGGAATGGATTTCGGCCACGAGTTCTTTTTTCCGATCTCGGAACTCTGCCAATATCGGTCCCATCAGATGACCTTCGGTCGCGAAGGCATGCCCACCGCAATTCAATCCCGATTCGATCCTGTATTCCGAGACCCAAAGCCCTTTTTTGGCCAGGAACTTGCCTTGGATCATGGCCGATCTATAGTCACTCACCTTTAGGATGATTTTCTTTTTAATGAACCCGAAATCGTCGGGATAAAAATCTTCAAACTCCTCGATGTACCCATACAATCGAGGGTTCATGCCCGCTGAAAAAACAACCGAAGAGTTCAGATTACTTTCTGCAAAGCCCCTAAGTGCTGCATGGGCATCATTGTATATCTGGCCCAAAGGAACCTTTTTTCGATAATTCTCCCGATCCAGTTTCGTCATGATGTTCACTTCAATGTTTCCCATGGCAAGATTTGAATCAAGAAAATTTTTGGACAACTTCGGATTATGGCTGCCCAGACTTACATTTTCAAACTTCTTCTTAAGCGATGAGGTGTTCGGCAACATATCGAAATATTGTTTTAGCCCATCGCTTAAACCGTGTGTGACGTCCTTTAGCTGTTCGAATTTTTTTTCTGCCAGATCCTTGATGAGATTGAGATAGGAACTGATTCTTTTGGCCCTGAAGTCGATGCTATTTTCAGTGATCTCCTGATAGGGTATTTCAAATCTTTCACAATACATCTTTCGCATTTTTTCCAAAAGAATATCATCTACCAGTGAAATCGTCGAATCTATGCCAAAGTGTGCCACTTTCAACGGGGTGTCAATGGTAAATGCTATTCCCATTACCGGTATATGGAATGAATGTGCTGTCATATGTCGTATTTATGTTGATTGTCCAAAGGCCTTGTCCAGTTGATCATATTGAATTCCTATTTTTTTGCGAACCACGCATTCCATGCATGTAAATCGATAAGGAAACGGTTCAAAGAGCATAAACCATATACGGGTCGAGGAACGCTGGCACTATTTGGCGGGGATTATATTTTTATGGTTTCTTGAGTATTACTTGCTTTTTGACCTGCCAAAAGGATTTCAGCTCTTTTATCCATCACAGTGCTTTTGGCCTGTTTCAAATGATAGTGCCGCAATCCATGTTCCTTTTGCCGGCCCGAACTAAAGTTGGAGACCCGTTTGAGGTATCCGATGACCCTGGTGGCATGGTCCACATCCTGTGAATGGCATGCGCTGCATTCCCAAAGGGTGCGTTTGTCGATATGGGAACAGACATTGCAAATGGTGATTCGGATATTGAAGCAAAAATAATTGCATCCAGCGTTGGCCGTGGCATGGATCAATTTTTTGAATCCTTCTTGGTTCGGGGTTTCCTCGAGATTGAGGTGGAGCGCCGAACCCCCGTCCAAATATTGAATGGTCTCCTTGCCATGCAATACAATTTTGTCCAAGGCATTGGTCTGTTCATCCTCTACGATATAGAAATAGGAATTGTAGCAGTCCCGGGGGACGAAAAGGCCGTCTTCCCGATCCCATTTGGCATTTTTGACACCCAGGTTCTCGGCGGGGACGAATTCGGTGTTGAACATGTACCCATAGGTTTCCCTGGCCTTTCTGTTTTCCTGATAGATGGCCTTGAGATAACAGTTGACGAAGTCCTTGTACTTTTCATTGTTGCCCACTTGGATGCCTTGGCTTTCCGCAGCCTCGACCATCCCGTTGATGCCCACGGTCAGGAACTGCTTGTCCAGGGAGATCAAACCGGCATGGTACACCGGCAACATGCCCGCCTTTTCGTAGTCATCGATGAGCTTTCTAAAAGCGACCTGATATTTGTGTACCTTTTGGACCTCTTCCACAATATCCGCCCCTTGCTGCACCAAGCGGTTCATGTTCAGGGTGATGACATTGATGGAACCTGTGGCGACCCCTCCGGCCCCCAGGGAATAGCTAAAAGTATGGTCGCTGATCTCATTGCGCAGGCGACAGCAGGAAGCCAGGCTGTCGGCGTTTTCGGATTGGTAGATGAAAAAGGAGTTCCCCTTGCCCAGTTCATGGGCACATAGGTCCGTAAACTCCGTATCGACCGGAGCCCCGTCCTTGATCAACATGGCGGCGGTGACCACAGGGAAGGTAAGGATGGCCTTGGTTCGCTCTTCGTTGAACCAGTCCATAAAGAAGGCCTGAAGCCTTTTGACACTTTCCCATTGGGGCCTGCCCATATCAGGAAAGACAAAATCCCCGAACATATTGTCAAAGTAGGGTCTGTCATAAATGGAAATGTTCCAGAACACGGATTGGTAGCCCCTGGCCGCGGCAGGTTGGTTGATGGCGTAGACGACATGCTGCAAATGGTTGGCAATGATGTTCTTGTGGGTCACCAGATAGTCGGGCCCATAGTCCTTGGCCGCGAAGTGGTCAAAATACATCAAGAACTCCACGGTGGCCAAGGCCCCTGCGAATTGTGAACTTACCGCAAAGACCAAATTGACGAATTCCCCGCAAAAGCTTTCCAAGTGTTTTGGGGCCAAGCTTTCCCCACCCAGTTTGGTCAGCCCGTCCAATAGGAAGGGATACATGCTTATGGAGGCGCAGTAGGGTTTTAACGAGGTCTCATCATGGACGTAGATCTCGTGCGATTCTATCTGCCTCACATATTCATCAGCCAGGTCCTTCCCGAACAGTGAGGCGATCTTCTGTTGGACCAAGGCCCGGTTCACCTGGATATTGATATCCTTATTGAGCTCGGCTTCCATGGTGGCAATGTTCTTGGAGGTGACATTGGCATTGGCGTCAACCTTGGAGCCGTCAGCAGCATTGTCGGAATGCAGGTAATGATCGATGAAAGCAATTTTTTTGGCAATCTGTTTGTCGGTAAGCCGTATCATATGGAATATTATTTAGAGATGAATAAATGGTTGAGCGATTTATTGGTCCTCACTTCCCGGAAGACCTGATTGGTGGTCGGACTGTCCAATCCCCCAAGGGCTTTGTCCCAATTTCCCGTCTTGATATAGGTCAGATGTTCAAGGATATCAGGGGATACCCGATCGGCTCCGGTATACAGGCATGTCCTATATCCCAGTTCTTGGGCTTGTTTCAAATACCTTACCAATGCTCCCGGGTGCCATTCACCCCCCATAAAGAGTACGCAGCTTGCAAGTCCTGCATATTGGTCGAGGTACTTTTGATAGTCCTTGGAGGTCAACTCAGAGCCACTACCTTCCTTCCACAAAAAAGGGGAGTGGCAGCCCTTGCAGCGCAAAGGACACCCTGAGATGGAAAAGCAAAGACTGACCTCTCCTGGAACCTCTTGGAGCACTACCTGAAAATGATGATAAAACATATATGGTGCAATTCATTTAAGTTCATTGTATAAAATTAGACCAAGGGTTTAGGGGATAATCGGGGTAGGGCAAAAGTTATAAAGAGACTTATTAACAATAAAATGACCTTTTTATCATTTATATATACGATCAATTTAACCTTTGATTAAGTGGTACAACTTAATATCCTAATTGGAAGGCTGGGGGATTTTTATAAATACGCCTGTAGGAGGTATGGTAGGAAGGTGCTATCCCATCCGCGTGGAAGAACTAACCCAAATGTAAAATAATGATTCCTGTACTGAATAGCACACTCAAAATTAATATATTGAATGTGGTCAAAGGTTTCAATTGTGCCAATACGGCCCCGTTGAACGCCATGCAGAAGATGGTGACAAAAAACAATAAGGTCATTTTTACCGCGGTATCCAATGCTCCCATCAACAGTACCATTGCTGCTGCAGAGCCCAAACAGCTTTGCCCTATGATCGCTATGGTGGCGTAGCCCATCTCACCTCTCTTGTATTCCAAGAACAGACGCTTGTGAAGGTTGGTAAGGACATTGCCTTTGCTTTTAGTTCCAGAATGGGTCATAGGTATTGTCTTTGAATTTTTCATGATTGTGATATTTTTCTATTAGGTCCAATTGGGCGTCACTGGCAATTTTTTGAATTTCATTGAAGAGCTGGCGTTCCTCATAGCGTATATGTTGTTCCAGTTCCTCTTCAATCTGTACCAACCTTCTGATCAGGTCAACATTGGATGTAAATAGCCTGACCAACCTTCGATGTTCCCTTAACGCTTTTTTAATTTTTGGGTTGCCCATACCCAGGATGGGAAAGATGTAAGTTTCTTCCAATTCAAAATGTGGGATCAAATGGGTCTTAAAGAACCAATCCACATAGGTCTTTATGCGTTCCGGTGCTACCTTTTTTGAAAGTCCCGTACGAATCTTCCAACATAGGAGCAGGCCGTGATGGTGTTCACGGCTTACTCCCTGTAGGGCCTTGTGACGTTTGATGGGTGTTCCAGCCATAAGGGCTTTAGTTGCTAAGCACTTCTTTTTCCAATATTTCTGCTTTTGGGAACAGGATATTGTTCTCCAAATGGATATGTCGATGAAGGTCTTCCTCAAATTCCTGAAGAAGGGAAAAGGTAACCCTGTACGTATTGCAGGCATCGGCAGGGGGGGTGTAATCGCCGCTCAGGGCGGCGATTTTTCGGAATCGCTCCCCTTCATTGTCATGCTCCTCCATCATCATTTGAATAGGGTTATGGACTGTACCAAATTGTGGTGGTCCCAAGGTCTTTCCATCTGCCGTTCCCGCCACCATTTTACGGATCCAGGGAAACAGGACCAGTTCTTCCTTCTTCATGTGCATGGACAGTTCGCCGGCAGAACCGGTGAAATGTTCAAAAATACCAAACAGTTCAGGGTGTTTGTTGCCGTGTACTTGACATAGCTTGTTAAGATATTGTTTTAATATCGGGATACGTTCCTCTACGTACCGATGGTGCTTTTTTTCGATATAGTCGATCAAAAGGTCCAAAGGCCATGTATTGAAATCGGGCTGATCCGTTTGACTGTTCCGCTGGACTTCATCCAGTTCTTGCAATAACACTTCCTTGTCCAGACCATTTTTGTCGGCAACTTCCTGTAAGGTCCGATTGCCTTTGCAGCAAAAATCGATCTTGTGGTTTTTAAAGACCTGGGCGGTACGGTAATCCTCGGCCACCATCTGGCCCACTGTTTTTTCGATGGTATCGTTCATGATATTAGAATTAAATGTTATTTTAATAAATAGGACAAAAATGTCCTTTATTGGTTTAAATTTTTTTAACGCTTCAAATAGGTCAGTCCAACTTCCAGTCCCGTTGCCAGTTCGTACAAACTGGTATTTTCCAACATATTCTTTAGATCGGTCCTGATATCGACAAACTTGTCGTGGAGAGGACATGGCTGGTTTGCGTTGCACTCCTTGAGTCCAAGGCCACAGCCAACATAGATATCATCCCCATCGATGGCATGGACGATCATACTTAATTTTACGGTATCCATCTCGGTTCGGTCCAACTCAAAGCCACCTGTGGGCCCCTTGACAGAATGGATGACCTTGCTCCTCGAGAGCTGTTGCAGGATTTTGGCCGTGAAAGCAATCGGGGAATCAATTTCTTCAGCAATTTCATTGACACTGACACGTCTTCCATCCAAGGATTGCAGCGCAACATAGACCGCAGCGCGAATACCATACTCACAGGCTTTTGAAAACATCATTGCTAAATTTATTCGTTACAAAGATAACATTTATTATAATTCGGACAAAAATGTCCCTTATTATTTTTCCGCATCGGGAATGCCAATCGGTCTCAAATATACACTTTATGTCAAAGTAGGGCGGCATACTCAGAAACTTATGTTCGATTTCGGTTTAAGTCCATCAATAAAAGTAGGCCGCATAGTATGGATAAACTCACCAAGGCAAGGATTTCCATATAGCCATTGAAGATGGGCCATTGTACCCAAGCAGCAAATCCTTTATAAAAAATAAGGATTTCAGTTACAAGGAATCCCCAAAAATACCATTGGTATGCTTTCTTTGATATCACGAACAGACCAAAATAATCCACCAAAAAGAAAAGCCCAATACTGATCATCCCCAGAAAAGTCATATGTAGATAACCAATGGTAAGGTCAAGATACATGGTCGCGATCCGTGCAAAATAGGGTAGGGCGGTCAGCAATTGTAAGGCTATTTTGATAAATACGAGAAACACTGCGGTCTTCATTAGCAAAGCCTGTAGTTTTGAAAGGGGCAGTACTTTAATGTCATTTTTGGCCATGGCCCACAATAGGACAAGGCCACAGCCCTGTGCAATCGCTCCAATTCCTGCAAGGACATATAACAAGGGTGATGGTTCTATCCACAATGTGGATAGAAAAAAGGTGAGCACGACCCCTGCGTTCAATATCCAAAAAAACCACATAAAACTTTTTTTGGGTATCACCATGTCGCGCCGTTCCATCGCAAAGAGAAACAGCCCGATCAAGGCCAGGAGCATCCATCCATTGTATTGAAAATGGAGATAAAAATAGATGGCCAACCGATACCAAATGGATTGGGCCCCCAAAGTACCCATGATGATCCCCAGTGCCCAAGGCCCCAAACTGGAGATGACCATATACCAAAGTGCTGCCTTTATACATCGTAGACTGTTACCATGCCTGAATTTTGGGTCGCTGTTTCTGGAAAAATAATGGAAGAACACATAGGACATGATGAGGAACAAGGTGGAAAAAAATATGGAAAACAACGCATACCCTTGGAACGGAAAGGTGAGCAACATGCCGACCAATGAAACCTGGGTAAACCAAAAGATACGTGTATATTTTTTATCCGAGGTACCCTTTTCCACAAAACAGTAATGGATCAGTGTGGTCAAGGCTACATATACCCATCCAAGCAATGCAATGTGTGAATGGGCATGGACCATATATCTGTAGTTGAAACCAAAGGAGAAAATAGGATAGAAGCGCAGTAAAACTCCCAACAGGGCGGCCATGGCGAAATAAGAAATTGCCACCCGAATATGCCGTTGATGTATACTGTCCTTCACGCCTTATAATTTATAAAAACCTGGGATAAGTCTTAAAAATCCTTTCTTTTGGCCTTATGGCGCAGTCCTAAAATGGGTAAAACTGTCCATAAAAATAGAACGGCCATGGAGACCAGAAAGCCGAGGTCGGTACCAAAGAACTTTTTAAATATGGCCCCGGTATACCCCAATAGGGCTGAAATATCCAATTTGAGGAGGATCAAGATCCTCGAAAGGTCAATGGGGTTGAGCATGGTCGCCACCAAGGAAAAGGTGTCCAAGGGATATTCCTCGAACACGATGAGTGACATCAGGAACAGCCCATCATACACCACGGCCAAAAAGAGCCATAACAGTACGGCGTACCCGAATCCCTTGATCTTGTTTTCATTGGATATGGCAATGACGAAGGACAGCCCCACAAAAATAAAGGTCAAAAATGCACCTGTTACCAATAGGAGGGAGAAATCAAAGATGGCATTGCTCCGCAAAAGGCCATATAGGACAAAGGGAATGCCCAAGCCTAGAACCAGGCTCAAGGTCAATGAACCGGCAACACCAAAATATTGTCCCATAAAAATGGAACTGCGTTTAATGGGTTGCGCCAAGAGGAGTTCCGTGAACTCCCGGGAATTGTAGTAGTACATCACCCCGAAAATGGTCCCTATCAAGGGAATAAGGACAATGATCACGTTCATCAGGGTGATCACGGCCTTGGAGACATCATTGTTCAGGAACAACAGCACGAAACCCAAAGTGAGGTAGAACAAAAAATAAACGTAACTCCAACGGCTACGGATAAGGTCATAAAAACTATATTTAAGAATTTTCAGCATGGCTTTCTGTGGTTGTTAGGGCCGCGATGGCATGTTCAAAATCATGTTGCCCGGTCTGTTCCATCAATTGCCCGATGGTTCCTTTAAAATAAATCTCCCCCTCAAGAAGATACAAGACCTCATCGGCCATTTCCTCTACAAATTGCATGATATGGGAAGTGATCAGAATGGTCTTTCCTTTTGCTTTTTCATTTAGTATCAATCCTTTTAAGCATATCAAGGCCTTTGGATCGAGGCCCGTGGTAGGTTCATCGAGGATGATCAAGGGACTGTCGAACATAAAGGTCAGGACAATGTTCACCTTTTGTTTGGTACCTCCCGATAGGGTGGATAGTTTTTTGCTTAGAAAGGGTTCCAGACCGAATAAAGCAATCAGTGTTTCTTCTTCGCTGGGACTGTTCCTCAGGTCTTTGATCATATGAAGCAGTTCTTTGACCTTGATATTTGGCGGAAAGTTGGCAATCTGTGGAAGATAATTGATCTGCTTGCGATACCTCCAATCTTTTTTTATGGACTTTTCCAGAATGGAGATGTCCCCTTTGTCAGGAATGACCATCCCCAAGATACTTTTGATCAAGGTGGTCTTGCCAGAACCATTAGGTCCCAACACTGCATAAATATGACCTTTGCCAATGTTCAGATCCACACCTTTTAACACTTGGTTCTTGCCAAATTTTTTGTATAAATTGTTTATTTCTATGGTCATGGTCGTATCTTCATTAGAGGTTGGGCATCTTGCAGATTGTCCGGAGTGAATACAGGAGAGACCCTTTCGGAGAAATCGATGATATCCATGAACAGGCTCCGTAAAAGGACAATCGTCTCCGGGGTACGGTTCACCACATAGGAAAACAGTTTGACAGGACGATAGGGCACATCGCCAATGCCATTCCTATCCAGATCGTAGCCGGTATAACTGCTCCAATAATTACTTTCGAAAATGTTGTCGTTAAGTTTACTGTTATAAGAGATGTCAAAGGAATTGTACAAGAAATTATTCCCTTTGAATGTGTTGGTATAACAGGCTCCTATCACCCGAATGGCCCAACCGTTGCCTATAAAGTCATTATCGGTATAGTCTATCCGGTTCGATCCCTCGATATTGATGCCAATGGTGTTTTCCTCAAAGGTGTTGTTGCTGATTTCCGCATCATTGATCTCTTTCAACAGCATGCCATAGGCCGCGGTGCCCCAGTTCTTTCGAAAAGTATTGTTTTTCATGGTGATGAACTTGGAGAACATCACCGCTACCCCAGCACCATTGTTCTCAAAGGTATTATGGGTGTAGACATCATGGTTGGAAAACATAAAATGGAGCCCGTATCGAAGATTGTCCATACTGGTGTTTCCTGTAATGGTAATCTGATCGGAAAACTCCAGATAAATGCCGTCCCGCGTTCCCTGGACATGGTTTTTACGTACTTCTATATCCGATGAATACCAAAGTTGTATGCCATTGCCCGAATTGTATTCATCCACGGCCTCCCCGATAATCCTATTGTGGTACACTTTGCCATGGGAGGACTTTTCCAGATAGATACCGAAGAACAACTGTTCCAGGACCATATTCTGGATGAGGAAATCCTTGCTCTGTATCACCCGAATGGCAGCATTGTCCTTGGTGTAGCTGACCCCGACATTGATAATGAAAAGACCATCCAAGGTCACGTGGTCCGATCGAACCTGAAAAATCTCCCCTTTTTTCTCCCCATCGACAATGGGGTATCCAATACCCTTGATATATAAAGGTTTATCCACCAGGATCTCATATTCCCGGTATGTGCCCTTTTGTACCAATAGGGTGTCATGGGCTTCGGCACGTTCGATGGTCCCCTTGATCGAGCTGTGCTCACAAGAAGTGCAAACGGTCCAGGTCTTGGCCATGACGGTTTGGGTGAGCACCAGCAGGATGCATACTAGCATATAGGCGTTATGTTGTGTGTCCGTTCTCATAAAATTCCTCCACTTCGTGCACTGAACCCGACCAAAACAAATAGGACAGCAGTGATGGTGACCCCGATGATATGCCATGCCAAAGGCTGTAATTTCTCTTTAGGTATCAAGAAGAACCGGGCATGGATGGCCAATCCTATCGTAATCAGCAACAACATCAATTTTAAGGCAATATGTCGGGTATAATGGTCCCCTAAATCCCAATCGAAAAAGGATGGGGCGTACACTGTGGCCATATAGATACCGGTAACCACCAAGATCAATAGGGAAGGGATGCCTATTTTCTCATACCGCTCCTCAAATTGGGCGATAATGGAAAAATCATTCTTTTTCAGTGCCCTGGGCAAAATGCCAAGGGCAAGGATCAAATGTCCCCCTGTCCATATCGTGGCAGCCAACAAATGAATGAAGATTATTGCCTTGGGTACCATATCCACTACCGGATTATCAAGAATTTAGCATCTGTATTGGCCTTCACCCAGTGTTCTACCCCTTTGGAAAAGCCAAAATGTTGTTGTACCGTTAAAGTAACGATTTGGTTCTCGATATAAAAATCGATAGAGCCCTCCAAAACGACCAAATGGACATCTTTGGGAGATATATGCTTTGGAAAGACGGCATCCCTGGCCAAACTGATGCTCAAAATTTCCAATGAAGGTGTTTTGACCAGATGTTCGATCTGTAGACCGTCGAATGGTTGCTGGGCAATGGTATTGTCGATGGCTATGGCATACATGGTTCAAAGGTTAGAAGTCCAATTTAAATTGTTGTTTCAGTGCGTTCCAAGTCAAGAGTTCCCCTCCATTGACGTCCTTTATATGTAGGGCGGCGGCTTCTTCTGAAAAGGCACTTAAAAATGCCCCCATGGGACTTGGAATGTTCTCACTGATCAAATAGGTGGCCTTGGTGGCATCGGTCAGTTCTCCCGGTCGATCAAAATCATTTACCAGAAATAGGGCCATGGCGGTTCCGTCCTCATCTTTCAACTGGTTCATCATGCATTCAACGGCATCAAAGTTGAAGACCTTGCCCTTTTTGGTCACCAATTGGGCGGCATGTTGTTGGTCAACAATGGTCATACTACAATAGTGGCAGCCGACATGCCCGTAATCAATGGGCTTTGGACGGACTTGGCAGCCCAAGGACAGGACCCCGACCAAAAATAAAGAGAAAAATAGTTTTTTCATTGGATCGTCAATTTTGGTTTTTTGTGCTTTTCCAGCCCATGAATGCAGCCACCAAGGTGAGCATCATACCCATGAACATGAGCCAGGCACCTGTGGATGGCAAAGAGGTGACGTCAAAATTGAGCATTTTTACATGGCCTAATAGGGGGGGCTTGTAGGTCATCGGACTTCCATCGGGATTGGTCAATTTCATGATGGCATTGGGATCCAAGTTGGTACCATAGTCCACCAGCCACTCATTGAAATCGTACATGCCCAATATTCCCAATATGGACATCAATAGGAACCACCCGAGGAACCATTTATAGTTTACTTTGCCCAGATATCCCAAAACACCGATCAATACTCCAATACCTACCATGATTCCTATGACCATGGGAAAAGTGCCAAATTCCCACATTTCCTCAGCCTTGGGCAAGGTGTGCATACCGATATAGTGGTTCAGGCCATCGATGTTCTGTATATCAAATTCGCTCACGCCCCGTAGACCATTGATGTGGATGTTCAATCCCAACGGATCGGGATATTGGGGGGCACCCAACATAATGTTCCAAAGGGGGAAGACATACAATCCCAATAGGAAGAGCGGGCCAAGGATCATTAAAATACCAGCCTTTTTCATTTTTCTTTGATTTAGAGGTTCCAAATTGAATATGATTTTTGGTGGATTGATGTCGATATACTGAAATTAGGGATTAAAGCGGGCAGGTCATCGACACAGCCCGCTTTGTTCAATGAAGACAATACATCAAATTATTCACCGAGGGACCATTTGAGCTCCGTATTGGAATTCGCAGGGGAGACCCTGACATACCCTTGCATCTCTTGGTGCAGGGCAGAACAGAAATCGGTACAGTAGAAAGGCCATACCCCAACCTCCTTGGGTTCCCAAACAGAGGTCTTGGTCTGTCCTGGCATCACGAGGAGTTCGGATGAGTTTTGGCCCAGGATGGCAAAACCATGGGGCACATCAAAGTCCTGTTCGTGGTTGGTGATATGGAAATATACTTTGTCACCGATCTTGATGCCCTCGATGTTGTCAGGGGTAAAATGGCTTCGGATGGTGGACATGTACACATGGACCTCGTTTCCGTCACGGACCACTTTGGATCCATCGGCCGTGGTCACCGCATAAGGGTGCCTGTTTTCATCCAAGCGGTAGATTTTCTTGGAATTCGAGGTCAACAATTCAGCGGGACATCCGGCGGCATAGTGGGGCTCACCATGGGTCGGGAAGTCATAGAGCAATTCCATTTTATCCCCGGAGATGTCATACAATTGAGCGGAGTGTTCCATTTCAGGACCGGTAGGCAAATACCGGTCCTTGGTGATCTTGTTCATGGCCACTACATATTTTCCAAAAGGCTTTCTGGAATTACCCCCTGGGATCATTAGGTGGCCCACGGAATAATAGGTGGGTTTTCTGTCGATTACCTCCCAAGTGCCCAATTTCCATTTTACTACCTCGGATGAGATAAAGAATGTGGTATAGGCATTGCCCTTGCCATCAAACTCGGTATGCAGTGGGCCAAGGCCACCACTTTTTACCTGTCCTGCCAATACATCCTCAAATTTCAGGATTGGGATACCATAGGCCTCCCCATCAAATTTCTGGCCTTCTATGGCCGCAATCATTTTATCAAAGGAGTGTACGGTCAAATCAGCGGAGAGTTTACCATTGCCAATGATATATTGTCCTGTTGGATCTACGTCACATCCATGGGGGGATTTTGGAGTGGGAAGAAAATAAACCGCTCCTGGTACCTTTGTTGGATCAATGGTCAATACCTCATTGCGCATGGTGGATGTCCCGGTATGGGAGTGTTCATCATATACATTGTGTGCATAATTGGCAGGCATTTTGGTGCCGCCACCGTTGTTCACATATTCCTCAATTTTCTTCCAGTTGATGGCAGCAATAAAATCCTTGTCGTTTTGGGAAGCGTTCACCTCCAAAAGGGAATTGGCCTCTTCCGTATTATAGGTGGTAAAGAAGAACCAACCATGGGACTTTCCACGGCCGGGATGGGAGAGGTCGTAATTGAAACCTGGCATCAAGAGTTGAAACTTGATGGCCATGTGACCGTGTTCGGGATCGACACTGATAAAGGTCAGGGCACCCTTAAAGTTTCCCTTATATTCATTTATGGGCATATCACGTTGGGGTACGGGAACAGAAAATCGGGTACCGGCCACAACATATTCGGTGTTCTCCGTGATGAAGGAAGAACTGTGGTTCCCGGCACTGTTGGGGACCTCGATGATCTCCGCGGTCTCAAAAGTGCTGAGGTCAACCCTAGCGATACGAGGCGTATTGTTTCCATTGATAAAAATCCATCGTCCATCCAACTCGCCATTGGTCTGTGAAATGTCAGGGTGGTGCGCATCGTCCCAAGGTACAAATCCATGGGAGGTGTTCAACATCGGCACGGTTTCTTCGGAATACCCATATCCCGATGTTGGGAACTGGGAGAATACAGGAATCTCCTTGAACATCCTTCCCGAGGGCAATCCGTAAACGGTTAGGTTACCGCTGTAGCCCCCTGAAAGGAAGGCGTAATATTCATCTTGCTCACCAGGGGCAACATACACTTTTTCAGCGGCACTGGACGACAGGGCCCCGTTGGAGCTTTGGTTCTGTTGACCACAGGAAAACAGCATCAGGGCCACTCCTAAGGTCAAAATTAAATGGTTATAAATTTTCATTGTATTAGGATTTATTCGTTTTTACAGGTTTTACGATTTTTACTGGGCAGGGGGTAGGATGACCTTGTCCACGATATGGACGATTCCATTGCCCGCTGGTACACTGGCAATGATCTTGGCACCTCCGATAAAGACATCATCACCCTTGACTTCTACTGGAACATCTTGATTGTTGGCCTGCCCCAACTTCTTGAACTTTTTCAAAAAGTCCTTGGAATAATTGCCCGGGGTTACATGGTACTTGAGGATGTTGGCCAGGGCTTCCTTGTTCTCCGGTTTTAAAAGATCTTCAACGGTACCTGCGGGTAATGCATCGAAGGCGGCATTGGTGGGGGCGAACACCATAAGGGGTCCTGCATTGACCAGGGCGTTCTCCAATTCCGCTGCTTGTACTGCAGCCACCAAAGTACTATGGTCGGGTGACCCGATGGCAATCTGGAGTACATTGGGTGTGGAAGCATCATCCTCGATAAAGGCCTGCCCCTTGTTGCTCTCAATGACCGCATCGGATGTATTCGATTCGGCAGCGGTTGTTTCGTTTTGGGCCCTATCCTTGCAACCGCCATTGAGCGTAAGCAGCAAGATCAGCCCCAGGGTACTGAGTTTAATGGTTGATTTCATATGTATTATTTTAATGTCCTGAAATATTCAAGGATGGCACGGGCCTGGTCTTCGGTCAACCCTTGGTTGGACATGGGCGATCCGTTGAACTCTTGGAGCAGATCTTTGGCCAAAGGGTCTTGCTGTACCATTTCCTGAGGGTTCAGGATCATGTTCATCACCCACTCGGGACTCCTTCGCTCCAATACTCCATTGGGTGGTGGACCAATGAATTTTTTGCCGATCCTGTGGCACGCCAGACACATTTGTTCGTAGACCTCCTTACCATTGGCGGCCAAGGCCTGATCGATTTCCGGGGCCAAGGTCACGGATTTTATGGGGCCGACACCCTTCGTGGACATATCCACTCGCTCGGAAGCCTTCACCTCATTGGTAGTATTGGTCTCAACAGGCTGTTCCGTTGCTGCCTTTTTCCGTTGTACGCTGAAACCTTCCTCTTTTTTTTCCTCTTTCTTGCTGCCGCAGCCCAACAAGATGAGTGCAAAGAACAAGACCATACCTTTTATTGTTGTCTTCATGTGATAAATGGTTAAAATTTTGATTCAAATGTATATAGGGTTATATATCTAAAACATGATAATAATCATAAAAAGGATAAAAATGTCTTTTAATCTTTGTTAGCATATTGCCATCATGCTATCCAATTCTTCAAAATATGCCATTAAGGGAGTTCTCTATTTAGCATTGAACTCCGATGAGGACCATAAGGTCATGGTCCGGGATATGCATGGGGTAGTCCATGTGCCCGAAGCCTATCTCGCCAAATTGTTGCAAGAACTTTCCCGTCATGGTGTTATTTCGTCCACTAGGGGGCCCAGGGGAGGTTTTTTTTTAAGTAAAGAAGATAGAAAGCGTTCCCTGATGGATATCGTGAAGGTAATCGATGGGGAAAAAAGGGTGAAATCATGTGTTCTGGGCGTCAAGGATTGCGATACCGACCAGCCCTGCGTGCTCCATAAATTGGTAGGTGCCAACAAATCAAAATTCATCAAAGTATTGGAAAACACAACCATTTTGGATTTGATCGAAGGCAAAAGGGATGTTGAGGAGTTTTTTCCTGTCTGAGCCAAAATTTCTAAAGCTGATCCAAAGGAGTTCCTTTAATTTAAGCCGTACCAGTCATCAAAAAGGCCATCCACAATGGGATGACCTTTCAAACAAACGAATAAAAGCGCAAACAACAGCTTTAAAATTCAATTTCAAAAAATAAACTGCTTCCTTCATTTTCTTCGGTAACGTCCTCACCTTTGAGTATATCCCCTTGGTCATTGAGAAGTTTTAGGTTGATCTTCCAATAGCCGGTCATGGTCAAGGACAGTTTTCCGGAATAGATTCCAGTATCGGCATCAAAGAGCAGATCTTCATTGTTCGGGGAACTATGGTTGCCCATACTGGGCATTCTGGGATCTATGGCTACCGTGTAATCCACAACTGCGGGAAAGTTCATCATGGTCTCCATTTTAAAGAGGACCGCGGATAGATCGTTCACGGTGACCTCGGGTGTCAGGGGCATCATGGCCAGTACATATTTTACATCGTCCGTTCCGGTGAACACATTCACCGTCCTTTTTCCGTTGGAAGGGGCATTGACGGTAATCTGTTCGGTAGTGGTATAGGTAGTGCCCCCAAAACTGTATTCCAGGTTCAGTTCCCAATACTCATCATCATTACTGGCCATTTGAAAGACGATAAATCCCTTATAGACGGTATCCTCTCCCGTTGTTGAGATTTCCGATCTTGGGCAGGAGTGCACTTTATCGGTCATGTGCATGACCGGGTTCCAATGTATTGTGGCATCGGATACATAGTCCTCTGTCGATAGATCCTTGATACGGATGAACAGTTCATTGTACCCCATGGTAAACCCTTCCTGTTCGGAATAGATTTCCAGGGCATGGCCATTGGCCTCGAAACTGCCTGTCAAGTTGAATTCCTCAAGGGGATTGTCCGCTACGGGAAGTGGGTCATCCGTACCATTGGAACAGGATGCGATTCCCAAGGAAAGGGCAAGAAGGGCGAAAATGGATTTTATATTTTTCATTGTTAGGGTTTTAAATGGGATTTATAAAAAAGTTTTATGATCAATTGATGGCATAGGATAAGGTCATGAAAAAGTTCCTTCCCATGCGGGGGATGTTGTTCCAGTCGGAATAGGTGGAATAATACCGGTCAAAAATGTTTTCGATACCCACTTTGCCATACAGGGCGTCACCTCCTATGGAAAAGGTTTTGCCCAATGATAATGACAATAGGGCATATGCCGGTGTGTGGTCCTCACCAAAATCCGGATTGAAATCGCTTTGGTCCAAGGCCCCGGAAAGGGTCAGGGTGCCGGAAAAATTTCCTTGTCCATAGGTAAGTTGGGAACGATAGGCCAATGGACTGATAAAGGGTAAGTTACGGCCATTTTGATCCGTACCCCTGTGATAGGAGACCAATCCGCTCCAATCCAGTTCCGATGTGAGTTGGTATACCATGTCCAAAGACACATTGTAAAGGTTGGCATATTCCAGATTGGTATATACCTTGACCCCATCGGCACCAATGGTCATAACGTCCAGTTCGGGATGGACCACGCCGATGATGTAATCCCAAGTATGGAAATAATTGCCTTCCACGGCGATGTCCAGATTTTTTATGGGCCAATCCATTTTAAAATTGGCCTCTAGGGCCTTTTCATTCTTAAGGTCAGGATTTCCGATATAGTCATGGTTGTCAAAACTGTTGAACAGGTAGAATCCAAAACCTTCCGAAACCGATGGTGCACGGTCCCCATACGCAAGCCCACCACTGAGGTGAAGTGCCTTGAACTGTCTGTGGTAGTGCGTGGAAACACTCTTTAGTACCCGGGTCTGCCGTTGGGCCATATCAGGATAGAAGATCCGAAGGCTGTTCAAGCCGAAATCATCGGCCACGTTGAAGGTTTGGAGTGCCAAGCGTGTCGATAGCTTCACTGAACTTTCTTTAAGCGAAATTTTGTCCTCCAAATAGATGCCTGAGTTCAAGGTCCGTACGTCGGGCCAGGTCAACATGAACATGTCCTGCTCGTTGGGATCATTGGGATACATGGTCATCTCCGCCAGGGAACGGTTGTAATAGCCGTCGAGTTTACCTATAAGATGATGGTCATCCAAGATCAGCTCGGTCTGGGTGTAAAACCCATAGGTGTCGCTCCAACCGGGCATGTCCATCCGAATGGGTACATCGGGCCGTTGACTGTCGTCCATGATATGCGTAATGGTGTTCGCATAGAGTTTGGTCTCCCAATTCTCCAGGTCACCGATAAAACTGTCCTGTACCCAGCTCAGGGAGCCGATAAAGGCACGTGCCAGGGACACATCCATAGGCAGTGCGGGATACCCTACGTCCCGGGCTTCATCAAAGATGAAACTGGCCAACAGTTTTTGGTTTTCCGAAACTTTATATCCCGCATTTGTGGAGAGGTTGTATTTTTCAAATTGGGAAAAAGCAACTTCTTCACCTCCGCCGGCCGTATAGTTTTCCGCTTTGCGGTAAATCAGATCCGTATCCACATAGAAATGTTCGTTCGAAAAGTTGAGCTCACCGCCCACAATTTGGGCAGTATTGTTGCTCTCATAGCCAGTTTCCACTGCACCTGTCCATCCCAAGGGCCTAAAATTGCTCTTTTCCAAACGCATGTCCAGGGCGCCCCCGATCACATTGCCGTGCCGTGCCCCTTGTTGGCCGCTTTCCACATGGATATCGGAAAGGTTGGACACATCCACATAGGAGGTAATGGGATCCATTTTGTCGGTACAGGCCCCAAAGATCCGCATGCCATCTATTGTGATGGACAGCCGTTCGGAGGTCATGTCATTGAGCATGGGGTCCCAGGCATAGGCCCCTCGTTTGACCATGGAAACCTTTTTGGAGGATTCCAAATATTGGTCCAATGTGGATAGGGGCTTTGGTTGGGATTTGTGTTCAATCCCCCTGTTGAAGGAAGAAATGACGATGACTTCCTTTAAGTCAATAGGGAGAATAGAGTCTATGATAGGGGCCAAGATCGGTTCTTGGGCTTGGGCCTTTTGTGGGGACAATGGTATGACCCCCAGACAGAGGACCAAAATCAAATGGCCCAAATAGCCCGACCATGCCCCATATGGATATGTGGTTTTCATTGAAAAATGTTTTGAATCAATTCAAAAGGGATTGGGGTACTGTCCCAACAAGTATTTTAAAGCGTCGGGATGTGTACAGGGAAGTTGTTCAGACCACTTCTGGGGGATGGGAAATGTCGGAAATGAACAGTTGGGAATGGATTCCTTGATATCGGAAGGAATTCTTGTCTGGATACACCTGAAAAAGGGTATCGAGATCAAAAACCAACAAGGACTGAAAGAAAACCAGGGGTTGGATCTCCATTTTTAATCGTTGTTCCCCAAAGGGGTTCTTGTCCTGGTCTTTTTGCTGTTTCTCCAATTGTTTGGCCAGATAGCATTTGCCGTTGCAGTGCAATTGGGGCCTGTCCTTGTTCTCGCAGAGCACCTTTGCTATATAATCATAATTGGCCACATATTCGATGACCGGCCAAAGGGGTTTGACCAACATGATGAGAGCCACAAAAAGAATTATATAAGGTTTCATAGGAACAAATGTAGGGTTGACCAAAAAGGCGGGACATGATAATTGTCATAAAGAGGATAAAAATGTCTTTTTTATCTATTTTCGTTTTGTAAATGGGTTAAAAAGATGTTTGGGTAGGGGACAGGACAATTGTTTTAAATATATGGCGTGGGCTTTCATGATCGACCATGTTGTATTTTTGTCAATAAAGGGACAAATCGTTTTTATGAACCTTACCCACGCCCAGTATGCCATCATTAGGATTGGGAAATTGTTTTTTTAAATTGTAAAAATGATATATGGCTTTATGACAAATACAGAACAAAAATTAAAGGAACGTGTCAAGGAACTGACCTGTCTTTATGAGGTTACCTCCATTATTGTGAATTCAAATTATGATGAACTCGAGACCTCCCTTGAAGCCATTGCCCATTGTTTAAAACGGGGTTGGCAGTTTGCTGAGGCAGCAGCGGTCCAGATAACGATCGGGGATTACCAGGTACAGACCAACAATTATGGAAACGATATGGTCTCCCATTCTTCCGATGTCAAGATATTCAACAAAGTAGAGGGGCGAATAACAGTGGGCTATCCTTCTGCCGAATTTAGCGTAACAGATTTTTTGGATGAGGAAAGGACCTTGCTCAAAAATGTCTGTTTGGCCATCGGTAATTTGATGGAACGCAAACACATCCGTGATTCGGAAGAGGAAACCAAAAGACAAATGGAACGAGCCGATCGGTTCCACATCATGGGTGAGATCACCGCGGGAATTGCACATGAACTCAATACCCCTTTGGCCAATATTTTAGGTTTTGCCGAACTGCTCGTGGAAAATACTGGAGATGAAGCCACAAGGAGAGATCTCCAGAAAATTATCGATAATGCTATTTTCAGTCGAGAGATCGTTAAAAAGCTCATGTTCTTTACTTGTGAAATGCCCCAAGAGATGGAACAGATTGAACTGAACGCAGTTGTGGAAAATGTTTTACGCTTGTTGGCACCATCCCTTAAGGCCAAACAGCTGAACATTGTCAAATCTTTTGGCCGGGAACATATCCAAATGCGGGCCAATACCGTTCAACTGACCCAAGTACTGTTCAACCTTATCATGAACGCAGCCTATTACTCCCCGCCGAAGGGAGCTATACATATTGAACTTGACAAATCAAAAGACAGGACCATTATCCGAATTGCGGATGAAGGACAGGGCATAGAAACAGAACATGCGGATAAAATTTTCGAACCCTTTTATACATCAAAACCAACAGGTGAGGGCACAGGACTGGGTCTAAGTGTAGTACACGGTATTGTGCGTAGTTACAAAGGAACGATCTCACACCGGCCCAATACCCCCAAAGGCACTATCTTTACCCTAGAGTTTCCCAAAATTTAGGTATGGCACTGCACAAAGAGAACATCTTAGTTGTCGATGACGACATTCACATCCTGGAACTTCTTTCCAGACAGTTGAAAGGACTCGATTACCATGTCTATAAGGCCATCTCGGTAAAGGAAGCACTTTATATTTTAAAGGATGGTGTTATTGATCTTTTGATTACCGATATCCAAATGCCCGAAGTGGATGGCCTACAGTTATTGAAATATGCAAACGAACATTATCCCCTAATGCCCAAATTGGTGGTCACGGGCTATCCTTCGGTGGACGGGGCCTTGGAAGTCATCAAATCGGGCGCAATTGATTATTTGACCAAGCCCTTTACCAAAGAGGAACTCAAACAATCCGTTGAAAAGGCCTTGTACAGCAAGGAGGAACAACCTTTGTCCATAAAGAAACAATCAACACCTGACATAAGTGATAATCGTTTTGAAGGAATGGTCGGCAGTTCGGACGCCTTTCAGAAAATCCTCAATATCATAGATCGCGTGAGGGACAATAGGGCCACTGTACTGATCACGGGGGAAAGTGGAACAGGAAAGGAACTGGTGGCAAGGGCCATCCATTATTCCGGTAAGTTTTCCAAAGGACCTTTCATTGCAGTAAACTGTGGTGCCATCCCCGAAAACCTCCAAGAGGCAGAACTCTTCGGATATGTAAAAGGTGCCTTTACAGGAGCCAATGAGAACCGCAGTGGATTCTTTCAGGCCGCCGAAGGAGGAACCCTTTTTTTGGATGAAATAGGAGCAGCTGGTTTGGCGGTACAGACCAAGCTGTTGCGTGCACTTCAAGAAAAGGAAATCACCAGGGTGGGGTCCCGAAAACTGGAAAAAGTGGAAATCCGCATTGTTGCGGCCACCAATGTGGATCTTTTGGAGGAGATCAAGAACAAGAACTTTAGGGAAGACCTATATTATCGACTTACGGTTGTGGAAATCAATGTGCCGCCACTTCGGGATAGAAAATCCGATATTCCTTTGCTAGTGGAAAAGTTTCTCCGAAAATATGGTGTTGAATATAAAGACCGTCTGCCAAGAATTAGCCCTGAGGCCTTAGGGATTTTGGAACGATACCACTGGCCAGGGAACATCAGGGAGCTTGAAAATATAATCCAGCGCGTGGTGATCATGTCGGATGGCCCCATAGGGATCGAAGATATACCCGAGTTCTTGAAGTACCGGATTGATTTCCCCCAAAAAGGTCTTGTGCCCCTTAGGGAAATGGAGAAGGAATATATCAAAAAGGTACTCTTGCACACAAAGGGAAATAAGACCAAGGCCGCCGAAATACTGCAGATAGATCGCAAAACCTTGCGTGATAAGCTGGATTGAACCGGTTATAAAATAACCGACCGGGGAAATATACCCCGTTTCCATTTCCACTCCAAAATTTTTAATATTCAATTGTGTATTGATAATCAGTTGATTACAATCAAACCTCCTTTTTTTTGAACATTGGGTACGGACTTTGCCCTTTGGATTGCCAAACGTGCCAAATCTGGACAATACCAGTTGACAGATTTGTGAAAATAAGAGAACCTTATGAAGTATGGCAGTCTCATTTTGGAAAAGAATGATTTTCTGATGACCAGAAAGTTCATGAAACAGAATTGTATATGGGAAGATTATATCCATACAGGTGTATTGGAGATCTTGGACCTGAATTTGAACAATGCTGTGGTGTTGGATGAGGGCCGGATGCCCTCTGACATTGTTCGACTGTATTCCGAGGTTACCCTTGTTGGTTCCTCGGACCATCGGGATTCCTTCCGACTTGTACCTCCTGGTGAAGAAGATCCGATGACAAACCAAATTTCTGTCACCAGTAGTTTGGGCGCGTCATTGATCGGTTTCTCCAAAGGTGACCGAATTACCTATGGCCTTCCCGGTAGTAAAATATCTTTTACGATCGAAAAAGTGAAGCAGGGAAGGCAAAAGGTCAAACTCTCCATTTCAGATGGTGACATGCAAAAGATGGTACCCGAACAGTAAGTGATTTATTGATCCTAAATATTATGGTTATGATTAAATATGTAATTGTCCTTTTGTTTTCTATAAACCTGTTGCATGCACAGGCCAATGCATCCCAAACGAACACAAAAGTCAAAGTCGGAGATGTATTCGAAATCGGAAAACCTGAAACGAACAAGTACAAGTATATTGACTTCCCCAAGGCGAACTTTATCATCAAAAGAGGGGGTATCGCAAACTACAAACGTGTGGAAGGGGAAAAAGTGGTGGTGACTTCCGTCAAAGAAAAAAAGGATGGATCCACAAAGATCAAGATCAAACGAGTTGATGGTAACAGGTTCTTTGGCAGTCATAGCATAGTGGCCGTCGACTTTTTTGGGGCAATGGAGTCCGGAGAGCTCCAAACCTTATAGTTGATTTATGATTGGTGGTTAGTTGATGATGTCCACCCGGTTTTCCAAAATTGTTATTTGCTCAACAAGGTAGTGGCCGGGTGGATTTTCGATCCAGAGGATAATTCTTTGATGTAATACCTAAATGATTAAAACATGAAAACTAAATTTTCAATAAAACAACGAATATTGGTCGGTCTGGTCCTGGCCACCGCTTTTTTGTTGGTACTGGGCTCCAACCTGTTGGACCGGAAATATTTTTCCACAATACAAGCATCGGTCAAATCCATTTATGATGATCGCATAGTGGTGCAGGATTATATCTATCAATTACAGGATATGGCACATGAGATGGAAGTGGCTCTCTTGAAAGGTGAGTATGTGCAGGGTAATGAAAGGTCTGAAAAAATCAAAGCTTTGTTGGCTGAATTTTCCAGAACCAAGTTGACACGGGACGAGGCCAGGCTGTTGGAGCGATTGGACCGTCAATTTTCCGATTTGGAACCCAGTGGGACAACCAATGCATCAAAAGAAGGGAAACCGTTGGCCGAAGCAAAAGTATTGCCACAATTGGCACAAATAAGACAAACCTTGGATGGCCTTGAGGAAATCCAATTGGAACAAAGTGACATGCTGACCCAGCTATCAGAAAAAACCTTGGGGGTCAATAGGATGTTGTCCAATTTAGAAGTGGTATTTCTGGTCATCATCGGAATATCGATTTTGGTACTGGCGTTCTATCCGGTAAAGGTGCTAAACCCCGTGCATTGGAATTAATACCCTAATCTCAATTAATAAAATTAAAGAATCCATGAAAGAATTAGTACGGAGCCTATGCTCAACGTGCAGGCATGTGGCCTATTGTTCCTTAAGTACGGACAGGACCAATATCCAATTATGTAATGAATACGTCCATCGACTTGATGAAAGCGACGGACCGGCCATAATGGTCACAAACGAAATGATAAGTAATTAAGCACACCTAGTGCAACCAAAATTTTATACAATGACAACAACGATAACATCGGAAAAAAAACAACTGAAACAAGGTATGTTGGACAATGTCATGAGACAGTTCAACAATGCAGCGGACATTATTGAACTGAACAAGAACATCCGTAAGATCCTTGAAGTGACGAACAACGAGTTCATTGTCCATTTCCCGGTCCGCATGGATAACGGTGAAGTGGAAATATTCACGGGGTATCGGGTTCAGCACAACAATGCCCTGGGCCCCTATAAGGGAGGACTTCGTTACCATCCTACAGTGGACATTGATGCTGCGCGGGCACTGGCCATGTGGATGACCTGGAAGACCTCATTGGCAGGATTGCCCTATGGGGGGGCCAAAGGGGGTATCCAATTGGATCCGACAAAGTATTCACAGGACGAATTGCAACGGATCACCAGACGGTTCACCTATGCCCTTGGGGACAATATAGGCCCAGAATTGGATATTCCGGCTCCGGACGTGAATACCAACGCCCAGACCATGGCTTGGATTTTGGACACGTATATGTCCACCAAATCTCCCAATGAACGTTCAAAGAACCTACATGTGGTCACTGGAAAACCCATAGGGGCAGGAGGCTCCGAAGGCAGGGACAGGGCGACCGGTTACGGGGTGTTCCTGACCATTAAATTTTGGGCAGAAAACAAAAAGGTCGATTTGAAAAACAAAAGGTTCATTGTACAGGGTTTTGGCAATGTGGGCTATTGGGCCGCACACTTTCTGGAAAAGGAGGGGGCAATACTCACAGCGGTACAGGATGCCTATGGAAGCATATATAACGAGGATGGCATCTCCACTGAAAAATTATTGGAATATGTACAGGCCAATAAGGGAAGTATCCTTGGTTTTAGTGGTGCAAATACTATGGACAGTGCCGATTTTTTTGGTCTGGACTGTGATATCTGTATCCCGGCAGCATTGGGAAACCAGATCACTGTTGAAAATGCCCCGAAGATAAAGGCCCGTTTGATCGCTGAAGGAGCCAATGGACCAACCGATGTAAAGGCCGAGGAAATCCTTTTGAAAAGGGGAGTCGATATCATTCCTGATATCCTCTGTAATTCCGGAGGTGTGATCGGAAGTTATTTTGAATGGTTGCAAAATCGCAACGGAGAAATATGGCATTTGGATGAAGTATTGGAAAAATTGGAAAAAAAGATGAGAGAATCCTTTGGCAAAGTAGTCCATAAGGCGAAATCCAAAAAAGTGGATATGCGCACAGCCGCCTTTATCATTGCCATTGAGCGACTTGAGGAAACGTATGTCCAAAGGGGTATTTTTCCATAATCCAATAATCCATTTAGGGTTCCATTTGAATGTGATGGAGGCTAAAACATAAAACGAAAAATAATGAAATACGGTAGTTTGGTAATTGAAAAAAAAGAATATGTCCTTTTGAAGCGGTTGATGAACCTATCAGGATACTATAAGGACAATACCCTTAGGAGCTCGGTAAAAAAGCTCGTGGGTGAAATGGAAACAGCACGGATATTGGACGAAGCGGAAATGCCGGATGATGTCATCCGGTTCAATGCCGTGGTGACCATAATTTCCGAAAATGGATGGCACAAAAAATTCAAATTGGTACTTCCTAGTCGGAGTGATGTGAAAAACAACCATATTTCAATCCTGACCCCCATGGGAGCAGCGGTCATGGGGTATGCCAAAGGAGATTCCCTAGTTTGGGAGTTTCCTTCCGGAAACCAAAAATTGAGCATTGAAAATGTGGAACAGGAGAATGAACCCATAAACCTGAACATGGTATTATGAAGCAGGTGAACAGACCCTATTTTCACGAGTCCATAAGCCAGATCATAGTTAAAAAGGACAAGTTGGAGATTTCCAATTGGACCGAAACCATGGAGTTGATCAATAATGAACTGCAATATTTGATTCCATTGGAAAAACGCCTATTGGGAAACCCTGCGGTAAACCAAAGCCTTTTGGCCATCCAGCGGGATAACCAACTTCGCTTGGGCACCCTGTATCGATATGAAAGGACAATGATAAATGCCATTGAGTGTGATACCACGGAATGTGACGCCTATTATCTGAACACCCATGAGAAAAATAGGAATAGTTATATGGACCATATCAAGACCTATACCAAGATCAAGACGATATTGCTTTCAAAAATTTTGGAAAGGTATCAAAGGTAACCTGGATGATCAATACGTAAGAATTAAAATTTAATGAAGAATACGGTTTTCACCCTTTGTTGGTGAAACAGGGAGGGAACGACCATTGCCACCAATGCCAATGGTCCATTCTGAAAGTACCTTGGCCATTACTTGGCGACCCCTACCCAAGGATCGGTAGCACGTTAGTACAAAAATTCGATAATGTCTGGTTGTAGTTATCTGGGCGTAAAAAGTACCGGATTTGGATTTAAAAAACCATACAAACAACATGAAGAATTTTTTTTCCAATTTACGAGGAGATATATTTGGAGGGCTCACAGCAGGAATTGTAGCCCTCCCTTTGGCGTTGGCGTTCGGTGTCAGTTCTGGGATGGGTCCCAGTGCAGGACTCTATGGTGCCATCTTCATCAGTTTTTTTGCGGCACTTTTTGGAGGGACCAATACGCAGATTTCTGGTCCAACGGCCCCTATGACAGCCGTCAGCATGGTCGTGGTAACAAGCATTCTGGCATTCAATGATGGTGATTTTGAGAAAGCTTTGCCAGCAATACTTATGGTCTTTTTGATGGCAGGACTTGTCCAAATAGGATTGGGACTTGTAGGCATCGGAAAGTATATCAGATATATTCCCTATCCTGTTGTTTCAGGTTTTATGACCGCCATAGGGATCATTATCCTTGTAACCCAGATTTTGCCTTTGGTGGGGTATTATCCCAAAGAGGACATGGCACTTGTGGATCAGTATAGGCCCATGGCCCAAGAATCAATTTTGAGAAAAATCCTTAAAGAGGAATCTAGGGAAAGTATGCTTGTCCTCGAGGATTTCCAAGGAACCATCGACCGATCTGAAGAAGTTTCAGAGGAAAATATTTTGAAAGAGGCAAAGGCACTGGCAGGAAAGGATACTTCTGGTGTGATGGGTGCCATCAACATGCTTCCAAGGGCATTACAACATATCAATTGGCTCGAATTGGCCTTGGCCTTTGGCACGATTGTTATTATTTATGGGTTTAAAAAAATAACGACGTCCCTTCCCAGTGCACTTGTAGCTTTATTGGTCGTTTCAGGTGTAGCTTATGGTCTTGGACTGGACTATAGACCCATCGAACAGATACCTGGAGGCTTTCCCATAATTCACTTCGATATGTTCACACAATTTAGGCTGGATTCCATAACACCGTATGTATTTACGGCATTTACACTTGCTTTATTGGGAGCTATTGACTCTTTGTTGACCTCGGTGGTCGCGGACAATATGACCAAGACCCAGCACAGGCCGAACAGAGAATTGATCGGGCAGGGAATAGGAAACAGTATTGCGGCATTTTTTGGTGGGTTGCCTGGAGCCGGGGCCACCATTCGGACTGTGGTGAACATCAATGCAGGAGGTAAAACCAAATTATCTGGAATGGTAGCCGGAGTACTCTTGTTGACGGTGTTGTTGGCATTGGGTCCAGTGGCATCCAAAATTCCAGCGGCAGTTTTGGCAGGCATCTTGGTAACAGTCGGAATTGGGGTGATAGATTATAAGGGGCTCAAGGCCATTCCGTTTCTACCTAGGGACACGAAAATTGGCCCCTTTAAGGTTAGTTCAGAAGTGATCATCATGCTCGTGGTTATGGTGTTGTCCACTGTTTGGAACTTGGTGTACGCAGTGGGCGTTGGCTTGGTATTGGCATCATTGATGTTCATGAAAAAAATGGGGGACTTGACCGCGGAACGCTCCGATGTGAAGACCCTGGAGCAAGAAAAGGGTTGGACGGATGAAGCTGCGTTTCCGGAAAGCCTAAAAAGAAAGGTATTTATCAAACATTTGAAAGGACCTCTGTTTTTTGGATTTACCAGTGAGTTTCAGCAATTGGCCAAACAGATTCCACGCTCTGCATCAACGGTCATTATCCGCATGGACCGTATGCAATATTTGGACCAATCGGGACTCTACACCTTGGAGGATGTATTGATCGATCTCAAAAATTCAGGAATCGAAGTGTTGTTTGTTGGATTGTTGGAACAGCCTAGGTACATGATGGAACGCGTTCGGTTGATTCCTTCATTGATCTCGGAGAACCGCATATTTATCGACTTTCAAGCATGTACGGCGTATTTAAAAAGCAACTCGGATCAAACAGTTGATGTATCGAAGGAAAATTAGATCTACCTGTGGTTCAAACGACTAGATTTTTTTGGATAGACTTGTCAGTTCAAAATAACGGTGCCCTTGATCAATGAATATGCAATCGTTGCTATTATGCCTATCAAAAGGATTCCGGATGATATCAAAAGCAAACCTTGTTTTTTTGCTATGGCCTTGCCCAAGAAGTAAAGATCGACCACCATTTCATCATAGGTGTTCTGTCCACTTTCCATTATGCGGTTCAATTCTTCCTTAAACTCGACAAGGGATTGGTTGGCAAAATTGTCCGCATAGAGGGTACCCTTATAATTGCTGGCCCTGAATTCCTTTCCAATGTACCGATGGGGCAACATGCTGAGTATGGCGAATATCATGGAGAGCAGACTACAGATGACCAAAATCCGGGTTCCGATGGTAATGGTGAATTCTCCATTTGCCGGAACAATGACCAGGGCTCCCAGCAATAGGGAGGAGATGATGGAATTGACCGTGAGCATGATCCTGGCCTTGTTGTCGATCATTTTCAGAAGATTGTAATGGTTCCGGGACAGTGTTCTGAAAAGGGTCTGTACCCCACGGGAATCGTACTTTTTCAGTTTTTCCATCCGTTGGTTTTCTGATGAGGCTTTCTCCGATATGGATTCGGTATTTTTCATAATGTTCATTGTTGGTTCACAAATGGCACAATTGATGGACCTCTGACAATACCTCCCTGGTTTTTCTGGAAGAAAGGTGTAGTGGTTGCAATACTTCGGGTCGTTGTTCGATTTCCAAGGTCAGGATGACGTCCCGATCTAGAAGCTGACGCTTTTCGTGCTTGGACAGTGTGGTCAGTGCGGTGATGGGATAGAGTCCGAATCGGTCCACATGCTTTGGGATACCGTTGTCCTTGGGATGGTCCCAGCTTAACAGCGTCAACCCGATGCAGTTTCCATAGTTGATGGCATCGGTGGTGAAACGGGTATTGGTAACCAGCCAACCTTGTTTTAAATGGATGCTTTTTTCCGGATCGGCGTTCCATTTTTTTTGGACATCCAAAAACCTGGAATTGATGTACAGGGGAATCTTGACATTACTTGAGAATTTGGTGTCGGAATGGAACTTGCATTCAATGGCGTAGACATTGCCCTGTTTTTCTGCCAATACATCTATCTCATGATCCACACATGCACCCTTTAGAACAACACCTACCTTCGTCTTGTACCCTTTTTGCCTTAGAAGGGCACCGACCATCCGTTCAAAGGGATAGCCCGTGGGCCCAAGGTCAAAGATGGCCTGTTTCAAGCTGTATTTGGATGCCCGTACACGGTTTGCTTTTTTTAGAAAGGAAAAAACCCTTCTGTGGATTTCATCGGTCGAAATCCCATCATAGATCCAAGGCTCAATGTGGGCTGCAACTGCGGCAATTTCTTGCGGTGTGGCCCCACATTTTAGAAGGGAATGTTCCAATTTGGCAATTGAAAAATCTTCCAGTTCCCCGGAATATTTCTTTACCTGAAATGTTTGTTGCTCCATGCTTATTGCTTTAAAATCGTAGTACCTCGGTCATGATGCCAAAACGGATGACATCGAGACGGTGCTGGAAATACATGTTGTAATAATCCGTGCCGTGGTAGTATTCCATAAAAAATCCAATGTCCTCCAAAAATTTGGGATGGTAGTATACGGTCAACCGTGTATGCAATCTTTTGATAGCGAGGAGGTCCCAATCGTTTACTTGGTCCATGAACCAGGTGGCTTCCAATTTCAGGCAGAAATCTGCCTTTATGGAACCTCGGTGTCCCATTTTCACCGGGAGCTTGTACGCGTAAAAGGCATTGTGCCAGCGCAAACCGCTATAATGACCCTGTAGTTCCTCCAGCATCCAGCTCTTTGGATGGATTTCCAAGGATGTCTTGAGGAATTTTGTCGCATTCACGGCCTTGTCAAAGGATGTATGGACCAGTCCCAGTTCAAAATAATTGGTGGCAAAGTTTCCCGACTCCAAGTTGACGGTACCATCCGTGTTGTAAAAGGCCCCATTTTGACCATTGGAATGATGGGCCAACTTTCCAAATAGGGCCATTCGAGTGCCAGTGGTACCTTTGGACATCAAATAGTATGCGGCAATTTGTGGGATATAGCTTGGGGTCTTTACCGGGTAGGAAACGGCATTGTACATTCGGATGATGATCTGGGGGGTCAGCACCCCCATCAATTTGGAGTCCATACGTTTCCGTATGATAAAACTGGGGCTGACATTGGCCTCGAACATCAAGGGTTCCAAATTACCAATGTCCATGGGAAATGTAATGTAGCTTTCCCGTTGGTTGACCAGAGCGACCTTATCCAAGTCCATACCAGGCCAATCCTTGTCCTGTCCATACAAGATTTGGAAGCAACAATGAAAAAGGGCCAATATGGGAAGGGAAAGCCGCATCTATTTATAGATCATGTTCACCACGATGGTACTGTCCTTGACCAGGACAAAGCTTGCCTTGCTGAAATTGGGACGATTGGACAGGCCAATCGTTTTGAAATTGGAAAAACCGATTCCTTCTTTGGGCAATAGCAATCCCATTTCAATCTTGCCATTCTTGTCCTCATCATGTAGCACACTGATGGCATAGGTACCCAGTGTAAGGTCGGTAAAGGTTATGGAGGACTTTCCATCGGATATGGACGACGTCCTTATTTGATGGTATTTTTTGAACTTTTGATCGGGAAGTGATCCTTCCCTATCGTACAGTGCATATTGGACCACGCCCCTTGAGTTCCGCAAACCTTCCACGTTTACGGTCAGGGAAGGGTTCATATTGGAGTACGCTCGATCAAAGGTCATGGATGTGGACAGTACAAATGATGTGAAACTGATGAGGAGTATATTTTTCATAACTGGGGTTTTGTTGTAACATAGGTGCCCAAGGCAAAGAAAAGGGTCAGGATGATTCTCAGGAACAGGGCGGTGATGGTCTTGTCCTCATACAGACCCCCATCCAAAATATGGATCAATAGGCCCGTAAATGCCCCCATCAGGATGAACAATGCCACCACTAAGGGAACAACGGACCATTTTTTATGGGAAAACAATCCAAGGAGAGATAGGCAATAGAGCCAGCCACATTGGAAGTTGCTCCAAATGACCAGGGGGACATAGTTGCCCTGATGTTCCCGGATCCCGAAAAGGTCCAATAGAATGGAAGTGCTGAGGAACAGGGTGATGGCCGTAAACAAGACCAATCCGCCCAAGGTAATGGTTCTGACAATGCTCTTTTGCTTCATGGTGATATGCTTTTGAAGATTCCCTGGACCTTTTGTTCCCCAAACCACCATTTTGGTCTTTGGGGTTTACGGGTCAGGTTGAACTTTTTGATTGCGTGGGTCTTTATATGTTCCTGCATCTCTTCAATGGAGTCCGTTACAAAGAGTAGTTTCATATCCTCGGATCCAATGCTCTCGTTGGCTGCCATCAGCTTGATATGGTTGCAGAGTTCGCTATGGTACTCCGATCCAAATATGACCACGGGGAAATCCTGGATCATTTTAGTCTGTATCAGGGTGAGCGCCTCGAAAAGTTCATCCAGGGTTCCAATTCCCCCTGGCATGACCACAAAGGCGTAGGAGTATTTCATCAACAGGAATTTCCGGACAAAAAAATAAGGGATATCGATCCACTTGTGGAGATAGGGATTGGGCTTTTGTTCAAAGGGTAAAATAATATTGCAGCCCACTGAATATCCCCCTGTTTCAAAGGCTCCTTTGTTGGCAGCTTCCATGATGCCCGGGCCTCCACCGGTCATGACCGTGAACCCTAAATCGGCCAAGGCGGCACCCACTTGTTCCGCTTGGACATAGTAGGGGTTGTCGGGTTGAAAGCGGGCCGACCCGAACACAGTCACACAGGGTCCCATAAAGTGCATCTTCCGAAATGCCTTGATAAAACTTCGTTGTACCCGAAAGGTAAAGGCAAGCTCCTTGAACCGTGACAAAGGTCCTCGAAGGAATTTGGATTCCGATCGTCGCAATGGATGGTTTTGTGTGTTCATCAACTGATTTTTTTATAGCTCCATACGGCCATGGCATTCATGATCACGGCATAGAGGGTTGTTTTGACAAGCTGGGGCAAAATATCGGTAAGACCAGAGCCTTTGAGCATGACCATCCGCATGATTTCAACAAAGTATTTGATAGGGTTGAATTCAGTCAGGAACTGGGCCCATTCGGGCATACTTTCGATAGGGGTGAAAAGACCGCTCATCAGGATGAAAATGACCACAAAAAACCAAGCGATGAACATCGCCTGCTGTTGGGTATCCGTAAAATTGGAGATGAACAGACCCATACCCAAAATCACCAGTATGTAAATTGAGGTGTAAAAGTACATGAGGGCCAGACTTCCCAGCATGGGCGTGGCGAAAATGAGCTTGGCCAATACCAGGCCAATGGTCAGCAAGCCCATACCAATGACCCAAAAAGGAAAAAGCTTCCCAATGATAAAGTGGTGCTTTTTAATAGGGGTGACATTGATTTGTTCCAAGGTGCCTATTTCCTTTTCCCGGACAATGTTCATGCCCGAAAGGAACAAGGTGATCATGGTCACCAATAGGACCAAGATCCCGGGGACCATAAAGGTTTTATAGTTCAAGGTTTTGTTGTACCAAAATAGGGGGATGCCCTCGATGAGAACGGGTCGTACTGTGTTATTGGACAGCTGGACCATGTCTACCGACAGATTCTTGTTGAATGTTTTGATTATCTGGGTGATATAGACATTTTCAACCCCTGCGGCAGCTCCGTCGATGGCATTGATGGTCACCCCAAGATCGATATTTTTGTCCTTCCACAAATCCCGTTCAAAGTGCTCGGGGATGGTCAATACCACATCGACCTCCCCTTGTAACATGGCCAGGTCGCTTTCTTTTGGATGGGGGAATACCTGGGAAACATCAAAAAAGGTGGATGCACGGAACTTATCTATCAGGGCGCGGGAGGTATGGGTGTGGTCATTGTCAACATATCCAAAGGAAATGTTGTTGATCTCATAGGTGGCCGCATTGGAAAGAATGACCAATTGCAGTAGCGGCAGTATGAAAATGATGGGCAACATGCCCTTGTTCCGAAAGATCTGCCTGAATTCTTTGTTTATGATATATAGGATTACCCGCATGCTATTCCAATCTTATTTTATATTTTCTTACACTAAGTCCAATGAAAAGAAGGGTCATCCCCAAGAGGACCAAGGTTTCTTTCCAAACAATGCTGATGCCCACACCTTTGAGCATGATTCCCTTGACAATGATGATGAACCATTTTGCCGGTACGATATTGCTGATGACCTGAAGGGGAACGGGCATGCTGGAAATCGGAAATATAAAGCCCGATAAAAGGATCACCGGTAACATCAGCCCCATCAAGGAGATCATCATGGCCGTTTGCTGGGTGGCCGAAATAGTGGAGATCAATATCCCCAGTGCCAAGGAGGTGACAATGAACAGCACACTTTCCAGGCCCAACAGGAACAGACTGCCATTGACGGGGACATGGAAGACGAAAATGCTCAGTATAACAATGGCGGCAGCATTGATGATAGAGAGAAAGATGTAGGGGAACACCTTTCCAATGATTACCTGAAAGGGGTTCAAAGGGGATACCAATAAAATCTCCATAGTGCCCAATTCCTTTTCCCGGGTTATCGAGATCGAGGTCATCATGGCCGATACCAACATGAGGATGACGGTCATGACCCCCGGTATGAACATATAGACACTTTTCAGTTCCGCGTTGAAGACCATCCGGGATTGGGGAACGATCTGATAGTCCAACGTTATGGCCCGGTTCTGTTCCTCTTGGTAATGGGAAAGGATGGAATTGATATAGTTACTGATGGTGTTGGCCACATTGGGATCGGTCGCATCCGTCACAATTTGAACCTTGGCCGTGTGTTGTTTGATCAGTTTTTTACTGAATTCCTTTTCAAAATAGAGCACGGCCTTTACCTTCCCTTTTTTAAAAACTTCCTCAATCTCCGCTTCCTCCTTTATGTGTTGGAGGATACTGAAATACTCCGACGACGATATTTTTGAGATGATCTCTTTGGTAGAGGCATCCTGGGACCGGTCTAGAATCGCGATGTCAACATTGTTGATTTCATTGGTGATGGCAAACCCAAAAAGCATGATTTGTGCGACGGGCATCCCGAATAGGATGAACAGGGATCTTCTGTCCCTGAAAATATGGTAAAATTCTTTTTGTACGAACCCGATAAAGCGTTTCATATGGTAACCTGTTTAACTTCTTGCCAATTTTAAGAACACATCGTTCATGGAATCCGAACCAAAATGGGTCTTTAGGTTTTTTGGGGTGTCCAAGGCCTCGATATTGCCATCCACCATAATGGATACCCGATCGCAGTATTCTGCCTCATCCATGTAGTGGGTCGTCACAAAAATGGTCGTGCCATTGTTGGCAGCCTTATAGATCATTTCCCAAAATTGCCTTCGGGTAATGGGATCCACCCCTCCTGTGGGTTCATCCAAGAAAACGATTTTTGGGTCGTGCAATAGGGATACTGAAAATGCGATTTTCTGTTTCCATCCCAATGGTAAGGATCCCACCAGACTATGGGCGACTTTCTCCAGGCCCAACTCCTCAATGAGCAGGTTCGATTTTTGAGAGATCCTATTCTTGGACAACCCATAGATACCCCCAAAAAAACGAATGTTTTCCTTGACGGTCAGATCATCGTACAGGGCAAATTTTTGACTCATGTACCCGATGCTCTTCTTGATGTCCTCTGTTTGGGTATATACATCGAATCCCGCCACATTGGCCGAACCCGAACTGGGAGAGGAAATGCCAATCAGCATTTTCATGGCAGTGGTCTTCCCGGCGCCATTGGCCCCCAAAAAACCAAAGATTTCCCCTTTCCTGACATGGAAACTGATCTTGTTCACCGCGGTGAAATCACCAAAAACCTTGGTGAGTCCCTCTACTTTTATTACTGTTTCTTCCTTCATTGTTTTGCCAATTCCATAAATGTGTCCTCAATCGTTGCCTTGGTCCTTTCGATATGGATGTTCTGCAGCCCTTCATTTTTTAAGTATGCCCTGAGCTCCAAAGGATCGAACCCATCCCGTTGATCCGTATAGTGGATGTATTCCCCAAAGGGAAATACACTGTGTTTATGGACATAGGCGTTCAATTTTTCGATCAATAGGTACGTGTTGTGGGCCCCAACGTCGAAAATGGGTTTGGGATAGTGCTCCACAATGGCTTTTGGGGTGTCGATTTCAAGGATCCTTCCATCTTGGATGAGTGCGATCCGATCACATAGGGCGGCCTCGTCCATATAGGGGGTCGACACGAGAATGGTAATTCCCTTGGCCTGTAATCTTTTGAGCATTTCCCAGAATTCTTTTCTTGAAACCGGGTCAACACCCGTTGTGGGTTCGTCCAGGAACAGCACCTTGGGTTTATGGATCAAAGCACAGGAAAGTGCCAATTTTTGCTTCATACCACCGGACAATTTGCCCGCCCTTCGATTTTTGAAAGGTTCTATCTGAACATAGATGTCCCGGATCAAATCGTAATTCTCTGCGATGGTCGTCCCAAAAATCGTGGCGAAAAAACGAAGGTTTTCCTCGACCGTGAGGTCCTGGTATAGTGAAAATCTCCCGGGCATGTACCCGACCTGTTTTCTAATGGCCTTAAAATCGGCAATGATATCGTACCCTGCAACGGATGCCGACCCGTGGTCGGGCAAGAGCAAGGTGGTCAGTATCCGAAAAAGGGTGGTCTTACCAGCACCGTCAGGTCCGATCAGCCCAAACAGTTCCCCTGGGTCGACTTGAATGGAAATGTCATCCAAGGCATTGACCTTTCCGTAGGATTTGCTGATATGATCTATACGAATGGACATGGGTATGGGTTGCTTTTGTTTCTTAAATCTGGACAGCTATTCAAAAAATTCATAATAGCCATTTAAATGCTGTTCAATGTCCTGTACCCTTTGAACTCCTGATGCCTCACTGTCGGTATTTTGCAGGGCTTCGATTTTTTCGATTAGGGGATGAAGCCAGACATGCAAATTGTCGTGGGAAGGCCCGGTCATGGTACATTCCTTTACAATGGTATTTTTAAGTTCGTTGAGGTCATCCCCCAATGCTTGGTACGCTGATACGGAACCGCCGTTGAAGCCGTTCAGGGCAGTGAGCATCTTGGATACCCCTAGAGTGGTCTCTATATTCGCCAGCCATTTGGATCCATGGTCCAGTTGGATTTCATCGGACCATGCATCGTGGGCCACCGATACATTTGGGGAGACTTCTTCTACCTGTATTTGACCTGGGTTGCTTTGCGAATCAGAACTTTGTCTGTTCGGATTATTTTTGCAGGAATTGAGGAAAATGGTTGATGCACCCAACAGCACTGCCATGCCTCTCCAACTCCTGGTCAGTAGACTTGACCTTTTGAAGGAGCCCCATTGGATGAGCAAGAATACCAATACCCAGATGATGGCCCTGATTTCCATGGCCCTAATGCTTTCTTTGGCCACATGGTTTGTAAACAATACGAGGAAGATCAGGACGGAGATATGGGACAACAGTAACAGGAGTACAGAACTTGAGGTCGACATAGATCGATTCCAAATAAGGTAAGCTACCAGTAATGACAGGGCACCTAGCACGATATTATAGACCAACAGTCCCTTTAGGACAACATGGCCTGCTTCGTGGATGCCAAGAAGTACCAAAGTTCCCATTATCAAGGAAACGGCGCCCAACAGGAATACTAGGATCATTGCAATAAAATGTTGTAGTTTCATAGGATGTCTTTTATGGGTTAAATAGATTAGTTCGCAATCCACATTTCGGCAGGCATGCCAATTTTGAGGCTTCCATCATTTTTGACCTTTATCTTCACAGCATACACCAAGTTCACCCGTTCTTCTTTGGTCTGTATAATCTTGGGCGTGAACTCCGCAGATGCGGATATCCAGGATACCGTGCCTTCATACGATCTCATTGAATCCACATCATCGATCTTGACCGTGACCTGTTGACCGATCTTGATGTTGGGCAGTTGTGTTTCACTGATATATACCCGGAGTTCCATTTCATCAAGGTTGGCCATTTTGAACAAGGGCTTTCCGAAGACAGCGACTTCGCCAGGTTCGGCATATTTGACCAATACCGTACCGTCCAATGGACTTTTTACGATACTTTTTGCAATTTGGTCCTCGATCTGCTCGATCTGGACCTCAATGCCCTTGACTTCATTGATAATGGGGGCGTTCTGGGTTTCGACACTCTTGATCTGCTGTTGGAGGATGCGTACCTTGCCCTGGATGTCGTCCAATTGCTTTTGGGTGGCCGCATTCTCCTTGATCAAGCTTTCAATGCGCTTCTTGTCGTTTTGGGCTACCTGCAATTCCTCTTGTAACACGTCCCGCTGGGAGAGCACGTTTGTTGATTTTGAGTAAATGGTTTGTTTTGCGGCCTTCAATTGATCGCGTTTCAACGATAATTGGATGGTGTCGATGACCCCGACAACTTCATTTTTTTCAAGGAGGTTTCCTTCTGTCACATCCAGAAATTGGATTTTACCGTTGGCTTCGGCGGAGATGGTGGTCTCCGTCGCTTCAAAATTTCCATAACCATCGGCAAGATTCCCTCCACCATTACAGGATGTAAGTGAAACGATCAGGGCTGAAATGGACAATATTGTTAGGGCTTTTTTGGTCATAGGGACATTAGTTGCTGCTCTTTTCATAAGTACCTTGCGTAATTTGATATTGAATCTGGTTCAGTAGTTTTTGGGTTTTATGGAGGGCAAGGTTGCTCTTGGCCTCAAATAAATTTGTAAACTCGGTGATATATGCCGAGGAGGTTATCACACCGTTTTTTAGTTGGGATTCTGCCGTCTTGACCATTTTTTCAAACCGGGGAATGATCTGTTCATCATATCGGATGAGCTCCTCCATTTTGTCTATTTCGGATTGCAGGTTGACCAGTTCCAAGTCATTGTTCAATTCAAAGGTTTCTTTTTGGGAATCGACAATATTTCGGTCAATCTGTAAAGACTGTCGTTCTTTTCGGTTTTTGTCCCAATCAAAGACATTCCAATGGAGTTTTACACCGGTCACGAAAAAGGAGTTGAAGGTATTGTCCAGCATGTTGAGCCCTGGATTCCCATACCCGCCCTGTGCAAAAGCACTGATCTTTGGAAGTTTGGACCTTTCCAAAAGATCCGATGACAGATCGACTTGGGATTTTTGTAGCTCAAAAAGCAAAAGTTCCGGTCTTTTGGATGTCTGGTCGGGAACCACGGGAAAAACCTCTGGACGCTGTAATACAACCTGTGGTTGCAGGTCGGTGCCTATCATAATGGAGAGTTGCTGAAGCAAATCCAATTTGGACAGTGAAAATTCTGTGTTTCGCTGTTGGATTTTGATGAGTTCGACCTCCAATGCATCCGCTGATGAGGAAAGCAAGGTGCCATATTTTACACCGGCCCTGACCTCTTCAAGCCTTGCGGTCAATTGGGATTCCTTTGCACGCAACAAATCTTGGTTTTCCTGTAACAAAAGCAAGGAGAAATACAAATGGTTAACACGGTTTTTCAGCCCATATAAAGAAATCTCAACTTCCTGTTGCCCAATGGCGGCCTTGGTCTCCTTAGCTTTGATCGAAGCATCGATCAGACCTCCATGGTAAATCAATTGGTTGGCATCCAATGTCGTGCGGTATTGATCTTTATTTGGGGGGTCAATGGTAACATTCATCAATTGCCCCCCAAGACTTGTTACTTCGGATTGGTAGGTGGCCTGGCCATTGAGATCCAATTTAGGCAAGCGGTCCTTCTTGATCGCATCAATATCCAGTCCCAACTGTTCGGTCAACAGCGATGTTTGCTTGGCCAACGGATAATTTATATGGACCAGTCTCAAACATTTGTCCAAAGATATCGTTTCTTGGGCCTGGATTATAAATGGGAATGAAAGGAGGACCACTAACAGGAATGAATCCTTGTTTAGAGGAGGCAATACCAGCTTCCATGATACATGTTGTATGCTGTCGATCAGATGCTTCATTGTACTTTGATTGTATTAATGATCATTTCAGGAATCAATTTTTTTCGTTCCTCCATGAGGGTTTTAAAGGCTATTTCATCCAGGTCTAGAATACCTATGACCAAGCCTTTGCCTACAAATGGAAATGCGGTCAGGGAAATAAGGTTCAAAACCAATTGTTTGGGATCAATGGGCCTAATATTTCCATGTTCGATCTCCCGAGCTATTTGTTCTTCAAATTTGGATGGGTCAGGAGTCACATGATTCCTGAAAAATGTTTCACCAAACTGTGGGTTGATGTTCATTTCTTGGATGATGAAAGTGGGTAAATATGGGTTGTCGACCACAAAGGTGATATAGCCGTCCACAAACTCCCTGATTTTTTCAAAAACAGGTTTGTCCGAATTGAAAATGGAGTTCAGAAAAGGAGCCAATTCTCCAAAGGCCTGTAGAAAAACTGCTCCAAATAGTTTCTCCTTGCTTCGAAAATAATAGTGGAGCATAGCCTTATTGATATTGGCCTCATCAGCTATTTCCTGCATCCGTGCTGCGGCAAGACCCTTTTTATAAAACACGGTCTTCGCGGCTTGTAATATTGCTTTTTCAGTATCTGTATGTATCATAATACTATATGTTAACCAGTAAATTTAACCAAATGGTTAATAAATATAAAATTGTTAACATAAATTTTGCAATTCATTGTAATAGGGGCTTTTGGATTTATATGGAAATTGAATCTACGTTCAGTCTATACCCAATCGTTTAAGGCATGTTTCCTTGTAACTCTCTCCGATGGGGATTCGAATGTCCCCGATGATGATCTTGTTGCGCTGGACGCTGTTATATATGCAATGTTCACGACAAAGGACCGGTGCGCCCGGAGAAATTGATTGTCCGGCAACTTTTCCATGAGCTGTTTGAAGTTCAATAAGGTAAGTATTGTTTTTTTACTTCTATCTTGACGTGGATCCTGAAAAGGATGAATATAGAGAACAACTAAAAGCGGATGTGTTGAACCGTTGCAAGTTTTGTCTTAGAAGATTATTGTTCAACTGTTTGTTGATATTTTTTGCCAGCTAAAGTGGTAAACTGTGTCCAGCGTTTCCAGCAGTATGGGCACAAACAATCGGAAAAGTTATTTTTTTGAAGCATTAGTCAAACTTAATAAGGCATGTGCTACTGGCATTTAAAATTGTTTTTACTAGGCTATTATAAGATCCTTTTTTTCTCTAACTTATGTAAGTACTTTAGATCACTTCATTACTTGGTACATAAATCCATATAGTATGAAAGCCATTAACAAAATATTACTACTGACCGACTTTTCTGAATTAGCGAACAATGCAACTCAATATGCATTAAACATTGCTAAACGTGGAAACGCCGGAGATAGTATA
>NZ_JAHZSV010000028.1 GCF_019457905.1 Flagellimonas abyssi | reverse complement strand
TGGAAACGCCGGAGATAGTATACCACCTTCGCCGGGCCAAAGTGAGCATAGCTGGCCGGTGAAAGTGAGCCACCCGCGCCGGATGAAAGTGAGCCACTTTTGGACCTGATCTGTCTGTAATGTGCCAAAGGTCTTTTTTTGTGAAAAAGGACCATGGCGAACAAGCAGATAGACATGCGAAAAATAAAACGGATATTCAAGCTCCACACCTCGGGTGTGAGCAAGCGGCGGATAAGCCAGCATTTGGGCATCTCCCGCAACACGGTGGCCAAGTACATCGATTTCTTCAAGCGCTACCGCCTGACGGCCTATGAGGTTGAGAAGATGACCCTGGAGGAACTGCACGGCCTCTTCAAGGCCGACCAAAGGCCGAAGAGCCCAAAACTGGTAGAGCTACAGCGTTACTTTCCCTACTTTGACAAGGAAATACGGAAGACCGGGGTGACCCGACAGTTGCTCTGGGAGGAATATTA
>NZ_JAHZSV010000027.1 GCF_019457905.1 Flagellimonas abyssi | reverse complement strand
AGTAGCAAAACCAATGAGAAATTCACTTCTGACGATTTTGTGTTTCATCAAGGTTTTATTGATGGTCTAGGGCTTACGCTTAACGAAAACCATATTGTCAATCAAATTCTCTATTTAGATGACAAACAAAAGTGGCGAAAGTTGCTCGATAAGAAGGTTGAAGAGCTCAACAAGAGTTCAAATTTCGGTTCGCAGAACAAAGTGGTTCTTGGCAAAATCCAGCACATCCTTGACCAAATCAATGCCGATGATAATGCCCGGATTATTCGTGGGCATTTGAATATTGTCTATTGGGCAAAGGAAGCCAAAGAGCTTGATAAAATTACCTCAAAAATCAAGACAGAATTTAAGGAATTGGATATCATCCCGTATTACCCAAGAGGCGAAGAACGTAAAAATTACCTCCTAAATAGTTACTGCTGTTTCTCTTCCAATTTTTCAAACAACGATTTATATGTGACGGATTTAAAGCACGCGCTTTGCTTGTTCATAAACAACACGAATTATAAATCGGATGCCACCGGAATCATCTTTAACGACCGCGAACATAATATTCCTGTTCTCAAAGATGTCTGGGATGAACGCAAGAAGCGCATTAAGGCAAGAAACTTTGCCATTTTCGCACCAACAGGCGAAGGAAAGTCCTTTCTCGCCAATAACATCTTACGTCAATATTTTGAAAGTGGTATTCGCTTGGTCATCATTGATTTAGGTGGTTCATACACCAAATTCGCTAAACTCTATCCCGAAAAATATACCGTGCTTCGTTACGAAAGTGGAAAGAACTTGGGCATCAATCCTTTTTATATAAGTGATGTAAACGACCTTACACCCGAACGATTGGAAGACTTATCAGTTTTCTTATTTGAACTTTTTGCTTCAGATTTAAAAGTTACCAAAGCACAATCAGTATCGGTTAAAAAGATTCTGCGCCATTATTACGATAGCACTTCAGAAAATCACTCATTGGATGGTTTTTACAGTTTTATAGAAAGGAATCAGAAAGACCTGCTGAATACCCTAAAAATCCATCCCGACTACTTCAATGTTACCGGCTTTTTGCACGTAATGTCCGAATATGTCGGCGATGGTCTATATAGTTTCCTGTTTGAAGTGAGCGAAGACCAAACTTATAAAATCGAAGATAAGCGATTGATTGTTTTTGAACTGGATGAAGTCAAGGATAACAAGGAAATCCTGTCCGTAATGTTAAAGCTCATTAAGTCAGCTATCCAAAGAACTATTTGGAAAAATAGAGCTGAAAAAGGAATCATCCTTTTTGATGAGTTTGCCAAGCAATTGAAGTTTGAAAATGTATTGGAAAGTGTAGAATTCTACTATCAAGCTATCCGTAAACAAAACGGTGCGATTGGGATTATTCTACAATCCATCAACCAGCTTCCGAACAATTCGACTTCAGCAAGTATTCTTGAAAATACCCAAGTCATTTATAGCCTAAACAATGAAAAAGGCTATGACGAATTGGTCAAACGTCTCAACCTATCGAGCCACGACCTGAACCAATTAAAATCCATTAAAAACAATCTATCCGGTCCACGCAAGTACACCGAGATGTTTATCAAGATAGGTAGGGAAAGTAACATCTTCCGGCTTGAAGTTCCGAAGCAAGTCTATGCAGCTTACTTGACCGATGGACAGGAAAATGAGGAAATAATGAAGCTCTACAACGAGCATCAG
>NZ_JAHZSV010000026.1 GCF_019457905.1 Flagellimonas abyssi | reverse complement strand
TCTTCCGGCTTGAAGTTCCGAAGCAAGTCTATGCAGCTTACTTGACCGATGGACAGGAAAATGAGGAAATAATGAAGCTCTACAACGAGCATCAGGATATGCAAAAAGCAATAATTCAATTCACATCTAAAACATAATATTATGAAGACAAAAATCTTAATTATCGCAACGGCATTCATCTTTTTATTGCCCGCACGCGCTGCGTGTCAGGGAATGCCCACTTATGACAATACCAATTTTATCAGCTTGGTAAAACAACTGATAGAATCGGGTAAACAGACAGCTCAGATGATTAAGTCTGTAAAATTCTTAAAAGATGCAAAAGAGAGCATTGAGAAAGTATCAAGCGTGGTACAACAACTCAGAGCGGTTCAGGAAATTGGACAAAACAATCAGCGCCTTATCAACGTAATGCAAAATGATTTACAGGATATTCTTAACTCGTCCTACATCAAACCAGATGAAGTTAGCAGGGTCGTGGAATCGTTCGATGCCATAGTTCAAAACTCTTTGGACACGGTAGATTTTATTGATGAAATCTTATCCAGCGATTACCTAAAAATGAGCGATGCGGAACGTGCTGAAATTCTAAAGGCAAAAGAGCTGGAATCAAAACAAATGGTTTCCACCATCACAACAAAAACAAAACGCTATCGCGACATTATTTCCTTCAGAAAAATGCAGGATAAAGTCAATAACCGAGAAACTGAATACTAAAAATGACCGCGACCATTCTCTTAGGAATCGGGCTGGAATATATCGATACCGTCTTCCAGACCATACAGGCCAGCGACTTTTCGCAATACACCATTGCCGGAATGAAGACGCTCGCTGTTCTGTTCTTTTTGGTCAACATTCTTAAAAAGTACAACGAAGGCGTTGCAGATAAGGACGGTTACACTTGGGGATTGAGTCCTGGTGAACTGGTCAAGAATTTTGCCATCGTCATTTTGGTCATTTTCTCAACACAGGTCTTAGGCTTTTTCGATGGCATTTTAGTCGCTATTGAAGGGCAATATCGAGGTACAGCACCAGCATTATTGCCTTTGCAAATGCAGGATATTCCTTTAGAGGAAGATGTAAGTCTCTTTGATGCCGCGAGTTCCGCAATGACACTATTATATGAAGCCTTGGTTACACCATTGTACGGTTTTAAGATATTGGCTTTCATACTGAGCACCATACTTTGGATACTGGATCTATTCATCTATCCGCTATTCTTGGCAGAACGATTCTTCCTTTTAGGCATAATGCAAGCATTTTTTCCTCTGGTTATTAGTCTTGCCGTATTTGAAAAGTTCCGTTCGCTCGCTTACACGTTCTTCAAATTATATGCAGCCGTGTATATGCTCGTGCCAGCGTTCTTTTTGGTCAATGTATTTATCAATTCCATTTATACGGAAATCAACACCAATTTTTGGGTCAACCTTTTTGGAACCGATACAGGTCAAGGCTTTTTTGCGCCTGTTGTTCAGTTAGGTTCGGTTGGATTTATCGTTTTCTTGAAATTCAAACTGTATAAGCGTGCCACGTCATTCACTCTCAGACTATTTACTGCATAAGGCAGGTTAAAAACAAAAATATGAAAACACCATATAAGAATATTTACAACGTCCTAAAACTGAATCGATTTATCGTTTTGGCGGTTGTTGTCTGTGCGTTGCTTTCCAGCACATTTTCAGTTTGGATGGTATTCAACACCAATCAAAAAGCGCTCAATAGTGCCTTTGCCATTAATACAGATGGCAGTATCATTCCGCTGAAGCTCGTGACCCAAAAGGAAAATTTTCGGGTTGAAGCTTTAGCACATTTGGATCTGTTCCATAACTACTTCTATAACATCGATGCCAGCAATTACGAACGCAACTTGGAAAAGGCGTTGTGGTTGGGCAATAGTTCCGTGGACAATCTCTACCGCCAGAAAAAGGCTGATGGTGTTTACAACAGGTTGCTTCAATATTCATTGGTTCAAAAAGTATTGAGCATCGATTCAAGAATATCTGAAAATGATGGCGCTAACAGTTTTACGACGACAACGATTTTTGAAATCAATAGAGGTTCAATCATCGACACCTATGAATTGGTTTCCACCGGAAACTTGATTATGGTTGACCGAAACTTCCCGAACAATCCGCACGGATTATTGATTACCAACTATTTCGAGAACACTTTAAAAAAACTGAACGATGAAAGTTGAAAGCCGATAATCGGCACTTAAAAACTCACTCTTATGAAAGTAGAAAAAAACAAGATAGTATTTGCAGCGGTATTGGCCGTGATTTTCATATTCCTGATTTCCTATTCTGTAATGGTAATGGGCGATGATAAAAGTGAAACTGAAAACCTTAAACAGACCTTAGTGCCAGATTTGGAAGAGGACCAAAAAGAGTACGATTCCAAACTGGATGCAATTAACGACTTGAAAAAAGTTAGGGAAAATAATGCGCCAAGCATATACGATGAAAAACTAATTGATTCCTTGGGATTTTATGACCCAGATTTACCGGAACGCGAAAAAGAACGTATCGTAGATAGCATCTATGAGGTAAGCAAGATTCAGTATTCAGAAAAGCGATACCAAAATTTGGGACAGAAAAGAACTGTTCGCAAAGTAGTTTCAAAAATTGATTCTGCTGAAGTAAAAAGAGAACAAAAAATTGAAGCGAAAGAATTGGGCTTGGAACATCAATTGTTTTTTGCTGCTTCCCCCAAACCCAATGAAATTTCAACCATAGGGAATACAGATGAAACTATTTACGTGGTAGTAGATGGCGACCAAGTTGTAAAAGCAAATACCAGATTGCGAATGCGCTTGACTAAAGCGGCTACCATCAATGGTAAAAAAATGTCTAAGAACACACCTGTCTTTGGATTTATAAGCTTTCAGACTAATCGGGCTTTAATTGAAATTGAAAACATAAAGCATCATCCTACCAAACTCAAAGCTTTTGATTTATCTGATGGTAGTGAAGGTATTTATGTGCAAAACAATTTTCGGGCAGAAGCGACCACCGAAGTCCTGGACGATATTATTGGCGACATCAACATACCTACTGTTCCGCAAGTAGGTGGTATTACAAAGGTGCTAAGACGAAGCAACCGTAATGTAAAAGTTATGGTATTAAATAATTATAGATTAATTCTAAAACCTAAACTATGAGAACATTTACTCTAATACTGACGGTGTTAATTTCCGCTTTCACAAAAGCGCAAACAACAAACGCACTCGATACTATTTATGCCAACGACACCAAAAATGTAGCGTTGTTTTTTCCAGAACCTATTCGCCAAGGCATAACCGGTTCAGATAATTTTGTATTTACCTACAACCGTGAAAAAGAGCAGTATTTTGGCTTGCTTCAAGCCAAACCTGGGAAAGAAAGCAATCTTCTGATAGTCAATAGAGATGGTGCGATTTTTTCGTATATTGTAAGATATAAAACGCAGCTATCAAAATTCAATTATTTTATTCCGAAGTCAAGTAGTATCGGGAATGAAAGACCAATATTGAATGATTCTATTTCGGTTGTTACTGCTGAAAGCAATGTTGATAACAGGAATTATTATTACCAGAAATTCAGTTCCTATCTTCTTGAAAGAAAGCAGCGTGTAGGTAGGATTAAAAAGCGAACCGAAGGTATAGTTTTGAGCGTTGAGAACATTGTTTTTGATACGGAAGAACTTTACTTTGTCATCCAGATTAAGAATAATTCTACGTTGGATTATGATTTAAATTTCTTAAAACTCTCGGTTGAAACAAGACAGAAGGGGAAAAAGAAATCGTTACAGCGACTGTATCAAGAACCGATTTTTAAACATAATCTGCCTTCTAAAATCACAGAAAATGAAACGGTACGGTTTGTATATGTACTGCCAAAGTTTTCATTGTCCAATGATCGCAGAGCAATTTTGGAACTACACGAAAAAGATGGTGAACGTAATATTGAACTGAAACTATCACATAGATATATTAATAACCCAAATTAATACTGTTATGAAAAAAATTGTTGTTTTCTCGCTCGCATTACTGTTTCTATCTTGTGCTGATTCCGAAACTAAAATCTCGGGACCAAGCACCACAGCCCAAATTGTTATTGAAAGCTTTTATGAAAAAGACGAAGAAACTTTAAAGGCGAATTCCACACCGGAAGGCTATGCCAATTATATGAACATCATAAATATGTTCAATGCGACCAAAAAGAAGGACTCAGATTTTAAGGTGTTACAGGACACGATAATGGGCGACGTGGCTTGGGTAAAATATACCACAGCTTATGATAAAACGCCTGGTGTTTTTAAACTGGTCAAACGGGACGGCAAATGGCTGGCTACCGCAAGAGGTTCAAAGGATAAAGCACCGTTTTAAAACTACTGTTTAAATACTAACATTATTCCTTCCAGTTTTGAAGTCTATCGAGGTACAAGTAACTTTCAACAAACTTTCTATGCTCAGTACTTGCCATTATTTCGACCAATTCCAATGCAGGAATGTAGCTTGCTAAATTCCCGTTTGAAGAAAGGAACTTACCGTCTTTAATATACGTTACTAAACTATCGTTCTGAACTTTCAAGTTCGGGTAGTCCTTTTGCAACTGTTCGCCACCACCAATCCACGTTACAATTTTATGACCGTCTGCAATCCCAGATTTTCCAATTAATTGTGCACCAGCGCAATTGCTCACGGTATATTCTGTTTCCTTATTTTTTTCCTTAATAAAATTTACGATTTTCTCATTGTGGACTTGTGCATACATATCGTAAGCACTCGGAACGAAAAGGGCTGTTAGCTTTGGGCAATCATCGAATGTGTAATCAGGAACAAATCGCATTCCTTCTTCCGTGGTAATTGGATTTTCGGTTTCTGCTATGGTAACGACGTTAAAAAGTTGCCTTCCATCTTCCGTAGGTTTTGTAAAAACATCAGATGTTGCGATGACTTCACTTTGTAAAACACCGTTATACATCAAAAGCCCGATTGTGGGCAATTCCGATTTGAAGGGCTTCAAGTGTTTGGTAAGTGTGTCAGATTTCTTTTCGGTAGCAGTGAATTCTGGATTTTCTACTTTTGAGTTTGATTTGTCTGTATTGCAACCCATTAGCACAATTGTACAAATCAATACTAATATTCTAAAATCTTTCATATATTTTTCATTTTTGATAATTTTATTTCAATAACCTCTTGTGCCACCTATACGCTCTATCAAACTGGCATCCTTCAAATTGTTTAGATGCTTCTGAATCGCAGATTCGTTTATTTGTAAAACCTCGGCAATTCCTGAACGGCTTATTCGATTATCTGAAGCAATTAAAACTTCCTTTTTTTCTATGAGTCAATTAATATCGTCAATTGTGGTATCATTTTGACCACCTTTTAGACCACCCAATGAACTACCTCGATGCAAGCATACGAGGTATCGGAAAAAAATCAGAACAGTGTCAATTGTTTTACCTTGTGTAACACATCATAATCTTTTTCCATTCCTTGAGCACGAACATATTTGGATATGGTACTTTCATCTCTAAATTTACTTACCGTGTTCACAAAATATCCACTCGACCAAAAAGCTCCTCCCCATAAAACTTTCTTAACCTCGGGATGTCTTTGAAAAATCTCTCTTGCAGTGATGCTCTTCAAAATCTTAACAATTTGAGTCGGACTTTTCATCGGAACAGACTGAAGCAAAAAATGAACGTGATCTTTGTCTGTTCCAATCTCTAAAAAATGAACCTCATAGCGCTTTTCTATATCCATACATATTTTCACCAACGTCTGATCAACATTCTTATCAAAAACTACTCTACGATATTTTGCAGGATATACAAAATGATAAAGCAACACCGAAACATTATGCGATTTGTGTATATATTTGCTATCTGACATAAGCAAATATATTACTTACGCTGCAAGCAGCGGGGAATTAAACCCTAAGAGATTAAACCACCTATCTGATCACCTTCTTCTACAGTAGTTTCTTTAGCCGTAAAAGTCATTCTAAGGAAGTTATCTGAAAAGCCAAAGCTCTCTTTGCCATAGTGTTCAACATAAGAGGGATTCCAGAGCCCAATTGTTCCACCAGTTCCAAATCCTTGAAAATTCGCATCAGTCCTTTGTTACGAGGAACTGAAAAGCCCTCGAAAAATTCTTTCTTGCTCCGCAAGGTGTGAGGAAAAAACGGCTTTTTTATATTTAATCACATTCTTGAAATAACCATTTCTTTCAACCATCGGAAAGCCGCTTTTTGATCGTATTTGACTTCCGGCCGTAACAAACCTTCCATATCGCCCTCAAAAGCTGCATCGTTTTCCTTGGCTTCTATATTTTGAAGGAACTCTTTTTGAGAAGGAACTTTGCCAACGGAAAATTCCATATAAACCTTAAAGCACTTGATAATTTCATCAATATCGAGTTTCATATTTCGCCTGGAATAATCCAGATCAAAAAGATCCCGTCCTTTACTGCGCTGATATAGTGCCCTTAGTTTTGTTCCTAAAAGTTCATTGATTTTATATGTTTTAATATCCGCCCTTCCCGAAAACCAGGGATTGACCATATCAAAAGGGAATTCCATCCACTTTAGCACCTTAAAATGTTCTTTGCAGTTGATCTCTAACTTGAGCCGGCGACGCTCATTTTCATATTCCGATGTAAAACGGTACAGTACTTTTGCTCCGTGTCCGCGCACCTGTGTGCGCCTATCTTCTTCAAAAAACGTGATCACTTCACCTATACGCTTCATAATAGGTTTTATAGGACCTTCCTTAATTTGAACAAGATCGATATCCTCGGAATATCTGGGTGCAGGGTTCAGATACAGTTTATGCAAAGCGGTGCCGCCCCGGAACGCAAGCTTTTCCCTTAGAAAATCATCTGAAAAAATTGCTACCAATGCGCGGCTAATAATCAAATCCTGTTCAACCTGTGCAAATTCTTTCCAAGGTGCATATTCCCGCCATTGTGCTATATAGGGTTTTGAAATCATAGGTCAGTTTCTAATCTTAGGTTGACATCCACTTTCCATTTATTATCTACCGAACCTGGTCGTTGTTGTATAGTTGGCTTTAATAAAACCGGATGTATTTTTTGTTTTTCCAAATGTTGAAAAATCAAATTTGAAAAACGGTTCTCTTGATCTATTTGATCCAATAAAAATCCCAGTCGCTGAAGTGTTGCCTTATTGCCATACCAACTCAATAAATCTTCAAGGTCTTTTTGTGTAACTTCTTCCAACAATTCTTCAATGGTAGATAGCATTCGATTAAGCCCCCCTAATTTATTTTGATAATGTATCAAATCTGCCAAGGTCAAAGCCGGACTGGAAATATGATAAGTTCCGGCATCCGATTTTTTGGGAAGTATATTTTTTTCCGGCCAAGCAGAGGTAGTCAAAAAACGGATATCAATAGCCGATTTTTTAATATCCAAAAGTTTGGGAGTTGATGTCATTACATAATCGCGCTGGATTTGTTGATGGCTTGCACCATATACTTTTGCCGCGCTGTAAAACCCCAAATAATAATTACGCCCCAAATACTCAAAAAGTTTCTCGATATACAGGTCAATGGGAAGTTTTCCAAAACTGGAATATCTGGGGGTGAGTATAAGATAAAAACCCTTTCTTAAGTTGAGGACTTTGTTTTTTTCAATCAGATGCGCCAGTTCCTGCCAAATTGCATTTTTGCTTTTGGTGGTCTGTTCCATCAGTTCATCAAGGGAAAAAGAATATTCTTCAATCGATAATAATTTATCAATGCATTCCGCAACCATAGCTTTAGTATTTATTAGAGCAATATATGTTTTTTAGGCATAAAACTAAAATAAATACTATGATATTTAAATTATTTATTCAAATATCGACTTCGCTTCATCATAAACCCGCTCAAAATTAGCCGCTAAATCTGCCTGAGAAAATTGCTTGGATTCTTCAGGAAGTTGCCGTTGAATTTTGGACAATCTAAACTGCACCTTTTTATCCTTTCCATCTGCATAAGTGATAAACTCGCCTTGCTTCAACCGAAAGAAAACGTCCGCCCTTATCTTTGGGATTTCCTTTTCCCCAGTTGTAACCCTTGTATCAAAATCAAGATTATGTCCACGGCTTACGCTTTTAGTCGGGTTTTTGATAATTTCAAAAAAACGTTTGGACTTGCAATAAAAAAGTGGACAATTAGATAAGAGTCATGCAGCTACTTTTTGATTAAACATTTCTATTTTAAACTCTTCTATAGATTTATACCCTAAAGAAGAGTGTATTCTTCTTCTGTTATACCAAGTTTCTATCCATTGAAATATAGATAACTCAGCATCTGACCTAAGCCAGTAATTGTGTTTATATACCCATTCTACCTTTAAGCTTTTAAAGAAACTTTCAGCTACTGCATTATCCCAGCAGTTTCCTTTCCTGCTCATAGATTGTTTTATAAGTCCCTTATAGCTTTTTAAGATATTGGTAAATTTATAACTAGCGTATTGAGTTCCTCTATCAGAATGGAATATAAGTTCTTCAGTAATAGTATTTGATGCTACAGCCATATTGAAAGCAGGAATGATAGTATCACTAGTACTTAATGTTTGGCTCATTGACCATCCTACAACTTTTCTATGAAACAGGTCTATAATGACAGTCAAATACATCCAGCCTTGACCAGTTTGTATATAAGTAATGTCCGAGACCCAAACTTGATTTTCTCTATTAACTAAAAAATTTTGATTCAAAATATTAGGGGCTATAGGATAGTTATGATTTGCATCTGTAGTGACTATAAATTTACGTCTTCTTCTTGCAAATAATTTGTTAGCTCTCATCAGTCTAGCGACTCTAGGTCTGGAAATACGATAACCTCGTTTTAACAATTCAATTCTAATTCTTGGAGCTCCGTAACTCTCAAAACTATCTTGAAAAATATCATGTATTTCTAGGGATACAGCTTCGTTTTCTAACCATCGCTTGGATGGGCCTGATTTCAACCAATTATAATACCCGCTTTTACTTACTCCTAATATACTGCACATCTTCTCAACTGGAAATTTAAACTTATGATGTTTTATGAACCTAAATTTTTCCTGTCGCTCTCGGAGAAGATGCTGATCGCCTTTTTTAAGATATCACGTTCTAATTGCATATCTTTTAATTGTTTCTTCAAGTTGGCAATCTCCCGTTGTTCTTCTGTTAATTTTGGCTTACCGCGTCCTGGAAAACTATTTTTACCATATTCACTAAATTCTCTTCGCCAGCGACTCAGTACAGAGGAAGGAATATCCAATTCTCTGCATACTTGGGCTATACTGCCTCTAGCATAACTTAATTCTACAGCTTTTTTCTTAAAGTCTGTTGTGTAATTTCTTTTGTGTTTTGACATAATTCAAAGGTAAATTATGTAACTGTTATTCCCTCAACTTAATGTCCAGTCAAATATAGTAAGTCCATTTGAAAGCTGACCGGATTCCAGAACTTCAAGTTCCGATTGGGACAGAAATGCTCGCTGGTGTTTTGTGAACTTTAGCGAGAACCTCACAAAGGGGTCTTTTTCGATCCACTCCAACCGAAGGGCAAGGTTCATCATCTTTTTCAAGCGTTCCAAATGTTTCATAACCCCATTGTTCTTTAGGGGCTGGGAGCGGTTTATGGATTTTCCATTACGAAGGAACTGTTCAAAGTCAATGATGAATTTATAGGATAATTGTTTAAGGAAAACATCGTTGGTCTTTAGTTTGTGCTTCAAATACCGTTTGATATAGCGTTCCGTAGTGAAGTAATTTTTCAAGGTGCCGGGCTTGAGTACCGAAACCATATTCTTATTATGGTAGGAAACCAGTTGAAGCAGCGTTTTGTGCTGTTCATCTTCTCCGAGATACCGGGCCTTGATGGCCTGGGCGGTAACATATTTGGATTCGCCCAGAAGCTGTTTGTGGCAAGCCAACAAATCGGAATACACTTGGTCAAGGTAAACATTGAGTGCCTTGCCGTCGGAAGTCCTTAGTGTTGACCTTTTGGAACGGGTATCCCAATAGGTAACCGATGTGGATCGTTTTAAACTGATCTCGGCACGTTTTCCATCGACCGTGATACGGGCATAAATAGGTGCAAAATCATCTTTTGCTTTGGCCATACTCAGCCAAAAATGAATGGTAAAAGTCTTGGAAGTCTGCATAAACTCTCGCTTTAAGTGAATAATCGATTTGTTTACGAAAGTCAAATCGCTGCGAAAGTCAAGTCTATTGAATTACCAATGTAGTGAAAATTCCGGTAATAAATCAGGTAACCGAATAGGTAACCTTTGAATTGATATTAAAGCCAATCTTATGATTTTAAGAAAAATGAAAATCCTTGATTTTCATAAGATTAGCTATATTTTGGTGTCTATTGACACCGTAATTGTCGGGGTGGCAGAGCTTGAACCCTTGACCATAACCCCATATAAACCAGATGTTTATGTTCTGTATTCCAAAATAGGACATCCTATAGGACATCTTCGTGTGAAACTTGAGTCTTTCACGGCTGCAAATATCCCAAATGGTTTTAAATTAACACAAATGAAAACAAAGAAATTTAAATTTTATTAAACCCTATATTCCTATGCATTGTTAATCATTAAGTTATATTATTGAATGTTTTACAAGAATACTTGGGAGACCCAATTTTTCATGAATTTTCGAATAAAGTCCTCTTCAAATTCCAACGGTATTCTGATTATCAAAATTCGGATAAACTTCCTTTTGCAGTCAATTTCAAAGCCTTAAATTACTTTCCTCTATACAGAAATCCTTAACCTCATATCCAGTTATACCTACATCTTCTAAGCCAGTTAAAAGTCGATTACTAATAACATCATGCATGCTGGGAGATAAAGTCGTAAAAATATCGAGGTCTGGAAAACTTTCATTGAAAACCAATTTTTCCCAATAGTAATCAGTTAAACTTGGTTTATTTCGTGCCATCTCCATAAACCCTTCATTATCCTTTTTTAAATTGGCCTCCATGATAATATCATCCCGTTCTTCAGGAAAAATACTCCGCAAGTACAATTCAGATTTCTCTCTATCAACCCAATTCCAGAAATCATTATTGAAGAAATGAAACCAGTAATAATCCTTCGATAAATCTCCTGAATGGATTTTTGCTGGGTAGAATGCATGGGATGGCAAGTTGTGCTTTTCGAATATTTCTTTAACTCTTTCGCTTACGATATATCCGTGGCTCAATGCCCCCGATGTCATTATATCCGTCCATTTAGCTTTAGGGGCCAAATCGAATTCAACTCTTGGTATGAAATCAGGAAACTCGTTGTAAGGAACATTATATATCCCATCTGGAGCCCTAGGGTTGACATTGCGGCTTAACTCACACTGTGGAAAAATCCCAATTTGTGATATTTCTGTTGAATGACTAAATTTTGAGTATTTCATAAAAACCAAAATACTATAAGTTTTTAAAATAATCATTCAAATTTAAACCAGACTTTTCTGCTCGTTCAATCAGCTCCAACAATTCTGGGATTAACTCTTTTTCCAGAAAATAAACCGCATCCTTTCCTGTAAAACTAGCGTTTTGTTTGGCCCAAAGATTTAATCTCCTTAGCACATAATCACTATAGGCAGGGTGGTTGGCATGGACACCACCTATTCCCTGAAAGTATTTTTTTAGTGCTATCCCATTGATTTTATCGTTCATGTGAAATCCCCATTCTGCTGCTTTTTGCACAACCTTGTTTTCGCGCCAAGCCCAAGGAATAATATGGTGCGCTTCTTCACCTGATATTGCACCGACAATTTCACGGAACCTTGATTTGCCTCCAAATTCAACAAGACCATTTACCGTTTTGAATGATAGTTTTACGGTCTTACTTCCAACTTTGACCATTTTTGCAGATATTTTCAGTCCGGCTTTTGTAATCTTTGCCACTGGTTTCAGTATTTTTCCACCAGGTACTGAACCAATTATCAACCAAGCACCTGCTTCCACTCGGCTGACCTCATTCCCATCAAAATCCTCTCCATTGACAAGAATCACAACATCCTCAAATGGAAGGGCGTACCTAGCAACGCCTTTCATGCCCTTCCAGAATACCTGGGCCAAGTAAGGGTCACTGGTTGTGCTGTAACCACTAGCAGGCATCAGGAGCTCGTGCCACCCATCAAGTTCCTTGTTATAAATGTAATAGTAGTAACCATCATCGTTTAGGCTCGGCTCTGAAAAAGAATTCCCCCCGTTTATCCCCTTTCTTGGGGAACTGGAACGATAAACCCAACCGCCATTATTGAGATGGTAAAATCTATTAGGTCCCCTTCCATCCAAAACATAGGTATTGTAGGACAGTGCATCCAAACCTCCCAATTTACCCGAACCATTGGAGGGTAGAAACCCATCCGTTAATTTGTCCAATTTATAGGTCAGTCCCGCCTCGCTCTCGGTGTAAAACTCATCCTTGTGCTCCTCGATTACCCTCTCTTTGATATCGTTGAACATTGCCGCCACCTGGCCTGGTGATTTTCCAGGGTAAGGACCAACCCCTTGGGCTTGCTTGTTCAGGACATCTGTAACATAGGCGTCATTGAAGACCAGGGCATCAAGCGGTAAGCTTGGGGCATTCTTTTTACCTAAGTTCAAAAGTGTCGTGGATTCCCAGAACTGCGGAAGGTTATATCTTGAAATCGGAACCGACATAACTCCTGAATTACGGTTATTGTACTGGGTCAAGTAGGCGGTCATCAGAAATATCCTGTCCTGAAGTCCTTTTTGTCTATAATAAGAATAATGCTTGCCGGCCATAGTACTGACCAAACTCCCATTGTTAATTATTTTAATCAAGCCCTGTGCCCAAGAACGGTTTAATGCCGAATTATATTCCGGATCAGCAAAATCCTTGGTGGCCTGATTTTTAACATTTGTGAGCTGGGCTCCACTAGCTCGGCCCAAATTGAACCCTCTGACATTGATATCAAATAAGTAACAGTCTATTCGGTGTTCTACGTATGATCCACAAGTTCCCTTTACTTGGTCCCATTCATCAAGAAGGTTTAGCTCAAAAGTATACTGTTCTTGTTCCTCGTCGAAACCATTGGCCTTCTTTGTATGGCTATACGCTACCGATCTTGCGCGTGTTTCGACCCTTCTAAAATTCTTTTCAAAATTCTTGAAGAAAGCCTTCTGAGCAGTTCCAAAATCTGTGTGGTTCGTTCCTAATTGCCTATTGATTTCCTTCGTGAAATTGGCCTCCTGTTTTTTTAACCAATCATCCACCGCTTTTTGTTGTGCTATGGAAATTGCACTTTGCAGATCAAGCAAAACCTGCATGTTATTATATGTGATTTCAAAATTAAAGGGGTTTTCCTCGGTCTTGGCCACTGGTTTTTTAATTATAGTGCCAGAGACATCCGCCTTTTCCGCATCGATGGCAGCCTGCTTGTCATAATAATGCAGTTCGTACTGGGCATAGGTTGCTTTCCCCGCTAATAGAAAGAACGAAAGAAATAATATAGTTATGTATAGATTCTTCATTTTTTTGTGATTATCGTTTGATTACCAATTTTGTATACAATCTGTCATTGACTTGGACCTGAACGACATAGATTCCAGATTTCAGGGAACCATTGGAAATGGTATGGACATGCTCACCTGCCCTTAGAAAACCATTGGTCACGTTTTCCACATTGGCACCACCATAATAGTCCATGAGCCTTACCTGTACATGGGCATCGGATTCCAGTTCATAATGGATAAGAAGGTCATCCATAAAGGGATTCGGGTACAGTTTGATAAAGCTGTCCCCCTGTTCGGCAAAGGCGGCCAGGGCCTCTTCGGAAATCGGGGTACCTTCACGGGTCAGTACCATCAATATCGGTGGACCGGGTTCTGACCAATTCAGAATCTGTGATTCCAATCTTCCCAATAGGTAATCAGTACCCTCCAAATTCCTCACGGTAAAAGACATAGAGTTTAATCCGTAATCGAGTGTTGTATAATCGGGATGGTCGGTAAATTGCTTCTCGATGGTCACCTGCCCATCAAAAATGGTCAGATCTCCGTTCCTCCAAATGGCCTCGCTGGTCGTGGAACTCTCTCCTACTTGAATGGTGCTTTCCACGGTTCCGTAGACATCAGAAACCTCCCCAACGGTCAAACTTGCGGGAAAATTTCGGATCATCCATGTCCCCGACCAGTCCATTTCCACCCATTGGCCTTTCCAATTTCCTGTAATGGATTCCGGAATGGTTCCCATTTCAGTTGGTGCAATGGAAAGGATTTCCCTTTGCCCATCGGCCATGGCCTCAAACAATTCCCCATCCTCTATTTCCTCTTGAGCAGTTGAATCCTTTATTACATCCAAATTTTCCAATTGGCCCAATAGTACCTCACTATTGTAAATGGGGTTGTTGCTTAAGATGTCCAAAGCCCTTGCCCTGTCCTTCGGAACCCCATATCCGAAATAATACATCTTTGCCAACCAGTGCTTGGCCATGGGGTGGTCGCTTATGGTGAACCATTCCACGGCCTTGGTATAATCCTGAGAGATGTTCCCCAAGCCTTTAAGGTATAGGTAACCCAAACTGTAGCTGGCCTTGGCATTGCCCATTTCATGGGCTATCCTGAACTGCTCCCGGGCTCTATCAAAACTTAGGTGGGTCCCAATACCGTCTTTGTACAGGATACCGAGCAGGCATATAGCCGCTGCATCCCCTGCTTCTGAAAGCTCCTTTACCTTGGTAAAAACACGCTTTGATTCCCTTCTGTCAAGGTCCCCAAGGTAGATATAGTCCTCTACGGATTTCAGAATGGAATCGTTGTCCACTTCCTGCGCATGGAGGGACATACATAATACTATGGCAATAAGTGCCATGATCGGATTTCTGTTCATATGATATGGATTAATGGTTTGTTCCGGTTTTTTCTAAACCAAATGGAAATAAAGTCGGAATCAAGTAGGTTCCCTTTAGGGTGTAAAAAGTAGCCATGTACCATAAATACTTGGTTAGGTTTTGTTGGTAGATTGGGCTCTTTTCAGTCCCAAGACCATGAGGTTCTTGGTTCTGAAATATGGGGGCAAGGTAGATCAAAATTTGCGTTTTCACTCAACGGTGGCTCCTTGGAATTTCTAAGGTATTTACCTTAGTTTTACTAAGGTTTCACTATAGAAGACCTTTGGTCTTGGCGCTTTCGATAAGGGGAAGGGTCTGTCCGCTTTCAAGTCCGAACAACCTGGCAAGTCTTCGTTTTCGCCATTCGATTCCTGAAGGGGACATTTTGAGTTCCTCTGAAAGGTCACGGGTACCGGCCCCTTTGGACAACAGGAACAAAAGCTGTCGGTCCACATCCTCGACCTCCTTCGGTATTGACATTTCCTTTCTCAAAAAATCCTGGATCGATGGACTGAAATAGGTTTCTCCGGAAATTACCCTGGTCAAGGCTCCTTCAATCCCCTTAAAATCCAGTTCGCTCTTGATAATAAAGCCTTCTGGGTTGATCTCCCTGAAAATGGTGTAATACTGGTGCCGATCACTGATGGACGTGAGGAATATTATTTTGGCATTGGTAGCCGATGCTCTTAAAAGTTTGGCAAGATCGAACCCTGTGGCACTGGTATCGGGTCCCAACCTGAAATCCAATAGAGCAAGATTCACCATGTTGTTGGAACTAATTAAATCTTGGGCTTCACCATAGGTATGGTAGATTGCAACTTCAAATTCTGGGCCAGGGTCCTTTTGTGAAATATCGTCCAATGCCAATTTAAGGGCATGACAGGTCAAGGGCTCGTCCTCTACGATCAGTACTCTTTTTGGTTCCAAATCAAAGGCAAGGTTTAGTTAATGGTTTTGGGACCTACAAAGTTACCAAAAGCGTTATAACCGGAAACCATCAATGTATAATCGGCAACAAATGGCACATCGATGCCATGGATTGGATCATCAACGGTCAATGAGCACTATCTTTCGGTGCCCCCTTAACTCATGCAATTCCACTTCCAAATGCTCTCCCTTGTCCAATACGAACTTGGGCAATACATACACGAACCTTTTGGATTCTCCCTTCTTGATAGAAGGGGGCATTTTGTATCGATGTATCGGCATAATCTCCAATTTTTGCTGGGATGCCCTCTTCTTTTTGGTCCCGGTAACACTATAAACTTTTATATAGTCCACCTCAAAATCTATAGTTGATGTATTTGACACTTCCATTACCAAATAGGTCACATTCCCATTGTATGCCACTTTCTGTAATTGAAGCTTGATTCCCCTTTTTCGTTTGGTGGCCAATCTCTCGTTCTTGGCCTTTAAAAGGTAGTTGCAAAAACGTTGAAAATATTCCCTACGTTCGGTAATACTGTCAAGCTGCCTGTTATCCAGTTCCTTTGGGATTACGAGTGGTTTCTCAGTTCCAATGCTTTCAGAACCGGCCACGAAGCGATTCAGCTTATTAAGCTCCTTTTGGTATTTAAGGATATATGAATACACCCTACCTCCCTTGGTCAACACCAATAGGTTACTCTCCTCTCCCGGCCTTGCTTGCAACAATCCAAAGTGCTGCTCTTTTTGCCTGTTATAGGTAAACACGAAATTTGAAGAACCTACAATGCCCTGTCGGATGGGATTTGGAAAGAACAGGGCCACATTTTTATGCTCGTTGGCGTAGATGGTATCCAAAACTTTCTGTGCGCTTAATGAACTGGTGAATGCCAATAGCGATATAATAATTACTGTTTTCATAAGATTGGTTTTACTGTCCCTTAAGGACTTTTAATATGAGTTGATAATTGTCCATGACGGTCACCTTGACTAATCGGTTGTCCCTTTGAAAAAGTGATTTGATGCCCCTGACCTGCGGCACACCACCGATATTGATACCATCAATGGCATCCCCCACCACTTCCTTTCCGGCCTCCGCCCGAAAACTGTTCACCACGTAAATTCCCTCACCGCCATCCTGAAAATCGTAAGCGGCCAATTTAACGGGACTGTGGTCGATATTATTAATGGCAATCATTGCCCTGTTGGGCTTAAAGCTAACGAATCCGTAAATGGCCGTGTTTCTTGGAATCACAGTTCCATTGATCATAACATCTTCCAAGAGCCGCATCCGTAACCGATAATGCTGGCGTACCGTTTGGGTGCCATCCACCCTGACCAGGATCTGGGCATTCGTGGTTCCATTCATCTCCAAGGGCTGTTCCATGGGATCTGAAGCAAAGAACAACTGGTGCTCCAGTCCCAATTCCTTCACTTCAATGGATGGGTCTTTGTCATCAACTTTTTTAGAAGTTGATGCCGTATCCCGTTTGGTATTGCCCAATGCCACTTTCCCTGTCTTGGGATTCCGGTATGTTCCTTCCGAGTAATCAATGCGCCCTTCGTTGTAGATACTGTCAATGATCCGCATCTTTTTCTTTTCCATCAGGTCCGGGTCGTATACACCCGTAGAATCCAAGAGGCCCTCGTCATAAATGCTCGGGGCGTTGGTCTGCCGCTCTTCCTTGATGGCATCCAGGGCCTCCAGTTTGGTTTTGTACTGCTCCTGCTCCTCCCCCAGTTCCGGCACGGGAATTTGGTTGATATCAATACTTGGCTCTTCGTCCCCGCCCAATGCCATCATTGCATAGCCCACAATGAACAGGACCACGCAAAGTATGACTGCCGCAAAGACAATCTTATTTTTCTCTACTTTCATAATTTTCAATTCTTTTTAAAGTGTTTTCAAAAAAGTTGGTGATCAACAGGCCATGGGTATTGTTCGGAAAGTTCCGGTCCACATGGATCAGGTTGCCCGTAGTTTTCAGCTCATAGGTATCGGTGACCGATCCCCGGTTAATCTCAAATACAGCGATGGTCTCAAACTTATAGGGTTCCGATTGCAGGTCCACCTTGGATTCTATGCTCAGTACTTTCTGTACCAGGGAATATTGAAGCAAACGGTTATAGACCCCTTCCGCTTTTTTCTGTCTGTAGAGGGCATCCACCGAGCTGTTGCCCAGCCACAGTGCCTTTTCAAGATTTTTCTCATAATTGCTGGCATCGATTCCATAGAAATAGCGGTGGAACAATTCCAGGTGCGCCTTGGCCTCCACTTCCAGGTTTTCCAATTGGGAGACCATTTTTAATGGAATCACGCTCCCATCCCCGTTGACCACAAAGGCATTGTCCATACTTTCCCTGTGGAGCTTGATGACCATCAGCACCGACACCATACAGGTCAGTAAGGCCCCGATGATCGTGCCCAGCACGATAAAGCGGTTAAGCTTAAGAACATCGAATATGTTTTTATAGGGTGTTTTCATTTCAGTAGTAGTTTTTAGTGCAGATAATATGCAATTATAAATGTGCCTTAGGCACCCTTAGGTACCAAAGAGTTTGAAGGTAAAGGAGGTGGCCTTGCGGTACAGTTTGAACTTCAACAGCACGATGAATCCAATGGAAGCCAGTTCAATCAGGGGGGCAAAAAACTCACTGCCCCAGTCCGTCCCGAACAGGTTGTTCCAAAAATCCGTGTTGATCTCCGTGTACAGGGCATTGACGAAGACATTGACCAAAAAGAAGGCCGGTACAAGCATATAGACCCCCGCATAAAGCTTAAAGAAATTATAGGCCAGTCCCCTGAACTTTTCGAACACGGCCAAGCTGATCACCAAGGGAAAGAAGGCCCGCATAATGCCCAATAAGAAAAAGCGTTCCGCCAGGAACAGCGGATAGATGAACAGGTCCATCATCCAAAGGAAAATCCCGATGACAAAGGCCAGCACCTTCAATCCGTACAAGGGGGTCACCAAGGCCTCGTACAACAGTGCCAACGCCTTTTTGGCGGCCTCCAGTGCGCCCACATCCCGTTCCAGATCCACATCCTGTAGCTGTAACGGGAGGAGCGCCGGGGCCGTATCCCTGTATTGGGCCTCAATGGAGACCAAAATGGTATCAAAGACATCCAATACCTGTGTGGAGAATATTACCAAGATCACCATGGCAAAGTTCTTGGCCAGTTCCGTAGGTGTCAGCCCCCAGGTATGGCCATCGGTCGAAGCGATGCCCTCGTTGTACTTCTTTAAGATGTTCACCAAAAAAAACAGGACGGCCAGTGCCTTCATGCCCGTAATGGTGTACTGGGCAAAATCACTGTCCATGATGGTCCGGTAGACCGCATCCACATATTCCAATCCTATTCCCAAGAACATAGCTTCCTAATAATTTGTTTCACGATTATTGATCCTGTCCTGCATCTTTCTGAAGGAAATGATCTCCCGGTAGCGACGGGTCTTGGCCTGAATCTCGGCGACCATTTCCTTGGATTTGAGTTCATGGTCCTTCAATACCTTGGCACGTTCGGCATCCTCCATTTTCAAAAGTCCGCTCGACAGGATGGTGTTGACATAATCCACGCTTTCCATGGAACGCTCTATGATATCATTGAAGGAATCCGTAATCCTGTCAATTTCCCCCGGTTTGATATAGGGGGAGTTCAATATCTCCTGTAGGTCGTTCTGGACCATATGGAAGAGCTGTTGGTTGTTCTGGATGAGTTCCTGAACTGCATTGAGCTGTTGCAGAACACTGCTGACCTGTTCGATACGTTCCTTCTGCTGCTGTAAAAACTCCACGGTCTTCAACAGTTGGGAGGTCTGTTTGGCGGATTCGACAAGCTGTTTGGCCAGACTGATAAAGTTGGTATTGTCATACACCGGCATCCCCTGGGCCGTGGCTCGGCCGGGCATAAATAAAGTGAAGGTTAGGGCAAATCCCAGAGTAAGTATCTTTTTCCCAAAAGTGAGCTTTCTAATTGTTTTCATGTCGCTTTGTCTTTATAGTTAATAAATGTGGTGATGGCTTGTTCCATATCGTTCGTCTTTTCGAAAAGTTCCAATATCTGTGTACTCTCTGTCCCATCCGTCAGATAGGCGGCAAAGACCTCCGGTGGCACCTCCAAGCGGAAGATGTTGCTCTCCTTTCCGATCTTGATAAAGATCTCGGTGTACTTCCGTTCCCCGCTCAGGTTGTTGCGGATGGACCGCAGTTGATTCAGGTCATGGGACGATAAGTTCAATCTGGTTTTCAGCTCGTCATAGCCCTTTTCGTTACGGAGGCTGTAAATCACCTGTGTGTTCTCCAAAATGCTGGCAGAAGTGGAATTATTGGGCAATTGGTTGATGGACTGTAGGATGATGCCAATGGCCCCGTTCTGCTTCCGGATGGCCTGATAATAGAATTCCACACTTTCCAGCACGTTCGCAAATTTCAGCTGCTTGGCAAACTCATCGAAAAGGATAATGCCCCGCTCCGAACGGTTTCTCCAAATGGTCCGTTGGATGGCCGACTTGATGAGCTTGAGCATTACCGAAAGGATTTCCTTGTTGTCGCGCACCTCGTCCAGTTCAAAGACGATCATCCTTTTGTCCTCGATGGTATAGGTCTGGTCCTCTCCGACATGGAACAGGAAGCTGTAAAGACCATTATCCACATACTCCGAAAGGATGTGCAGAAATCCATAAACACTGAAATCCTCCTCCCTGATATGGAGCTCCTGGATCAGATTGTCCTTATGATGGTCCACAAACCGGTACAGTGAGGCAAGGGAATGGTGTTCCCGTACAGTTTTGTAATAATGGAGCAGCACCTTTTTCATGGCCACTTCCCTACCTTTGGACATCGTATTGCCCTCTGCCAACAGTTCCAATAAGAATACGGCCAGATCCTCCAGCCTTTCAGGGGTAAGGTCGGATTCATCCGAAATAAAAAAAGGGTTGATGCCCAGGTTCTTGTCCTGCTCGTACCTCAGGATGATATGGTCATCCGGGTACAGCTTGGCAAATTTGGCGTAGGAGCCCCCCAGGTCGATAATGACCAGCCGAACACCCGCCTCGAAATATTGGCGGAGTATGTTGTTCGCCAAAAAGGATTTCCCCTCCCCGGTGGGGGCGAAAATGGCAAAGTTCCGTGCCTTAATGCGTTTTTTCCGTTCGTCCCAGACATCCTTAAAGACAGGAATGTTGTGCTGGCGGTCACCGAAAAGGATGCCCGTATCATCGGATCTGTAATTCGTATTGTTGATGTACAGGCACAGCGCATGTTTGAGATCCGTTACATACAGATCTTCGTTGGAGAAGTTGGTGGTATGGCAGGGATGCGAGTTCAAAAAGTAGTGCTTGCGTTCCTCGCCATTGGGCTGATAGGGCACCATGTCCAATTCCTTGAACTCCGCCTTGACCTTGGAGCCTATCCGTTTGATATGTTCGGTTTCCGGATGCCAAAAAATGATATTGAGATGGCCACGGATGATACGTGACGAATCATCGGTATTGATCTGATCCAGGATATGCTGGACCTTTTTGAGGACCACTTTGTTCTGGGAACCAAAATTGGAACTTTTGCTGAGTTCCTCCACTTTCTTGTCCAAGAGCTTGCGCCATTTGTGTTTGTCATCCAGATAGAGGATGTGGTTGACGATATGGTTCTCGTTCAGGTCCAATCCTAACCCATCGATAAACCCTTGGTGAAAGCTAAAGTCATCCGAGGTGAATTTTTCATTGGTCTTACTGCTCTGGACCGTTCCGCCAAAACACCCTTCATTGTTGACGGCTATGGCATCAAAATAATGGTCCCCGATCTCGATATGTTTTTTGTCCAACAAAATATCCGTATCGAAATCTTGGTTGAAACCGTTGTAATAATCGTTTGTATGGGTAAGAATCCCGGCGGGTGCCATGGGCATCAATGACACTCTCTGGCCATTGTTGATGTAGGAAACGGCATCGTTCACCGCAGTGATGAATTCCGCCACCTGGACGTCCAATTTTCGATAATAGCCTTTTTCCGTTTTCCGAAAGGGGTTGACATACTTGGCCGCATTCAAGGCCTTGTCCAAGGGCAGTACAAAGAACAGATGGCTTAGATGTTTTAGGTATTCCCTGCCCTTAAAATAATCATGGGTGGCCTTTTCCAAAAAGGTATTATTGGGTAATTGTTTGGCATCATAGCCCACTTTTTGGTAGTTGTCCTGTTTATGGATGACCGTACCCGTGGGCAGGGATTTGAAGGCCTGGAACCAAGTGCCGTGCATCTCCTCGAAGTCGGTCTCCGACAGGGAATACACTTCGGGAAGATCCACCTTGTAACAAAGTACTACATTGCCATTGGAGGCAAACACGGTATTTCCCTGGATATCCAGAATGGGATGATGGGCATTGAGGTTGATCTTATGCATAAGAGAAGGAGCTTAGACGTTTATTACTGATGGTCCGGGGAAAGACCTTTTGGATAGCAAGTATATGGGGGTTTTTAACCCACTGTGCCAATGCCCCGAACAACAGGGCATTGAACAACAGCAGGGCAACGATGACACCAAGACTGAAGGAAAAGATGATAATCAGCAGGGAACCGATGACCGATACCATTTGCAAGGCAAACAGGGAAAGGGACAAGCCCATGATCATGGCCTGCTTGCGGATATTTCTATAGACCTCGTACTTTTTCATCCTAGACCACTATTCCGATGAGATAAGTGAAGATGCCCACAACGGCCCCCGCGATCAGCACAAAGACCAGTACCCGGGTAATGCCCTTTTTCAAGTCGGAGTTCTCCCCAAAGAAATGTCCCGCATTGAACAGAAAGCCCACCAAGAAGATTACCCCGAGTATAATAGGGAAGATGGCCCGTATGGTATCGGAAATATCATTGACAGAATCCTCAATGCCCCCGATCTGGGCCAAAAGACCATAGGGAACAAAAAATGTTGACAGGGTGAAATACAGTGCTTTTTTCATATCAAAAAGTGTTTAAAAATTCGTTTGGTTTTGATATTCGAAAATTACCGTATATTGATACACAAACAACTGAATTTCAGATATTTGTGAATAACATATTCATTGATATGATTTGGTTTTTATTGCTGCGGATTGGTACCAAAATCTATGTAAAAAGCGGAATGCTATGTTGATAACCTTAAAACCTTGGATCTACAAAACCCTCAAAAACGTCAAAAACGTTAAACTTCGACTTCGCTCAGTTAAAGTTTTTGTCCTTTTGATGTGCAATTTCAATTCGCTTTTTGGTCAGGAAATACCCCGTAAAGAAATTATAGTCATTGACCCCGGACATGGTGGGGTGGATTCCGGTGCCATTGGGGTATACGGAGTTAGGGAAATGGATGTGACCTTAGGTGTGGCTAGGGGAATCCTTCGATGGAACCATACCCTTTTGGATGGCAAATACGATATCTATCTTACCCGTTACACCAATACCTTGATATCCCTTGATGATCGCTCCAGATTGGCAAAAGCCCTGTGTGCCGATGTGTTTGTGTCGCTGCATTGTAACCATGCGGAAAACCCGGAAACAAAAGGCAGGGAGGTTTTTGTACATGGCACACCGCACAACCATAGCAAGGGATCCCTCGCATTGGGAAGGTCAATTCTGAATGAAGTGGCATGGAACCTTGGCATCAAACAACGAAGCATTGAATCTGCCCACTTTCAGGTGCTGCGGGAAGTTCACACTTGTGCGTCTGTTTTGGCTGAAATCGCCTTTCTCTCCCACCAGGATGAAGTAGGTTATCTATCAAAGGGCAGGAACATCAGGGCCATCCTATTGGGCATTGACAATTATAAAAACCTGGAACTATGAAAGCATTTTTAATGGAGATCATCAAGGTCATCGGAAAACTATTGGGAATGGTGCTCAAACGGTAATGAAGTTATTTGCGCTTGTCCTTGCTGTCCTTTTCAAAGGCCACCAGATTGAACATCTGCCGAATGCGACTCCTAACCCGCTTGTCATAACTTTCCTCCAGCTCCTTGGCATTGAGGTTGGTGGTGCAATGGGTCTTGATCTGCCGGTTGACAAAAAGCTCATAGCGCGATATCAGGATCTCCCCCATCACATTGCAATCCTTTCCATAATGCCTTCCCGTGGGTTCCACGCCAAGGTCATCAAAACAAAAGTAATGCCCGTTGCCGTAATCCTCAATGACCTTGAAACCAATGTGGTTGAACCCGAACACAATATTTCGGCTGGGAATGACGGAATAGGGTTTTTGGTAGGGCTCCAGGAATTTCAATAGCCGCATCCGGCTGGTCTTGCCACAGCCCACTGGCCCGGTCAGCAACAGGCCCTTGTTGGGATCGATGCCGTCCTTTTTGCAGCTGTCATAGTCCTTGATGTGTAGTTGCAGAGTTTCAGCAATATCCTACGGTCTTCCTTGTAGATCTTGAACCGTTCCCCGGACATGAGCTTGTCCCTGTGGATAGGGCGGTCAATGTATCCCCCCAGCGGCGGATGAAAGTGAGCACCCTCAAGACTAACGCAAAAAACTGATTTTCGGTTCACTAAATCGAAAAATTGATTGGCTAACATTTTCCGTTTTTGGTGGTCTTAACCATACGGCTCATCCTAAAGTCTTCGATTTAGAAAATTTTATTTGCTTGACTCTGTTAGCATCCAAAACAAATACGTTCTTATTTTTCTCATCAAACTTAATTACACCGAAATCCTCAATAACAAACAATCCATCCATAATCGGTCGTAAATGCCCCATCTCTACATCATTGATCATGAGGACCAACCCATCAAGCCTAACTTTTAGCACATAAGTACAATCAAGTTCTTTACTGTAGTAAGACCCTTCCAGCGCCTTAAGGTCTTGGTCCTTTGCTTCCAAGGGCATATAGGCATATAATTCACTTGGATTGTTTCCATTGACCGTAACAATCATTTTATAGGGTTTACCATATTTCAAATGAAAATTGACCCTTAGACCATCCGTAACATCCAACATTTGGAATTCATTCCTATCGATTGGCAACAACCTATTTTCATTTTGTTCCCCACGTGAATATCTTAGGGTGTCACTTTTCAGGTAAATCTTTCTTGAATAATTCTCTTCGTAACTCCAATAGGAAGCTTCAAACTGGCGTAATTCATCTTTAGTCAAAGGGACTGGTTCCACCTCGAACGATGTTAGCTTCTGCACTTCCGGTTCAGAAGCAGAAAGTTTATCCTTCAAAAGGATATCCGCAATTTGATAGGCCTTCCCTGTAGGATTTGAACCTGAAACGCTCGCCAACACAATTATCGAAAACCGTTGCTCTGGAAAACGAATAAACTGTGTTCGAAAACCTAAAAAAGCCCCACCATGTGAAAGGGTAGGTAACCCTTTATAGGTATCGTGTACCAGACCAAAGGCATAATCAATGGTGTCCCCATTGTTCAATCGTCCCTTGGTCAACATCAGGTCCAGAAACTTTGCTCCTCCAACTTTTGGTCGATAAAAATTCTGGTCCCATAAATACAAATCTTTGATGGTTGTTATCAGGTTACCATCTCCCAAGGCATCAAAATTCTGTACATATCGTTTGAAAGTATCGGATTCCTTTCGATAACTCACAACCCTGTTATTAATGATTTGGCTGTGGTCATCATTGAAAAAAGTATCGTTCATGCCCAAAGGCTTGAAGATGTTCCTATCAGCATACTCCCGAATGGTCATCCCACTGACCCGATTAACAATCTCGGCCAATAGGATATATCCGGAATTGGAATAGCTATGTTTCTCACCCGGTGAAAAATTGACATTGGATTGTCGCCCCAAAAGTTGAATTCCATCTTCAATAGTAAAATAGTCCTCGAACGACGTTCCTGACAGGTACATCAACTCCAAGTAATCACGTAAACCACTTGTATGGTGCACCAGATTACGAATCGTGATTACTTTTCCATATCTGGGCAATTCAGGAATATATGCATGGACCTCATCATCCAGGTCAATCTTACCTTCAATGGCCAACAAGGCGATACATGCCGCGGTAAACTGTTTGGCCATAGAAGCGATATAAAATTTTGATGTTCCAGATATTGGAATCCCGTAATCAAGATTTGCCATACCATAACCTTTGGAATAGACCAATTTTCCATCTTTAACAATCCCAATAGCGACCCCGGGGGAGTTGGGATGGTCCCATTGGGAAAAAATACTATCGATTTTAGCTTGCTCTTCTGGGTTTATCTGGGCATTGACATCCAATCCCAAGGCTAGTACAACAAAAAATATGGTGATTACTGCTTTCATTACAATGAATAAATTCACAGGTTTTATACCCCCTTCAATAGAAAAAGAACCTGCCGACTTAACTTTTCAGGTTTGCAATCGGCAAGGTCTTCTACGCAAGATATCCCTGTATTGCGTGGACTACCTAAAATAAGAATAACGAGGGGAATTATTTCCTGGCATCAAACAATTGATACAAGAACTTCTCATAGACTTCTTTATTGGTCCTTCTCCCATAAACAGCTTTGGTCTTAAGGGCAACAACAATATCCATTGATGGAATAACGGTAATATATTGACCTGCGTTCCCTGTGGCGGTATATGCTCCTTTGAATTCAGGCAATATATCCGGACTGTCCCAAATCCGCCACATCAATCCTTGTCCCCATTTCCACCATGGCCAATCCTTGAGCCTTGGGTCGACTTGGTACATGTCCGCATAACTAGTGGTAATCGTGGTCATTTTAGCCACCCAGGAAGCAGGCAAGACCTGTTCATTTTTCCATTTGCCCTTGCGTAGCATCAGATAACCGACCCTGGCCATATCCCTAGTGGACATTTCAAAATGATAGGCTTTGAACTTGGATTTGGAGGTATCCCCGGATTTCTGCTGCTTACTGCGGTCCCATTGTTGGAACCCAATTTTCTTGACAATATCGTTCTCAAAGGCATCGTAGATATTTTGACCGGTCTCCAGCTCAAAGATGTGACCGGCCACATTGAAATCCCAGTTGTTATAAATAAAATAGGTCCCGGGTGCCTTACTCCCGCGTTCAGGAAACAACCATTCATTCCCGCCAGGATTACTGGCTGCATGAAACACTCCGGATTTAGAGGTCAGGATATCCCATATGGTCGCTTTTTTTTCGGATTCCAAGAGTCCACCAACATCATCGATGTCCAATTCTTCAAGGGTCTTATTAAGGTCAATGGTACCATCCTCCACATACTTCCCATACAACATGGATAGCATACTTTTCCTGACAGATGCGATATAGCTAAGTTCATGGGTATCGCCATAGTCATAGATCATTTTGCCACTTTGGACAACGATAATACCCGTAGCATGTGTACTGTCTATCGCATAGCGGTAGAGCTGGTTTATTTTATCCTGGCTCCAGCCAAACTCCGAGACGTTCTCCATCATTTCCCATTCAGCTTCAGGATAGGTAATATATTTTTCGGCCGGAACATCCCTAACATAGCGTACACTGAATCCACAGCCTTTGTTTCCTTGTTCCCTACCGATTTTCGTATTGGTCGCACCAATCATTCTTTCAAAGGCCCTTTCGGAATCATGACTGTCCGCTACCCAAAAATTGGCATGCTCACCCATAAACCTAAAATCACCGTAATCTGTTCGCCAGCCTGCCAACTGAACATCAAAACCTGCACCTCCATTTTCCCTTAAGTATGCCACGCTATTACTTGTTCCTCTCCAACCTTCTTTAACGGCCTCATCTCTGGACATGCCCACAGTGGTTTCCAAAAGTATCCAATCCTTGTCCGTCGGCAATCGCCAACCCTTGGGAGCCAACTCATTGGCCTTTTCCCATGAATAAAGGGCTCCATATTTTTTGTAGTACTTGGTACGTTTGGCTTCTTTAACAGAATTTCCCTTATAACCGTATACTGATATGTTCATGGTGTCAACCTCTGGTAAATAGGCAAAATTTTCTGCCATCCAAACCTGCGTTCCTATTTCCACGGTCGTATAGCTACTCCCATCCCTATGGTCTGTAAAGCTTCCATGCTTTCCCTTTGGACCATTATATTGTGCAGTCGAAGCGGTAAATCCCATGATAAAGGCCAGTGTAAATACGGGCAAAACCCGTTGTAATCTCAGTTTCATTTAGATTGATTTTTGATTAGTAGTTTACATTAAAAGATACCTTGTATAACATAATGTTACAGTTTTTGTCATCTTTTTTTAATATTTGAACCCATAACTATGTCTTACCCCATCCGTAGGCTCCCGACCCAATTGCTTTTGTTGATCGTATAGGTCTGTGCACAAATGGTGACAAGGACAATAAAAATGATAACCAAAATGGCACCTACCAAGCTCCCCCAAGGTATGGACGCATGTATGGCAAATGATTCCAGCCATCGTACCCCTATATAGCTTGAGACTGGTATTGCAATTGAAAAAGCCAATAGCAAGGGCTTGATGAAATTCTTTGAAAGGACGATAAAAATTGAAATGGTTCCGGCCCCTAATACTCTTCGAACGGCAAATTCCCTTTGGTACGCATTGGAAAGTTGTATCGCTATACCCCATATGCCCAGAAAGACCATAAACAGGGATACCAGGGAACAGCTTATCAATAATGTCCAAACTTTTCGAATGTTCATATGGTTTCGTTCAATGTTTTGGCCCAGTGACTTGGAACGGAATGGTTGCTCCCCAACATGCCGATCTTCTTTATCAAAATATGCCAAAGTTTGCTTTGAATCGCCATATTTTATTGCGATAGCTTGGTTGTCGCCTTGAGATAATTTACTGGGGGAAAGCATTGGCTTCATGGATTTGGAGTGGGTATTGAATTCGCTGTCCCATGGATTACCTGTAAAATAGTGGTAAGGAGCCTTTTCCTGTACATCTGGCAATTGTCGCCAGGTACCTAAGCAAACCATTAAAATAACAGCTATGACGACTTGGATCGATAACAAGGCCTTACGCAGTGGCAATGGGAAGCCTTTGTTTTGGAATTCTTTTCCCAGTGCTCCTAAGGGCGGGAGTGCAGCCAATTGCATTGCTGGGTATATTCCGGCAAGAATCAGCATGAGGAATGCCATGACCAGTATCGAAAAATATAACTTGGGTTGGTATAAGTTGATGTCCAGTTGACTTGAGGTTATTGTGTTGATCAAAGGCAAGGCTAATTCCATTAAAACAGCAGCAAGTATCATGGCCATGACGATCTGCACAAAAACTTCCGTAAAAAAACGCATCCTCAATGTCCCTTTCCTAGCCCCTATAACTTTTCTTACCCCTATTTCCCGGTACCACTTTATTGAACGAGATAGGATGATACCCATATAATTAAGACATGTCAGCAATACAAGGATAAAGGGAAGTATCTTAAAAAATTCAATATAGGGCAACCTGCCTCCTTTAGCACTGCCTTGCTGTATGAAGGAATACTTCATCGTATCTATGGATACATGCCGCTCCAAATACTTCCGAACGATGGGCCAACCGTTGTTCCAACTAATCTGATAAAGGCCGAGCACGTGACTCGTGGACATCATCACATCATATTTCGGTTCGGATTTAAAATTGGACCATTTAAGAAAGGTGAGGGCGCGAGAGATTGTACGTTGTCCTGCAATATGTGGGAAAACCACATTGCTTATACCCCTTGTACCCAAAGGATGAAGCACGTTCGAAACTCCGCCAGAACTCGCAATACGGATAGCATTTATAAACAATTGATCCGAATCAAGTTCATCCAATGCCTTCAAATTTTTTCCATGATCTTTTTTCATCTGAACAGGAGACACCTTTTGGTACAAGGTACCCCCACTCAGATAGAACAAGTTCGAATCCCATTCTTGACCTATCCCAAATCCAATCATCAAACAACAGAAAATCCCCAAGATAGTTTTTGAGATATTCCATAGAAAAAACCTGACGAACATTACGTCAATACGCTTAAAAAATAAATGACCCTGTTCCTTGACCATACCTCCTTAACTTTAAGGAAACGCTTCTATATCATATCAAATGCTATCATCCGACCTCACGTAATCATCAGAAACTGAGTGAAGGTAATGCAAACTCTTCGGGACATCTACGACGGTAAAACAGGAACCGACAAGGAAAATCGTTAAGTCCCTGTTGCCCTTTTTCAAGCCACTGCAATATGTCATCCAATCGGTTGATAAAGTAGTCACAAAGCACTATGGGACAGTTTTAGTTCACTGGTATCAACAACTTTGGTATTGCCTGTATGGTCCAAAAGGACGGGTATAGTCCAGACAATACATGAAACCATTCAATAAAGTGTTCCCTTCATTGCTACAATGACCTCTGAATTGGTTTCATGATGGTACAATACAAATATTGCTTCTCAAGGTATCGAAACGCTAACCCAAGTCAAATTGGAGTCAAGTAACACTGGCTTTGAAAGACCATACCAAAAGTAATCAGGGGAATATGCATGAACAATAAGATTTAAGGTAGACCGTTAACAAAACGTTATCAATCGAGTAAAAAAAGTGATGAATATATTGGAACTACCTAGCACGTCCATAAAGCACGAACACTCCCACTCCCAAAACACCCATGATTATGTTAGCATAATATAGAATATTACCTTTTGTCCCACAGCTCTTGACCTAGATACAACTTTTGGGTCAACAAGTATTCATAAACTTGATTGACATTGTCTCCATTCAAAAAGACCACGTACCCATTTTTGGATTTAGGGAACATGATGGCCAAGGTACTTACCCCTGGGTCTTTCCCGGTATGCAACATGGCGAACTCATCATCACTGAAACCGGTCAAGATTTCCCAACCATACCCAAAAAAATCATTTTCCTTCAACTTCACCTGATGTTTCTGCATGTCTTTAAAAAGCTGCTCATCCAACCCTGCCCCGTTGATTACATAGGCCACAAACCTTCCATAATCCTCTACAGTGGTCAATAGATTGGCCGCTGCATTGGCCTCATAATATTTTACGGTTTCAATCTGGTTGCCGTTTTCATCAAAGTTTTTGGCGTATCTGGATTCATTCATGGAACCGTCCCACCAGAATCGGGTATCGTTCATACCTACAGGTTCAAAAATAAAATCCCGAGCCAGGTCCTCCAAGGGCCTTCCCAATTTTCCCTCAATGGCCTTTCTAAGGTATTCAAAACCTTCCCCGGAATATTGGTATTTTTCCCCGGGATCGAATTGAAAATGCAGTTTATTGGAATCCGTCATGTACCTCCAATTCGGAAATCCAGTCTGGTGGGTCAAGACCAAATAAGGGGTCAGTTCTTTGTAACGCTTATCCTTCTTTAGGTCTGGATCAATCCAGTATTTATATAAAGGTTCCTGTAAATCCAACAACCCATGGTCCACCAATTTCAACACGGTCAATGCAGTCAATGGTTTGGTAAGTGAGGCCACCTTGAAAATAGTATTATAAGGTGCTTTCTTGGTTTTGTCCAATGTCCCAAACACCTCCACCTTGGTCAATTGACCATCCTCAATGATCCCCAATCCCAAAGCAGGGACCTTGGTTTCCAAAAGCATCTTTTCTATAGTAGAGACACTTGCCTTGCCCTTCTCCGGGTCCTGGTGGTCAAAGCTCAATGCTTCGCCCAATATCCAATCCTCCCCTTCTACCAGCCAAACATGGGTAAACAGGGCCGAGCTCGTTTTGACATCGGTTTTTCCCTTTTCCCTGATGTAAAAATCATGCTTGCCTTTTTGGATGGCCCCATATAAAGTACCGTTGTTATATAATGGGAATACCTCCAAACTGTTGCCATCCACTTTCCGGATGGGCTTTATATCAGGATTGGAACAGATGTATTTTCTGGTATTTTCGAAGAAGGAGGTTTTGTCCTGAAATCCACTTTGGTCATGATAGAACTTTAAATCGTCCGCAATATGGGCCTCCAAATAAGTGAGGTCGCACTGATTGAAGCCTCTGGCAAAAAAAATACTGTCCTGTTTCTTGAGGGTATGGAACAGTTCGGAATCCCTACCCACTTGCGCACAAACCTGCAACAAACCGACACAGGTCAACATAAGATGTGAAATGATAAACTTTGTGATTTTCATGATTGATGATTTTTTGATGAATGTATTTTTTGCAAATATCCCGCAACACACTTCAAATCGACCAAAAAGACATACGACAATCACACGACAATCACACGACAGACCTATATGATACTGAAGTTAAGGTCAACATAAAGCTTTCCCCGTTTATCGATTTCAAAGGAATTCCTGAGGATGACAAACACATTGGACAACACCAAAACAATCATGGTTATGAGAATAAACTTATTGCCCAAATCAAACCAATTCTTCATAAATGAAGCCAGCATAAAAAGAATAAAGGCCCCAATGGTCCAAAAAATCTGAAGGGTCACCACCTGTTTGTTCATTCTGTTCACTTCTTTTTTGGCAAACATGATAATAAGGGGCACAACAATATTCAAAGGAGGCAGCACCGTAAGCGGCAAGGAAGAAAAATTAATGATCTTTAGCCAGGTATGGTCACTATGTACCATAACGGAAGGACTTTCCTTCAAATCCGAAACCTCTAGTCCTAAAGCCTTTGTCAGTGCATTCAAAGTATGGCCCTTGGGTTCCGCACCTGCCTCAATACGCTGTATGGTCCTTGTGGAAACCCCACATTTCTCCGCCAACTGTTCCTGTGTGATGTTCAATTCCTCTCTTTTTTCCTTTATCTTGGACACGATACGTACTTTTTAAAAATAGAAAGGCAAACCCTTAATTTCAATAGTTTGCTTCATTTCAAATGTCCGATATTTAACAGATTTAAACAATAATTCCTGAGATACCAACGATTATACGGTCTTACAGAATAGCACAACCCATTTGGATGCCAACAAAAAAACCAAGGACAAAAGTCCTTGGTTATCACATCATACTTCAATACTATCATTCAATGGATATTCCCTCCATATTGTTCAATTTTGCGATAAAGCCCCAGTTGAATTGTTGTCTTGCATCCCCGGAAAGCATAAAAACCAGTTCATTCGATCCTTTTTTCAGTTCCAAAGGCACTTGCTCGTCCGTAACAATGACCCGTCCTTCCACCCCCTTGTCGGCAGGGGGACGAAAATCCATACCTCCATCAAATCGTATTTTGGAATCAAATAGCACCACCAAATGATCGGCATAGTCAAAATTCATGAGTACGGTCCTATCCGAATCCGATACCAAATTACAGGTCAAGACTACGGTTTTGGTCATATCATCATAATACCTACTGATATTGATCAAACCATCTTCATCGGCCAAAACGGTTTTAAATTTTACTCGATGCTTTAAAATTGAATCCACTTGCGATTTAAAATTTGTGGAATCCTTTGCAAAGGGCTGTGATATGTGCCATGTCTTTAGAAATTCTTCCGTATCGGATGGATTCCCTTTATCCACATTTTGTGGTTTTGTTGTATCGCTTATTTCAGCAACGGAAAAATCACTGAAAAGCACAGGGTCAAAACTGCTGATCAAGCTGATTCCACCTCCCAGATCATCCCGCTTCAAATGGTCTACCGTAAAAACTGGTTTATCCATATCCTCAATAAAAACGGACATTTGGTCTTGCACCACCATGATTTTCACTTGAATCCATTGCTTAAATTCCAAAAAAGAGATACCTTTTTCAGTGAACCGGATGCCAAGAACCTTGCTTGTTTCGGGATCATATATATAGGATAAATCTTCTTCCATAAAATCAATAAAGGAAGTTTTAGAAAATACCAGACCCCTATTCTTTAAGGCATTTAAGAGGTTTTCATTGGCCCCTCCCTTGACGATATCTGATTTAAAGGATATCGGTAATAAAGCTTGCTGTTTTCTGGGAAAAGATGCCTTGCCTTCGTATTTTGGGTAATTGTACAATTGCCATGGCAAATTGCCCCCATGAACAGGGACATATTGTAAGGCATCCTTATAGCCTCCTTTAGCTGCCCTCAAATAGAGGTACTCAAAATTTTTGGCATCCTGCATCCTAAAACCTATACCCGGAGTAAGACCTTTGGTCCAAAACTCCACTTGGAAATTCTTAAAGTTCCTGTCCTTGACAAATGCACGTTGGCCCGGCTCCAACCTGAGGGCCTGTTTTCCCTCATCGGTCACCACATGGATACTGAGCAAGGAGTCCTTGTGATCATAAATGTCCCAGAGGGAATTGCTAAAGGGAATGTACTGCTTTCCATTATGTATTTGTCCTTGCTGTCCGCAGGACAGGGTACTGATCAAAATGGCAAAGATTAGGATAGTCAAACTGTTTGTTCTCATATTAAAATTTTATTTTTGATTGCTATGGATTGATGAAAGTCAAAAGTAGTTTAGCGGTACATATGACAGGCCTCAACACCCTGTTCAAATCTGTTCAAGTTTATTCACAGGCGGTAAGCCGTCCCATACATGGAAGATCACAAAATTTATCTTGCCCATTGCTTTGACCTCATAGCCCAAAAGTTATCGTGGGGGCCCATAGCGACATGGGGCACTCGCGATTTCCAAATACTCAGTGAATCGATACACAAAGCGACGGGTACCCTTTTGAGTGTTTCCACTTTGAAACGGCTCAGTGGGAAGGTCAGTTATACCTCAAAACCCAGCCCAACCACCTTGGATGTATTGGCAGCTTATTTGGGATATCCGGATTGGCGTACGTTTGTATCACAAGAAAAGCCCGATCCGATTCAAAAAAAAGAAAAATCAACGACACCTAAGCCGCTTCAATATGCCAAACCCCTGCTGGTGTTGGCCCTCATAATGGTCACCGTGCTCCTCATGATTTACCGCAAGCCTGTGAACTATGATGCAAACGATTTTGAATTCAATGCCGAATCGGTCTCCACGGGAATCCCTAATTCCGTTGTTTTTAGGTACAATGCAAAAGCGGCCGATAAGGATGCCAAAGTTGCTATCCAACAAGACTGGGACGAGGGAAAAAGAGTTTCCGTCAATAGAGAGGACAGTGTGTCGACCAGTATCTACTATTGGCCTGGTTATTTCAAATCCAAATTAGTGGTGGATGATTCCATTGTAAAGGAAAGGCAGATATTGATTCCCACAGAAGATTGGTTGGGCACCATTGAAACCGACTCCTTGCCCATCTATTTGAACAAAACAGCATATCAATATGAAAATCGGCTCAGCACCTCAGCTGAAACCTTGCGTTCCCACGGAGTGAATCCCCTTGCCAAGCATACCATTACGGGGTTTTATCTGGTGAGGGATTTTGGAAGTATCTATACGGATGCGTTTAATTTGTCCCTTAGCTTGAAAAACAATCTTCAATCCGGTGCCAGTCCGTGCCAGGCAGCCCAAATCCAAATCATGCACGAAGATGGCCCCATAAGTATGGTACTCTCAAACAAAGGTTGTATTTCCAATATTTCGCTATTTGCCTTTGATTCGATAATCGATGGCAAAAAGAACGACCTTTCCGGATTTGGGGTCGACATGTCCAAAGGTGTGAAACTGGATTGTGTTTCAAAGGACAGGAAAATGGACATCCGCATCAACGATACATCCGTATTCACCTTGAACGTACCAAAATCTCCAAAGAAAATATTGGGCCTCAGGATTCTATTTGAAGGCACAGGAACAGTCAATCAACTAGTTCTGGGAAACGACTCGGGGGTTGTTCATTCCTTGGGGTCCAAGGATGGTGGGAGAGAAAAGTAACGTGGTTCCATAACTTGCATAAGAGTCCAACCTCAATGAGCCACCCTGACCCAATAGCTTGGGCGGAAGTTACCAAAAACGCTGTATAAATCAATGGGCCACTGCAGAACAAAAAGTCCATACAGTGGCCACAATAAAAAACAGCTATAAAATACCCCTTACCAAGAATTTGGCGAAGCAAAAAAACCAGAAGGCTTTAACAAAGAAAACAAGTCCATGGGAAAAAAGGACCAAAATTGTGGATTAGGGACAATTTGAATTGTAATTGGCCGTCTCATCTTTAACCCAATCGACAGGAGGGACAAAGCCCTCATCGATCTGAATGCAGCTCAAATCATTGTTTTGGGCGTTCATCAAAAACAATTCTTGATTGACCCCGTTGGCCAGGTTCAGACTGACCAATTGATTTTGCTCACAGGTCAAATAGCTCAATGCCACATTACTGGAAACATCCAAGGCGGTCAATTCATTGACCCCACAGTATAAGGACTGCAATGCTACATTTTGGGACACATCCAAACTGGCCAACCCATTATCGAAACAACTCAATGAAATCAACTTGGTATTCTGGGTCACATCCAAATTGGTCAACGCATTGTAAATACAGCTCAGACTTTTTAATTCCACATTTTTACTCAGGTCGAGATTTGTCAATTGGTTGTTGCCACAGGACAGTTCCTCCAAAAGAAGAAGCTTGGAAATATCCAAGGTATTCAACTGGTTATTGGAAATGTCCAGATCCATCAATAACGTATTTTGGGAGAGGTCCAATTGTGAAAGTTCATTTCCATTCGCCCACAGTGCGATCAACTTAGCATTGTTGGTGACGTCCAGAGCGGTCAGTTGATTATTGTGCACCCTTAATTGGACTAGCTCGGTATTGTTTGTCACATCCAAGGAACCCAATTGATTGTCCGATGCTACCAATCGATTCAAATTTGGGTTCTGGGAAACATCCAACCCGGTCAGTTGATTTTTATAAACCATCAGTTCCTTTAGCTCTGGGTTATTGGATACATCCAATGAGGTCAGTTGATTGTCGTTACAATATAACCCTCGAAGATTGGGGAGTTCCGATATATCCAACTGTGTCAAAACATTGTCCTGAACAAATACAAACTCCAAAGCTTGGTTATCGGAAAGATCCAGAGCGGAAACTTGGGTACCCGATATCAGCAGTGCCCTAATATTAACAAAAGCTTCCAAGCCCGTCATATCGGTCACTTCACCATCCAAACACATAAGTAGTCCTTCTTGTGCCCAGGCCTCACTGACCTGTATCTCACCATCTTCATTGGTATCAATTATGGATGTCGTATACCCTTCGAGGGTACCATTGGAAGTCTTTCCAAGGCCTAACAAGCGCGTTTTTAGCGCAGCATCCGGGACATTAACCACACCATCAGGATCCAATGATTCCCCTGATAGCTTTACCGTATGAACTCCCAAATTGCTATTGATGGTCAATAAGGCTTCTTTAGCGCCTATTTGTGTTGGCTCAAAAACAACCTCCAATTCAAGGGAAGCTCCCATTTGGATTGTCCTATCAGCGATACTACTACCCAAATTAAAATCCGAGGCATTGGTTCCTGAAAAGGCTACCTCTTTAAGCATTAAATCCCCTTCCCCCTCATAGGTCACGGTAGCTTTCATACTTTTCACCTCGCCCTTTGGCACATGGCCAAAATCCATACTGCTTTGATCGATTTCAAAAGTACCAGAAGGAACAGTAGGCCCATCGTCCTTGCTACATCCAAAGGCCCACAACAAAACAACGGCCATAGTGGCCCAAGCAAATTTCATGTCTTTCATAATTAAAAAGATTTAGGAATACATCGAAGCATCCAAAAAACACTTCGCTTACAAGTTTTAATTAAAAGTAAAGGGTTATTTCAGCTTGAACAAGGCTATAACACGACCATCGTTAACATAGCGTTAGCGTCTCAAAAAATGTGGCTTTAGAAAAACAAATCACCTGTGTTCATTTAGCCCGAGTATTCAGCACCCTCAAAATGGATTGAACGAATTCTTTATAAAGCGCCCTACTTTTGATACACCTTTTGAAAGATAATTTGTAAATCGGGAATCACTTTCGAGGTTTTTTTCGAGTTACTGTTCAAGTATATACAATTACCATAATCCTCCTCAAGAAATAAAGAGTGGGTTTTCTTGAAAAAGATAGAAAACTATATATGTTAAAACAATACCCCTAACCGCTTCACGGACAAGAGGTACTGTAGCTGGTCGAATCATCCTTATTCCACGAACCGTCGGTTGGAGGTTCAAAACCCTCGTCTATTTGTATACAGGTCAAATCGGGATTGTTTTTCGCTCCCATATAGTTAATCCCCGTATTGTTCCCATTATTCAGAATGAGCACCTTAAGTTGATTACTCTCACAAATCAACCTTTGTAGGCTGCCATTGCTTGAAACGTCAAGGTTAGTCAACTTGTTTCTAGGGCATGAAACATATTCCAAAGCTGGATTTTGCTTTAAACTCAGAGAAGTTAAGAGATTATCTGCTATGGATATACTGGTAAGTGCCACGTTTTTAGAAACGTCCAATGTGGTCAATTTATTTACATCCGAATAGAATAACTTTAAGTCCAGGTTCTGGGTCAAATCCATACTGCTCAATTGATTGAGACCACATCTGATTTCCTCAAGCTTTGAATTGGTGGTGATATCCAGAGAAGTAAGTGCATTTAACTGTACCCATAATAACTTCAAGTTGGGGTTATTTGACACATTTAAACTCGACAACTGATTGTTATCCAAATAAAGTGTTTCCAAAGCAGAGTTTTGGGTAATGTCAATATTGGTCAATTCGTTTCGTTGTGCCATTAATGAAATGAGGTTCGGACTGTTCGAGACATCGAGCACGGACAATGCGTTGTCATCGACAAGCAAGGTCTCCAAAGCGGTGTTCTGAGACAAGTCCAACTTAGTGAGTCCGTTTCTTTGTACCCTTAAAATTTTAAGGTTTGTATTTCCTTGGACACTCAAGTTGGATAATTTATTATCATCCAAGTGCAAGGTTTCCAAGGCCGGACTATTGGAAATATCTATACTGGTAAGTTCACATCGATAAGCAATGATTGTCCTTAAACTTGAATTAATGGAAAGGTCCAACTGGGTCAATGGGTTGTTGTCACACCTTAATTCGGTTATGTTTATAAAAGCTTCGATTCCTGATAAATCATTTACACCCCTTTGGCTGCTTGATATCGTGCCCGTATAGCTCTCTGCTTCCGATACTTGGATTTCCCCATCATCGTTCGTATCGATTTTACTGATATTGGTTCCAGCAATGGTTGATCCATGAGCCAACAGGACCGCTTTGAAATTGGTGTCCGGAATAGTGACCACTGGTTCATTTACAACCCCATTCCCCTGTAAACCGATGGTATGGTCACCAACATTGGTAGTCAAGGTAATCACAGCTGATTTAGCACCTTTACTTTGAGGCATAAAAATAACTTCCAGTTCATAGAATGCACCTGGAGCCATTGTCTGGGCTGTAAAATCGGTTTGAAAACTACCTGCGTCCCCTTCCACACTATAGGACATCAGATGAAGATCGGCAGTCCCTTGATTGGTCACGGTGAAAACTTGTGCAACCTCACCACCTGTATCCACATCTCCGAAATCCTTTTCATCAATATCGATCCCAAAAACGGCTACAGGAACAGGTACACCCTCCCCTTTCAAATTGATCTTATTTTCTCCAATATTACTGACAATGGTCAAAACGGAAGTCTTCTCACCCTCCACGGTTGGTATAAAATTCACATCCATTTCAAAGATTCCATCGGCTGGCAAAATTACCTCCGACTCACTAAAATTTACACTGAATCCAGATGTATCATCACTGGAAAGTGAATAATCCTTTAAAACCAAATCATCTTCACCGGTATTGGTTATCGTAATTTTCACATTTTTTAGTGATCCAATCTCTACTTCGCCAAAATCAATAGTTTTTTTATCCACAGAAAATGCTGCGGGAGCCATTTCAGGACCATCATCCGTACTACATCCAACTACCCAAAGTAAGACTACCGCCATAACGGCCAATGTGAATTTCATGTTTTTCATAATTAATAAGATTAAGATTTAGGAATTGTGAAGTATCCAAGAACACTTCGTTTTTAAATTTTTGGCCAAATCTAGCCGTTCATGGCAGCGCGGACAAGACTGAATCTTCAGTTGCGTTAACATAGCGTTAGCAATTCCAAAAACATTATTCTTATCCAAACAACCCAAGTCCTTATAAGCATCCTATATTCGATGGATGTGGTTTCCAAAGATCATGGAACAGGTTTAATTTCAGCCTTGAACCAAACAACAAACATTATGGTTCAATCATTTTTTTTAACTTGGAATACCATAGTAGTTTTGTAGCATCCCACGGTCAGAGGGACCCAAAATGTATACATGAAAGAAACAAAGGGACAAGGGAAAGAGACGGAACGGCTGTTGCGGTTGCTGGAAGAGGACAGCAACCTTGATGGAGAAGCTTTGTCCAGATTGTTGGCACTTCAACAACTGGACAAGTTGAAGCTGATTGCAGAAAACACCATTGATGTCGTTTGTTTACACCATCCTGCCGATGGACAATATCTATATGCAAGCTCTTCGACGGAACGTATCATGGGATATACCCCGGAAGATCTTAAAGGAAAAGTTCCCTATGATTTTATTCATCCCGAACAATATTCCAAGCTTCTGAAAAATGTGTCCAATTCTTCCGAGGGCTTGACCTCCATGCCTGAAAAATTGGAATTGAGGTTCAAGACCAAACATCATGGTTACCAATGGTTTGAAGGATATACCAAGCCAATATTTGATAAAAAGGACAAAGTGGTATTGGTATTGAGCTGTACTCGGAATATTCAGGACAGAAAATTGGCGGAATTGGAACGAAAGGAAAAAGAAATTATCCAACAGAACCTCCTGATGTCTTCCATATTATTTGAAAAAAAGAAGAACATTATCAAAAAAATAGAACAGCGAATCTTGGAGGTTGAACAGGACACAAGAAAAGAATTGAGAAGCATCCTGTGCCATATTCAGGAAACCATGAACCTAGATGAAGATTGGGAGGATTTCATGATGCACTATAAAAAAGTGCACCCCGATTTTTATGCCAACTTATCCATGCATTACCCGGCACTATCCCAAAAGGATATGAAGCACTTGGCCTATATTAGGATAGGCATGACCTCATCGGATATTTCGCGAATCATGATGGTAAAAAAGGAAAGCCTAAGAGTGGTAAGGAACCGATTGAAAAAAAAATTGGGATTGGACGCCTCCGAAGATCTGATGACTTTTGTAAAACGTCTTTAGGTAGCACCATGGCTTAATTGAACTTGATGGTTAATTTGAGTCATTTATCGATTGAATTTTGGAAGTACTGTCTTCATGAATTGGAATTGGAATTGGAATTCCAATTCAGATCAACAATGACATTTCCCTTTTTTACCCCACTTTCAACATATCGGTGCGCCTCAACCATTTGATCGAGAGGATATCTTTTGTCAATAATCGTTCTCAATTTTCCATCCGCAAACAATTTGGACAGTTGTGCAAGGTATGCTTTTCTTTTGGAAATAGGTAAGAGACCTGTTGCAGAAAACAGCACCTTCCTTTTACAGAACACTTTGGTCCACCACATCTGCCTAATAATTCCTATGGAAAGCACTGGATTCAAATAGACACCCGTTTCACTCAAGGAGTTTAAGCATTTTTTAAATGAAGTCTTGTTGGCAACATCAAAAATGATATCATAAATCTCTCCATTTTCAGTGAAGGTATTGCAGCTATAGTCGATAACTTTATCGGCACCCAAGGAACGGACCACTGCCATCATAGAGGTGCTACAAACCCCGGTGACCTGTGCACCAAATGATTTTGCTATTTGAACAGCGGCGGTACCAACGGTTCCTGAAGCACCATTGATAAGCACCTTTTGGTTAGGTTTTACTTCAGCGAGAGACACCATAAAGTTCCAAGCGGCCATAAATGTACATACCGGCGCCAATTCCTCATACTTAATCTTCTTCGGCCTTTTTAACAACAGCCCCTTTTCTTGAACACAGACATATTCTGCATAACATCCCAGTCCTTTTCCGGAATGTCCAAAAACCTTATCACCTACCTTGAATTGGGCAACATTCTTGCCAATCGATACTATCTCACCTGAAAATTCAGCGCCCAAAATCGGGTTTTTAGGTTTAGTAAAACCCAAAATCAATCTGGTAAAGTATGGCCTCCCCATTCGTTGCAACGGATCCTCCGTGGTAACGGGTATGGCATCAATTTTTATTAAGACCTCATCCTCCTTGTGTATAGGCATTTCAATATCTACCAACTGAAGTGCATCTGGTTTCCCGTACTTATTTAGGGTAACAGCTTTCATCCGTTTGCTCATATAATTTTGATTCTAATGGTCGTCATTGAATAACATTTTGAAACGCATGGAACTTCCTTCTGGTCAATCTAAACCGGATTAAAACAGACTTTTACCTTCCTATCCCTGAAACTGAAACTTATTCATAAAAATGGTGGAAATCTAGCCTTCCATCATGGGAAAAAGCCAACAACAATATCTCCGATATCTACAACTTACTCCGCCTAACCAACCATTGGGAACCCCATGCACTTCAACTATGGGGCCAACGAATAGGTAAATACTATTTTGGTCTGGATGATTGTTCCATGAACATCCTTTAGCTTGTATACTTCTGAAAACGTAAAAGTATCTCCCTCTGTGTTCAACTTCAATGGAGCGGTCTGAATGCTACAAGTTGAAGTTAGGCTCAATATTTGGGCACTGAATTTCCAAGATCCCGTTGCAGTGATAGGATAATCACAATCTCCAACACGTTGACCTAGATCGTAACGATAGGTTCGGTCATCATCAAAAATATAGGAAGCATCCCGGTCACATTCGGAGTATTGTTCGAACAGATCGGTCGAAGGGTTCTGCTCTTCATCATCGGTCAGGTCAATTGCAGATTCCGAAGTTATCTCGGACAATACCCATGTACCGACCAACTGTTCTTCCTGCCCGGTCAATGCACCCACAAAATCCTTGGGACAAGCATTACCCTGATCCGAATCACAGGATACTACAATTAAGGCAAAACAAACCCAACCGGCAAAAGCCAAAACATTTTTTTTCATAGCGATTTTTATGTTTAAATGATTTACATATTTGATTAACGGACACACAAAAGGTTGCCCATTGCATCGGATATTTTTAGAATGTTTTTCAACAAATCTTCCAAGGCATACACCTCATTTTTTAAGGGTTCCAAACTTCTTGTTCCTATCATACCGATCACTTCCTGGTTTTCTCAAAACAAGGCAATACCTATGATTAAAAATACGGCTCCTGGTTCACCCAAAACACAGGGGCTGTCCAAGGAAATTTTCTGCAAAAACATGTCATCATGTTAGGAGGAAAATTGTTCTCTACCTCACCTATTTTGTCTCCAAACTCAATATGCACTGTTTCCACGCCTTTATTCCCCGTAAAGTTGCCCAAATAGAAGCCGAAAGACAAGGAAAATATACCTTCGTGCCGGGGCAAGGGAATGGGCCAACTGTCCTTCCCATCGCATCAACAGCCAAGGTAATCCAAGCGTAGACCACTATTTTTTTAAATGGGTAAACCCATAGTATATCATTCACCCATATACGCAAGACATATTTCAATACTTTCAGACCATTTTACAAAACATGCCCTTCACCTCCTTTGTTCACCTTAAACCCCTTGGTCAACAACCAAATCCCCAACACCAGTTCTAAAAGTGCCGTTGGAGCATTCATCATCAAATATTCCGGAGTGATTACCTCCACATATTCAAACAATAAAAACCCGCTAGCGGAAATGGACAACATGGTGCCAAACAAACCCCATAACGGAAGCCAGTCCGGTAACAAATCCGAACGAAGCAACATCCAATAAAGCATCAGGTTTCCCGTACCAAGGGCAAAGACCATAAAAACATGATTGGTTTGATCCCTGATTACCTTTAACATCTGGCCTACGGCCTGCCCGACCCCAACATTTCCACTTCCAAAAAGCTCCAATTCTTGCCCTAGGGCCAGAATGGCAAGCATGACCATGATACCAAAAATCAAAATACAACCGGCAATGATTCGAAAGCTTAAAAAGCCAAGGGCCAGATCCCTGTCTATTTTTTGCAAAATGGGAAATAAAAGAATCGCAAACCCCATATAAGTCAAAAACAGAATGAATTGGAACAGCGCACTAAGTTGTACTCCTATGGGATCAACAACCACATTGGTCAGAAAATCCTCACTGTCCACGGCAGGGGCAATACTCAAGATTCCCACCACAAGGCCCAGTAAAATCAATAGCCCGGCCATGGTATCCCTACGATTAACAAATTTCATCATGTACGTATTTCATATAAATTTTTAGTTACTCCCGTGTCAGCACATGTGTTTTCCCGCCTTGGATAATGGCCAATTGACCATTTTCAGTGAAAAACCTGATCGCAATCCCCGCAGGTTCATATTTAAATTCACCTTTTGCAGTGGCTACCATCTTCATTTTTGCATCTCCTGGGGCTTGTACAAATAATTGTTTCCCTGATCTGGTAATCGATAATTTTACAGGAAAGGATTCACTGGAGTACACGCCAAGGTAGGCGTCCAATTCCTTAGCCCTAGGATGGTACACCCTAAAGTCCGGGATATCATAGTGCTTACCGTAAAGCGCATTGACCATGGTGACCGTTATGGTGTTCAAGGTATAGTTCAATCCATTGGATAGGACAACAAAACCATACTTATCGTCCTCAAAATATCGCATAGCCCCAATAAAACCGTCAATCTCACCATTATGACCATAACTGACATGATCATTATAAGCTATCTTGAACAGTCCCATCCCAAAATTCTCCCGTATGGTCTTCATTTTGGACAGGCTTGCCTTGGACAATAGGCCACCCGTAAACAGGGCATCAGCAAAGACCAATAGGTCCGACGGGGTAGAAACAATACCCCCCGCTCCCAATCCAATGGAAGGATCTGTTTCCTCCATGAGTTTCCATCGGCCCTCATACGTATAGGAAAGGCTCTCCTTCTGGTTCCCATTCATAGGACCTCCAAAATACGTGTGGGCAAGTCCTAGCGGATCGATCAGTTGCTCCCACAAAATCGCTGCATAGGACTGCCCGTACACCTTTTCCAAAATAATGGAGAGCAATACATAATTGGAATTGCTGTACCCCCCTTTATCCCCCGGTTCAAACATACTTCCCCCTTGCGCTATGATGTTGACCATTTCCTCGGGGGATTTATGGGAAGTATGGTAACTGAGGTAGTTTTCCTTATCATCGGTAAAATTGAACACACCGCTTCGATGGCTCAATAATTGGGCAATGGTAATCTTTTCCGAATTTATTATCGAAGGAAAATACCCTTCAATGGTTCCATCCAGATCGAGCATCCCCTCCTCAATGGCCTTAAAAATCAGGACAGCGGTAAATACCTTGGAAATAGAACCGATCCCATAGCTTGTGTTTACATCCGGTTGTTGTTCCAATTCCAAATTGGAATATCCCACCTGCTTATCATAGACAACCTTGCCATCTTTTAGAATAGCCACGCTGCCCATGAACTTGTCATTGCTTTCCAAGGTATTGAAATAGGTATCCAACCTATTGATATCCATATCTTGTGCAAAGGTTCCATTAAAGAACATTCCCAAGAGCATAATTGCACAAAGCATCATAATTGGTTTATATGTGAACAATCGCATCTTACTAAATAGGTAACAGATCATTTTTTTAAACACCGTTTTATTTTTGAAAATTATTGGGAGGTTACTAAGGATTTTTGATTTATCCATTACATACCGGCCAATGGATAAAAGTCCTCTACCATACTTGATTTCATATTTCCATTTACTTTAAAAAGATTAAAAGCTCCTCCCCATACCTTGTCGGGTTTATCCAAGATTTGTTTGGTCATTTCCTTTAATGCCGGTACCGTTGCACCTAATTTGCCCAAGGCCTCCTCTATCGGCATCCAATACACTTCCTCATTTTTGGATGGCGGCACCAAGGTCCCACGGACATAATTGGCCACATAAAGTTGGCGTATATCAGCGGTAGGCTTAAAATCATAGGTATAGGTAAACAGTCCCCTTAGACCAATCCCGGAAATTTGAACACCATAGCTTCCCGCCATTTTATCAATAACCTCTTGTATGCTTTGCGGTTCTTTAAAATAAACTGCCGGGGTCATCCACCCGTACGGGGTTTTTCGGATTAGGATTTTATCCCCGTCCTTGACCACGGTCAAACGTATGATGGTTTGATTTACTGGTTCAGGTACTTGGGCACTGCTTCGAACAAATACTCCCAAAACCATTAAAAGCACAAACATCTTTTTTTTCATCATGATTATTTGAATTAGTTGCCAAACGGCAATGATTTAATACTTTCCAACATGCCATCAAGTCGATCCCGATTTAGGTACTGCCCCCTCTACAAATTAGTACATGGATATCCTTGGTAAGACCAATGTCCCGAACAGGATTCGCATCCGATAGCAAAAAGTCAGCTTCCCTTCTCGCTACAATGGTTCCAAATTGCCCTTCCATACCTAAAAATTCAGCTGTATCGATTGTAGCCGCACGAAAGGCTTCCATAGGGGTCGATCCGGCAAACACCAGTTCTTCCAACTCATCATGCACAGCAAATCCGGGATATACATAACTGTCGCCAACATCGGTTCCCACTAAGATCCGTATCCCAGCGTCAAAGGCCTCCATGGTGATTTCCAATCCCATTCGGTAAAACTTTCGATAAGCTTCCCTTCCATATGCTGTGGAATCCAAGGCGACCACCCGATCAGCATCGGCATTCCAAGCATCCAAAAGCATGGTGAGGCTATATTGATTTCTGGCATCCTCAATAAAACTGGGGGCGTCATCAAATGTCTCCATTTTGCACTTCACGTGGGTGGGCACATACCATGTATCGTTCTTGACCATGATCTCAGAAATATCTGCTGTCCGATCCGGATCGTATAGACCGACTATCGCCTGCATCCATTCCGCTGAAGGGTCTTGGGACATGGCCAATTGCCGAAAGTCCTCGGCGTTAAAAAATCCTTCAAACAACAGATCACGTGCATGTTCCAAACTGCGCAATCCTTTACGGGACGCATCTGCCTCTGACCTACGAAGGGGAATGCGTCCACCAAGGACAATATCGCGAACTCCGGTTACCTCATTGGCGATAAAAAACGGTATCATACATTCCCTGTTAATAAAGGAGGGCATACGATTCCCTCGCTTAGGGGAATGCATATCCCTAAGACCCGGAAAAGGATATTTCCCTTGGGCACCAATGACCGTTTTAAAATCATTTACATCTACCCCAAAGGAGTTCCTTACGGATTCGATGATTCCTTTTGAGTCCAAAATACTTTGGTCGGGACGCACCTCTTCCTTCTTGACATCCACTACATTGACGTGATCAATCAAATATCTTATCTCCGAAAAGAGGACATTTTGTCCACTCAAAGAATCAATATGGCCCATGGCTAATAAAAGTACAAGCAATATCGGTCTTGAATTGTTGAAAAAAAAAGTTTTCATACGTCTCTAATTAATAGTCGATGCTTAGAAGAGGTGGCCAACATTCAAGTATAACATCAACTGAAATTCAAGGTATTTCCACCCCAACAGAATTGGTGGAGGAAGTAGTAGACCCATCTCCCAATTGACCATAACTGTTGCTTCCTGCACTCCATAAGGTATTGTCCTCCCTATATAACATACTGTGAACACTACCGGCAGACAGTAGTTTGATATTCCCCATTATCTGTACTGGGGCAAAATTGGAAACTTCGGTGGTTCCAGAATGCAAAAGTCCATGTTCATTGTTGCCCAATCCCCATAAGGTTTGATCCTGATCCAATATCAGCGTATACACATATCCTGCGGATACCTTGGCAACACCGGCCATGATTTGTTTTGGTATGAGAACGTTTTCTGTTTCATTACCCCGCAATTGTCCAAATTCATTATGGCCCATACCCCACAAGGTCTTATCTGTTTTAATCACCAAACTGTGACTGTGCCCTGCCGAAACCATTAGCACATCGGACATCACTTGCTTAGGAGTAGAAATATGAACAAGGGTACCGTCACCCAACTGCCCATATCCGTTGAATCCGGTAACCCATAAGGTATTGTCCTCCTTTACGATCAAAGAATGGGCAGCCCCTGCAGCTATGGCCCTGACATCTGTCATTACTTGTTGACAATCAACATGTATGTTTCCCGAACCGCCATTGCCCAATTGTCCAAAAGAATTACTCCCAGTACTCCAAAGGGTGTTGTCTGTTTTTAAAATCAATGAATGTGCCTGTCCAGCCGCAATAGCCTGGACATCTGTCATGATTTGCTTGGGTACAAAGACATTTGTTTGGGTACCATCGCCCAGTTCACCCGACGTATTGCGACCGGTTGCCCACAAGGTATTATCGGTTTTTAGAATCAAAGTATGTCTTTCACCCGCTGCTACTGTTTTGACATCAGACATGATATGAACTGCCTTCAAATACCTGTCCTGACCGGAAACACCCAACTGGCCTTGGTAATTCCAACCGAATCCCCACAAGGTATTATCGGATTTTACCATCAAGGTATGATATCCTCCTGCTTCGATTTGTTTCAGGGGCAGGACCGCAAAGTCTTCACCACTGATCACTTCCTTTCCATCGACAGTGACACTGATTTTTCCTGTACTGGCCCCTTCAGGAACCACCACTACCAATGTGGTCTCAGAAGCCGATATGAGATTGGCAACCATACCGTTAATAAGAACTTCGTTCTCCGAAGCCGTAGCGCTGAAATGTTCACCTTCAATGGTGATTCCCTCACCAATAATTCCGCTTAAGGGCGAAAAACCACTGATGCTTGGTGGTTGGTTGACCGTAAACACTTCACTACTTGTGGTGGTCATGCCATTGACGGTCACCTTGATATTGCCCGTTGTGGCCCCTTCGGGCACGGTCACCACCAAAGCGGTTTCCGTGGCACTGGTCACTGTTGCTGAAGTACCGTTAAAAAGAACCTCATTGCCACTGGTGGTGGCATCAAAGTTTTCCCCCTCGATGGTCACCTGGTCCCCCACATAACCATTGTCCACAGAAAGAACGGTAATCTTCGGGGAAAACAACACGGTGAAATCGGTTAAACTGGTCCCAACCTCCCCATTAACGGTTACGGAGACCTTTCCAGTTGCTGCCCCCTCAGGTACGGTCACTATCAATTGGGTCTTCGTGGCCGTCTTTACGGTGGCCTTGATGTCATTGAACTTCACCGCGTTCCCACTGGCCGTGGTACTGAAATGTTTACCATTTATAGTGACCTCGTCCCCTACCTGACCACTGGTCGGGGCAAAATCACTAATTATAGGGACAACAGGTTGCCCACCATCTCCGTTATCATCCTTACTACAGGCTCCCAAAAAAATGAGGGAACAGACTAAAAAAACTGTTTTGAATTTTCTGATTATACATGTATTCATGTCCATTGATCGTTTAAATAAGGTTACGTATTTACTGTCGTTTTTTGATTATTTCATGATAGGTGCTCTCAATATCCTTGAGGCTGGGTTCCTGTTTCATCCATGAAACCCTGATTTTTTGGGATGCCATCCAACGGTACAACCAACTGACCCCCCATTTTCTATAGTAATGATCCGGGAGTTGATACAATGGGTCCTCCAAAGATTGATCAAGGTCTACAATATCGTAACCTTGCTGCTTTAACCGTATGATGATTTCTTCTAGGTAATCCGTGTTCAACCGATTGTCATGACAGAGATAGATATGGCTCATGGGGCGCCCATGCTCGGTTTGGGCAACGGTTTCAAAATGTTCCACCATCGCCATGGTCTTTTGCACATATGCTTCCCCAATGGCCTTGGCCTTTTCCAGCTCCCCTTGTTCGAGATAATATCGGTAAACCACATCGAACATCCAATCGGAACTTTCAATGGTAAAGGGTGTGATGACCATATTTCTGGACTCCATAAAGTCTCTCATCCGATGGTGTTGAAGGGAATCTTTCCCCATATCATTGAAGGGAAAGCGAAAATACCGAAGCTCTTTGTCATATTTGATGGCCAAGTCCCTGGACAGTTCCTCGCCTTTGACCACATCTGCCATAAAGGCCTCATACCCCACTTCGGAATACCTGGGATGGCTATAGGAATGGTTTCCAATTAAGGACTGTGCATTCGCTATCCATGCTTCCAATAATTTTTCGTTCTTGGCCCGGAATCGTGTCTTATATATTTTGTCCTCATTGATGAAAATGGTGAAGGGAACGTCAAGGGCGTCCAACATCAACAGCAGGTCCGAGCGGAATCCATTCTGCTCGTACATTTCGGTATTCGGGATATCGTCTATGGTGATGGAAATTGTTTTGTCCTGTGCTCTACCGTTTTGGAAAAAACATAGCATCAGTAGCATCAAAAGAAACTTGTCCTGAGCATAGCGAATACCTTGCACCACCAGGTTCCCTGAAATGGCCCGCTTAAAAAATAGTTTTGACCTTATGTTTTCATTCCCCATTTGTCCTTCTTTGTTTTTATCATTCTAACTTCATTTGCTCTATTGGATCCATTAGGACCGACTTCTTTTTTGTAGCCACCACGCCAGTCGGGTATCCTGTTTGTAATTATTCATCCTCGGTTTCGTCTCTGCCCTTTCAATGATGCCCTTGTTCAAATTGGATACAACGGACCATATGGTCCCAAAGCGCTCTTTTTTTAAATCCAGGCAGACACAACCATCGGATAAGATTGCTTTGGCCTTCTGTAGGTCCATACCATCCATGCCACCAAGCAATGTTTCCATTCCTTGATAGCGTTCGGCGCTTTTGCTCCAGGCTACTCCTTCTGCCTCGAACGCTTTCATCTCCGCACTTTGGAACTGATTGGTGATAAATAGATGCTGTTCTCCTGCTCCGGGCCTTCTCACAAAACTTCCTTGGGGACATGATTCCACAACGGCCAGCTCACCCATACGATCCGCAATGAGAAAATTACAGGCCGTAGAGATATTGGCCTGCTGAACAACTTCAATGGCCTGCTGGGTAACGCTACAGTTCTCCAACACCTTTCTGATAATAAAATGGAATCCAATTCCCGGCTGGACCTTCGTTCCATTGACAAAGGACATCGCAATGAACAGTCCTTTTTCATTGATCCCGTCCGATCGGCCTATAAATACATCGGATTGCCCGATATAGGCATACCTGTCCATTGGGGCAATCAATGAACTTTCGGTGAACTTTTTAAAGTCATAACGCATATCATAGTTGCGTCCAATAATAACATCCTCTTTGTTCCTACAGGCAAAAACACTGCACTGTCCCGTGGTATCAAAAACCCCAAGACTGAGTAAAAAGGCACCCAAAACTTCGGGTCGATCTTGTATCCCACATGCAAACCCCTCAATTTCTTCAATGACCTCGGGGTAGTATTCCCTTAGCATCTGATAGGATTTCAATCCAAAATCCATCTTTTCATTACTTATAATGGGTACACCAAAATTTACCTTTTCGTATAACAGTTTCCCATACTTGAAACCCATATCATAATACCTCCCATAAAGTCTTGGATGATACATCAGCTTTTATTTTGAATTATTAAACTTCTTCCCAAAGGCGCTCTAATCTTTTCAATAATGTCAGCATCTACCCAGTAAATGTCCTGGTTTCTGGTAAAAAACAAATACTGACCATCCTTGGTCACAAAAGGACACAGTTCATGAAACCCGGTATTGATATCATCTCCCATGTTTACCGCTTTGGTCCAGTTGTCATGTTCATCTTTAAAGCTGATGTACAGATCGCCTTGCCCATAGCCATTGTCCCTTATCCCACAGAATAGTATATAAGAAGCGTCCGGAGCCACAAAGACATCGGCCTCATAGGCATTGGTGTTGATGGCCTCATCCAAAAGAATGGAGGGTTGGAAGTCGCCATCAACAACGCTGGAGGCATAAATATCAAAATCATGTTCCCGATGCACGGACGCATTAAAATTGGAAGAGAAATAAACGGTACCCCTTTCATCAAAGGACATATAGTATTCATCCCTATCCGTATTGATGTTGGGTCCCACATTATAAACCTTTGTTTCCCAGTGCTTCCCCCCCCTTTTGATATACAACATATCATAATCACTTTTGGGCGGTTGGTCTTCACCCGAATAATTGGAAATAAAATAAAGTCGATCTTCGTCGGGAGAAAGAAATGGATCATTGTAACTCACAAGGCTATCCGACAAAAGGGCCACAGGTTTTGTCCATTCACCATTTTTAAGATAAGTGTAACGAATTTCAGATCTACCTTGGAGGTCGACCCCATAAAACAACTCCGTTCCCTCCTGATTGAAAACAGATCCAAACTCGGAGACATCTTTTTGGGAAATAACCCCAGGGGCGAATATTTTTGGGGTCATTGTTGGGCTATCTTGACCGAGATACGCCAAGGCAGGTGGTCCAAAATAGGACAGTGAGGCAGCAAACATCAAGGGAACGACCACCACCAATATGACCAGCATCAAACGCTCCCGTTTCATTCGAGACCAAATTTACCTTGGGCATCCCCAATCAGTTTACCGGGATCATAGCCCAAGCCATTCTTGAATACCGTATTGACCTTATGGATTACCGAGGTATCGTTGACCAAGGACCCGTCCAAAATGACAAAGTCCGCCTTTTTCCCAACCGCTATCGAACCAATATCATTTCTTTCAAGTACCTTGGCCCCATTTCCGGTCATGACCTGGATTGCTTCCTCTGTTTTAAAACCAGCTTCGCGCAGCAACTCAAAATTTCGTTGATCCCCAAAACCGGGAACAATATGTCTACCGGCATCCACTCCACTGCACAAAAGACCGCCCATTTTGAAGTATTGTCGCTCAAAGGCCATGATACGTTTCAAACGCAACTCCCTGGTCATATCATCCCTATGCCGTTGAGCCTCTTTCAACCGCTCCTCATATCGACCTATCAAATAGGGGGACATGACCGATTTGGCCCGATCGTCCAAATAAATCCTACCGGGTACACTGGCCTCATATATCGATAATGTGGATGTCAAAAACACCCCCATATCGATCATTTGTTGTTGCAAGCTTGTGACTTTCGGGTCATTCATGTCCAATTGATCCATATATTCCCTACCTCCCCCGCAAAGACCGTAAGCCTTATCGGTACGAAAATCGCTTGCGCTGTTCAATCCATGTTCGATGCCATCGATTCCAAAATTGGTGGCCTCTTCGAAGGTAACGGAGCACAAATGCCCACGGACCTTTGCCCCGTTACTGTGCGCCATATCAATGATTACCTCAAGATCATCCGGGTCAACATTTCTATAGACCTTGATCCATTTAACACCCCTGTTCAACCAATAGCCAATGGTATCCTTCAAATGCCCCCAATTCTTTGGTATGATCATGTTCGGATTTCCCCCGGGACCATTTACAAAAGGGGCGCTCGGAACAATATTGGGCCCTACTCTTTTCCCTCGCTCAATTTCATCGGACAGCAAAAGCTCTTTCCCCGCATCGGTGGCCCCACAGGTCTGTATGGTCGTCACCCCAGCGGCCAAATACAGTTTGGACGCAACTTCACCAACGTCGGGAAAACCTGGAATATGAAGATGGTTGTGCATACCGACCAGGCCTGGAATGATCGTTTTCCCCCGCATGTTCATCACGATTGCATTTCTAGGGATGGTCACCTCATCATCATTTCCGATCAGGTGAAATTTTCCCGATCTGACAATAATCGTTTGCTCTTCCTTGGGAGGGGCTCCGGTACCATCAATAATCGTGGAATTGCGAAGTGCTAAAATCGAGTAATTGTGCTTGATATAGTTCACGATACTATCGACATATACGTCCCGAGTGGATTCCAATTGTCCATTCTGATATCGTTCCACTCCAGTGTCCGAATCAAAATCATATCCCAAAAGGGGTATGATAACCAATACAAGGGCAATCCCTACCAATAACATTTTTTTGTTCATTATTCCTTATTTGCTTTATAGGTCAACGTTCTCCATAACTTCTCCAATGGATTGGGATAAGCAAAAGATTCGATATTGATGAGCAGAATGTCCAAAATGGCGATCCCCCACAGAAAATCCAAGGAAGATATCCTGTTCATAGTCGATGTGGGAGCAATCGTTCTGTTCATAGTTAATGTTGATGCAATGCACCCGGCACCGCCGTAAACAACGACAAATGCAGTATCAAAACCGGTAACAAAACTATAGAGGGTAGTATATACCAGGCTTGTAAAAAAGGGACATTTTAAGATCATCTTTGTTTCATTCCCCATCTCTTCATAGGAATTCAACAAAACAAGCAACACCAACCCCTATAACCCTTTTGTATCGCTTCCAATGGTTAAAACCAAAAATACCTTGATCAAGAAATATAGAAAATAACATACTGATAGAATCGTTAACATACCGTTAGCAATGAACAAAAGACTTTTTTAAGTAAATTTTCAAACGCCACGGGCTCTCCAAAAAATTGACCAAATTATGTACTCAGCTTATAAAAATCCGTTGGGCTAAACCCTGTAAATGTTTTGAAGTCATGGTTCAAATGTGATTGATCAAAATACCCATTGTTGTGAGCCGCTTCGGTGAGATTGTTCCAGTCTGGATTGGTCTTGATCACGGACTCAAAACGAACGACCCGGTTAAACAGTTTGGGATTGAAGCCCGTACTGGCCTTAAATCGTCTTTTAAATTGTTTTTCCGACAGACAGAACTCTTGAGCCAATTCATTGATCCGTGTAGATCCTCCCTCATCTTTAATAACCCGTACGGCTTGGGTAATCAATTGATCCTCCCTCTGTCGTTTCCTTACCAATGACTTGAAAAAATCGGTCAAAATGGCAATACGCTTCGCGGTAGTAGCGGCCAAAGCCATCTTCTCTGTAAGCTCCCTACCTGCCTGTCCCAAGAAGGTTTCCAAGGTCAGAAACCCCAGATACAATTCCGTAGCCGAAATATTAAAAAGCCTGGGGATGGCAAAGGAATGCAAGCAGACGCCTATCACATGGTAAAAACCATCCACTTTGAACTGTTGTGGCCGATGGGTCTGACCCTGCACGACCGTGAACAAAAGGTCGTCCTCCCGTTGATTTCCTTCAAAGGCAAATGAAATTTCGACAAGACTGTTGGCAACCACATAGTACATTTCGTTTGCCGGTAGGTTTACATCCCAAGTCCCCACCCAGAAATAACTGATATAATCCTTTAACTCCCTACAGGGCAAGATACGCTGATAATCCATATATTATTATTTGGCGAATTGATTGTAGGATTCCACATTATATGTAAGACGAAGTATATGGTTGATACCGGCCAGAAACAAGAATATCAGTCCAACCACGAGGGGCATCTTCCCTATATGGACCGTATTGAGAATGGCAAAAGAGTTCGTGGGCACTAGAAAAAGAATGGCCAACACGGCCAAGCCAATAACCACCAAACCCCAAATCGCTGGTCGAAGCGCTATTTGTATCAATGCGGGACGTTCCGCTTTTCTTGATGCCAGCTTTTTCATCAGGTCATCCGTGAACCCCTCAGAGGTTTCCATTTTGCTCTGTACCATTATTTTTTTGAACGCTTTGTCTTCCATTGTATTTGTTTTTATTATCCATTACAAAAGATCGCTTACTCGATCCCCCAATAAATCCATAAGGGCCTCTTTCATATGGCCTCTGCCCCTATACAGGTCCACCTTGATCTTGGAGTTGCCAAACCCGGTAATTTCTTGAATCTCTGATACCGTATATCCACAAAGGTAATGGAGCCTGAGCATCAAAGCCTCGTCCGGTCGTAACCGTTCCAGGGCCATCATAATATATTTTTTCTGATCTCCCTCTTGAATCATGCCCGGATCGGCATTTTCCTCTATGCGGTTCAACACGATGGTGGAATCATCCAATTCCAGATATTTCTTTTCCTTTTAAAGGGATTATAGGCCGTATTGACAACGATGCGGTACAACCAACTGGAAAAAGCGGATTGCTGCTTAAAACTGCCTGCCTTTTTATATACCTTGATAAAGGCATCCTGCAGTACATCCTCTGCCTTGTCCCGGTCCTTCACGATGGAATGGGCCAAAGAAAGGGAAAGGTCTTTGTATTTGTCTACTAGCTGGACAAAAGCCCCATCATCGCCTTCTTTGACCCTATCGATCAATTTAGCATCGATATCGTTATCCCTGACCTCCAAATTTGTTCCTTAAAAAATGGGCCAGGACCATGCCTACGGCACCGAATATCAAAATGGTTCCCCACACCAAAAGGTCGGTGGTATTCTCATCCATTTCCATGGCACTAAAAACGGAGGAAACCATCAGGCCAAGGCCAATGCCCCCCAATATGCATCCAAAATCAATGAACATGATTCGCTTCGATTTCTCGGGCGAAGCAAGCCCGTTTTCGATCATGGCCTTTTTGACCAGATAGGTATATCGTGCAATGATATAAGTAACCACTACCAATCCCGACATCAGGACTACCGCCCCTATGGCATCTTGAAAATTTTCCATACTATTTAATTTTATCAATTAGTTTTTATTCAGCTCCCAAAAGACACTTAATTTCCATTCAAGGTATCCTTTTTAGAATTGTGGGCCCAAAATTTGTGATAGACCTTTCACCACTTCAATCATCTTGGCACTGTTGGTAAACACCACCAATCCATATTTCTTTTCCGGAACGAACATGACATAGGCCTGAAAATCATGGTTGTTCCCCGTGTGCAGGTGCATGGTCATGTCCGAGGTACGCTTTTGGGCAAATCCAAGACCCCATCCGGTCTGACCGACCTCCTTGCGCAAGGGGTTATCTTCATCAAAATGGGCATGCTCTTTAAGCATCTCTTTAAATGTCCCCTTTTTGAGGCCCTCTTCTTTCAACATGGCGATGACAAACCGGGCATACTCCTTGGCCTCACTGTGCAGACTGGAATAGGCACTAAACACACCATCTTCCCAATAACCTTCTGACGGCACCCTATGTTTGGGCGTTCCATCCTCTTCATCATGTCCATATACCTTATGCTCAGCTATATATTCATCCCAAACAAAGGTTGAATGGGACATACCCAAAGGCTTAGTTACCTTTTTTTGAAACAAATCGTTCAGACCTTCCTTCCAGCCCACTTTATTTTGCATACCAAGTACTGCGGCCAAATACTGATAAGCCTCCCCGGAATACTCAAATCCAGTCCCTGGCTTAAAGGCCAACGTTATCTTTTTACCATGGGCATGATTGGGCATCCCCGTTTGATGGGCCAACACCATCCGTGCCGTAATCAACTTGGCATCCTCTTGGGATTCATCTGCAAAACCAGGATGTGGTAAATACTCGTAAAGTGGACGGTCGAGGTCCAATTTTCCTTCCTCCACCATTTTCAAGGCAAAATAGGCAAATATGGGTTTGGACAGGGAAGCACCCTCAAAGATACTTTGGCCGTCCACAGGCTCTTTGGTCTCGATATTGGAGACCCCCAAGGCATTGTGATAGACCAATGCATTGTCATTGATCACGGCAATGGATAGACCAGGGACATCATGTTGTTCCATAATCTTTTTGATGCCCTCGGTAAGTTCAGCGGGCGCAACACTTTTTCCATACATGGTATGGATGGTTTTCTGTTGGGCATATCCGTTTACACCTGAAAAAGAGGTCAGTGTAAATAGGAAAAGGTAAAATCGTTTTAATGTAACAGTAATCATTTCTATGTGATTTTAAATTGATAATTCGTCTTTTTTGGTGAATTCACATCCATAGGACAAGACGACTTTTGAAATGGTTACAAATCCCTTAAAAAAAGAGGATATTTTGGAGCAATCCTTCTCCCTCCTATGTTTGATCCTTTAATGGCATTACAAAAAGGGGGGGATGATATGGAGATACTTCAAACCATAAACGATATTTTGCCCCCTAAAACACGCGATTAAGATGACAAACATTTTGGACAAGGGGGCAAGGATACGGCGGCTTCAAATCACCCGTCCATCACATATAAAACCATTTATCGTTCAAAAACTCGATGATGCGTTGGGCACATCCAGAGGAAAAAAATACATCACTGTTACTGAACATGACCAGACCGTATCCCTTGCTCCTATAAAAATGACAATACGCCCTAAAATCACCATTGTTTCCAGAGTGATAATAACGTATGGTCTCCCCCACCTGTTTCACTGGAAAAATCAAGCTTCGATGCATCTCGCCTTCTTCATTCGGCATATCCATTTGCAGGGACAACCACTGTTGTACAAATTCATCATTATACTTGTCCCTATCCATCAAATGAATCAAAAATTTGGCATAATCGGTAGCTGTGGTATGCAAGCTGTAGGCTGCGCCAAAGGTATTTTCCCCCTTCCGTAATGCTTTGGGGCCATTCTGTGTCGGAATCCCATCCCGATGTCCATAGGCTTTTTTTGACGCAAATACATCTTGCCATGTAAAACGCATCATTTCCAGTTCCAATGGTTGAACAACCGCTTCCTGGAACAGGTCATCCAGGCCAACCTCATCCACATTCAACACTCTTTTGAGTACATCCTTCAAGTACTGGTAAGCTTCCCCGGAGTATCCGAACTTGGATCCTGGATCAAACAAAAGTTTCAATTTCCCACCGGTATTTTCCCTCCAATTGGGCAAACCGGAAGTATGGCACAAAACCATTCGGGCCGTTATCCGTTTATAACGGACATCATCTGCCAAATCCTCGTTTGGCAAATAGTGGTAGAGCGGTCTATCCAGATCCAGCAACCCTTTCTTGACCTGCAACATCACAAAGTAGGCAAATACTGGTTTCGAAAGTGAGCATGCCTCAAAGAGTGTATTGGGTGTACACTCGTCTTGGGTGACAATGTTTTTAAAACCAAACGCTCTTTCATAAACAATGGTATTGTTACGGACGATTGCTATGGAAAGGCCCGCCACCTGTAGTGAGTCCATTTGATGCCGTATAAATTCGTCGACATCCGATCGCAATATCCGATTGCCTTTGATGGTTGGTATTTCATTCCGATTCACTTGCCCATAAACAAAGGAAACACCCAACACCAGTACAAAAATCAAGAACTTCTTTTGCAATCTGCTCATTGTTTGATATAATCATTATTGTAGCCATCTGCTTTTGTCATGCGCACAAAACCTACCTCTCCATCCGTATTGTCCAAGAAGTCATAACGTATTTGATCATTGGCATCAATGAAGCTGTTTTCCGCCACAGGAACCAGTTTTAGCGAAGTGCCCATTGGTGCAATCAAATGAAGTTCTCCTGCGGTCACCCTAAATTCCAAAACTTCATTCCCACCTGTAAACGTTCCCGTAAAACGCGTCAAGCTAGAGGCATCCAATGTTATGGGGTCATATGCCACAGGTTGAAAAAAATCCCAGTCATATTCCACGGCCATGGCACGGGTGATATAACTCATCAGTGACATCCCGTTATCACTGTTGGTCATAATGACCAGAGCCTGATTATGCTTCGGGGAAGCGACCATATAACAGGTAAATCCAGAATTACTTCCCCAATGTTCAATGAGAACATCTTGACTTTCATCATGGTAGATCTTGGCAAACCCCAATCGTGTTGGGGACTTGGCAAATATGCTATCTGTCATTTGCTGTGAAAGAATGGTGTTCGAACCCAATTGATGGTCCTTCAATACGGTCGCTAAAAACTTTGCCAAATCGGTAGGGGTGGTCCAAATCCCTCCTGCTGCCTTATACGGAAATAACTTATAGGGATAGGGCTGTAAATCATTGGAGTAACCTGTGGCCATTTGTTGGGTCAACCTATCGGGGACTGGCTGTTCAAAAGAACTTTCGGTCATGCCACATGGTTCAAATATCAATTCGGTGAGTACCGTATTGAATTGCTTGTCGGTGACATCCTCAATTAATTTTTCCATAACGGAATACCCAGGATTTGAATACAGTTGTTTTTCTCCAGGAACGTATATCAAGGAAACAGCTGGATCCACAGAGGGGTACGCTCCCGTCAACATTTGCGTAATGGTGGGAAGGGCTTCATCGGGATAGAAGGACGATTGGACATATCGGTCAAAACCGGCGGTATGCCCCATGAGTCGCTTAAGGGTCACTTTCTCCTGCGCGGTAAATTCATTCTCGGGTACCTTCCAACCCTCGAGGTAATTATTGACATTTTCGTTCAAGTTCAGGGTACCCAACTCGACCAAGCGCAAGGCCGCCATAGCGGTCACAGGCTTGCTTAACGAAGCGCCATTAAACACCGTATGTGGTGTAACCGCTGTGGAATCTTCAAGTTGGGAATATCCATAGGTCCCTTGCCAGGCAATCTTTCCATTATCAACGAAGGCTATACTAACTCCTGCAATACGATCTGCTTTCATGATTTGTTGGATAGATTTTTTATATGTACTCCCGGTCAGGTAATGAACAGGGACCAAGTTTTTCTCTATATGTTCAATTGGTGCTACAGAATCGCCATGCCCTCCTATGGCTATTGTTTCTGCATTCTTTCTATCCTTACATGCTGAAAGGATGACCAGAAGGAATAAAACTATTTTTTTCATGCGTTACTATTTAAGGGGTTGTTTAAAACCGTTCTCATCGATAATTTCAAAATGCGATTGGTCCAATTCATCCACGTAGATCTTTATCCGTTCATTTCCTTTTGAATCATAAATAAACAAGCCGGTATGCTTGTTTTCTTCACGACCCAGAAACATTCTGTACACATTAATTTCGGAGTCCAGGTGTTTTTTGAATTTCAAATATTCAGTGTCTTTTTCCTTTTTTGTCATTGATTTCGTCCTCTCAAGAAACTGATCATATAATTTTTCAACCCGTATGGAGTCAGACCGTTCCCTAAAGAACATTCCATACCACCTTTTCCACTCGCCCCCTTCCAGGTACTCACCTTTCATAATGGCCATTATTTGGTCATTCTTTTGTTGATCAAAGGTGATACCTGCAAAATTCTCTTCATCAGTTCCATCATAATAGATACCTCCTACTTCATCCCCAACACGATTAAAAAATATGATTCCCGGCAAATCCCTTTTTGAGCCTGGGTTATGTGGAATACCATGGGTAGTGGCCAAGGCTTGTCTTTCAGGATTGCTAATCGAGATATATAAATTCTTATCAGGTCCTATGATGCTCAACCTTTCTGCCTGAATTTCTTTGAATGTTTCCACATTCTTGACCTGTCTGTCATAAAAGTAAAAGCAGGTCAAAACAATCAGAAAAGCAAAGTTGATTATTGGAAGCTGTTTTTTCATTTTTCCAAATACTTTTTTGTTATCTCGTACAAATGTTTCAAATCATTTTTGTGCGAAGCATCCCGGTGCTTGTCCAATAAAAAAAGTCCAGAGGACATCAATGAATTTCCCGTAAAATTCCGTTGCACAAATACGAGCTTGGTTGCAGGGTCTATCAAAAGATATTGCCCACCATAGCCATCTGCCCAAATCAGGTTTTCATCCGTATCAAGCCACCACAAATATCCGTAAGCGTCCAATGGAGCCTTGTCCAAATTAAAGTCAGCTAATTTTGTATATGGCTTCAAGCTTTCATCCATCCATTCGGCAGATATAATTTGCTTGTTTTCATAATTTCCGTTTTGGGCAACCAGAGTGCCTATTTTAGCCAAATCCCTTGCACTCATATATATCCAATAGACAGGATAATCGGATAAGGATTTGTTGGGTATGGGCCAGGGACTGTCATAAACCACATTTGAAGCAGAAAAATCTTGCATTCCCATAGGTTTGGTTAAATGTTCTTCCATAAATTCACCGATTGATTTCCCTGTTTTTTGTTCAAGGATGGCTCCCAAAACATTGAAATCGAAATTATTGTAAAAGAAAAACTCTCCTGGTCTGTATTGCTCCCGTTTTGGGCGATTGTCCCTGGCATAGTCCACTTCTGCCTCTGCCTGAAGATACACTCCGGAACGTGCCATGAGTAAATCTTTGATTGTCGCTGTTTTTTCCTGTTCTGTCAAAGGTGTTTTGCTCTCATCAATACCTAAACTCCCCAAACTTTCATCTAATTGCAACATCCCTTTTTCTTTTGCAATACCGATCAAGAGACTCATAATGCTTTTTCTTGCAGAATGGAGGTTGATCAGCTTTTTTGTGTCCCCTTTTTCAAAAATTATTTCGTTGTTCTTTAGCGCAATGACAACTTCTGATTTTGTGGCCGTGTCCTGTGCAAACTTCCTCAACTCTTCTTGAAACGATATTGACAGTAGATTGGATTTCTTAAGTGGCTTGGCATACGAATTTTGTGAATGTCCAACCCTTGGTGGTAGACTGTAGGTCACAAAGGCCGCGATCAAAAACAATAGGGCCAATAGGATTCTTTTAAGTATTTTCTTAGGCTTCATTTAAACTAGTTTTTTGATTTGATGATGTAAGTACTTATTTTAATTGAACAGCGGGCAATATGTATTCGTTTAAAATTGAAAAAGGACGGTCCTCCATGTCCGGAAATAGATTATAGTTGCCCCCTGTCATGGTAATGGTCATTTCAATTTCCGTAATGATGATGAGAAACTGGCCTCCATTGCCCCAAGCCTCAACGGTCATCATCTGTTTTCCGCCAACTTCACGTTCCAATACTCTCCACAGATACCCATAATCTGAATTTTTGGGCCAACTTCCTTTTATGCGGGGTGTCGTGGATTTTTCGATCCAGGATTCCCCAATCATTTGTTCTCCGTTCCAAGTTCCCTTGTTCAGCACCAATAATCCAAACTTGGTAAAATCGATGGGCCGCATATAAAATGAGCCAGCCAAATATCCTCTCCCCTGTGGCGATGTCAGCATTTGAAAGTCATGGATCTCCATGGGCAACAATAGTTCCTCATAAAAGAAAAGGGGAAGATAAGTGCCAACTGATTTTTGGATGACCCCGGTCAACAGGTTGCTGCCCCCAGAGGAGTATTCGTAAACGGCTCCCGGCTCATATGGCATGGGAAGGTCGAGTTTGTGCCCCACCCAATCTTCATGTTCCCATTGCATTTTATCCTCATCCTCCAACTGTATGCCCGTACTCATGGTATTTGCAGAAATCACTTTTGGTCTCTTAACCATAGTTCAAATTCCTTTTCAAGAGCTGTGAGGGGTATAGAACCATTTTTTAGAATTAGTTCATGAAATTCCTTTAAATCGAAAGAAGCCCCCAACTGAGATTTAGCTAACTCTCTAAATCTAAATATTTCACTTCCTCCCACGTCATATGCTGTTAATTGACCTGGAGTAGCAATTATCCTATAGTATAAGGATAGAGCGGAATTATAACTACCCCCAGATTCCATCATATATTCAATCACCTTTTCCTTATTCCATCTATATAAATGAAGTCCCGGGTCAACAACCATACCTCTGTAATTCCAAGTGCGCCGTAGGATTAGTGAGGCCTCAGTAGTATATAGGTTCATTTCCTCAGCCAGCGCTTCTGCATATCTTGCCCAGCCTTCAATGTAACCATTGTAACCAACGTTTTCACTGATTTTATGACGTCCTTTAATTGCATTTTCTAGGGCAATTTGAAAATGATGACCAGGAATCGCTTCATGAAAAACCAGTTTTTCCAAACTGGCCTTAGATATTTTTGTAGGCTGATCGAGATTTACACGGAAATATGATGTAGAATCTTCTGGTGCAAACTCATAGCTACCATAGGATCTACTACCAATAGGATATGGCTTTATTTCTAAGTTACGAGCAGGTAAGTTTTTGAACCAATTTTTGCTTTGCTTCTCAGCTTTCACTATTAGCTTTTGGATGTGCTCCAGAACTTCTTGTTTATCATTGAATCTAATACTCGAATCTGATTTTATAGAATCTATTATAACATGAATCTTATCCGAGTTATAAATATCTTTACCTATTTTTGTAATGTCATCCATGTTGGTCTCGACATTTCTTTTTCCGGTTTCAAATACTTGAAGTGCTTTAATTTTGGCGGAGGTTTGCTTTCTCAGGTAAGCTTGATAGCAATTCTCACCCCCTTCATTATCTAAAATTGAAACAGATTCTCGTGTAGTTGGATAGTACTCTTCCTTTAAAAACAAGTTGTATTTATCTATTGCAGGAATGATTGAGTGGGTTGCAAGGTGTTTCCATTCGTTTTTGAAATTTTCGTTATCGCTCCGTCTGAAGGGAGACATGAATACTGACTCTTGTTCATTAGCAGAGAGCGTTTGCTCCAAATCATCGATCACTAATTGAACAATTTCCTTTGGCATGGAATAACCTTCTGCCAATCCTCTTTTTAAATTGAACAACTCTATTTCTATTATTTCTGGAACCTTAGCCCATCGTTTCAGTGCAAACTCTTGTTGTTCTAATGTTTTTACAGGCTGTGAATCAATTAAATTAATCAGGTAAGTATGTATCCCTGTTATATGATTGACATTCCATAATTCTTCTTTACAAACCCTTAACTGAATACTGCTTTCCAATTCTTCCCTAAGAATCCAGTAGGTTATTCGAGCACTTCTTGCCATTTCTTCTTCTATATCAATTTTTTTTAGGACTACATATAGACTGTCTTCAAACTGATGCCAGACCTTTAGTTGTTCTATGGAATTATTGTAAAAATTTAATCCCTGGGTTTCTAAATCTTCGTAACGATAGTTTCTGCCAGGGAAAGTTTTAAATAGCCTTTTGAGGTAAGCATCTGCGAGCTTATTTATCGTATTTTCTTGCGTTAACTCTTCGGTAGTATTATTGCAACTATAACAGAGTTGTGCAAGTACTGATATCGTAATGAATAGCTGTCTAAATTTCACCATTGTTTTATGTTTTTGGTAGACTTAAAGCTTCTTTATGCACGGTTACTGAGATAGTGCGTAAACGAAAATAATTTTCTGATAAATACCAAATTCCATCCATCCCTTCGTTTTTACCCCAAGTGTTTTTTAGCATATAAAACTTTTGCCCATCTCTGTCATATGTAATACCAACCAAATGCATATTGTGGTCATCTGTTGTTGTTTTACGCTCGTAAGCACTCTGCCTTTGTTTTTGACTTATAGTTTTTTCTTCTTCATACTCACCTTTAACTTTAGTGTAACCATTGTCAGCAAATCCTCCAGAAGAACCTATATCTCCATCCCACGCTAAAGTAAACCCACTCTTTATAGCATTATCTATCGTGTTCATAAAATCTTCAATTGGCAGATTTAGGTATTTTTTAAATCTCCAATTTGCGGGTATTTCAAGTATAACCCTTTCATTGAATGGATGGTGACTGTAGGACGTCAATTCAACGTAGTCTTCAGAATTTAGTGGCAGAAATTTTTTAGCAAATGTCTTTGGCGTTTCGGTTTTTCCTTGATAAATAAAAGTCTCAGGAATATCATCAATATATTTGTTCAGTATATTTTCAACTATTTCTAATGATTGGTCAACACTCGCATTAATCTTGATAAGTGAGTCTAATTTATACTTGATTAAGGCATTCATTTCATCTTCTTCAGCCCATCTACTATTCATTTGTTTTTTAGTGGTAACACTACCCAATTTCCCATCATAAACTGACTCGGGAACCGCCCCATAATTTTCAAAAATTTCAAGAACTGAAAAGGTTAAATCGCCACTGTTTATATATGAATTACCTTTATTTGTTATATAATCTTTTGCCTTTTCTAAATAATTATGATACACAAAGAAAAAAGAAGATAACTCGGGTATGTTATATTCTAATCTTATCGCTTCAGCTTCCAAGAAAGAGGTTGAGGCAAAACTCCAACATTGACCCGTATATTTTTGATGTTTCAAATCGGTTGTTTCAATAAGTATTGTATTTGAAAACCTCTTATGGCTTATACAACCTTGGAATACTAATAGTAAGCCGACAATTACAATCGAACCATATTTATTTTTGATGGATTTAGTCATTAATTATTAATTTTTAAATTGGACATATTAGATGAGTGTTCGCCGTGAGTCTTAATTTATTTTTTTGCCTCAAACAGTTTGGTTAAAAAGCGTTCATACGTCTCTTTATCGGTTCTTCTTCCGTAAATACCTTTGGTTTTTAAAGCCACAAGGATATCTCATAATGCTTTTTCTTGCAGAATGGAGGTTGATCAGCTTTTTTGTGTTTCCTTTTTCAAAAATTATTTCGTTGTTCATTAGCGCAATGACAACTTCTGTTTTTGTGGCCGTGTCCTGTGCAAATTTCCTCAACTCTTCTTGAAACGATATTGACAGTGGATTGGCTTTCATAAGTGGCTCGGCATACGAATTTTGTGAATGTCCAACCCTTGGTATAAGACTGTAGGTCACAAAGGCCGCAATCAAAAACAATAGGGACAACAGTATCTTTTTAAGTATTTTCTTAGATTTCATTTAAACTCGTTTTTTGATTTGATGTTGTAAGCACTTATTTCATTTGAACAGCGGGCAATATGTATTCGTTTAAAATTGAAAAAGGACGGTCCTCCATGTCCGGGAATAAATTGTAATTGCCCCCCGTCATGGTAATGGTCATTTCAATTTCCGGAATGATGATAAGAAACTGGCCTCCATTGCCCCAAGCCTCAACGGTCTTCATCTGTTTTCCGCCCACTTCACGTTCCAATAATCTCCACAGATACCCATAATCTGAATTTTTGGGCCAACTTCCTTTGATGTGGGGTGTCGTGGATTTTTCGATCCAGGATTCCCCAATCAATTGTTCTCCGTTCCAAGTTCCTTTGTTAAGCACCAATAATCCAAACTTGGTAAAATCGATGGGCCGCATATAAAATGACCCTGCCAAATACCCTCTCCCATGTGGTGATGTAAGCATTTGAAAGTCATGGATCTCCATGGGCAACAATAGTTCCTCATAAAAGAAAAGGGGAAGATAGGTACCCACCGATTTCTGAATGACCCCAGTCAACAGGTTGCTGCCCCCAGAGGAGTATTCGTACACTTGTCCGGGTTCATGTGCCATGGGAAGGTCGAGTTTGTGCCCCACCCAATCTTCATGTTCCCATTGCATTTTATCTTCATCCTCCAACTGTATGCCCGTACTCATGGTTAAGGAATGGTGCACGGTGATGTTTTTCTTCCGAACATCATGGATGTCGTATTCAGGATAGTAGTCCAAAATGGCATTTTCAACGTGCAACCCATCGTTTTTCATCATGGCCTTGCCCACGGCCAAGGATGCGATTGATTTGAAAGCGGACCGTACATCATGAAGATACTCCCGGTCATATCCGTGAAAGTATTCCTCAAATACAAGTTTTCCGTCCTTGGTGATCAGAATACTATGGATGTGCTCCAAGGTCTTGTTGTTCTTGGGATCCATGAGGCCCAAAAGCGACCTATCGATACCTACATCTTCCAGTGAAGCCGTTTGCATGGTGGAGTCGGGGGCTTCTGGAATGTTGTACAGGTAGTTTTCGTTTGGTGACCTTGGCAAATAGCCTTCCAGTTGATTATCGTTGAGTTTTTTCAACTGTATTTCCCTTTTCCCCCCGGCATTGCCATACGTAAGGGATATATTTCTTTTCTCTGTATTGTACTCAGCCGAAATCCCGAAACGGTCGTTTGTAATCTTGAAATCGATATGGTTGCCCTCGATCAAAACCTCATCGATGGTAAAATGCAGCTCCCTATTTTCCTTGTTACTCTGAATATTGGCCTGTACCGTGCCTGCAGAATCTTTATAAAACTCCAAATAAACAAGGTAATCAGTGTCAATTATTTCCGGTTTATGGATTTTGGCGACCCAGTGGTCATCGGTATTTTCAAAATCAAGACTTTGCGCCCATAGGTCATGGGTAAGCACGCCATGCAAGGCCTTGCTATCATTGGATAGCAAAGCATCAAACCGAAGACCAGAAGGACCTTTGAAGCTAAGGTTTGTTCCTTTCCTATTGATATGGTGAACGGTTTCCTTGCCCTTTGAATATAAACGGGCCTCAACTGGAGCATTTGCAGGTAACAGGATTAAGGAATCGTATGTTGATTCAGTTTGAAACAATATTCCAGACCATACCCCGATGAGTTCATTAGTTTCAAATTGTGCCTTTTTTGGGGAACAAAAGGAGAACAGTACGGCCAGTAATGGTGTGATATAACATTTTTTGATCATAATGAATATTTGATGGTTGGATGTAGTTTTTGATAAAAATCACACCTGCAATCCAATAGGCTTCAATTTTCAATTCTTTGTTGATAAACCTCCCGTATCTCAGAAAACTCGGGTTTCTGTTTTATCCATTTCATCCGATCTTCTTGTGTATATCCCGCGATAAAGCCGAGCGATACTCATCTTTTTAGTAGGGGCATTCTGGAATATAAACTAGGTCGGTAAGGGACGCCATAAAACCCACAACCTGGTGACGGTCACGTTACCCACCATTGGGTTGACATTGATTCCTAAAGAAAATACATGTAATACGTTAAAATAATGGCCGACATATTGTACACCCCATGCGCCACCATGGAAGCCGTAAGGCGTTTGGTCCAAATGAACAATACCGTATAAAGAATGGTGGGCACCAAAATATCAAACCAATCCAAGGCAGTACCCGGCATATGGCCCAAGGCAAATATCAAGATGGACAAAACTGCCGAAAACCAGAGCCCCGTTTTTGGATTCTTGAAAGTTTCCTTTAACACATTGATAAAATAACCCCTGTTAAAAAGCTCTTCGGTAATACCGCCGCCGATAACCCCCAGCGCAACAAAAGATAAGGTTCCAACTAAACTGCCGTCATACATTTCCAACATTCCTTTAATGTCCATCCTGTTGATACCCCCCGTATTGGGAATGATAAAAACAAATTGAAGAAAGGTCCATAAGCCGCCAAACAGAAGGCCCAATATCATGTCCTTTCCGAAATTTTCGAACCTAAGACCAATAGCACTAAACTTCTTCTTAAGGATTTTGAGGGAAGCATAGAGCAGGACCATAATGGATATCAATTGGAAAAGGCCCATAAAAAGCAAGTTTATACCGATTTTACCCCCATTCATTTTGGTAACCCCAAAAAATACATCGGGAATTATAAAAAGCAGATACCCCAAAACAATGGTTACTATAAAAACAATTAATGTCTTTGTTTTTCCTACCTTGTCCCGATGGGCATGTTCATCCAGTTCTTTCATATCATGTTGTTTTTTGATTATAAGGCTAGCCTTGATTGATGAATTACTACAGCTCGTAGAGAGGCGACGAATGCCTAACACCACAACTTGCTTCAAAAATAGAATTCTGAATGTAGTTTTATCGATCACGCGTTAACAAACCGTTATCGTGATTGAAAAAATATTTAGTTAAAGAACAAATCCCTGCTGTGCATCGATTAAGCTCAAGTATTTTGTCAAAGGAAGGTCTAAAACCGCGTATTTCATATCACATTCGTTTATCCTTGCTCCCTTTGTCAAAGGCTACCAAATTAAACAACTCCCGCATTCGAGAACGAACCCGGTTACCATACCGTTCTTCCAACTCCGCTGCATTGAGGTTGGTGGTAGCATGGGTCTTTCGCTTATGATTGATGAAAAGCTCGTGTCGGGATAGCATAATTTCACCAATTACATTGCAGTCCTTCCCAAAGTATCGCCCAATAGGCTCTACTCCTAGGTCATCAAAACAGAAGAACTGGGAATTGCCAAAATCCTCAATGGTTTTATAGCCGATATGGTTAAACCCAAAAACGATGTTCCGGCAGGGTACGACCTCATAGGGTCGTTGATGGGGGACTAGGTGTTTTAATAATTTCATGAGACTGGTCTTGCCACAACCTACCGGTCCCGAGAGTAAGAGTCCTTTATTGATGTCAATCCCCATTTGGGTACAACGGGCCTTGTCTTGGATAAAATAAAGGCAGAGCTTGTAAAGGATTTCCCGATCCGCCCGATAGATCTTGAACTTTTTCCCGAACAAGAGTTTTCCTTTGGCATTGAGATAGATGAGAATTTTTTCAAAATCGTATTGGATTTCCCTGCCATTAAGGACGCCCAACGGATATTGGATGGCTCCTTCAGTTATGATATGTGGAGCATGGTATCTCACAGGGGTTCGTTGTAATTTTTTTGTTTCTTGGTTTTTAGGTTGTCCTGATATGGGACAGTGGTCTTCTGTTTGTTTCTGTTTTCCAAACCATCAAAATCCAATTTTTTGAAATTTCGTGGTTTGTTATTGTTTTTTTGGTTTTTCAAGGTTTGTATGTGTTTGTTTATAGGTACCACTGCTTGTCCACTGCTTGTCCCGATATTGGTACGGCTTGGGTCCACTGCTTGTCCAGCACTTGTTCCAAAATCGAACATCTTGATTCTACTCCCCTTAAAAGGATTGTGGGACGGGGTATAGACGATATAGCTCCAATGGTCAAGTTCCTTGATGCATCGATGATAGGTGGATTTGGAACCGATCTTGGCACACTGCATGACTTCATCCCGGTTGATAAAGAATTCCGATTTAAAGTAGTTGGTGTTCCAGAATTGGAACAAGGCTATATAAAGACTAATATGGGTGGGATTCAGCCGGCTGTCTTTGGAGAATTGTCCAAAGACCCCGTTCAAATGTTTGATGTAGTTGATCTCTCCCAAAACTAGATACGGTTATGGATCTTATGCTTTTCCAAAACCTCAATGATCTCTTGGTAATCATAGTACAACACCCCGCCTATTTTTGAAAAGGGCAAGGTACCGTTGATACGAAGGTTTTGTAATGTACCAGGAGAAATACCCAGTAGTTCTCGGACCTCATTGGATTTGAGCCATTTTTTGTTCGTTTGCTTGTTTTGGTTTTCCAATAAATCCTTGATGTCCTCCAAAAGTTCCACTTTGAACTCCATCAGG
>NZ_JAHZSV010000025.1 GCF_019457905.1 Flagellimonas abyssi | reverse complement strand
GATTCCACCACAAGGTTCACCCCGGCCAGGGGATTCCCCGAGGTATCGGTCACGGTGCCGGTAACGGTGGCCTGTGGTGGTTCCAAGACAGTGCTCGCCTGCATATAAAAAGCACAAAAGGGCATTAAAAAGATATAGAGGAGCACGAACAGGGATGCCCTGCGCATGCGTATTGTTATGAGTTGCATAAATTGAGTTCTTTTAATTAAAGCGTTAGTTATTTTCCACACTGCCCCATAAGTCACGTAAAAGCCGTAACTTCCTAAAGGACATCAAGGTTCGGATATAGGCCATCCTGCCCGGGCAAAAACATACCCAGAAATAGGATTCCTAAACCAAAAAAGACCATGGTTTCGTGATCGGGCCGGTTGCCCTAAAAGTGCAGTTGTTGATTGTGGGACAAAAGGATATAGTGAACCGGAAAAATGTGTAACGTGTATCCCACAACCGTGGCCTAAGGATTATACAGGATTCTTTGGCTTCTTTTTAAACAGGATATCAAACACCGAATGCGATGCCCCAAAAATCGGACAACAACACGGAGTAAACCCTACATAAAAAAATTGCCAAATGTTTCCCATAACCCAAAATGGTTGGGCGACACCCCGAAAGGACCAAAGAAACCAAACGCTAAGAAGAATGTTGAAATGAACCAATTACCCAAAAAAAGGCGCGGAACTCAACTTACTGCACTAGGGGCACTGGTATGCCTTGGAAACAATAAGAGAGCCCACGCCCCGGGTCGTGAGCAATCTACTTATTATCTCGTTTCCATAAAAATTACCAGTTTTCTAGTACGAGACTCTAAGCGAAAGCTTCAAATATTGTCTAAACGAAGAATCGCAAAAATAAATATTCTGATGCCAATATATAAAAATTATCACTCACCCCAAAGTATGTGATAATAATTATTGCTATTCATTCCTTAGCGGATAACTCAAAAGTATGCAATTGGAGCTGATTATATCTGAATTTGACTTTTGGATAAAGGAAAATATCCGAATTGCCAGAATCAAATCAAATGTAGATCAAGTTCAGTTGTCGCATAGATTAGGGGTGTCGGAAGGCTATATTGGAAATATTGAAAATCTTAAAAATCGAGCCAAGCCCAATACTAGAATGATTTCCCGTATTGCCTATGCTTTAAATTTGAATACATATCAAGACTTATTTCCTAAACAGGTATTAAAAAACGATGTAGTAAGTATAAAGCTGGAGCTCTTAAAAACCAACACAAGAAAACAAATCGTAAATGATAACGGGGAAGTCCCAGAAAGATTTAACCTAATGTCTATTGAGCCGCTTAGCCAAGATGAAATTAATCGCTGGCATATATTGAAAAAACCACATTTAATCGATGCCAAATTAAGAAAAAGAATCTTCAAATAACCTATACACAAATGAATACCTGTCACACCTATTTAAAGGTGTTCTTTTCGGTTTAAATATCGCTCCAAAACAACAAATCCCATCTTAAATGATTTGCCTTTTAACGCCCTGAGTAAAATTCTTGATCACTCCAAACTCTCTACCACTGAAATTTACATTAAAGAATTACCAACACATGTGATGGATGAATATCAAGAGAGATTAGAAATTTAATAGCCAAAATCAATTCCGCACAAGATTATGCTTCTTGAGGCTCATCTGCATCTTGAGCCACATTATTGTTAGCGTCTGGCTCTTCCAATAACGGAACTTCAAATATCATAGGTACGTTTGACTTAAGAGCTTTGCCCGCCGCAATTGCCTGCCTAAACTTTAAGTTAGGCAACATGGCAGCGATACCTTGTCCAAAATAGTTAGAAAGAAACTCACTACTTGTTTTATCAAATTCTTGAAATGCAATAATTGTATTACATTGAGTCAAAACAGTTTTAGAAACATTTGCAGTTCTTTGTGCAATTACTAAAAGACCAACATCATATTTCCTGCCTTGCAAAGCTATTTGAGCAATACTATTTAAAAGTGATTGAGAAGATTTATCTGCAATACCTACAAAGTTCCATTCTGGTATAACTGTGTGTGCCTCTTCTAACACAATACAAACTTTATGATTAAAGCACTTTTCAGCTTTTGCGATTGAAAAAAGTGCTTTAAACAATTGTCTTGTATATTCTAATATACTGGCCGTATTTGAAACATCTGGCAATTCAAAAATGCTTATTTTTTCATTATCATCATTAAGAAACTCAGATAATGAATCACTTAAAGTCTTTTTTATAAAATCATCTGCCTGCTTTAATTTAGCTTTGTCTTGTTGGTTTCCAAATTTTTCCAATTCATTTGAAACCCATTCAAATGTTTGATATAGCTTGGCATCGTCTTCATCAGAAACTATCTTAGCTGGACTAAGGTCTTGAAATTTGCCTTGGTATTCACCCGTAAAATCAATACAAATTACCTTGATTGTTTCATCTTTTAGATATTCTCGAATAAGATTTCTGGCAAAAACGGATTTACCAGTCCCTGTAACACCTAAAACAGCCGTATGGTGCGTTAGAGCAATGTTTTTATCAAGAATGACAGGAAAATTTGTATTAGGAATACTACCTATTTTTAATTCGTGGTCTTCACAATTAAACTCGTTTATTTCTGAAACAACGTAGACAGGCGAGTTAATATCAGGAACCCAACCAAACTGTTCAAACCTTACTTTATCATGGACCCAAACTCCTAACTGAATTGCTTCACCAATAATAAAACCAGTTTCATTTTTGCTTTCTAACTGCTCAATGCGAGTAATCCCTTCAACAATTTGGTAATAAACTTTCTCCTTGGATTTTCCAACATTTACGACAAGCAACTGACCTTCTTGAATTTGAGCTTTAGAATTGTAAATGAATTTAATGCGTGAAATTGCAGAGTTTTCAGTAATGATTCCCACAAACTTTTCCAGATAATCATTCTGAGGTATCTCGGTTATCTTATAAATAATATCGCTTTCATGATCCTTATAAACTGCCTTATTGCCAAAAATTTTGCTGATTTCTTGCCCAGTTAAAACTTTTATCCATTGTTCCTCATTCAATAAATAAGAATCTAGGACAATGCCCTTTCTAATTATATTCTTTTCATCTATGGAATACACAAATTCTACAAAATCAAAGAGTTTTAAAGATTCTTCCCTTTCTGGAAAAAGTTTAACTAAAAATGTATTCTTTGATTGGACTCCAAAAATTGCACCTATTGCATTTCTCGAACCAATTTCAGTTTTGCTTTCAAACAAAGCATTTATTGCACCTGCCACCGCTGGAAGGTTAACAATCATAAAAATGACCCAGTATAAAAGAAGCGTATTAAAGCCGTTACTGTCGGTGGAAAATTGAATTAATACACCCCAAAGAAAGAATGCAGAAAACAGGGTTTGAGGTCTTCCTACTTCCCTATTTAGTTTTGAAAAGAGCCTGATTGATTTACTCTCTTTCGATAAAGGTCTGCTTCTTAACAGCATTAAAGTATAGCTACTTATGGTAAGATATATTGTGAGCACAAGGAATGCCCAAAATACCCAATTTCTATTTTCTTCATTGACAAGCAACAACGAAATTCCTGCCGTAACAGCATTGATGAATACATTGGAATCTTTTGAAAAATGGGGCTGATCAACAAGTGATAGAAGAATTAATAGCAGAAATCCGGATGTAAACCAAAAGTCATGTAAAAGGAAATTAAAGCTTCCGGTCACTATGCGCCCAATAACAATTAAAATTATCAGGGACAGCCCTAAAAAAATAAGTCTTTGATTTTTTTTCATCGGATAGTTTTCAATTTCCTAAATAGTTCAACCATAGCCCAAGTGTCTAATTTACAATATTCAAGAAGCTTTTGTCGTACTTCATTTTTATCCTTATCAAAGCCACTATCCAAAACCATCCGACGCCATAGGTCTAAAGCCATAGTGCCATTTTGAACTTCCAGTTCATCATAGCTTAATTCAGGGAGAAGAACAGGCAAAACCTTCTTTATTGATGTTGATCCATGGAAGCGATAATCAACATATTCTGTTTTGAATATATCCTCTAAATCAAACATATTGGAATTCATATACTCCAGATACTCGGCATGATGGGGAAGCCATTCAATCATGTCACTATTTCTGCCCATTTCAAAACTTTTGTGCCATGAAATAAATGTTCCTACCATTCCAGTATAATCCAACATTGACTTTGCCATCTGGTCGGGCAATTCAAGCTTTTCTGCAAGAAATTCAAAATGCTCAATTGAACCATCGGTCTGCATTGTATGAATTGAGACCTGAAAAGGAATATGTTAATGCGGTTTCACCCCATCAATTCGTGGCACGGCACTGGCATAGGTCTCGTAATCGATGAAATGTAAGGGAAACTCTAAAGAAGATAGAATTTTGTCAATCTTAGCATGTGCAATTATGGGGCTGTCTTTTCGCGCCGATTGTAGTTGCAAGGCCTGTTTGGCATTTAAATTAAAATTGTTGGGTATATCCTTGATTCCAAGAATACCCGCATCATGAAGCTCCTCAATTTTATTAGCGCGGATATTTCCTATTTCATAAATGCTAAATTCCGGAATATCCTCATTGAAATAACCGAAACTATCGCAATGATTTGTACGCGTGTTTAATCGACAAGAACACTTCGTCTCATCAATGCTGGCTTGATTAATATAGTGAACCGCTTGCTCTACTTCCAACGCTACATCCGTATAAACTTCCTCTATGCGATCAGTGACCTCTTCTACGGTTAATAATGCCCCAGGATCAATAACACCATTTCGAATGTAATCCTTATTCAAATGAATAATAGAAACTTTCGAGACTTTATACCCATTTTGTTCCAATACATATTTTTGAAAACAGGCATCTTTAAGATGATTATGCTTTTTATCGGTCTTGACACTTGTGGATGATTTCACCTCATAAATATGCCAGGTATTATTATGAAGATGTTCCAAGACATCGATACGAGCAAAAACACCTATATCTGTTTTAAATGCGGCCTGAAAAAAACAAACACCGTCATTCTCCAACGCGTCCTCTGTGTCCTTTGGCGTACCAAATTCCGGTAGCTTTATACCATGAGGAAATAATTTTTGTGCAAACTCTTCAACCTCATACCCTTCATCAATTAGTTTTTGAAGAAAAAGAGAGAATTCGCCATTCGGGTATTCATCGGGTTTGTTTTTGAATAACCAAAGTGATTCTGGGCAATTTAAATATTGTATGTAATCTGTCTTGGTTAGTTGCATTATGAAAGCCTATCTATGGGCTAGGAATGAAAAATAATCATTTTGAATAAAAATCTTACAATTTTTGTATTATTGAAGTCTTTCCCCCGATTAATTACCCTTTTTAACCAATCTCAATTGTGGTCTAATAGCCTTAAGTATTAGATTTGAAACCAAACTTGTAAACATTGAAGACTATAATGGCCAAAAAAGCTAGCACTAAAAAAGAAAAACCGATTGAAGTAACCCTGTGGGATGCCGCAAATAAGCTAAGAGGTAGTGTTGAACCTGCCGAGTATAAACACGTAGTCCTAAGCCTGATTTTCTTAAAATTTGCTAGTGATAAGTTTGAAAATCAAAGAGCAAAACTTATAAGTGAGGGTAAAGAAAAATACTTAGAGATGCCTGCTTTCTATAATCAGAACAATGTGTTCTTTTTGGAAGAAGCGAGCAGATGGAATTATCTCATTAAAAAATCAAAGCAGAATGATATTGCCTTATTGATTGATACTGCCCTTCACACTATTGAGAAAAATAATAAAGCCCTAAAAGGCGCATTGCCAGATAACTATTTTTCACGTCTAGGCCTAGATGTTACCAAACTAGCTTCCTTATTAGACACCATCAATAAAATAGACACCACAAAAGATCCAAAACAGGATTTGGTTGGCAAAGTATATGAGTATTTCCTATCAAAATTTGCATTAGCAGAAGGAAAGGGCAAAGGAGAATTCTATACACCAAAAAGTATCGTCAATCTGATCGCTGAAATGATTGAACCATACAAAGGTATAATCTATGACCCCGCTTGCGGTTCAGGCGGTATGTTCGTACAAAGTATCAAGTTCATTGAGGCCCATCATGGTAATAAAAAGGAAGTTTCCATTTATGGGCAGGAATACACAAATACCACGTACAAACTGGCAAAAATGAATTTGGCAATTCGTGGGATTAGTGGAAACCTTGGGGAAAAAGCCGCTAATACCTTTTTAGATGACCAGCATAAAGATTTAAAAGCTGATTTTATAATGGCTAACCCTCCTTTTAACCAAAAGGACTGGAGAGCCGAAAATGAACTTTTGGATGACCCGCGTTGGATGGGCTACGATGTACCTCCAAAAAGCAATGCCAACTATGGCTGGATTTTAAATATGGTGAGCAAACTCTCCGACAATGGTGTCGCTGGTTTTATCTTGGCCAATGGTGCACTCAGCGGTTCTGGCGAAGAATACAAAATCCGCAAGAAGCTTATTGAAAATAAGCTAGTTGAAGCAATTTTGGTTCTACCTCAAAACATGTTCTATACCACAAATATTAGTGTCACACTCTGGATATTGAATAAAAATAAGAAAAAGCAGACCAGAAAAATTGGTGATGAAATCCGTAACCACCGTGATAGAGAAAACGAAATTCTGTTCATGGACTTGCGGGAAACCGGAATTCCATTTGAGAAAAAATATATCCAGTTTTCCGATGATGACATTAAAAGGATAACAGGCACCTACCACCAATGGCAGGTTGAAGAAATAGAAAATATCCCTGAATTCTGTTATGCCGCTTCTATTGAAGAAGTTGAGAAAAAAGACTTTTCTCTGGTCCCAAGCAAATATATTGAGTTCATTAACAGAGATGAGAATATTGATTTTGATGAAAAAATGAACAACCTCAAAAATGAGGTTAGCGAACTTCTAAAAGAGGAAGCCCAAAGCAAAAAAGATTTATTAAACGTGTTCAAAGAGCTGGGATATGAAATCAAATTATAGACCCATTGGTGAACATATACAGCTCGTAGATGAGCGAAATAGAGATTTGCGCGTGAACAATCTTTTGGGCTTGAGTATTTCAAAAGAATTTATCCCATCTGTCGCAAATACCGTGGGAACCAATATGTCAAACTATAAAGTCATTCGAAAAAATCAATTTGCTTGTAGTGTAATGCAGGTTAGGCGTGATAAAAAAATGCCGGTTGCTTTGCTGAAAGAATATGATGAAGCTATTATTTCACAAGCTTATCCAGTCTTCGAAGTAAAGGATGAACAAAAGCTATTACCCGATTACTTAATGATGTGGTTTGAAAGAGCGGAATTTGACCGTGAAGCTTGTTTCCATGCAGTTGGAGGTGTTAGAGGAAGTTTGGATTGGGAAGATTTTGAGAACATGAAACTGCCCATCCCTCACCCAGACAGACAAAAGGAAATTATTACGGAATATAAAACCATTGAAAACCGGATTAAACTAAATGAGCGACTTATCCAAAAATTGGAAGAAACCGCACAGGCAGTCTACAGGGAATGGTTTGTAGATTTTGAATTTCCTGATGAAAATGGAAAACCCTACAAAAGTAGTGGTGGAGAAATGGTATTTAATACGGATTTGATGAAAGAGATTCCAAAAAGTTGGGAGAACAAGGCAATTTCAGAAGTAGGTACTTTAAAAGCTGGTGGTGATAAACCAATCAATTTTTCATCAGTAAAATCAAATGATTTTCCTATCCCCATTTACTCTAACGGAACCACAGATGACGGACTATACGGATATACCGACAAACATAATTATCCAAAAAACAGCATCACTATATCTGCAAGAGGAACAATTGGTTTCTGTGTTTTACGTAGAGAAGAATTTGATGCTATAGTTAGATTGTTAGTCTTGATACCACACACATCAATAGCTGCGATTTATTTATGGCAATCTATTAAACAAATTGACTTTGACAAATCAGGATCGGTACAAAATCAACTTACAATTCCACAAATTTCTTCAATAAAAATAATATATCCAGAGTTAGAAATTTTAAAAAAATATGACTCTCTTACAAGTCAATTTTACCAATACTCGGAAACCTTGAATAAAGAAAACCAGAAGCTGAAAAAATTAAAAGACTTACTGCTTTCCAAAATGACCAAAATATAAGATTAATAGATTATGCAATTAAATTACTTTCCAATACATTTTGAATTTTCCGATTATCAGGTCATTACAGTACCATATTCTGATGAACGTCTTCATGAGTTGAGACAAGACTATAATTCCTCATATTCATTCTTTAGAGATGGAGAATCAATTGTAATTTCTAACAAAGATGATCAGGAAAACCAGCTTACAGGATCTGTTGGAAAGCGATCTGTTTTTATGGACCCTAGAGTTACTTCATCTTTAGTAAAGCACATTTTTTTCAGAACATTCAAAGACCGATTTAAAGGTTTTATTCCTGTAGACTTTTACCCCTTCCGCTTTTATTCACGCCAAGAAAAAGATGATTTAATCCTCAATTTTTTACCGGAAAATCTAAAACATAAAATCGCTTTTAAGAAGTTGATTGAAGTCCAAATCAGACAAACCAATATCAACAACTCCAAAGGTTTTGCATTCGTTATTAACATTCGAAGAAATTGGGTCTTCAATATCTCTTGCCTAGAGTTACATAAAGAAGGATTTGACCTATCAGACTTTGAAGTCTTGCACACAGAAACACTACCAGGGTTGGATAATGTATTGGCTCCTAATGAAGACTTTGTAGGGGTTTTGAAATCAATAAACGGTGAAACAGCAATAGTTTCTACTAGTGAGGGTGAACAGACATATTCCTTAAAAGAGCTTTTCATTCGTAAGACAAAAAGGAATATCGAAGCTTATTTAAATTTTTCTGTTGGGGAACAAAAGTGCAATCAAATATTGTCCACTGTTTATCAAGAACGTATTAAAAAACAGAACCCCGTAAACCAATTCAACGAAATTGGTAAAATTGCAAAACACCTGTTTTCTGAGAAAGGTAAGCCTATATTATTTCAAAATAGAGATGGTTTCTGCTTTCAAGTTGATATTAATCCCTTGGATGTGCAAAACAGCATGAATCCACAAACACCAACCTTCATCTATGATCATGCTGGCACAAAGAAAAATAACATGAATGCTGATATGGGATTATCCAACTATGGGCCATACGATAGCATTAGTTTTGATATTAAGAGTCCTAGGATACTGAGTATATGTCATAGATCGAAGCGTGGAGATTTCACAAGATTCTTATCTCACCTAAAAGATGGTATTTCTGATTCAAAATACTTTCAAAAAGGACTCCTTAAAAAGTATGAGCTTCAGGAAGTAAATTATTTTATTCACGAAATTACGGATTACACGTTACAAGAATATCTGAGTGCAATTAGTAATTATGATGAAGAAAAACCGCATCTAGCAGTTATAGAAATCCCCGGAACTTTTAAAACTTTACCAGACTCTCAGAATCCCTACTTTAAAATAAAGGCAAAATTACTTTCACTTGAAATCCCAGTACAATTTGTTCGTTCCTCAACTATTTCTAGTTACTCAGAATATATACTGAATCCATTAGCCTTACAAATCTATGCAAAGCTAGGTGGGACTCCTTGGGTACTTCCAGCACAACGATCTGTAGACAGGGAAATTGTAATTGGTATTGGACATAGTTGGTTGCGCACTAAAATGTATAAAGGTGCTGAAAGTAGTCGTGTTGTTGGAATTACAACTTTCATGTCAAGTGACGGCCAATACTTGTTGGGCGATAAGGTTAAAGACGTTCCTTATGAAAGCTATTTTGAAGAATTGCTCAAAAGTTTAAAAAGCTCTATTAACAGACTTTCAGAAGAATATGCTTGGCAAGAAGGTGATACAGTTCGTTTGATCTTTCACATATTTAAACCAATAAAAAATATTGAATTTGATGTAATCAGTAATCTGGTGAAAGAAATAAGTCAGTTCAATATAAAATTTGCCTTTGTAACAATTAGTAAAAGTCATCCAAGTATTCTTTTTGATACAAGTCAACAAGGAGAAAAAAAATATCGAACAGATCAAGTAATTGGCAAATACATCCCAATTAGAGGAAGTAATATTTTTATAGATGACGAAACAAGTTTAGTCCAAATGTTAGGGGCAAGAGAACTCAAAACAGCCAAACATGGTATGAGTACGCCTATTCAAATTAAAATTAGAAAACCGCAAGGGAATCATGATGACTCACATCTAAAAGACCTGATGTTTTACGATTTAAATTATATAACCCAACAGATTTACTCCTTCACCTATTTATCTTGGAGAAGCTTTTTACCTAGGGAAGAGCCAGCAACAATGTTGTATTCTAATCTAATTTCTAGACTCCTTGGTAAGATGAGAAATATACCGGAATGGGATGCAGACAATCTAAACTATACATTAAAGCGTAAAAAATGGTTTTTATAGAAGAACGACATCAGTTCCTAAGGAGTTTAGATGGACAGCCAAAACAAATGGCTCTATATGCATTGGTTTCGGATGAAAACTTAACCTTTCCCGATAATGAACTTTCTGAGACTGATAGAATTTACTATTCTTCAATACAAGCCATCAAAAAGAATTCAAAAAAAGATTTTAGTGCTCAATACTCCAAAATTTCAAAACGAAAGGTTTCAGAAAACTCTTCTGCACCTTTTATTCATGATGACTTTTTAATATATGCCCTAATAATCGGGGTAATCAAATTTGATTGTGATAAAAACTGGTTACTTGTAGTAATTAATAATCGAGCAAAAGGTGACTCCACGACCACTTTTGAAAATCTTCTAAATGAGAACTATCAAAGTAAAGCAAACAACCAATCTATCGTTTTGACACTTATTTTTTTATTGGATAAATCAAAATTATCAAATGAATTATTGAATGATGCGTACGACTCTATGTGTGATGCCCATCAGTCATTTAAGAATGATTTTAATCGTATCATTCATTATCGGGCATTTGATATCATCATAAAATACAAGCTTCCAAATGATGTCGATAAAGTATCTAGATTATTAAACTTTGAAGCGCGTTTCTTGAAGAGAATAAATATTTTCACCTATATAGTGTACAATATGTTTCTCATATTATTACTATTTGTGGCATATAAATCAATGCAAGCCTTACCCGACGATATAAAATCAAAGATTAATGATATTGGTATAATAATCGGGATTGGGGGAATTGGCCTTTTGGGTAACATTATTCCAATCTTGAGAAAAAAATTTAAGGAACTCACGTTAAGAGTTTTTGGTTACATATAGAATATGAAATTCACAGAAGAAAAATTAGAAAATGCATTTACTGAGCTATTGGGGCAACAAGGTTTTCCCCATCACTTGGGCATTACTATTACTCGCCAACCAGATGAAGTAATTATTGAGGAGGACTTAAGGTCTTTTTTGCTTGACCGATATGCTCACAAAGCCATTACCTTAAATGAGGTTAACTCTATTATTCTTCAATTAAAATCCTTACCAGCTTCTGATCTGTACGAAAGTAATAAGACCTTTCTACGAATGCTTTCAGACGGCCTCATACTAAAAAGAGAAGACCGGAAGCAAAAAGATATATACATACAACTTATCGACTATACAGGGCTTTCAAAACAACGTCGTCCTAATAAAGAAGATTTAGTTTCTATTTCCGCAGAACCATCAGAAGAGTATCCCACTGACAAAAACATCTACAAATTTGTCAATCAACTTGAAATCATCGGTACAGAAAAGCGAATACCGGACGGCATTGTATATATCAATGGCCTACCTGTAGTCGTATTTGAGTTTAAAAGTGCTATTCGTGAAGAAGCCACGATTTTTGATGCGTATAAACAATTAACCATTCGCTATAGAAGGGATATTCCTGAACTTTTTAAATACAATGCCTTTTGCGTCATTAGTGATGGAGGGAACAACAAAGCGGGTTCTTTTTTTGCTCCTTATGAATTCTTTTATTCCTGGCGAAGAGTAGCTGGTCTAGCAAAAGATGTGGACGGTATAGACAGCATGTTTACCTTGATTCAGGGAATGTTCGATAAGAACCGTTTGCGAGACATCATCCGTAATTTTATTTATCTACCCGACAATAGTAAAAAAGAAGAAAAAATTGTTTGCCGTTACCCACAATATTATGCGGCACGAGCTTTATACGACAATATCAAATTAGCACAAAAGCCTGATGGTGACGGTAAAGGTGGTACTTATTTTGGTGCTACAGGGTGTGGCAAGAGTTTTACCATGCTATACCTCTCAAGACTTTTGATGAAAAGCGAATATTTTGAAAGTCCGACCATTGTTTTAATCACAGACCGAACTGACTTGGACACACAGCTTTCCGAACAATTTATAAATGCCAAAAAGTTTCTGGGAGATAATACCGTAGAAAGTGTCGAAAGTAGGTCTGATTTGAGGGATAAGCTCCAAGGAAGGCAAAGTGGTGGCGTATTTTTGACCACCATTCATAAATTTACGGAAGACACAGAATTACTTACCAGAAGAACAAATATCATATGTATCTCTGACGAAGCACACCGAAGCCAGACTAATCTCGATCAAAAGATAAAAGTGACAGAAAATGGTGTTACAAAAACCTTCGGTTTTGCAAAATACCTCCATGATTCCTTACCTAATGCCACCTTTGTTGGATTTACTGGAACACCCATCGATGCAACTCTAGATGTTTTTGGTAAAGTCGTGGATGCGTACACGATGACTGAATCGGTAAAGGATGAAATCACCGTTCGCATAGTTTATGAAGGAAGAGCCGCCAAAGTTGCCCTGAAAAATGGCGAATTGGAAAAGATTGAAAAATATTACGAAGAAGCAGCTGAAATAGGTGCCAACGAATATCAAATCGAAAAAAGTAAGGAACAAACTGCCAATATGTACGCTATCCTAGGCGACCCAGACCGCTTGAAGGCAGTTGCCGAGGATTTTGTAAATCACTATGAAAAACGTATTTCAGAAGGTGCTACAGTAAAAGGGAAAGCAATGTTCGTAAGCAGTAGTCGTGAGATTGCCTACGAACTTTATAAGAATATCATTGAACTCCGCCCTGAATGGTCAGAAATTAGAAAATCTGAAGAAGGTGCTGAACTCACCGACAAAGATAAGCGTGAGCTTAAACCTATTGAGCGCATTAAAATGGTCATGACCAGAGGGAAAGACGATCCGAAGGAACTTTATGACTTATTGGGCACGAAAGAATACCGTAAGGAACTAGATCGCCAATTCAAAAATCCAAAGTCGAACTTTAAAATTGCCATTGTCGTGGATATGTGGCTAACAGGATTTGATGTGCCATTTTTAGATAGTATTTATATTGACAAGCCTATTCAACAACACAACCTCATTCAAACCATTTCACGGGTAAACCGCAAATTTGAAGGTAAACACAAAGGACTGGTTGTTGACTATATCGGTATTAAAAAACAAATGAACCAGGCACTTGCTAAGTACAATAAGGGCGATGAAGACAATTTTGAAGACATTGAACTATCACTAGTAGTGGTCAAAGACCATTTGGATTTATTGGGTAAGCTCCTGCACAAGTTTGACAACAGCAAATATTTCAATGGCAGTAATCTAGAACAACTAAACACCTTGAACATGGCTGTTGAATTTGTACAGCAAACCAAGGAAATAGAAACCCGATTTATGGGGTTGGTCAAACGCCTTAAAGCCGCTTATGACATTTGTGCCGGAAGTGAAAAGTTATCTCAAAAAGAACGTGATTATACTCACTTTTATTTGGCGATCCGTTCAATTGTATTCAAACTAACAAGAGGTAATGCACCAGATACAGCCCAAATGAATGCTCGGGTTCGTGAAATGATTAAGGACGCCCTTCAAAGTGATGGTGTAGAAGAAATCTTCAAATTGGGTGAAGAAGGAGAAACCGAACAAGACATCTTTGATGAAGACTATTTGGCCAAAATTGACAAAATAAAATTACCCAATACCAAAATTAAATTACTGCAACAACTTCTTGCCAAAGTGATTGGTGAGATGCGTAAAGTAAACAAAGCGAGAGGAATTGACTTTTCCAAGAAGATGCAGGCCATTGTTGAACGCTACAATAACAGAGATGCAAACGACATCTTTAAAAGTGAGGTTTACGAGGAAATGGCCAATGCCCTCACCGATTTAATTTGGGAAGTTCATAGAGAGTTTAACGCTGGGGATGATTTAGGTATTAGCTTCGAGGAAAAGGCTTTTTATGATATTTTAAAAGACCTTTGTAAAAAATATGACTTCACCTACCCAGAAGATAAACTGATTCAATTATCAAAGGCCGTTAAAAATTTGGTAGATAGCCAAGCAAAGTTCCCCGATTGGAACAAGCGGGATGACATTAAATCTGCCTTAAAAGTGGGGTTAATTCTGCTATTAGATGAATACGGCTATCCACCAGTCGAGCGAGATGAAGTCTATGTAGAGATATTTGAGCAAGCTGAAAATTTCAAAAAATATAATGACTAAGCTTAATTATGCTTGAAATAAATCTAACACCAGAATTTATCCAATTAGTCTATACTTATGGAGATACTCCTTTTAATCCTGATGATTGGGTCGTTCAAAAACTAAAGGAAGATGGTTTAGTAAGATTTAAAAGAGGTGTATTTACTTTAACACCAGGTTTAGTTGCTGATGCATCTCGCCTTGAAATCGAAACTCAGGACTTTATAGTCGATTACCATGAATATGAACATATAACCTTCAATATTGGTTCCCTGATCACATTAAAGAAAGACGGAATCGAAGATCAATACTATAGAATACATCCAAATGTCCTCGTTGAAGAACAAGAAATCTATATTCATAAAGATTTAAATATCGATATTGATTTCTTTCTTGCTGAAACTAATATTTCGGTTTTTGGGAAGATTGCTGAATTGGTTAGTGAAGACTTCATTGTCGGAGGAAGTATACCTAACTGTATGCCAGCTGAAGATTTCTATACCCTGATAAAAAACTTTCCAACTACCCACGAAAAAAAACTTTATGCACAAGCTAGAGTCTCTGCTGTTCTGAGAAATTATTTTGATAGCACCAAGGACGCACAAAGCCATTTTGTAAAATACAGGAACAGAAAACCCTCTCTGATTAAAAATCAATTGAGAAAAGTTTTTAGTGAATATGAGATTGAAAAATACCGAACAATCTATGACAAACTAAAATCGATGCTTGATGATGAGGAAGATTTTAGTGAAGCGCAATGGCAAAAGGAAATTATCGATATTCTGTTGATGCTTTATCCAAAATATATAGCAGTGTTCGATAATGTCCACATAAAGGTGGATGACCAGAAAAATAAATATTTGGACTATCTATTTGTTGATGCAAATGGCCATATAGATATTATCGAAATAAAAAAACCCTTTAACAATGCAATAATGACCGGAAATTTATATCGTGGAAACCACATCCCACTTAAGGAATTATCTGGAACCGTAATGCAATTGGAAAAATACATTTACTATTTAAATCGATGGGGCCAACGAGGAGAGAAAAAATTAATCGACAAATACGGCAAATACCTACCAAATGGCTTTGAAATACATATTACAAACCCAAAAGGCTTAATCATAATGGGGCGTGAAAATAACTTATCCAAAGCACAAAAAGCCGATTTCGAAGTCGTTAAAAGAAAGTACAAAAATGTAATCGATATTCTTTCCTACGATGACCTATTGCAAAGGTTAAAATTTACAATAGAGCAAATTAGGTCCATATAATTTGAATTTTTGTGGTTTCTCTCAAAAAAATATGAAATCACGCTTAAAATCAGTAAAATTTCAAGTTTTTGATTCATTCAAATATCGACCTCACCTCTCGATGCACCTTTAAATAATGTCGCTCCAAATCCCCTTCCTTGATTTCAAGGGGTTTGGGCAATCCTTTTGGAATTTCAGGCTTTCGAAACTGCACT
>NZ_JAHZSV010000024.1 GCF_019457905.1 Flagellimonas abyssi | reverse complement strand
TCGCTCCAAATCCCCTTCCTTGATTTCAAGGGGTTTGGGCAATCCTTTTGGAATTTCAGGCTTTCGAAACTGCACTTTCCGGTCCTTCCCATCGGCAAAGACCACGAACTCCCCTTGTTTTAACCGAAAGAATACCTCTGCCCTGCGTTTGGAGACCTCCCGCTCCCCTTCTGTTATGCGTCGTTCTAGACTTAGTCCCGAGCTCTTACTCACACTACGGGTGGGCATCTTGACCAGTTCAAAGAACCGCTCATAATATCTTGCAGTATCGGGATCATTGACCTTCCCAAAGAACTGGTAGGACAGATTGGACAAAATGGCCTTACTAGCCTTTTCTCCATACATCATATCGTTCTGGACCTTATCCTGTAGCACATATACGCTCACAATATCATAACTCCGAAGGGTGGCCGGTATGCGGTGCATGTTCAACAATCGTAGGGTCGAAGCTTCTTCCAACAACATAAATGAAGGTCTTCGATTGCGTTGGCTCAACTGTTTGGATATTGTATGGGTAATGGTGGCAATCACCGGGGAAAGCGAAGCATCCTTTTGGGGATTATTCACCAAGGCTATGACCGAGGGATTCTCCCCATTATTGATATCCAGTGGAATCTCATCGGCCGATAATACCAAAAAAATCTTTCGGGTACTGATCTTTTTGATGGCATTGGCCAAAGTACTCATGACCCCAGCGGTCTGTCGTTCCGAACCTACCCCACTGATAAAGGCATCCGCCATGGCCCTTGAGGTAAGATTCTCCCGTAAAAACTTGATCAAGCTTTTGGTCCCTAATTGTTGGTAGAGCGCCATCAGATGGGGCAGGGTACAGAAATCCGGATAGTCTGTCCTAAGCCGCCATATCAGCCCACTAATCAATCCCTCTGCCGCCTCCTTGAAGAAACGGGACGTACTGTTCTCGTCGGAGTCCCTGTGTTCCATTAGATTCTCCAAAAGTACCCGGGACACCTCATGGACACTTTCCTCATCAGGAAGGTAACGGGGCGCAATGGAATTGACCCGATGATAAATGGGTCCAAAAGACACGATCTTTAAGGGCACTTTTTGGTCCTTCCAAAGGGGGCAAGCCATTTCCGTGATCTCAAAATCCTTGTAATCGTGTATGACCCCTGAGAAACTTTCTTTTATAAAATGCTCCAAAAACCCATAGATCACACTTTCGGTCTTCCCACTCCCTGCGGAGGCCATCACGGACACGCCTCGACGAATGTTCCCCAGGACCAGGGACCTGCCATTGACCTTTAATTTGACCTCAAATACCTTGGAGGACTTTTTGTAATCCTTGTAATGATCAACCAGACCATAGATGACAGTATGTAAAAAGAATATAGGGAGCCAAAGGACCATTGACTGCTCCAACAGTACATCCCAACCCAAGGTCCATCCAATAGACAATATCAGGACAACAAGCCCCGCAACCACATACACAAACCCATACCGGAGATACCGATTGACCACAAATGAGATTCCTCCCCCGATTACCAAACCCACAACTGATTCAATCCATCCCATATTTTCCATATTCCAAAGTGTTTAAATTCCGATCGAACCTGATTCCAAAGCCTTTCCGATCCCTTTTTTGAGCTGCATCATCGCCTTATAGGCCAATTGTGCCTTGTTGACTGGTATGGTCGGTACCTTTACACCTGCCTTGAAGAGCAACTGTTTGGCCGCTTGCCGTTCATTCGTGGGCAAGCCCAATAATGCCGAAAAAAACCGTTTCGGATCCTTGTCCAAGAGGTTACGGGCATGGTAGGTCTCCACAAAATTTCTTTTGTACCCGAACTTTTTATCAAAGGTCTTTTCCGCTGCCCTAAAGAATTTATCCCGATCAAAGCCCTGTTTGACGGTCTGTCCATGGAGCGTGGTCTCGGAAGTTCGAAACTTGGAGCCCGGGGAAAGGCTATGGGTATTGGTCCTGTCCATCCGGCTGACGATGATATGGATATGGCTCTGGTGGCCCTCCTTGGCCATGCCAGGAACAATACGCTTACCGTTGAGTTGGTGTGGGGCCGCCCTTTCAAGGGCATTAATCTGTTCCCTGAACTTGGCAATTTCCCCTTGCTCCCGCCCTTCATTAATGGCCCTGACCCGGTGTTGCAGTTCCAAGATCTTGCTGGCATGGGCCTGGTTTTCTTTGACCTCACGGTCCTTTTCGGAATAGGTGCGTTCCCGCTCCAGTTTGGCAAAATAGAGGATGTCCTTGACGGTCACCTCGCGGTCCCGGTAAAAGGAGGCCGCATAGGCCTGCATGACTTCACGGGTGTATTGCCGTAGCTTTTCGGGGTCGTTTCCGATATGCTGGAGTTCCCTTTGGGAAGGGCTCACCACCAGGGAATAGAATTTGGGCTCCCGTTTCTTGAGCTTGGCCGTATTGGCGTCGATCTCGGCAATGACCCGCTCCGCATCGATGTTGTTCTCTTCCTGATTGAAATACCCTTCCTGTAGTTCCGGTTCCCTCCCTTCGTTCTCTTTTCCGAGATAATTGACAAAATCCCGGGCACTGCCCTTAAAATTGTCCCCCAGTTGTTGGCGTGTGATGGCGATGTACATACTTATTGTTTTTTAAGTTTTGTTCGGTATTTTTCAATGGCTTCGGGGTTCAAATCCAATTTGAGGTGGTCCTTCCCAAAGCGGTTGTGGTATACGCTCACATGGTCCAGCACATAGGCAAAATCCTCCTTGAGCTCTTCCATTTGCTCTGCCAGCCGGTCATAACGGATCTTGGGCACGGTGACCTCCCCATCAAAAGATTCCATCTCGTTGGATGGCTTGGCCTCGGTCAATTGCTGTTCGATAAAATCAAAATCGCTGTCCCATTCCTCATCATCGGATGCCAGCTCCTGCTCAAAGAGGGCTTGGATCATGCTCACCGTGGGCAGGGTCTGTTCCTTTTCGATACTGCGCATGATGGCAATCATGGCATTGAAGCGGCGTTTGATCAGGTATTTGAGGCTGGCGATCGTCTCGTGCATCCGCTCATCAGGGGAGATCCCGTTGTGCTCAAAAAACTCCACCATGGCCAAGAGGGTCATGGAATGGGATTTCCCTTGTCGTTTGGAAAAGCTCCTGAATTTCAAGGCCACCGATATCTTGATTCTCAATCCTGCAAACGTCTCTTTTTCGTATCCTTTATCCATTTTTCAACAAAAATTCCTTGGTTTTACTGGGCCGGGGCCATTTTTTCAACAAAAATCACTTGGACCCGAATCGCTTTGAATCTCCAAATGCCCATATACAGGGACCTTGCACAGCAATCATGATCGGTAGGACGCGCGAGCGTGCTACCCTCTTGCTTCTCCTTTTTGCGCCAGGGGCCCAAAAAGCATCGCACAAACCATCTAAAAAAGACCGCCGTCCCTTATCATATTTTACCCTATGGAGCACGGACTTTTGGAAAGTCAAATCAAGTTGGGATGCCGCGCAAACTTTGCTACGATGTAGCCTCTTAAATATACCCACATTCCTCTAGGTACAAAAATGCGTTCTGCGGGCAAATGGCATCATTTGCCCGCAGCATATATGAAACGGCCCTTTTTGGGTTTCCACAACGTCAGGAGTTCGCCGGCAACGCCAAAAAAAAGACCCTTTTTCAAGGGTCTTTTTCCAGTCAGTCCTCCGATGGGACAGTAGTGGTCTGTTCCCTGTAGTATTCATACCGAAATATCCAGAGATTGACCACCAGGGAGTAGGTTTTGTCCACCGTAGCATCCGCTGTCTTTTTGACAATGCTTTTCTTTGGGTGTTTCTTCGCTGGGATCTCCAATGACTTTTTTACAATTGCTTTCATAGTACATGATTTTAAATTATCAATTATTTGAGGGCATCCCCGCACTTCCAAAAATTTCAGCTCAAAAGGAAACGGAATAAATAGTGAGGTACGAACGGTTTATGCCGTAGTCTTTTGATGGGAACATTTTTGAAGGGCGAACTTGCGGTCAAATAAGGGATAGGTGATCTTTGGGGTTGACCTGCACTTTACAAACAAGAATTTCCCAAATTCGTATTTGGGTGTTCGACCCAACCAATATTAAGGGCATAAAAAAGCCCATCATAATGGATGGGCATGGATGGTTGGTTTAAGGGTTCACATATTGAATACAAAATCATAATTGTATAGATTTCGCATTGCCTCTTCTTCCAAAAGGGCATCATAATCCTTATCGTGGGTTTCTGCAAATTGGCGCAGTTCGGTCCCGGCACGGCTTTCCACATCTTCCTTGGATACGGAAAGCAAGCGTTCCTGGGTTTCGCCATCGAGGTTGGTAAAATTCAAATAGACCATAATTCAATGCTAAAGAAAATCATTGCTTACAAATCATAAAGGCTAGGGTTAAAACCATCGGGATAATCCCCAAGGTCATGTTGCAGTTCCGACCCTATTTCAAGACCGGTCATATCTGTATTCGCTTCCATGACCATTGGATTATAAGATTCCATTATCCGCAAAACTGTAGTATCGTCCATCAGGGGCAAGGATGATATGATCCAAAATCTTGACATCAAAAAGCTGTGCTGCCTCTTTGATCTTTTGGGTCAATTGTTTGTCCTGATAACTGGCCTTGAGTTGTCCAGACGGGTGGTTATGGGCAAGGATGATTCCCACGGAAAGGGTCTTTAGGGTAATGGCAAAAAGGATGCGCAAATCTACCAATGTTCCCGTTATGCCCCCATGGGATAAGGGATAAATGCCCTTGACCTTGTTGGACTGGTTGAGCAGCACGATCTTAAAGGTCTCATGTAGGCCTATGGTCTTGTTGTCCCAATTTTGGAACAATAGATTTGCCACCTCGTTGGAATTGGTCACGGAAAGGGATTTCAGGGTACTGAGCTTTTCCCGATAACTGATCTGTATTTCATTGACACGGTGTTCCATTTCAAATGTTTTACGGATGAAAAAAAAGGGATGCCCAAAAAGGTGGACACCCCTATCCATTTTACTCGGTGGTATTGTTATCACCACCACCCAAAAGCAGGATCTCACTGGCCACTACTTCGGTCACATACTTCTTATTGCCCTCTTTGTCCTCATAGGAGCGGGAGGTCAATTTCCCTTCAATGGCAACTTCCTTGCCCTTGGTCACGAACCCTTCGATGATGTCCGCCAGTTTTCCCCATGCGATGATGGTGTGCCATTCGGTGTTGGTCACCCGTTCCCCTTCGGAGTTCTTGTAATGTTCATTGGTGGCCATGGTGAACCGTGCCACACGTTTGCCTTTGTCAAGGTCTGTAATGGTAGGGTCTTGCCCCACGTTTCCGATAAGTTGCACTTTGTTTCTCAATGTACTCATGATAAAAAGTTTTAAAGGCCTGCCGTCCTCCTTAATTGGACAGATCAGCAAACAGGGTTAAAAATTTCCCTTCTATTTTTTTGGTCTTTGTTTCCCAAATTTTAAGGGGCGTTTGTTTGCTTCTTACGTGCGTAGCACAATAAAAGAAGGGGGTTCTGTCAAGGCTTTTGGACTGAAATCGGGAGGTTCCGCGACGTAGTAAAATCCTGGGATTTTCAAGGAAGTGGAAACCCTATTTATGGACAAAACCTGTCTTGGCCTTGACAGGTTCAATGAGGGCCCTAGGAATTCCATCCGACCCATTGGCAAGAGAGCGTACGGGAAGTTAAGCGACCGAAGGCAATGGTGTCCTGATTGGAAGTCCTTGGGCCCTGCCCTGTTTTTCGATGCCCCGAAAAACAACAAGGGCTTCTTTTATTATGGACCCCTTAAAATTTGATGGGCGGACGGACGGATTTGCGACCTTACAGGCAAAGCCCCAAGAAGGGTTTGCAAAGGAAGGACGCACCAAAAATCCGTTTGGACGACTTCCATATTGGCCGAATGACAATACAACAACTATTGCGATAGTAATGAGTCAGTAATCCTAGAACTTGGTTTCTTTTTAGTCTTTCTGGAACAGCTCTGCCTGATCGTTAGGGGAAGGTTCCTTCAACTTGGGCGTTGAAGTTTTCATACTGTCCTTTAAGGCCTTTCTTCGTTTCTCATAGATCCAGATCCGTAACCTTTTCAAAAGGCCCATCTCATATTCGGACAGTTGTTTTGGTGCCACTTCTTCCATGGCCTCCATCTGCTCTGTTTTTTTGAAGGTCTTGGCATACTGGAGCCCACACCAAGTGTAGATGTTCACCCATTCGCTGGGCATGGGAGATTCGAAGGTCCTGGGCATCATATAGGCCACAACCTCGGTCAAGGAAGCCATGTGTTCCCCACGCATCTGGGTCAACATCCGGGCCATGGTAATATTGTTTAAAAGGTCTTTGGGAACGGCATCCTGCCATTGGGATGGATACACAATGATGGGACTTTGCAATAGGTCCACAAAGTCAATGACAAAATCAGATTTATCCTTCTTAAGGGACTTAGGATTAGGGGTTGGATTCGGTGTTTTCGTTGGCTCCAGTTCAAAGCCAAAATCCAGTTGCACTACGTTTTGTTTTTCCATGATTTGCGTTTTAAATTGAACAATAGTGGCAGACCGCCAAACGCAAGGGAAAATTTTGGAGTGGGAAGGAAACGGAATAAATAGTGACAACGGCAACGGCTTTATGCCGTCCCTTGTCCGAGAAATATTTTCCGGGTTTATCTTTGGACAGTATTGATCGGAATAGCTTCTACACCCTATTATTTGGCCATCAGTGCACCCGTACTTACCTGCCTTGGGTCAGGTTTTAATGGTTGTTTGAGTGTGGTAACCACCTCCAGACTGAAATGCCCGAACTCTTCGGTCACTGTACCGTGGCACAGATAGATGCCCTTTCCATGAATGGGGGTGGATGCCATTGCTTGGGGAAAGTGGACACAGTCAAAAAAGTGACCTTCCAGATCGAGCATGGTGGTAAAGCGCATGGTGTCCCCTTTGGATGTGGTGTTCAGTCGAGTATGCACTAGGGAACCATAGATCCAGATCTTTTGGTTGACATGGGCCTCAAAATCACCGGCGGTCAACCGGCTCTTTATCTTGCCTTCCATGAGCTCATAATACCCGCACAACGGAAACCCCAAAAGTTCCATTTGGTCATAGGCATCCTCAATGGGATGGGAAGGCAGGTGCGGCAATGTAAAATGCCTGTGATTGGGTTTGAACAGCAGTTTCTGTATTGTTTCCTTTCGATGGGCCTTGGTCTTGAACACGGCCTGCCAAAGCACTTGCTTCTTGGGCACGCCAAAGCCCCGAAAGGCATCGATACGCACCAAGATGGTCAACTGTTCGATGGCAATCGGGACACGGTCGATAAAATCATCAAAATCCCGGAATTTGCCATGGAGCTGCCTTTCGTTGAGGATGCGTTGGATGACCAAGCGTTCCAGACTCCGAAGCTGTCCCAGTCCCAAATAGATGTGTTTCCCATAGATGGCATTGACATGGCCACTGCGGTTGATGCAGGGTGGATGGATGACCCCGCCCCACATCTTGGTCTCATGCACATAAAGTTCGGTATCATAGAACCCTCCCCCATTGTTGAGCACGGCCACCATAAACTCCAAGGGGAAGTAGCATTTCAGGTAAAGGCTCTGGTAGCTTTCCACGGCATAGGAAGCGGAATGTCCCTTGGCAAAGGCATAGCCCGCAAAGCTCTCGATCTGTTCCCAGACCATTTGGGTCAGGGCGACATCATGCCCCCGCTGCTTACAGTTTTCAAAAAACTTGAGTTTCACTGCCTGGAATTCCTCCCGGGAACGGAATTTTCCGCTCATCCCCCGTCGCAGCACATCGGCCTCTCCAAGGTCCAGACCTGCAAAAAGGTGTGCCACCTTTAGCACATCCTCTTGGTAGACCATGATCCCGTGGGTCTCCGGCATGATCTCCAACAGGATGGGATTGGCCTCCTTGCGGCGTTCCGGTTCACGTTCCCTACGGATGTATTCATCCTTCATCCCCGATGAAGATACCCCTGGACGGATCACGGAGCTGGCCGCAACCAGTCCAAGATAATCATGCGTCCGTAGCTTTTTCATCAGCCCTCGCATGGCCGGGGATTCCACATAGTAGGCCCCAATGGCCCTCCCCTGACTCAACAGTCGGTTGATGTTGACATCCTGCTTCATCGCCTCCACGCTCTTGATATCCCAAAGCACGGCATCGGGTTGGTTGCATTTGATGACTTCCACTGCCTCTTTGATCTTGGCCAATCCCCGTTGCCCCAAAATATCGAACTTGAACAGGCCCACATCCTCTGCAATGATCATATCAAACTGCACCGTCGGGAACCCTTTGGGTGGTAGTGTCGTGGCCGAATAGTAATGCTCGGAACGGTCCAAGATCAGGATCCCCGAGGAATGCACACTGATGTAATTGGGCATCCCATGGATATAGGTGGCGTATTTGAGCACCAATCGGGCCAGTTCGTCCAAGGCTCCCTGCTCGTACCGACCTGCACTGAGCCTATCGATTTCCTCGGTGGGCAGACCGAACACCTTGCCCAGTTCCCGAACGGCAGCCCTATACTTAAAAGTGTTGTAGGTACCCAAAAGGGCCACATGCTCGAAGCGTTTGAAGATATAGGCAGTGACATCGTCCCGGTCCCAAGTGGAGAAATCAATGTCAAAATCCGGGGGCGAGGCCCGAAAGGGATTGATGAACCGTTCGAAATACAGGTCCAGTTCAATGGGGTCCACATCGGTGATCCCGATCAGGTAGGCCACTAGACTGTTGGCCCCGCTCCCCCTGCCCACATAGGGGTAACCCTTGGACTTGGCATAGGAGACAATGTCATGGTTGATCAAAAAATAGGACACAAAATCCAGTTCTTGGATGGTCTTCAGTTCCCGGAACATACGTTCCCTGACCTTTTCCGTAGGATGCGCATAACGTCGGGGCAACCCTTCCAAGGCCAGTTCCCGCAACCGTTCCACATCCATTGCTTTGGACGCCAAAAAACGGGACTGGTTCTGGGAAATTCTATGGCTTCCAAACCCAAAGGCAATGGAACAGGAATCCATCAACCGCTGTGTATTCTCCCAGATATGCGGAAAATCAACCAAAGCTTTTTTCAATTCCTCCATGGGCCGGAGGGTATCGGTAGGTCTGGCCTCTTCGGACTGTGGGAGTTTGCTCAATAGTGTGTTCAAGCCTATGGCCCGAAGCAACCGATGGGTATTGAAATCCTTTTTGCTGCGAAAGCTCACGGGCTGCAACAACACCAATCTATCGGTATACTCCCGATACTTGGAGAACCGTAATTTCCGAAGCTCATCCATGGATACCCCTATGTATTCATAGGCCCGGAAGTCCGTTCGTTCCTCTTCCTGTATCTTCTCGAAGGGATAGATGACATGGACATGTTCAAAAATTGGAGCCACTGCTGGAATAGGTGTCCCTTTGTGCAGGTGCTGGGAAAGAAAGGCATTGATTTCCCGAAACCCCTCATTGTTTTGGGCCAGTCCCACAAATACCTGTACGTTCCCGTTCCGAAAATCAATCCCAAGAATGGGACGTATCCCCTGCTCATTGGCCAGTCGCACAAAGTTCATGCCTGCTGAACTGTTGTTGATGTCGGTCAGGGCCAAGGTTTCCACCCCATGGGCACGGGCCAATTCCAAAAGCTCGGTTTCGGAGAGCACCCCGTAGTTCAAGGAATAATATGTATGACAGTTCAGGTACATGCTATTGTTGTCTATGTGCCAATAAGATGGGTGGTTGTCCGTCGAAGGGATTACCTCCCCTTCCTATACTGTGTGCCCCCATGGCCGAGGCACGCATCAGACTGGATTCCCCAAATCGATTCCGCACCCGGTCCATGGCCTGATAGAGGTTGAGCAGTTTTTCATCATCAGCGAAGAGGTCGATTTGATAGTGGCCCCCTACAATATGGCTGTAGTTGACTCCGACCAGGCGGATCAGCATCCTTCGGTCATAAAGGGAGGTAAAGAGTTCCTTTACCAAGGGTACCAATACATGGTCCGCAGAAGTATAGGGAACCCGTTTCTGCTTGGTGTAGGTCTTAAAGTCACTATATCGAATCTTCACACTCACACAGCCCGTCATCTTATTGGCCCGACGCAATTGGTAGGCCAGGTTCTCCGCCATGGCGAACAAGGTGGTCTCCAATTTGACCATATCGGTGGTGTCCTTCCCATAGGTACGTTCCGTGGAAATGGATTTCCGCTCATGGAACGGGACCAAGGGGGAATTGTCCAACCCTTGGGCCCGCATCCAAATGGTACGTCCGTGCAGGCCAAAGGCACTTTCCAACATCTCCAAGGGCAGTTCCTGCACCGTCTGTATGGTGGTCACCCCCATATTGGACAAAAGCCCATAGGTCTTCTCCCCCACCGAGGGCAGTTTACGGATGTGCAGGGGCGCCAAGAACTCCTTTTCCAATCCAAGGTCGATCTTCATCTGGTTATTGGGCTTAGCCTCCCCAGTAGCCACTTTGGAGACCACTTTGTTCTGGGAGAGTCCGAAGGAAATCGGCAATCCCGTTTCCCTTAAAATCCGTTGCCGCATTTCCGAGGCGTACTTATAGCAACCAAAGAAGCGGTCCATACCCGAAAGGTCCGCATAGAACTCGTCCACACTGGCCTTTTCAAAGACAGGCACGCTTTCCTTGATGATCTCGGTCACGTTGTCCGAGAACTTCATATAGGTCCCCGCATTCCCCTTGATGACGGTGGCCTCAGGACACAACCTCCGGGCCACTTTCATGGACATCCCTGAATGCACCCCAAAACGCCGGGTCTCATAGCTACAGGCCGCGACCACCCCTCTATCCCCCAACCCACCGACCAAGAGGGGCCGCTTCATCAGACGGCTGTCCAGCAGCCGTTCACAGGAGACGAAGAAGGTATCCAGATCGAGATGGAGAATGGTGGGCTTCATAAAAATTATTGGATATATTCCTATATATTGGAAAATATCCAAATGTAAGCAAAGCGATAAACTGTTTCAAAATTTTAACAATTATGACTATCTTAATGCTATATAAAAGCAACCTCAAGATGTGCTATTCGACCAGACAGACCCGCGAGCGGAAGGAACTGGAGAAATTGCTCTCCGTCAAGGCCATGTACGGCGATCTCGACACCGACCTGGAACTCATCTATTTCCATGCTAACGGCTGGAGCCACCCGGTGATGTGGACCTTGGGCCAGGAAGAGCCCAACAATATGCTCCCTGCCATGTGGGGCATTATGCCCCCTAAGGAAAAACAGGAAAATTATACGGAGTATTTCAAGAACCCCAAGACCTTTGGGGGATTGAACGCCAAATCGGAAAGCCTCTTTGACCACTTTATGTACCGCTACTGTTGGGAGAACCAGCGGTGCATCATTCCCGTGGATGGTTTCTTCGAACCACACAATACGAAAGTGAAGGTCAAGGGCAAGGATTTTAAGGTTCCCTTTTACTTCCATAGAAAGAACGGCGACCCCATATACCTAGCGGGCATCTATACCAACACCCTTGATGGTAGAAGGACTTTTGCCGTGCTCACCAAGGACGCCACCCCCATGTTCGCCGAGATCCACAACGAAAAGAAACGACGTCCGGTCATCATTGATGACGAAAACTTGGATGCTTGGTTACATAACGGCAACAATGAATCCGACGTTCAAGATCTCATTGATGACGATTTATGGGAAGGCAATCTCGAAGCCTATCCCATCACCAAGGATCTATACAGCAGAAGTGTGGATTCCAATTATCCCGGTATCATAGACAAAGTGGATTACGAAGAAGTGTCCATTTCCTATGGTTTACCATAAAAAAAGAGGGGCCTGTTGCCAGACCCCTCCCGTAATCCAAACTAGTCTTCCAAAGCCTTGGCCTGCTGTTCCAATGCAGTGACCCTTTCCTTGATCCTTGTTTCACGCTTTTGACGATTTTCCGCATAAGTGTCCTCAATCGCCGAGATCTTGTCCTTGTAGAAGGATTGCATTGCGACATAAAAGGATTGATTGGTAAGGTCATTGGTGTGATTGCTCTCCCCGAGGTGCACCTGACGGGTCAACAGGAACCGGAGCAGTTTGTACAACGTCTCTTTCTTGAAGTTTTCTTTGAACCGGGCCACCAGCTCTTCTCTGGACAATTGGTCATCATCCCCAAGGAAATCCCCAAAGTGTTCCCTTTGGTCATGCCAGCCCAGATTGTTCTCGAACAGTGAGATGGAAATCGCCACCATCTCGTCCGTGGACAACGGTTTTTTACGATTGATATAATCGGTATCTCGGACCATATCCACGACCTCCTTGAACTGGTTGTTGTTCTCGATCTGCTTTTTCCGAAGTTCCCGAGCATTGATCTTGATGATCTGTTCCTCTGGGGTACACTCGGCCATCTTACGTTTCTCCAAGGACTTGGCACCTGGACTTTCCTCACTGGTTTCTTCCCTGACCCTTACAAAAATGACCTGTGTCAAGTAGGTATCCGTTTCCAGAAGGATACCCTTTTCAAACCCATGATCGATGGCATTGTCCCATGCCTCCTTTTCCTCAGTAAAGGATTCTAAAGCCTCATTCAGGAATTCAGTCAATTCTTCCTCTGTGTATTCATAGTGTCGGTGCTCCTCTGTAATGCTTTCCATGGTAGGCTCAACAGGCTCCTTTAAAATGTCCAGCTCATTGGTCAAATGTACCTCAAGGCCCACTTTTTCCATTTGGGCCATGACCCATTGGTTGCGTTCCTCATCCACCCAGTATTTGCTGATGTTGGGTACAAGTCTCAAACCCTGCTTTTTCACTCTTTTCAAGAGTTGCATAAAGGTCTTGGTCTTTTTGGTCTCAAAACAAGATGTCCGGGTACAGACCATCTTCCCTTCCCCGAATAGGTTCCCTTGGTTGGCGGCATTGAAGGGACAGACATCACAAGCCCCTGCCTTGGTCACCAAGGTATTATCCGTCACTTCAAAGCAGGCTTTGGTCAGGTCAAAGGTCCGGCTTTCTATCATCCGTTTGATTCGATGTTCTTGGTATTCTCCTTCCAGACTGTCAAACATCATCTGCTGTTCCTCGGGTTCAAAAAGCGCCACTGCCACCCCAAGGGAAATCGTCATATCCCCATTTCGGACAAAGGCCTTGAATCCCTCGATCAAACCTGCCAGTTTGATTCGCTGGCGGATATAGTTCTCGGAACGCCCCAAACGCTTTGCAATCTCACCAGGTTCGTAATGGTCCAACAGAAACTGTATGGCCTCGGCCTCCTCTGTGGGTTCCACATCCTTCCGTTGCAGGTTTTCGATGATCTGTACTTCCAGAACTTCCGTGTCGACATAGTCCCTTACCATGGCAGGGATAGTAGTCAATCCTGCCAATTTACTGGCACGGAACCGACGTTCCCCTATGACGATGGTAAATCCTTCATCCATTTTTCGTACCGTGATGGGCTGTAATACCCCATGTTCGGCAATGCTCTGTGCCAAATGATTCAGACTTTGCGCATCAAAGGTTTTTCGGGGTTGTTCCGGATCTGGCGAAACCGAACCGATTTCCAACATTTGTATCTGTGGAACGTTTTCCACTTTTCCAATCCCTTTTGCTTGTTTCGACTTAGAGGTTTGTCTTTTACCTCTTTTTTGTGTCACTCTTTGTTTTGTTTGTGTTTCCATGATTTTTGGATTTTGGTTAAACAATATTTAAGCGCAATACCAAGCGGAAGACAAAATTTTGAAGTGGCAAGGAAACGGAATAAATAGTGACATCGGCAACGGCTTTATGCCGTCCCTTGTCCGAGAAAATTGTGCGAGCTTAACTTTCGGGAATATTGGTTAAATAATAATTATCGCAGGAAAGTTAAGTTTTATACAACCCAATAATTGCCAGCAAAACCATTCATTGATAAAAAACCAATTTTCATCCTTTTGGAAATAAATGTTCATTGGGTAAAACAAAGTATATTTATCAGCTCCTTTTCATTGAGTAGAAACGCCGGACATAGTATACCCCCCTTAGCCGATGCAAAGTGAGTACCCTCAAAACCAACACGAAAATCTAATTTTCAATTCATTCAAACCAACTATTGATGGCTCAAATTTTCCGTTTTTGGTGGCCTTAACTATTCGGCTCATCCAGTATGAACTCTTCCAACCCAATTGTCGCAGCACAAAAGCTGTATTTAAAATATTCAGCAGGTAGCATGGATATGATATATCCAGTGTTTGATTGCCATCGGAGGATCTCCGGATTTGGTAAAAGGAAAATACAGCCAATCCTGTTTTATATACACGAATTGATTTACATTCGGGCGGTAAGTGCCTTGATGATGCGGTTTTTAGGAAAGAATTCCCTTAATATTACTTTCAGAACAGTATACCCAGGAACGGCACCTATCATCCCCACTACACCAAAAAGCAGCCCTGCTATTATAATTATCAAAAAAATTTCCAAGGGATGCGATTTGACACTGTTGGCAAATATAAATGGCTGAGAGAAAAAATTATCTATGAATTGGCCTATGCCCACCCCAATGGCAACATACCCTAATTTCGGGAGAATCTCTGAACCAAAATCTAAATCAACATTGCTGGTAACGGTAAACACCATCATAAAAACGGCACCAATGATCGGGCCAACATAAGGTATAATATTGAACAATGCGCAGAGAAAAGCTATAGCAAGTGGGTGCTCAATCCCTATAATTGTGAGTGTGGCCGCATAAATGGCAAATAATATCAGCATTTGGACCAAAAGGCCTATAAAATATCTGGACAATAGGCTTTTGGTGACATTAAAAGAATTTATAAGGCGAGGTCTATGGTCTTCCCTAAACATACTTACCAACGTATCTTGAATGATATCGGTGTCTTTTAAAAGAAAAAAAGTGATGAAAATTATAGAAAAAAGACTAACACTCATTGTTCCAATAATTTCAAAAAAAGAATCCAGAAAACGCCTCAGGAAACCAGTTTCTATTTCCTTTTTTACAGATTCCTCGATATTTACATCCTCTACAATTTCCTCCACGATTTTTTTTGAAGCTCCAAAGGAGTTTGAAAGTTCATGAAAAAAAAGATCCAGCTCGGCCTGCATATTTCTTAAATTCAGAAGTGCCAGCTTTTCTCCTTGTTCCGATACCAATGGAACAAATAGAAAAAGTAACCCAATAAGCAAGGAAAAGAGAAGAAATATGGTGATGCATACAGCAAGAGTTTTGGGAAACCGTAGCCTAATCTGCAAAAATAGCACCAGTGGTCTACCGATTAACGCAAAAATAATGGCGCACACAATGTAAGCGATTACGGCTCGAATCAAATACAAAAAATAAAGCAGTAAAAAAGTACCGCTTATAAGCAGGAAGGAACTATAGAGTCCTTTTGCGATTTTTCTAGCTTTCATCGCACCGATACATTGTATTTAGTTATTAATTATAAACCTATTATATTAAAAACCGATTCGTATTTTTGTTTGTCATTCATGACGTGATTTTAAAAGAATATCTGTCCAACTAACAAAAATGAAAATTCTCCAACGAACTCATTATCTGAAAAAAACTAAAAGTTAGCTCAAAAACGATAAATTGGATAATCTTACTTCCTATAAAACAATAACATCTGGGGTCTTTTGACCTGTTACAAGATTTTTAATATGGCTTTCCATTAAGGATTGGGCGAGGTTCTTGGGTCTTTGGCAAATAGGGCCATTAGGTTGAAAAGTAGAATGCAAAAAAACACCCAGATTGCTCCGGCAATGAACCCTCCAAGAATATCTGAAGGAAAATGCACGCCTAAATATATACGGCTGATTCCAATACTTAGTATAATTAGAATACAAAGTGCAATCGCTATGGACTTTAATAGTTTTTTCATCGTAAAAGTGTAAAACAAATAAATTAAAAATCCATAGAAAGCCATGGCACTCATCGCGTGACCACTCGGATAACTCAAAGTTTCAACCGAAACAAGATGTTCTATCCCAGGCCTTGCCCTGTCAATGGCCCTTTTTAATATTATATTGGAAATGGATGCCAGTGCAAGTACAAATGCAACTTGGGCAATATGCTTCCACCGCTTGTAAATGAAAGCCGAAATAAGTACGGCCAGTGCAAGTACTATTAGGTAGCCTTTCACATCCCCTAAGTGAGTCATAAATAAAAAATAGTTGGTCAACTTGCTATTACGAAACGAGAGTACATAATTTGTTACCTTTTGGTCATATGTCGCCAACGTATCCGTGGTTAACGTATCCGTGAGTTCAATAAACAAATTGATTCCGAGAATCACTATGATAAAGGCAACGCCCACGGTTATGATATATGGTAATTTTCCATCGTACCTTTTAAGCTGATGGGATAAAAAGCCTCTTATTTTGTTTATAAGATTCCTTAAAAGTTGTTTCATATTGCTTTTAATTGGGAACGCCAATTTCTTATTTTACCCAATAGCCAAAATATAGGTTTTTAAAAAATGGCATCCACAATGTGTTTTGGTACTGTGGTGTGCACTTACATGTTTTCATTGGGGTTATGTCCAATGAATGGGACAGTCCTTAAAAGTGCCAACTATCGGGCCAGAGCCACATGATCAATAAGCCGGCAATTATTGAAATTCCAAAAGCAATGCCAATCTATTTCATCAATTGTTTTGTTCCAAGTATTGCTGCCATCACCCCTTTGAACATAAGGTTTGATAATGAAGCCAAAAGAATCAAGCGCCATCCCGTGCTAGTTTTTAGACCTTCATTTTTCATGAGCTGTGAAAGTGAAAGGGTTATGGCATCAACATCGGTAAGACCGCTAATAATTGCAACCACATACAAGGCCCCACTACCGAATTCTTCCTTTGTAAATGCAACCGCCAAAAGTATCAACCCATAGAGCAGACCAAAAATCAGGGCACTCTTAAATTGAGCTGGATTATCAGGTTCTGGCATTTTGTCATCACTTTCCTTATTTATTTTGTAAAACAGGCCAACACAAATTGCAACCATTACAACAAACTCAACAGTTAAGGGAAGCATTATTTGTGATAACTTTTGGGGAATAATGACACCCACCTCCACCATCACACGCACCAAGGCAATGGCGGATGCCGTGGTGATAATAAACGCCGCCATCTTGTCTATGGATTGCGTATCCTTTGTTTTTCTGGCAAAACTCACCGTTGTTGCGGTGCTGCTGATTAACCCTCCTAATACCCCATTGGAAATTATACCTGTCTTTTTACCAACAAATTTGTAAATAAAATAACCAATTACACTAATACCTACGATCAATACGACCATTAGCCAGATATTATAGGGATTCAGCACATCTAAGGGCCCGTAGGTCGTATTGGGCAAAATGGGCAAAATTACCAGTGAAATGCCGGCAAAGGTCATAATAGCCTTTAGGTCCTTGTTGTTCAAACGTTCAATAAAATCGTGCAAATATTCCTTTACATAGAGAAGAACTGCCAAAGCCCCACCTACAATGATACCGATAACCCTGTCACCCATTACCATATGTGCACAAATCGCATACATTAACAATGCGGCAATTTCAGTCGTTTGACCGACATCCGGGTCATCAAATTTTTTAAGCTTAATGACATTTGCAACGACCAGTAGGGCAACAATTGCAATACCGAAAACAGGAAGAATAAATGGATTATCAAAATCACGGGCCAAAAAACCACTGACAGTACCCAAAATGGCAAGCAGCGTAAAAGTACGTACCCCTGCCATTTTGCTATCGGTGTGTTGACGTTGCAGTCCAACTAAAAGTCCGAGACCGAAGGCTATGCCCAATGTTGTAATATCTTTATAATCCATTTATCATCAAGGTTATTCGTATTCAAATATAATGAGATCAACTTTCAAGTACCCACTAATACATTTGCCATTCTGCTGCCGATCGAGGTTGATTTTATCATTTGTCCATTCAAACAATTAATTCAAAACAATAAAGCGTGTCGACTACAACATCCTTTCCAAAAGCAAAGTGGCCACAGCCCAAAGTATCAGCGACAGTATACCGCCAATGATAAAAAAGTGTTTAAACCTATAGTTACCGATACGGTACACAGGGGTATTGGTTTGATAGCCTACCAGCAATCTTTTCAACCGGATAACACCTGCAATGCAAAAAGGATCAAAGTGGTCAGCAATACAAGAAACACAAGCATGATTTCGGTAGTCATGAGCCAATCAGTTGGTCATGATTAAGGTAGAAATTGTTTGATGAAATTTGTGATTATAACTCAAATGGGGCATTTTTTTATTCTTTTAAGCTAATTTTTACAGCTTAACGGAAACTACTATCTCAAATCTTTACATAAAAAGGTATTTTACAAATTCCAAAACGGGTATACAAAATAAATATGAAACTCATGATAACATTAATAATTGAAGTTCAAAAGACTCTTTTTTTAGAAGTGTATTTGGGGCACCTGTCAAAGAGCCATAAAAAAGGTTAAGAATCTAATTTAACCTGGAAATTTATCGAGTCAAAATCCGATTGTATTGGTATATCATTTTTTTGAACTCTGATGTAGTTTTCCGCTATAATTATAAATTTTAAAATATGGGGACCAAAAATCTTTTTAGCAACGAGGCAAAACAAAAAATAAAAGAACTGGCAGAAGATATCGATATTGCCATTATGGAAACCAATCTTGGGTCAAAGCCCTCGCATACAATCCCAATGAGCACCAAGGAAGTGGACGATGAAGGGTGCATCTGGTTTTTGAGCAATAAAAATAGTGAACATAATTCCTATTTAAACTCAGATAAAAGCATTCAGTTGATTTATTCCAAACCAAGTGATATGGAGTTCATGACCGTATATGGACACGCATTTATCACCACGGATAGAACAGTCTTGGAAAAGTACTATGGGAAATCGGACGATACTTGGTTCGATGGCGTTGACGATCCTAACCTTACGGCAATAAAAGTAATTCCAGAGGATGCGCATTACTGGGATACCAGGCACGGAAAGTTCGCAAGTTTGTTGAAAATGGGCATCGGGGCCTTAACAGGAAAAAAGCAAGACTTGGGTGAAGAGGGCGATTTGGAATTGCATAGCCCAAAGTAAAATTTGAAAAAAGCCATCATTTTAGGAAAATTGTGGATGAGGAGAGGTATTGTTGAATGCATAAAAGAATAAAAGCACTATTGGTTAACAGTGCTCTTATGTTTATCCCATTTAACGCTCGTTGGGATGACCGAACCATCCAATTGTATGTTGTTATAAACCAGAAACAGGCACTGAAACTCTACAACCTGTCCCCTTTAAAAGGCGTTGATTGGTGGGCCAATTTCATTGGCCATACTATTGATCGGTTCTTTTCTGTCGGGGAACTCAGTGGTGATGAAGCCAAAGTACTGATAAAAAACTCACTTGAAGGACTTAGTATGCTTTGCAATACCATAATTTTGGCATCGGCGACCATTTTGACATTACTTCTCACATTGTTAGGTCTAAGCACAGGTTCAAAATTAAAATAAAAAACGACCGTCATGTACTTCAAATCGCCAAGTTTGACACAGCACTCTTTATTTCAGCATTGATCTCCTTTCACTATTCAATCTGCCAGTTACAGATTCAGATAATGTACCCAACAACTGGTTTGAAATGATTTACTATTCCCGTTTGGCGATTTCTAGCATCTTAAGTGCCGCCCTCATCATTGTAGCCTTAATGCTATACGATAAAGTGGTCAATATTATTAAAATAGTAGGTCTGGGAGATACAGACCACTATCTTGCCGCTAATGAGGAGGAAAATGATGGGAAAAAGAAAAGTGGGCAAAATGCCAGCCAATTGTTGTTGGGAAAATAAACATATAAAAAAAGGCTATTCAACTGCGGGCCACATCCTCCAATAAAAAATCCTCTACAGGTCGGTCATGCGCTTTATGAAGGACGGAAATATCACCGGTTGTCTCAAAAACAACCGCTTTAACTTCAGAAAGTTCCACAACATTGGCTTCCCTTAACTTAGCCCGTAAATCAGATTTCGCCACCCTACTTTTTTTCAGATTATCTTCCAAAATAAGCGAACCATCCATGAGCAAAAGAGGTTCGTTGTCCATTACTTTTTTAACTGTATCGCTGCGCCGTATGAAAGCTGCAAAGATTTGAAGCAGGTAGACTGCCACAGTTCCAACAATACCATCCATTAGGCTCACGGATTTCGATAAGATCGTGGAAGCGATGATTGACCCAATGGCAACGGTCATCGCGAAATCGAAACTTGACATTTTGGAAAAACTGCGCTTACCACATAAACGGGTCATTAAAATAACGACTAGGTAAATACCAGTGGCCGTGATCAAAATAGCAAAAAAGGCTTCCCATGAAAACTCGAACCAATCACTCATAATCAATATATTTAATGTTAATTCTTAAACGGTTGGTATTGGTCAATCCAATCAAAATATTATACTGTCCTTTACCTCTGCTTTTTACCCACATATCATCGGAATACAATCTGCAAAAAAAGCCTAAGGGTTCGTTGCAAGTTACCTTCAAGGGCAGATAGGTCTAAATTTTACAGGATGAATTTAATCCCCGTAAAAATAGAGCAGCCAGATAATTTTTTTTAATCGCATGAAATCTATCTTTAGTGCAAAAGGAATCTACACTTTTGATTAAATCCGATCCAGTAAGATCTAATGCCTCAGGTTTTTTATTGTCCTAACCTTGAATAAGAAAATTTCCCATTGTTTTAATTGCATTGACCAACTGGACAAACTACATTATTTCCCGTATCAGACAATTTTTAATCTTAAAAATTCAATAATTGACCCATTCCCTGTCTGGGTTTTTAAATAAACCTTGGACCAGTTATATTAGGGTAGAATATGTAAACGATTAGGAAAAGCCCCTATTTATTTAAAAAATAAAAATTAAGAAAAATGAAGACATTAAAAGATTTATTTGAACATCAATTAAAGGACTTGTACAGTGCGGAAAACCAATTGTTGGATGCCCTTCCAAAAGTCATGCAAAATGTGAATGACAGCGAATTGAAGAACGCCATTGCATCCCACAAGGAAGAAACCCAAAAGCACAAGGAAAGAATCAAGGAAATCTGCACAGAAATTGGAATTAATCCTTTCGGAGAAGAGTGCAAGGCCATGAAAGGGCTCATTGAAGAAACAGCGCATTTTCTAGAAGAAGATGCAGATAGTGATGTTAGGGATGCAGGAATTATTGCAAACTGCCAACGCATTGAGCATTATGAGATTTCAGGGTATGGAACTGCGGTAAAATTTGCAAAGCAATTGGGGCTCAATGATATTGCCAGCAAATTGCAGACTACATTGGACGAAGAATATGATGCAGATGAGAAGATGGACAAGCTTGCCGAAAATAGGATTAATGAGGAAGCAAAGGCCTAGACTTCCATAAATTGATTTGTAGGCGGACCCTTATGTCCGCCTTTTTTTTTGCAGTCTACCTGCCATAGTCCTATCAGCTTGAATCAGAAGTACCACGGATAGTATGAATATATGTTCCAATTGAAAAAGCTTGGCCTACCGCTTTTTCCGGGTGAAAGACTTTTCAGTGAATTTATAATAGAAATAGATCATTGTACCGTTCAAAAGCATAGAAATTCCATTTGTGATAATGATTGGCCAATCTTTTTGGATCAAACCGTAAATCGTCCATAGTATTACTCCGGCAAGTATGGCAAAAAACATCCAGACCGATACATCACCCACACTTTTGCTATGATACGCCTTTACAATTTGGGGCACTGCACCTATTGTGGTAAAAAAGCCTGCAAGAATGCCTATAATCTCTACCCATTCCATTACCTAGAAATTGACAGTTTCTGGAAGAATTCATTCGGAACTTTGGAGCCGGTTGTATAAAATTCTGATTCTTTCGATTTTTCCGGTAGGCTCTTATACATAACATAGAGAAACCGTAAAAATATTGAAGAAGCCCTGCTATGAACATTCTTAAACAAGAAGCGGCTGGCCAAAGAGCCGTTTAAGCAATCTCCGCCCGAGTGGTGTGATAGCCGTATTAAGTGATTCTGATCAATGGCCTTCATAATTTTGTTCAATAGATTTGGTTCCTCATTAAAGGTGCTTTAAATATTTGGTAGCTTTCCATCCATCCGCAAGCGGCTCCTTTTGGGAAAGCTATATTGACAATAATGCCTAGCTTTAGTTTAAAACTACCAAATATTGCAGAATACAACGGCTACGGTCTTCCATCGAAAAAGGAAAGGGCAATGTGCGCCCGCCCCTTCTACAACCAACTAACGAAAAACACTATTATGCCTTAGTTAAATTCCTATAGCATTCCTCATAGTAATTCGAAGTAGACCATCACTGGAATATTTAAAGCGCTTTGTTTGATTAATTATGTGGTCTATTCGACATGCTTTAGTTCAGTGCACTTTGATTGCTTGCCAAAAGCATTGTCGGAAGTTTCAATATTTTGTTTTTGCTAACCATTTTTTTATACATTTAAATTGAAGGTTTCCTTCCGGGCAGAAAATAAAAAAGGAACCGTCCCTCTATCATTGCTCATCTCCATCTGGAGTTATTTCGCTAAGTCCAAATCAAATTCCCTATAGGAGATACCTGCGGCCAAATCCACCGAAACAACTGTGCACCTACCATTCCGATTATGAAACTGGAGTATGCAATCCCCTTTGAGTCTCGATATACTTCCCCAAAGTTTGGTGTTAGGCGTGTTGAGTTAATGGTGTGTGGCTTGCATATTATTTCTTTTATAGGGCTAAAAATAGGTTTACTGTAGAGTCTATTGGCTCATTTTGAAACTAGACTGCCTCTTCAGAATTGAATTCTTCTTTAATTAAAGTCCTTTCCTTTAAAGGCTTGTTCATGGTGGGGGCGACTTTTTTACGAACAGTCCCAACTTTGGCATATTGTTTATTTTTCATGATAGTAGAATTAGTTATTTAGCGTTAGTTCAAAGATGCCGGAATTCTGGCCGGATATGTTATACAATTTTTCGAATTTATTGTACAATTCCACTAAAATGAGAGTTTTATACGTGGCCATTGTATTTCTTGACCTAATTACAATGTTAATAGATAGAATAAAGGAATTCAAAAGAAATAAAAAGCACGACCCTTAGTCGTACTTAATGTGAGGAATTGTACTTTTAAATGTATCGACAATTTCCTTTAACCTTACTTATTTTCACCTATTTTTAGGGTGATTTTGTCATGGTCCGTTTCCATTTTATTGGTATAAATCATTGTTCGTAATTGTTTTTTTTTTGCAAACTATACATTCAATCAAATCCAAAATGCATTCGTATTTGCGGGCCCCTGCCATTTAAAGATTCAGTAATGCCGAAAACAACCTAGGCGTTTAAACTTTGCCCTTTATGTTTGCCCTCCATGGTTTCCTCCACAATTTTCTGTATAAATGCAGGTAAATCGTCAGGATTTCTACTGGTTACCATGCCTTGGTCCACAACAACCTCTTGGTCCAGCCAATTGGCTCCTGCGTTGATGATATCTTGCTTAATACTTTTATAGGAAGTTGCTTTTCTATTTTGCAAAACGCCCGCATCAATCAACAACCAAGGTGCATGGCAAATGGCAGCAACCGGCTTACCCTCTTGGAAAAAGGCCCGAATAAATTGAATGGCATCCTTGTTGGTGCGCAACATATCGGGATTCATGACTCCTCCAGGCAACACCAAACTATCATAGTCTGATGGGGCTGCATTGGCCAAGGTCATGTCCACCAATATGCTTTCACCCCAATCCTTTTGGTCCCAACTTTTTATAAAGCCACTCTCTGGGGCGATGACATGTACTTGGGCACCTTCCTCCTTTAACGCGTTCAATGGTTCAAACAGTTCAGATTTCTCAAAGCCATGGGTTGCTACAATTGCGATTTTTTTATCTTCTAATCTCATGTTTCAATAATTTCTTGTTAATATTCTTTCATTTTTCCCTTTTCTCTTACGGAGCTGGTGTTCCAGATTATTAATCGATTCAGTAATCGAATTTTCAAAATTCTCGTGGCTTGCCTCTGCGAACAATCTTGGTCCGGGAAGGTTCAAGCGTATATTACAGATGTTGCCAGTACCGGGGGAAGACGTATTCTCATACTTAAAAAAAACATCGGCACGAAGAATTATATCAAATTTCCTTTTTAGGTACTCCAGTTTCTCTTTTGCCAATTTTTCCAGTCGGTCACTTTGTGCAACATCGTGGTATTCGTAAATAATTTGCATAACTGTTTAATAATGATTTGTACTGTAAAAGAATAATATGGGAATATGTTCAGGTTAATCGACCTGAAAGCATGAAGTATGGATTCATAAAGTTTTTACATGGCTTTCACCATTTTAACTACAGCATCAAGTAAATCATGCAATAAACTTACCGTTCATTGTTTGGAAGTTATCTTACCTGGGCTGCGAGGTTACATATCTCTACTTCGGAAATCCAAATTATTGATATTTGCCATGTGGTAACTAATCAAACGGTTCAATGACATGATAAAGCCCATTTCCCTGACCTCTCTGGCATACTCCTTTTGCGTTGCTATTTCGTTGAGGTTCTCTATAATCTCCTGGACTATTGAATCTTTAGTATTTCCTGGATTAATATTCAGACTCCGTAATGATTCGCTAACCCGTTCCTCATTGTTACAACTAAATTTTACATATTTCATCAAAAGTTGTTGTATCCGTTCGGACAGAAAACTTATGTCGCTACCATTAAAATAGTGATTGACTTGTTTTGAAATGGCATACAAGTTACTTAATTCCTTTCCTAATAATTCTTCCTTGTTCATTGTCTTTAATTTTCGTGTGGTAGCAAATTGGTCATCCAACAATTGTCAGTACTTTACCCTAATAATCATGTAAAAACCATCACTTGTATTTAGACCAAGATCAGTCCATTATTAGCTGAATATTTACAGTTTGACCAAACCCTACTTTACATCTTCCAATCTCTTGATCTTATTCAGAGTCGCTGCAATCCAATCTCGCTGTTCCCTAATGATTTGGGCAGTTTTTGCAGGCAAAGCAGTATTGGCCAGCACATCATTGTACTCCTCTATAGCAGCTTTGTCTCCTCGAATGGCCTCTTCCAACATGGCTTCATCGTTGTCTCCCGAAAAAAATGCCTTCACATCCATCCAAGTCCTGTGCATAGCTCCTGTGGCACTACCGCTTACATCTTCGCGGGTATCCAATTCCGGTACAGAAGATTTTAATGCAACCAGAAAAGTTCTCCTTTCCTCGGATTTGGTGCGAAAATAGTTTTTCAGTCCAATGGCTTCGGCATTTTCGGCCGCCTTTTCATAGCCCTTTATGGCATCTTCATTTTTCTGGATAATGTCATTTATACTATCCTCGATTTCTTTTATATCCTTATTCATAGTATTAAAATTTGCGGTAACAAATATGCCTACCGTTTAGCATCTACCTTAAAATTACTTCTCAAGTTTCTATTTGTTTGATGCAAAGAATAATCTTGTGGACTCAATACGTTTTGGTAGTGTTTGTTTATACCCTTAAATGCTTACAGTTAATTTTTTACGGTTTGAAGTCATTCGACCAAATGTCGTTTTATTAGTTTTCCAGTTTACCTGTGGTGTAACACGACAAACTATGTACAGAACCAGAGAAATAAGATGGTTTTTTCAAAATGAAAAAGAGCAATTTGCACATCTGTTCCAACAACTCAATTGCACATCAACCAACACACGGACCGATTTTTACCTCGATCTCAACAATGTGGATATTGGCATTAAGACTCGAGAAGGGAAAATTGAAATAAAGCATCGTGTGGGCTCAAGGGCATATGGTGGGCTCAACGATAACATTTGGGGCTGTTTTGATGAGTTCATAAAATGGAGCTTCAATGTGGAGGAGAAAGATTCAGTGTTAACCAACATAACTGATTTTCAACATTGCGATTGGATTCCGGTCCATAAAGAACAAAAACTTGTGCAGTTAACTCAGGAAAATGGTGCAATTGAGCCCAAATCCATTACCGAAGAACTGGATTTTGGATGTCAAGTAGAGTATACAACCGTTAAAATTTATGAAGAAGTGTGGCACACCTTTGCCTTGGAATGGTTTGGGGATGAATGCCTGAAACTGGACGGAACCATCATTGCAGAAATGATGGGTTCTGCTTATCTAGATATCAAGGATTCCTTTGGCTACGCCCATTTTTTGACGAAATTTTCACAACTGAATCAAATAGATTTCCTATAAAGGAGCAATTATTCAGAGATGGCCCAGCGGACCGCTCCTTGAAATAAACACAATAGCTACATAGAACCTTATTAACCAAAACTAAAGTATAATGAATCTACAAGTTAGCATATATACCAAAAGAGCGTTAACAGGAGGCGGAATATCTTTGGTCATTATTTTAACGGGCTCTTTTCTTTTGGGCGAACTTAGCGGGTACGAAGCCAAAGTGTTGATTAAAAATTCGCTCTCAGGTCTAAATATGCTTTGCAATACTGTTGTACTTGCTTCCGCCACAACTCTTACTTTATTACTGACTCTTTTAGGGTTGAGTTCTGGAACCAAATCCAAATTAAAAGATGACCATTATCTGCATGTACTCCAGATTGCAAAGTTCGATACCATTATTTTTATAGCGGCATTGATGTCATTTCTGCTTTTCAACCTACCCATTACCGAATCGGACAATGTACCCAATAATTGGTTTAATATTATATACTATTCAAGTTTAGCCATATCAAGCTTGTTGAGCGCGGGATTGATCGTTGTTGTCCTAATGCTATATAATACGGTGGTGAACATCATTAAAATAGTAGGTTTGGGGAAAACCGACCATTATCTTACAGTCAGCGAAGACGAAAAAACCGGTAATGAAAAAAGCAATAAAAACAATTGAGAATATACCGAAATCAATGGCATACCTCAAACATTCCTGGCAAGAATGGATTATAGGTCACAATTTAACATCCAGTTAATTCCGTATTTATCGGTAAACCTGGCAAACAAAGCATTCCATTCTCGCTCGCGAAGCTCATGATGAACCTTACCTCCTGATGAAAGTTGTTCAAAAATCTCTTGGGCCTTTTGCTTTTTGTCCACATCAATGCTCAAATGAATTTTTGTGCCATCCATCAAAGGTGTGTCGGGAGCAGCATCATATGCCATAAAATCCACCCCGTTACCTTTCAATTCAGCGTGTTGCAAGCGGTCTCTGTATTCATCGGGAACATCAATTTTTCTATCGGCATAGGTCTGTCTGTTTTTTATTTCTGCGCCCAGACAGTCTGCATAAAAATCAAGAGCTTCTTGGCAATTGCCTCTAAAGGCTAAATATGCTTGTACTTTCATAACTTATATTTTGTTCTCGTAAACGTATTATATTTTTTCTAGGGAAATTGCCTTGAACAAACTTCTTCTTGATGCAAACAACTCGAATATTTAATATAAAGAATTGAGAAAATATGCTTGAAAAATTAATGTGTTAAAAGGAATGATTACGTATTGAATTCCTTCGAATTCCTTTAAGTCGCAAAACGAAACCGGCCTATTTTTCACCTAGTTTTCAAATACATCCTCGACACTATGTTTTTTAGATAGGGTGTCATCCGGTAGAATAGTTTCATTATCATCGTGAATATAGAGGTTCTTTGATAGCTCGAACAGGTGTGCTTCTGTTTCATAAAAATGCATCATATATCCACCAGTATTCACAAAAACCACAAAATCACCGATTTGAGGTAGATTGGGGAAGGATAGCTTCCTTTTGAGGATTACATCTTGTTCAAGACAATAGGCCCCGGTAAAATAGAGTTCTATGTTATTCTCTGTTTCTATCGGGTCTGAATAAATAATGTATGGGTCCAAAAGAAAATCGGCACTCGAGCTTTTTAACTGGCTCATGTTCATATCCAACCCAACCAGCCAATTGTTTTCAGCGTCCTTTTTCCTGTGCACCACCTTGGCAATGGTAAGGCCCACTTGATTTAATAATGAACGACCCGGTTCTATTCGCAATTGGATGTTTTCATTCCTCACATATTCTAAAACCGGTTTATCGCCTGGTCGTTTATACGTAAGGATACGTTCCAAAAACTCAGGACCATTGATTTGATTGAAATAGGGATAAGTATTAAGTTTTCCAGTTATTCCGTTTTCTTGGAGATTTTTTTTAAAGCCCAGACCATTATTTTTAAAGGTAACTGGTGCATCTTTCTCCAATACAGCTTGCTGCAAACGTTCTTGAAATTGTTCCCATTCCTCTTTTGATTCCAAATAATTCATCAATATGCCGCCACCAATATCAATAAACGAGATCTTGGTGGCCGCAATGTCAAATTCCTCTATAACATCCAAGGTTTGTAAAATTGCTTCGGCCCTTTGCTCAATGGAATATCCATCTAAATGAAAGTGAAATCCGCAGAGCAACAAGTTCTTAGATTTTAACCGGTCTCCCAGCCATCCCTTGAGTTTGTCCCTTTCCATATCGATGTCAAAACCAAACCTACTGTATAGCTTTTGGCCATTTATGTTAAATCCACTTAACCGAATCCCAATATGGGCTATGCGATCCATTTCTTGGGCCACGTGCTGGACCAATTCGAGCTCATCGTAATTGTCAATGATGATGGAAATATTGTTCTTTACGGCCAATTCCATCAGCGGTAGTGTTTTTATGGCGGCGGTCAGCACCAAATTTTCCGCATTGCCGCCCAATGCCAAAGCCTCCTGCAATTCCCTGTAACTTGCGGTATCCACACCAACGCCATAGGACAAGGCCGCCTTAACCAAGCTTTTTGACTTGTTGGCTTTTCGTGCAAAATAGATTTGCCCATTTACTTCAAGTTTTTGGAATATATGTTGAAAGTCCTCAATGTTTTTGGTGAAGGATGGCAAGTGGTGCAAATTTATCGGGGAACCATAGATTTCCATTAATTTACCGATCTGTTCATGGTTATCCATGATTTTGTACATCCACGAACTGGTTATAGGGGTCAATGGGTTTGATCCTTCCGATTTTCTATACTTTTTTATTTTCTCTTCCATTTTCACGGTTTCAATTCCAATTTAACATTTCGCTCCATGATTCCTTTAGCCCAACTCGATGCCATATTGTTTCGGGTACGGGAAAGCGAATCGTTATCGTAGGTAATGCCTTCCGTTAAAGTTCCATATAAGGTAATCTTTGAATTGGTGGTGCCATTTTGAGCAACCACATTTCCTTTTTGATCAATTTCCGGGCAAGCCGTTCTGTAGGTGGTATGCTCACTGGTAATCAAATACTCACGAACCTCCCCTCTTTGGCGCATCCTGGTCAATAGTTTAGACCAATCTTTGCAGCTTGAGTTCGTGGGAATGCGGGCATCAATCAAGGTATCTACGTTGATGGGTGGTATTTGAGGTGTCTTTAGCCTCCAACCGTTGGAAACTGCCTTAATTTCAGGGTTTTGCGAATAATTCAAATTTAAAATTCCCGAATCAAGGAGCGCAATTATCTTTCTCATGTTCTCCAACGGTGGACCGTAAGAGATTCGGTTGAGTTGAGAGCGATATTTTTTATCAAATACCTCATGTGAATCCGGTGTCATTCCGCCAAAGCGATATATTCTGTTAAATGTTTCCCCTATCTGCCCCCATGTCATCGCAGCCGCCATGAACGGGCTTTTTTCAGACCCAAGTTCCGCTTGGCTCAACACATATTTAAAATATACCAAAGGTGTACGTTTTGTATTCGGGTCGCCAAAATCCACAGGACTGAAAAGATTGCCAAAATTGAACCTTGGCTCGCTTGGAAATTTACTGTGGAAATTTTCTATCTGCTTTTGAAGTGTTTCGGCACTTTCTCCCGGATCCAAGGTTAGACCGTAATTTTCAAAAAGCACCATATAATACCTGTACGTTATCTCCAATTTGAACAAAGGCAACATATGTTCTTCAAAACTGGGTTTACCATTGCCATCTAATTGATTGTAAACACTATCTTGAGTGAAATATACAGGTTTATATTCTTTTTTGCCCTCATGGGAAGACCGGGGAATCATGGGCAGTCCACTTCTGGAAAAGGCTAGGATTTGTTTTGGCTCTTTGCAGGATTTATGATATAGTAAAGCTCCATTATCCACGCAACTAAAGCGCCCACCCCTCCCCTCGGTCAAGGCCAATATCGTATCAATAAAAGTTAGGCCCATACCTTTAATCCCAACCATCGAATTTTCTGGAATTCCAGACATTTTCTGCTGGAGCGGGTAAACAAAAGGTATAGTACCGGGCTCGCTTTCAGCTCTAACCGCATTGTTTTGTTTGCTTTCCAACCTTCCTTTCCAACTGCAATGACCCGTGGTAAGTAATAGTTCATCAACATTTAACCTAGAATGGTATTCCGACTCGGGGTTCTGATATAGCAGACAGGTTTTTTCACCCATGGATAAAATATCAAAAACAGCAGCTTTATGTTTTTTGATTTTACAAAAGGAATTGCCAACTTCATATAGCTTTTCGAAACACTCCATGAGATAGGTGCCAACCACCCCCCTTGGTGCAAATGCATCAGCGACTTCTCGAATGGAACAATTCTTTCTTTTGGAGAACCACTCAGAAAATGATAGTTTTTCTACGGGCAATGGGTCAGGATATTCTTTGGTCCAAACATTGATGTTTCGGTTGGGGTAGTTCATCAACAGATAATCCGATTGAAGGGGATCATAGATTTTTCCCGCCCCAAAATTCCCGGTTTTTTCAAAAAGATGCACCTCCAGTTCTTTGGCAACATCCGAATTGTACAAATGAGACAATAATCTTTCGAAGGCAAACAAACCTTTTGGCCCCAAACCTACAATCGCGACCTTAAATGCTGACATGCTCATAAAGTCGTTTGTTGTTATTTACCTTTTTCTCTTGTGATGGATTTTTGATCGCTTTTCCCATTTCAATATGTTGTTTTACCCATTCTGGATTGTATATGGTATCCAGATAGCGCGCTCCCCTATCTGCAAACAACAGAACCGACCTTGAATTTTGTGGCAATCTGTGCCTGTACTTTTGGTAGGCAGCAAAAATACCTCCAGATGACCCACCCGATAAGATAGCCTCCTGTTCCAAAAGTTTTCGGCATCCCTCTACACATTCGGCATCGCTGACATGGATTACCTCAAACACCTTGTCCCTATCCAAAAAATGGGACGCTACACCTGCACCGTGCCCTGGTATTTTACGTTTTCCCACTTTATCCCCAAACAGTACACTTCCCACAGCATCCACGGCTATAATTTTTGTCTTCAATTTCTTGTTGCTGACATAATTTATACATCCCATAAGACTACCACAGGTGCTTGTGGCCACAAATAAATAATCCAAATTGTTATCCAAGGCTTGCATTATCTCGGTCATGGTTCTTTGGTACGCTTTCGGATTGTTCGGATTTTGGTATTGGTTCGTCCAAGCACTATTAGGTACCCTGGTCAACAATTTGTTCACCTTTTCCAGCCGTGCTGCTAAAAACCCACCTTCGGGATGCGGTTCATGTACTGTTACAATATTAGCGCCATAGGCACGGAGCAACTTTCGTGTATGCGGGTTTAAATTAACATCCACCACAACGATTAGGTTGAGCCCATGATAAAGACATGCTTGGGCCAGACCAATGGCCATGTTTCCAGAACTGCTTTCTATAATGGTGCCCCCGGGGCGTATTTCATCTGCATGTAGCATTTCAGAAATAATAAGACCTGCTGTCCGATCCTTCATACTTCCGCCTGGATTAAGTCCTTCCAACTTAACAAAAAGGGAATGACCATCATCAAGTTTTTTATTTATTTGGACCAGTGGTGTATTACCTACGGAATCCAAAATATTATCATATATTTTCTTTGTCATTTTTCTTTATTTAATGAGTGTTCACCACAATTGGTCGTTCGAGCAATAATGGAATCATTGGAAAAAGTAATATAAAACTAAGGTTGGCCTTAGCGTTATTCCACCAATTGTTACTCCAAAAAAATAAGGGGTATAGGGCAAATCATATTAAAGGTGATTCACAGATAAGGAAGAAGACTATAAACCACAAACACTATTTCATAAGCTCCCTTAAATGAATATGTATAAAAGTATACTTTGCAAAAATCAATAGACGGCATTGATCAGTTATGAACCATTGGCTGCCATCATTACAGAAATCATAATGCGATTGAGTATGGTCCCAATACAGTTTGAGAAAAAAATTGATTTCCATACCTATTGCCATCCCCTTTTACAGTAACTCCCTTTCCTTCGCAAATTATACGGTATTGATATCCTTGATTTGGGTTGAACTTTTTGGCCTGGGTCGCCAGTTTCATTCATATTGGTGTGTAAAGAAAATAATGGAGTTTTGAGGCAATAATTTATTTTATTTGTAAATCTTCAACTAAAAGTGGACCGGACTTGGTCTAAAGTTAAGTGATGGTTTTGTTATCTTCAAGGCTAGCCTTGAAGATGGATTCATTAACCATTTAAATCACTTAAAAATGACAAAGAAGAAGAAGAACACGGAATCAATCGTAAAGGACATCAAGAGAAAGACAAGGCGGAAGTTCTCCGCAGAGGAAAAGATCCGCATCGTACTGGAAGGGCTCAAGGGCGAGGAATCGGTATCCGGTATCTGTAGGCGTGAGGGTATTGCCCCGGCACTGTACTACCGTTGGAGCAAGGATTTTCTTGAAGCAGGAAAAAAACGACTTATGGGCGACACCATGCGTGAGGCCAATACCAGTGAGGTAAAGGAATTGCGTGGGGAGAACTCCCAGCTCAAGGAAACGGTGGCCGAACTGTTGCTCCAGAACCGTGTGCTCAAAAAAAGTACGAATGGCTTAGGGTAAAATGGAGGAAGTACATGCGATTTACCCAACAGGAGAAATACGAGATCATAAGGCTTGTGGAGACATCTGAAATAGGCGTGAACAGGACATTGAAGGAAATAGGGATAAACAAGAGCACCTTCTACAACTGGTACGGCAAGTACCTCGAAGGTGGCTTTGACGGACTTGCGCCCAACCATAGGGCGCGCAATACCTATTGGAACAGGATCCCCGACAAGATCAGGTCGGAGGTCGTGGAGATGGCCCTGGACTTCCCTGAGGAATCCTGCCGTGGACTTGCCTGCAAAATGACAGATGAGCGGGAATACTATATCTCGGAGAGCAGTGTCTACCGCATACTGAAGTCCAAGGGACTGGTGACATCCCCCGCCTTTGATACCATGGCGGCCTCACAGGAATACAGGGACAAGACCCAAAGGGTACACCAGATGTGGCAGACGGACTTTACCTACCTGAAGATCGTGGGGTGGGGCTGGTACTATCTCTCGACCATTCTGGACGATTACAGCCGTTATATCATCCATTGGGAACTCTGTCCCTCCATGAACGCCGGTGACGTGAAGAAAACGGTGGCAAGGGCATTGGAAAAGGTATCGTTGCCCAAGGGGCAGATGCCAAGGCTGCTGTCCGACAACGGGCCCTGTTACATCAGTGGCGAGCTGAAGGAGTTCATAAAGGAAAGGGAGATGGAACACATCCGGGGAAAGCCCAACCACCCACAGACACAGGGCAAGATAGAGCGTTACCACCGTTCGATGAAGAACATCATCAAACTGGACAACTATTATCTGCCGGGGGAACTCAAGGAAAGGTTGGAAGAGTTCGTGTACTATTACAACAACAGGAGATACCACGAATCATTGGACAACCTGACGCCGGCAGCCGTATATTTTGGGTTGGACAAAAAGATATTGGAAAACCGTAAATTGATAAAGAAAAGAACGATGCTCAAAAGAAGGAAAGAGCACCATAATCAAAAGTTGAAACTATAACTTAACTTTGGACCGGGCCAGTCCTAATTCGTTTGAAGACGTACACTTAGTTCTATCATAAACGGGGTGCCCAATATATGACTGAGAATATACCCGAGACTGGTCAGATAATCCTGACCAAGGATTTTATGAAAGCAAAGGGAACTGTTATATGATTTCATATTGAGTTCCCTTTGTCCATTTATGCAATTCACTTATCATTCATCATAAAAACTTTCCTTATTACAAACAACATTTTTCAGGATTGTTCTTTATGGGTTTTGTTAAGATACTTTTTATCTGTTAAATCCAAAATCATGGGGGTAATACTTGTCTTTCCACTTTTAATTGCCCATCGATCAGAACCCTCTTCTTCCGGTTCGATCGGAATAACCGTAAACCTGTAAACTGGTCTCCCTTTAGGATCTTTTTGGGCAATTACCTTACCATCATATTGGCGTACCGACTGTTTTGTCCATACAATCTCACCATTCGGAAACTGAGGAAAATTAATGTTGAGAAGTTCCGATTCCTTTATATTGATAACTTCATCCATGCCCGTTTGAATGAAGGGCTTTAACTTCTCAAAATCAGTTTCCGATTCACCAATTGATATACTCAAAGCTATACCACGTACTCCAAAGAGCACCGCTTGCCTAGCAGCTGAAAGTGTTCCTGAATGCCAGGCAGAGTTTCCTAGGTTCGATCCCAGGTTAATACCGGAGAGCACCAAATCGATATCTTCAAAAAGATGAAGGCCCAATGCTACACAGTCGGACGGGGTTCCACTAACCCTATATGCTTCAATATCACCAAAGTGGATGGGCGATGTTTTATATGTTATGGGTTTTGAGGAGGTTATGGCCTGGCCCATAGAGGATTGTTCCACATCGGGAGCCATTCCAATAACTTCACCATAGCGTGTTGCCTCTTGTGCCAAGCATAAGATGCCGGGACTATAAATACCATCGTCATTTGGGACCAAAATCTTCATTTCTTCCAGTTTTATTTAAAATTTACTAAAAATTGAAATTAAACCTCTTAACATGAGGTTAAAACCTGGTAAGATTATGCAATTAGATTAAAGATTTCTCCGAATGTAGCCAACAGTGGACCAATTAGAATTTAACTTCAATAAAAGTATGAGCCATAAAATAATATATAACCCCACGGCCGGAGACGAAAAGCATTCGCCTGAAAAGCTGATTGATTATTTTACCAATCAAGGAATTGATGTGGAATTAACATCAACGGACGATTCAGGTTGGAAAAAATCCTTAAAAAAATCATTGGATTCAATTATAGTGGCCGGCGGGGATGGTAGCGTTCACAATGTGGCCATTGAAATTTTGAAACAAGACAAAGACCATCCATTGATAGTGTGCCCATTGGGAACGGCAAATAATATTGCCAAGGTGCTCCACGGTCTTATACATAAACCGCAGGACATGGTCCATTTTGATGCCGGCAAAATTTCTGGAATCAAAGGAAAAAAGTATTTTATCGAAAGTCTGGGTTTTGGGGTATTTACACATTTTGTAACCGCAATAAAGAGTGAAAAAAACAAAGATCAGATCAAAACGGACAATACTCGAATTGTAAAGTTTTTAATGAATGTAGTGGACGAACACATACCTCAAAAAACTACTATCGCCATCGACAAAATAAAAATAAAAGGAAATTTTCTGATGGCGGAATTGTGCAATATCAAGTATATAGGGCCCAATTTAAACTTATCGCCCAAGAGTGTCCCTAATGATGGCTACTTTGACCCATGTATGGTTGCTGGCCATAAGAAAAAGGAGTTCAAAGAATTTTTGACCCGAACCTTTATTCAAAAATCAGTCAAAAAGGAAGAATCGAATGATCTTTTCCTGACAATACGGTGTAAAAAGGTGAAAATGAAATCGGAACACGCGCATTTTCATATAGATGATGAATTAGTCAATTACTCGGGGGAAAAGATAAAGGCACGTATTCTACCTAATAGGCTCAAAATGTCGCTTGACTCGGAATCTATGGGTAGACGTTTTCTGTAAATTGAGCCTCAACCACAAATAATGACTTAAAAAAGTTAAACGTTAATTCAAAACGGTTATTGGATCGTACGACATTGAACAATACGGTAATTTAGTTAGAAATACGTCAAGTATGATTGTTGAAACAGAGTATACAAATAGGACCAGTGGCAGGAATCCAAAAATAGTACGGAGCATCATGGAATTGCATTATAAGACATATCAAAAAATCAGAATCTATCTTGATAAGATTCAGTATGGCCATGATAACTTAACGGCGATTCTGAATCGAACCGCATTTTCAGATTGTGAAGCTCTTATAATGAAACGATTGACAGAGCTTCATCTCATGAAGGCTCAACTGGTGGAATTTTGCATCAATCCCAACAACTCTTTGCCCTATGTCCCATCGTGTCGTTGCGAAGCATTGATTCCATGGTATGGATCCAAAGACTTGTTCGCTCCAAGCAGTCCGTCCGGGTTTAAGAAAATACTTATTGAGGCCGATAAAGATATATTACGGGAGGCAGATTATATCATCTCCGATGAAAATGCGCCTCTTGATTTAAAAAAAATATTCATAAATCATAGCGTACGTTTCAAGAACATACAGGAAAGTAAATGTGCTTTTGAAAAGGAAGGGCAAGGTTGGGATTGAATCCTCTCTACCACTCGAAAGCATCAATTCTGTAATATTCTGGGCCGATACCCCTTAATAATTTTAAGTACGGCTGTTTCGGAAGGAGAAAAATATTGGGTCCCATCCGAATGGTTTTCAATATATGCAAAAGACTTTTTTATGGAACCATTCTCATAAGCGTAAACCAAATGCGGATGCACATAATGTGTTTTACAAACGTTTCTGGTATTTCCCAAGGCCTTTGCTGCCGTATCATAGGCCAACAGCAGGTTTTCCTGAATCTCCTTTTTGTTTGAGGCTATTCCGATATCCAGCAATGCATTAAAAAAAATTACAGTGGCGGCCCAAGTTCTAAAATCCTTGGCCGAAAAAAACTCCTTGCCTGCTATCTCACGCAGGTAATCGTTGACCATAGAACTGTCCAACGACTGTTTTTTACCATCTTCATCATAATATTTAAATAGCTCCCAACCCGGAATGTCCTCACAGAGACTTACCAACCGGATCAATTTTTTATTACGGACCGTTACAGCGTGTTTTTTGCCTTTTTTACCAACAAATTCAAACAACATTTTACTATTATGGATGTCCACATTTTTTTTTCGTAGTGTTGAAAGGCCGTATGATTCATTGCGTTTGGCATATTGTTCATTGCCGATCCTAATGTGGGTTTCTTCCATAAGTTTTATGATCAGGGCAACTACTTTGTTCTTTGGCCAATCTTTTTGTTTCAAATCCTTATTGACCTGTTTTCTAATGATGGGCAGCTGCTTTCCGAAGTCGGTCATCTTATAAAACTTCGTCTGATTTCGGATTTTGACCCATCTGGAGTGGTAACGATACTGTTTCCTGTTTTTTTCATCATACCCCACCGCTTGTATATGTCCATTTGGGAGATGAGTAATCTTTACGTTGTTCCATGCAGGAGGAATGACCAATCCTTTAATTCTTTTTAAATGTTTCTTGTTTTTTAGAGGTTTACCCTTCCATCTGTAGGTAAAACCTTTGCCCTTGCGTAATCTCTCAATAGTAAATTTTTGGTCGTCCACATACACAAGATTCAACTCCTCCAAAGCAGTTTCTGGAGCTTCCACTAGTTGCCGCAATACTTTTATTTGGGACATTGGAATATATCGTAAGAATTTAAAATTAATATGATTCCAATTATAAAATGTGCCTAAATGGATTGATTATTGACCCTTTGTGATAGTTTGGAACAAAGGTATTGTCCATAATGTGCAATAAATGAATCATTTGGGTCAAGAGAAGGAATTTACGATAAATACCTTTGCTACAAAATGGTAAAAAAGTCGGAAGAGAAAAATGAATGGAGGGGCTATTTTAATACAACAACATAAAAAATGGTTTCAGGGGGTTATCAAGGTAGCAGGCATCTCTTTGACCATTCTGGTTTTGGCTTCTTGCAATCAAGTGCAGAAAATTTCGGACATATTTGAGCCACCAACGGAAAGAGAAAAATACGAGCGCACATTTGATGAGAACGACACTCGTTTTATCGCGTGGAGAAATGCAGCCAAAAGAGCCTTGGGAGATACGCTCTCAATTTCTTTGCCCTATTCTGAAGTAGGTGCTTTTCCTTCTGACTTTAGTTTTGTGTATGGGTACGATACACAACTGCAGAACGGTCGTAAGCTGATAGTGTCCGTTACTTCCGAATCCGATAGTATAGATGCTTTTGTGGACATTTACCAATTCCCATACGATTTGGAAAATGAACCGTTGCTGAGCAAGGACACAAAAGTTTCAAATAAGGTGGAGTTCCTTGTAGAGGAGACAGGCGACTATAAGATTCTAGTACAGCCAAAAATTGGTCTTTCTTCTGATTTCCGAATGGATATAAACACCGAACCCACCCTTATTTTTCCGGTAGTCGATGTAGACACCAAAGTAATTCAGAGTTATTGGGGCGATGTAAGGGCTGGGGGCGCCCGCCGACATGAAGGGGTCGATATTTTTGCGCCAAGACTAGCGCCAGTAGTTGCCGTTAAGGAAGGGAGGGTGAGCTTTACGGGAGAAAGAGGGCTCGGCGGCAAACAAGTTTGGTTGAGAGAAGGCCTCTTTAATTCATCCTTCTATTACGCCCACTTGGATAGTATAAAAGTATCTTCTGGACAAAAGGTCAACGTAGGTGATACCTTGCGCTTTGTAGGGAATACGGGGAATGCCATAACTACACTGCCCCATCGTCATTTTGGCATTTACGGGGGCAATGGGGCCATAGACCCCCTACCATTCATAAAAAAAGAACAGAAAACCACCCCAGAACTAAAAAGCCCATTGCCCACAGGGCAAATAAGTTCAGCACTGGCCAATGTTCGGGAAGGCCCAAGTTTGGACAATGAAAAGATAATATCCCTAAAAAGAATGCACCCCGTCATTATTTTAGGAAAAACAGTCAATTGGTACCATGTGCTTCTCCACAATAACACCCAAGGTTATATTCACCACAGCTTGGTAACCGAAGGCTAAAAAAATTCTTAGGGATTATCTTTAAAACAAGTGGCCCAATTAAGTTGGTAAAGGATATTTACTCAATCTCAACTTTATGTACCAAGTAGTCCAATAATTTTTGCCATTGGTATTCTTGGAAACCCGCCCAACCAAATTCGGCAAGAAGCGTATTGATGAGTTTTCTATTGCCTGCTTCCTCCCCTTTATTGTTTATCGCTTCATTTTTGCCTATTTCAAGGGCATGGATTTCAGTCCCCTCTATGTGCACCTTAAATGTACTGGTTGCCTCATCTATAAAAAAGTGTTGCACTTCCTCATTACTATACCACTTATCCGCCGGACTTTGACTAGGACTTACCGTAAAACTGGCCATTTCCTTTTCATCTACCACGTTGGTAACTACCACCCAGTTCTCTGGAAATGGTCCTGGTAGTACTATTTTTATATAATCGTTTACACAGGGACTATCCGTAAATTTCTCAATGCCCCTAGATCCGTACAATTGAAAACTTGCCGTTATACCGGGTAGTTTGGACCAAAGGTTTACCTGAAACAATTTTTCCTTGGATTTTTTGAACAGTTCATGGACCACCTTCTTGTTCCCGAAACGGTTGAGGCTTCCATATGTTTTATCCTTGACCTTTTTGTGATTCATATTTTTGTTTGAAGATTGTTGTTGGCCCCGTCAAACAGTCCTGTTTATTGTGCTGGATGCCATAAAGCAAGTACAAGCTTAAATTTGGCTTAATCTTATGTTATCAATAATATCAACCACCAATGATTTCACCTCCATTGATATGCAATACCTGTCCGGTGATGTAACTACTGTCCTCACTGGCCAGAAAGACATAGGCCGGACCAACTTCAGATGGCTGCCCAACTCGCCCCATGGGAACATCTTTTCCAAACCCATCTAGTTCTTCTCGATCAAAGCTCGAAGGAATCAGGGGAGTCCAAATGGGTCCGGGAGCCACGGCGTTTACCCGAATTCCCTTTTTAGCTAGATTTGAAGATAGGCTTCTTGTAAATGAAACCACTGCTCCCTTGGTACTGGCATAATCGATCAAAGTGGCCTTGCCTCGATAAGCTGTTATGGAAGTTGTGTTGATGATTGAATCTCCTTTCCCCAAATGTTTTAGGGCAGATTGGGTAAGATAGAAAAAGGACAAAATATTTGTTTCAAAGGTTGTTCTAAGATTTTTAAGGCCAATATCTTCTAGCCTATCTTCCGGAAACTGCATAGCGGCATTATTGACCAGAATGTTAAGATTGCCAAAGTGGCTGACGGTCTTTTGGACAGCCTCATTGCAAAACTCTTCATCCTTGATGTCCCCTTTTATCAGCAAGCATTCACATCCCTCGTTCTTTACCAGTTCTTTGGTGGCTTCAGCATCGACATCCTCATTTAAATATAAGATGGCCACATGGGCTCCTTCCCTTGCAAAATGCATGGCAGCACTTCTTCCTATGCCGCTATCACCCCCTGAAATCAAGGCAACCTTACCCTGCAGCTTTTCACTTCCCTTGTAATCACTGCGTATGGAGATTGGCTGTTTTTCCATTTCGTGTTGATCTCCTGGCTGATTGTCTTGTATTTTTTCCTTTGTGATCATTTCTAAATAGTTTTAATTTTCAGGATATAACCTCCAGATTTTCTGGTCTTTTCCGTATGTTGGAAGTTAGGTAAGTCCACGATGAGTCCCTGTCTCGATGAGGATAAAAATTAGCTCATTAACAAACTCAAATTCCAGTTCATTATACTTTTTATGATTTAATGTGCTGTTTTGTCACAATAAGCATCTTCTCCAGAATGCTCTTCCAAATATTGAAAAGAGATATATATGGAACCATCTTCCGAAGGTGGATACCGAACTTCAAGTTACCGCGATACTCCGATCCAATTATTTTTAAAAATAAGATGCCCTAAAACATTGAATGTCATTTATTCTCCTTATCTTTCATCTATTAGATGTGGAAGTAGTAATACTTTTATCCCATTAAACCTTGTTCAGTCTTATGGTGCGTTAGGCAGCAATCTGGTAAAATTAATCGTGGACTTGCCCGCTTAAAGATTGTATGATTAATCCACATAGTCCAGAACGGGGTTTTGGAAATTTAAAAACGGATTACTTATTTTCAACATAACCTAACTAACTGCTAAGTTCTTGTTTTGCATGGACATATACTTAAGACGGTATGTGATTCTCAGCAAAACAGTAAAGTGTGCAGGAATTGAATATTTAAACATGTTCACGGATTTTGGCCGCTGTTCCTATCGGGGTCCATTACCATTTCTATTGCAACTTTTTGGAATTATGGAACTATACGTTACAGGTCCATTGATAAATTTTTAAAACATTAAGACGGACACTATGAATATATGCTCCAAAAATACTGTAAACCAATTCTTGAACATTTTACTTGCAGATGATGATGAAGATGATCGTGCATTTTTTCAAGAGGCCATGGAAGATATTTGCAGCAATACCAAGTTGTTTTTATTCGAGGATGGAGAGGGTTTAATGAAGTATCTCAGGCTCCCAACAACGATTTTACCCGATTTAATCTTTTTGGATTTGAATATGCCCATCAAAAATGGGATGCAGTGCCTCAAGGAGATTCGGCGAAATCCCTCCATGGACCAGTCCTTTATAACCATTTTCTCTACCTCCTGCTCTGAAAAGGATATTGAGGATACCTTTGTGAACGGCGCAAATATTTACCTGACCAAGCCCAATAGCTTTTGTAAATTGCGGGAGTCCATACAAAAGGTCTTGGAAATCAAACATCAATACCCTGCCTCCCAATTCAATCGGGATAACTTTTTACTGCGGTTATAAGTCAAATTTAAAAGTATAGATGTGCAGAGGCTGCTGCAACGGATTCAAATATCCATGGACTGGAACCTAAATGATATTGAAGTACACCCAACTAACAATAACATGGTGATTTGTAAGAAAACCTCCAATACCCAAGGAGTAAAAATTACTTGCTGAAATCCATCAAATCTATCTTGATCTGGTTTGTTGATGGTATTGCACAACTTTTTAATTGAATTGGGTCACAGCACCATCCGGAATGTAGGTAATTTTAAACTCATTCTATAACCATGCAAATACCAAATCAAAGACTCAAGAATCAGACCTGCATCGTGACCGGTTCAAGTTCTGGGATTGGAAAAGCGGTTGCTAAATCCTTGGGGTTGGAAGGAGCCAATATGGTGGTGAATTACCATAGCGGAAAAAAAGAAGCGGAGGAAGTCGCAGATTGGATCAACAATGAATCCCGTTGTGGCTCAGCTATAGCTATTAAATGCGATGTAAGCAGCGAAAAGGATGTGAAGGAAATGTTCAAAAAAACAATATCACATTTTGGGACTGTCGATGTGTGCGTGGCAAATGCGGGCATCCAAATAGACCATCCCTTGCACGAAATGCCGTTAAAGGCATGGCAAAAGGTGATCGACGTGAATCTTACCGGTCAGTTTTTATGTGCGCGGGAAGCCCTTAAGGAATTTTTGAGACGGGGCATGCGCAAGGAAGTATCCAAATCGTTGGGAAAAATAATACACATGAGCTCTGTGCACGAAGAAATACCTTGGGCAGGCCATGCCAATTACGCCGCATCAAAAGGGGCCTTGTTGATGCTGATGGAGAGCATCTGTCAAGCCTATGCACATAAAAAAATAAGATGTAACAGTATAGCTCCCGGTGCCATCAAAACGGATATCAACAAGGAGGTTTGGGTGGATGAAAAAGAAAAGAAAGAATTGCTCAAACTCATCCCTTACAAAAGAATAGGAATTCCCGAAGATATTGGAAGTGTAGCATGTTGGTTGGCATCAGACGAATCTGAGTACGTGAATGGAACCACAATTTTTGTGGATGGTGGAATGACATGCTATCCAGGTTTTTCAACAAATGGATAATGCAATAGCAATAATGGAAATAGCAACAAAGTGCAAATCACATAGCACAGAGCAAAGAAGGGAAATTCCTTTTCATTTTAGGAAATGAAACCTTTGTCATAAATAAAAAGTGGATGATGCTGGGAGAATATAAATGTATTACCAAAAATCAGCGGCATGATTCTTATCTGATTGTCCATTATTTAATTGCAAGTCCACACTGGACTTACTACATCTATTGAAATGCTAAATAAGCACTAATTGGCCCGAAACAATACAAAGGCGTATCCTTTATTTGGGTTAAAGTAAGTTTGTTCGATGTGCATTTGCGACTCCTGGGCAATTCCTTCTATATCCTTCCAAAAAAACTTTTTGGAAATTTCTGTATGTATCGCTTCGAAAAGATTAAAAGCAACGGAAAAGCCATCGGAAAATTCTACTATCTGCTTTTTCAAACTAACTATTTGACTGGACGCAACGCCTGTCAATGGATTGTAATAAGGAAAGTGATCAAAGTGTTGGATGTTAAAATTAGCCCCTAGCTCCCTATTCATTCTTTTTAACAGGTTAAGGTTGAACTCTTTGGTAAGGCCTTTATTATCGTCATATGCGGCGAGAATTTTTCTGGGATTTTTTACCAAATCGAAAGCCACCAAAAAACAATCATCTTCCCTCAACCTAGATTGTATAAACCGAAAGAAACCATATATCTCGGTTGTATTGTAATTACCGATATTGGCGCCTAAAAATAAAACCATTCTTCCATAAGATGTTTCGGGAAGGGATTGGTAGGTTTCAAAATAATCACCAACAATACTTTTATAATCCACCTGTGCAATTTCTCTTCGGATTTCCTTCTCATTAATGTCCAAAACATGATCGGAAATATCCATGGCAACATATTCCATAGCACCAAAATAGGGTTGGAACTGCTTGAGCATATGCTTGGTTTTAGTTCCATCCCCCGCACCTAGTTCCACAATTTGCAAACAAGGATGTCGAGCGGAGAGATCTTGGGCGATTTGGTCACTACTATTTTCTATAATCTGCATTTCACAACGGGGAAGATAGTATTCCTTCAACTGCATTATGTCCTGGTACAATGCATTTCCCCTGGAATCATAAAAATAGCGAGAGGAGATTTCTTTCGGGGTTTTCCCAAGCCCCTCCTTTACATGTTCAAAAAATTCCCCCATTTTCCAATTACTGTTTCACAAGTCGTATTCCAGAAAAAATCCATCTGCTCGAAGCGTGGAAAAAATTACGGTAAGTCCCCCTTTCGTGACCTTCTGGTGTAGCCAACGAAGCTCCTCGCAACACCATTTGATTTAGCATAAACTTTCCGTTGTACTCACCAAGCGCACCCTCGGCACGGTTGAATCCCGGATAGGGCAAAAAGGCTGAATTTGTCCATTCCCAAAGTTTCCCCCAAGGCAATTCTCCTGCTGCCACCTCCCATTCAAATTCAGTGGGCAATCGCATTCCTTTCCAATTGGCAAAGGCATAGGCTTCGTACATGGAAATATGTGAAACGGGCAGGTTGGGGTTTAACGTTTCCAATCCATTGAAATGGTACTGTTGCCATGCTCCATCATTGCAATGCCAATACAGAGGATGTTTAATGGCGTTGTTCTGTATAAAATGCCAGCCTTCATCATGCCAAAGATCAAAGTTTCCATATCCGCCATCTTCCATAAATTCCAAAAAATCCCCATTGGTAACCAAGCTGTTGCTAATGTCAAAATCTTGTACAAAGACCTTGTGCACAGGTAATTCATTATCAAAACAAAAACCATTACCTTGATGCCCGATTTCATAGAGACCTTCTGAAAAGGAGAGCCACTGCTGGCCCTGCTGTTCTTCTTTCAAGATATAATAATCACCGATACTTGGAAAGGTGGGTTGTGTGCCCAAAATGTATTTAATATCATAAGCCAATAATTCTTGATGCTGTTGTTCGTGGTTGATACCGACTTCTACCAAGTCCATCACCTCATCACTGGGGTTATTTTCCAAGACCTTCGTTATGGCAGCGGTGACATAATTTCGGTATTCATAAACATTGGCAACACTTGGTCGGGTCATAAAGCCTCTATCTTGTCGCTGCGTCCTTTCGCCCATATGGTTGTAATAGCTGTTGAACAAATAGGAAAAATCTGGATGGAACACTTTATAATATGGATCATACTTTACCAAAACAAACTGTTCAAAAAACCAAGTGGTATGGGCCAAATGCCATTTTGGCGGGGACACATCCACTATGGGCTGTACCAAATAATCCTCTGTTTGTAGCGGACTGCATATCGTTTCAGTTTCTTTTCTGGTCTTTAAAAACTGTTCTTTAAGTTCCATTATTCCTCAATTTTCACATTGTTCCAAAAAGTATAATATCCGGCGAATCCCTTTGCCAATGCCGAAGGTTCCAGGCAGTACCAAGCGGCTTTCTCGTTAACCTCCCCCTTCACTACGGTTGTTCTGTGCAGGGCCGTACCTATAAAATGGTAAGCACTAATGGTTTCGCTATCTTTAAAATACTCCGATTTGAGACTATATGGGGGGAAATAATGGTTGATTTCCATAATAACTGTGTCGATACTCTCGGCCACACTCTGATTGTTCCAAATGACTTTCATACTATTTTACTATTTTGTCAATGATTCCAATACTATGGGGATAAGTTCTGAAACTGTAGGATGCGGATGTACAGCGTCTCGTATTACCTTATAACCTGTGTCGGCATACATGATATTGATGATGCTGCTTATGATTTCATCACCTCCAACCCCGAGCACTGTGGCACCCAATATTTTCTTGGTCCTTGCATCCACCAGCACGCTCATATAACCACTGGTTTCTCCCTTTTCCTTGGCACGCGCAATCTTACTGAATGGGCGATGTCCTATAAGCACGTCCATTCCTTTTTGCCGAGCTTCCCTTTTGGTGATACCCACCCTACCTAGAGGAGGGTCAACATAAAGTCCGTAGGTTGTGATTCTATCCGAGACCTTTCTATTTTTTCCGCCAAATTTATTGTCAGCGATAATTTCATAGTCATTATAAGCTGTATGGGTAAATGCTCCTTTTCCATTGCAATCGCCCAAGGCAAAAATACCCTTCACATCGGTTTCCAAGTGGTCATTCACTTCAATGAATCCATCGTTATTTATCTTCACTCCTGTTTTATCAAGTTGTAAATCTTCAGTGTTGGGACGTCTACCAACGGCCAACAGCAGATGGCTTCCCTCTATTTGCACCGATCCATCCTTAGTACAATTGATTTGCGCTGAAATACCCCCGTTATCGTTCTTTTTTGCAGCAAGACACATTGCCCCCAATCTGAAAGCTACGCCATCACCTTCCATAATCTGTTGAATAGTTTGGCTGGTTTCCTCATCCTCGCGTCCGATTATGGAGTCTCCTTGTTCTATGATGGTAACTTTTGAGCCTAAACGCGAGAACATTTGGCCAAACTCCAAACCTATATAACTTCCACCGATAATTAGTAAATGTTCAGGTAATTCCTCCAATTCCAACATACTTTGATTGGTAAGGTAAGGAATGTCATCATACCCATCAGGAATAAATGGTCTGCAACCAACATTGATATATATTTCTTCAGCAGTCAAGAACTTATTGCCCACGGCAACAATCTTTTCACCTTCAAAACGAGCCTCGCCTTTAAAAAAAATGATGTTTTCACTCTGCTCCACCTCTTTGGAAATGCCTTCAACTGACTTTTGTATCAATGTGTCCTTTCTCGCTTTTATTTTACGAAGATTGGCCTTTGTGCCAAGTGGAATTTCAATGCCCATGTCTTCCCCGTGCTGTGCCTCCCACATACGTCTGGCACTAGCCACGTAGGTTTTGGTTGGGGTGCAACCAACGTTGAGACAAGTACCCCCAAAATGCTCTTTTTCGATAAACGCTACTTTTTGACCTTGTGAAGCCAATTTAAATACCAAAGGGGTTCCTGCTTGTCCAGAGCCGATGACAATGGCATCAAAGGTGCTGATCTCTTTATTATGCATAATTCACTCTTTAAATATTTACTTTTCGCAAACATTGTATTCTTTGTAGGACATTGTATACTGGTCGGTCATGGTATTGATCGTTAATCATTGGCCTAATTATCCTTTAGCTTTTTTTTATGATAGATAGCTATAACTGCTGGAAATTATACTGGTTCCTTTTAAATCAACATTGGTATGGCCACCTTTTTTTATATAATAAAATCAGGATTAGAATAAAACCCTAACCGGTAAGACCTGACGCAGGAATTCCAGGATTATAGGATATGAAGATCATAACTATGAGCAATATAAAGATATTTAAAGTATTTTTCATGTTATTGATTTCAAATGATTAATCGAATCGAACTCCAGAATCGTAAACAACGAATACGTAAACACTCAAACATAGAAAAAGGATAATGAACCACAAGCGAGATATACAAAAGGGAAAGGTTTACAAATAAAACGATATAAACTGAGTATTTTTGAGCCAGCAAAAAAGCTGTTCTCCGTAAAAATAAGGCCTTTCTTTCAAACTGGACATATGTCTGGCCATAAAGCTGCCTTCCATACTATTTACCACCTTTTGAAAAGAAACAATTTCTTTTGAAGTCTACCAATCAATGAATGCTCAAATATCTTATAGGTATGTTCTTTGAAAATCGCTAGGGATAATACCTATTTTGCTTAAAAAACTTTGAGAAATGTGCATAATCAGAGAATTCGAGTGCATAAACCACTTCCGCTAGATTATCAGAGGAATTTACTGATATGCGTTTTGCGTCCAACAATACCCTTTCCGATCTGTTGTGATGGAGCACTGAACCGCTCTCTAGAAGATGTTGCGGTTTACCAGGTTTTTTATGACTTTTTAAAAATCATGGAGAATCGTAAGCACGCTGAAGATAAGGAAACAAAAGCATGGGCATATGGCCGTTGATGGTCAATATGATTCCAAAAAATGCTATCTGGTCGATCAACTTGGATACCTATATCAAGGATTGGGAAAATAAAGCTAACCAATAATAGGGTTTTGTTGCTCTGAATCGAGTTGGTATGGACAACTAATACCATGAAACAGATCCTGAAGATTACTACAAATGATAAATGGAACCACCCAAAATAAAGGAAATATCAGTCATCATCTACTTATCTGTAATTACCATCCCCCCTTTGTCTAGATCAAACAGTTGGCATTCTGGATTCAATAAACTTGAAATTCGTTTTTGTCACTCCATGTTCATCAGGTAAATCCTCCCAATGAAAGAGCGTACTTAATTTGCTCAATAATTTCATTGACCTTGGATTGTTTTAGACTGGCTTTCTCCCCTCATTTCAATAAATGTAACTGATGGCGATTAACCTTCTCCCATCACCATGGTGCCCTGCTGTCCCTGTGAATAAGAAGAAAAGGTCAGGCCATAGGCAGGGAATGATTTCCACACCAACTTCCTTAGCCAAAAAGACACATACATACTCAATTGCACCGGCATCGGATGAAATTTAATTTTTTCGATTTACCATTGGACTGCCTCAATCCTTAATAGTTCAATTCTATAGCTGTGATGAAGGTTCAAAAGGGCGATATCGACTCAGTGTTCAGCATTACGCACCCATGGGGTTATTTGGGAGCGCTTATTCATTACCACCAATCGATAGGCCCGGAGCAAGACGTATCTTTCGGTTTTTCAGACCGTCAAAGAGTAGTGAGAAATCTGTTTTAAATCTATAGAATCAAAGGGAACTGGCCATATTCCTGTTCCTAAAATAGCGATATTATTATTTGCTCCCTCAAAGTAGCAAAATCCTAATAGAGTTAAAGCACAGATCCATCTGTTATACCGCCATGGAACTCTAATAGACAGAAACCACTGGGTATAAAACGAACCATTTATCCGGAAAAGTCCATTTTTTTCGAGTTACTAATTCGTGCAAATGGATTATTCATTTAAGAATTGAAACTTTACATTACCATTGGTTTATTGTAATTTCTTTTAACGTTAACCCGTCAGATAAAATTAGAGTTCCATGGAAAACAACATAATAGATGTATTAAATAAAATTTTGACCAATACCTTGGACTATAAACAAGTTCTTCAAAAATTGGCTGATTCCATTACACATCCACCAACTACGGATAAATTAAATCAACTAGAGGATATAGCCGAAAAGGAAACTGAGAAGCTTATTAGAATAGTTTCAGACTTGGGGGGTGATGTGGAAAGCAGCGAAAGGCTCACCGACCAAAAAGCTATTTATTGGTTTCCCAGACCATTGCCCGACGTTGGTGACAATGCATCTGTTTGGGCCAGTTTAATTAAAGCGGAACGAAATAAGGAGGTTGATTACAAAAGCTTGTTAGAACACCAGGAGATAGATCGTAAAACTAAGAATGTGCTTAAAAGCCACCTTAAAAAGACCGAATCCAATATTAGGGACTTTCAATCCATTTTATACGAAATGGAATAGTACATTAATTAAAGAAGACCAAATCCTCTTTTAAATATAAATCAATCTTTAAAACTAAACTAGATCATGAATATCTTTTTAGCTGACGACGACGAAGATGACAGGCTGTTTTTTTCCGAAGCCCTGAAAGAGATTCCCTTAAGCATTGAAACCTCAACTTTTGCAGATGGCGTTTGTTTAATGGAAAACTTATATTCTGATGAAAAACTTCCCGATGTTATTTTTTTGGATTTAAACATGCCAATGATGAACGGTTTTGAATGTTTGTCAGATATCCGAAACGATGAAAAATTCAAAAACATTCCGGTAATTATTTATTCCACATCGTTTCTTAAGACTGAAATAGAACGGCTTCATAGAATGGGGGCCGCAGGGTATCTCAGGAAGCCTACGTCTTACAATCAATTAAAAACCTTGATTTATAAGTGTGTGAAAAATCTTCAGGATTGGCAAATGACCATTAATAGGGATACAAGTGTTTTTGCTATTTATAATTAATCCAGTGAAGCATCATTAGTGTGCACATCAATCAATAGTATCCTGAAATTGTACTTTTCCATCCCGGGTATCTCATGCCGATGCAGAAGCTTTTAATCCAACAAGAAAATTGCCGCTTTCTTTGGATTTGGTACGAAAAAAGTTTTTCTGTCCAGCTTCTTTGGCATTTTCTGTCGCCTTTTCATACCCCTTTAAGACATCCTTATTATTTTGAATAATTTTATTTATACATTCATGATATAGGAGCGATATAAGTTATGGAATGGTTTTACTAGGTATAAAGGTGAAATTGTGGAATCCAAATAATTATGAACACTTTTAATCAAATTCTTAACGCAGTCGGTAAAAGTGCTTTAAGGATCAAACAGTTTTTATACTTTATTGTCATCATAAACGGGGTGCCCAATTCTAGGCTGAGAATACACCCGAAGGCTGGACAGGTAATAATGGCCAAGGATTTTATGAAAAGCAAAGGGAGCTTACATATGATTTCATATTGAGTTCCCTTAGTGCTTTTGAAGCCTTTGTAAACCCGGCGAACATTACCATTTTAATGTTTATCCTTAGGGAATTGCGATTAAGCTATTTATCTGTTTTTTTAAGTATTTTTTATCGGTTGAATTGAAGATAGTTTTGGTTCCTTTTTAGTTTAAGGAGCCAAAAAATTCCATCACCCACATAATGATATATAGACTTGGTACACTGCATATTATTAAGTTGCCAGATAAGTTAAAGTAGTTGCCGATTCTATCTTTAAAGAATGGAGCTTACCATTTGGAGTAAAAATTAAATCGAAAGCGATAAAAAATTCAAACACTATAAGGTATTATAGTAAGCTAAAGGATAAGGTGTTCTACAACTAAATACTAATTGATTTAGCGGCAAGGTACCTTACGCAAATAAGAATCAGGAAAGAGAATACAAATTCCATTGATAAAAGAAGATTTGACCTAAACCGGAATGAAGGGTCCAACTTCACAAGAAATGAACTATGAAACGATCTCACCTTCCCCTATTTTACGGCATTTGTATTGGAGCCGTTGCAATTGTATATTTTCTTATGTTGTCCTTATTAGATCTTCACGAAAACCCATTTTACAGGGTTGTAAACATCATTTTCTATGGGATAGGATTATTTTTGTTGATTACGAAATTCAAGGATAAAACAGAAGGAATATTCAAATATCAGGAAGGGTTCTGGGCTATGTTCAGATCTGGTATCATTGCCACATTCGTCATTACAGTTTTTTTTCTCCTGTATATTACCGAAGTCAATGATGTTTTTTTAGAGAAACTGCTCACCGTGTGGAAAGAAGACCATAATGTAAAGCCGGGGACGGTTATCCTAGGTTTGGCATTGATGGGATTTTCCACCAGCTTGATACTTTCCCTAACTTATATGCAACTATTCAAGAGGTCTTGGAACACTAGGGAAGGTAAAAAGCATACATTATAGTTTAAGATTAAAATCTTTTCGAGATGATATCGTATCGGACCCTATTTTAAATAGTATTCCACGGAATAAGCAAATCATTGAATCACTACCAATACTTTTGCGACATTTTAATCACACTATCCAAACCAGCGCAAGTCACAAAATTATATGATGTCATGTGCCCGATAAACTTGTTTTTTCCACATCCTGTCCTGTACCATGAGTGGTGATAGGCGCAATTGTATGTATGGTAAACAGGGTAATATTATCTGATTAAAAGATTTTCCTTGGAAGTATATCTCGTTTCTAGCCTATCTGCTCTTAGAATTGGCCATGGATTAGACCAAAAGCAATTGTAACAGCCAAATTCTATGGTTTTAAACAAAACACCCTAAATCAGTGATTGCCAATAATTATCATTACCCTTAAAACATCCTATGTTGAAATTGTAATCAACAACAGGTTATCTATTTCAACACAACCTCACTAACTGTCAAGCTTGGATTTTGGTTAGGCATATGCTAAGGATAGTATATGAGTCGCACCCAAACAGGGTATTATCCAAATCTGAATGTCCAAACAATCTTCAGGGATTATTGCCAATACTCATTGGTAATTGGCTCTAATAACATTTTCATTAGAACTATTTGAAATTATGGGGCCATAGGTTTTGTATTGGACCAACATAAAATATTCAAAAACATTAAGACGAATCTATGAAAACAGACCTCACAAATTCCGTATAACAATTCTTGAACGTAAGTCTTGGCGATGATGATCACCAATTTTTTCGAGAGGCCATCGAGGATATTTGTATTGATACCAAACTGTCTTTGTTTGAGGATGGAGATAAGTTGATGGATTATCTCAACCACCCCAAAACCAACTTGCCCGATGTAATTTTTTTTTGGATTTTAACATGCCCGTAAAAAATGGGATGCAGTGTCTAAGGGAAATTCGGAGCAGTATTATCATGAATCATGTCTTAATTGCCATATTCTAAACCTCGTGCTCAAAAAAAGACATTGAGGATGCCTTTATACATGGTTCAAATTTTTATCTGAACAAGCCCAACAGCTTTGGTAGATTAAGGGAATCCATAGAAAAGGTCTTGAATATAAGTAGTCAATACAATATCTCCCACCCCAATCGGGACAACTACTTGTTGCGATTGTAATAATGATTCACAAGAATTTGTGTGTGAGTTCGGCATTGGATAAAATTTGAAATCAATCTTCAACAGATATAGAGGCATACCTCCATAACGATGGTTGTCTCCCATTGCAACGTAACCTCTATTACCCTGATACAAAAGCAACATTGAAGAATCCACCAAGTTTATTTGATTACGTTCTTTAATTACAAAACCTTTTAATTGTATTGAGTTTTAGAACCGACCGGAATTGAAGTAGTTTTAAATTCATGCTGGAAACATGCAAAACCTATTCAAAGATTAAAGGGTCATACCAACACCGTGACCGGAGCAAGCTCAGGAATTAAGGAAATACAATGGAAGTTGCATGCCTTATGCGGTGTCAAAAGCAGTGTTGCTCATGTCGTAAGAAAGTAGCTGCCAAGAAAATGTTCCAAAATGTGATAATATCTTGGATTGACCGGAATGTAGTTTCATAAGAGCTGTACGAAAAACCGTTTCGGTAGATGGGAGGTAACAAGAAAGCGAAAAAAGAAAGTTTAAACCCTTTTTTCGCTTAACTCATGAATTTTTAGGACCATCATTTCCCATCATCCACTTCAAAGGAAACCTTAGCTATTACCCCAAAGGAGACAATCTGATTGTTTTCTACCTTTGCGTTCATCTCCTTGATGTACAGGGATTGTATGTTCTGGATACTTTTGGATGCTTCGTTTATCGCATTCTTGGCAGCATCATCAAAACTTGTCTCTGAACTTGCAATTACTTCTATAACTTTGATAATTTTCTTAACATTACATTTTAAAAAGGTTATACAATTATTATTTTCATCCATATGAGTTTTTTCTCCAATACAGTCCAGGCTTTGTGTCTTCTACAAAATTTAATTAAGTCTTCTGGATTAGGATGGGAGTAATACCCCTGTGGATTTTTCTGTGAAGCTATCGCATGTAATGCGTTTAAACGTTTTTTTTCAAAGAAAAAATTAACGCAATGGAAAAATTTTATTCCAACTATTGATATGGAGAATGGTCTCGCCCCTTTTTAAACATTTTGAAAATTTGATTTGACTCATTAAAAGAGATAATATAATCGATTCTCCCACGGAACGATTGAGTATTTTTTTGTGGATTACGATAAAGATGACCAAGGTTATTTAGCGATGCACTCTCAGAAATCAATAGATCGATGGAACTTGTATTTCTTATAATGGTGATGAAAAGACTTCTGTTGCATTATACATAACAAGTCTCAAGGGAAACACGACAAGAAAACAATAAGGGAGTGGAAAACCTATTGATCCATTCAATAAAAATCGATTTCCCTGACACTGTCCCTATAATTGATTTCCAGTACTATCTATCTTTTTTTCCACCCTCTATCTTATCATCTATGTAACCAAAAACGATGTTTATGATTACTACTAAAAATGTAAGTATGCCCAGTTCCACAAACATTGATGTGGCCGCCAAACTGCCAGCTCCAGCACTGCACCAAAGTGTAGCGGCAGTTGTAAGGCCCTTAACCCTGTCCTCTTTTTCCTTTTGGAGAATAACCCCTGCGCCCAAAAATCCTATTCCCGTTACAACTTGGCTCAGCACCCTGGTAACGTCGGCATAATCCTCACCATAATATCTCAAGGAAATCAGAACAAAGACAGCCGCTCCAATGGCTACGAGGGTATTGGTCTTTAATCCTGCATGTTTTCCTTTGTACTCCCGTTCCAAACCAATCAAGAGTCCCGCCATCGTGGCCAAGCCCACCCTAAGGCTGAAATTCATGGTTTCCGACGAGTCATAGGCAAATATTTCGATCATGATAAACCTTATTTTATAAAAACCCATACCAGCTTTCAATCTCCTTTTTCAGTTTTTCCTGTAACCTTTCCGACATTTCATCAACATTACGTTCGGATAATATTAAATTACCATCCGTGGGTTCTCCATGCTTTGTTTCAACCAATCATTGACCTGCTTTCATTTACCTCTCAATTGATTGTAATCCTAATTTTGAGTTTTATAGATTTATAATGGATTAAGCTGCGCTTTCTATTTCTGCTAACTTATCGTAGATAACCAAAATATTGACGCTAAAGCCCCTTCGGCCTGAGTTGTAGATGTTGACAATTTTCTATTTTTCAAAGGTAAACGAGATAAGCTTACCCAGTAATATGAGGTCTTGCTCGTTATTGGTTACGGTAATGAAAAACGGCTATGATTCACCAAGCGAAAGAGAAAATTGTGCGAGCTTAACTTGGGAGGAGTATTGGAATAAATAATTTATCCTTATAACATGACAATTTCAATAATGGAATTGATAGTATAATACTGGACGGATTCTATTTTATAAGGTGCACTATAATACACTTTTAAATGCATTTATAGTTTTTAGATTAATTGTTATATTGAAAAGTGCGATTTAATACACTTTTTATTGGTTTTTTTTGTAGAAAATACTATTTTTATACTAAAAAGAGCAACATAATGCACCCTGATAAGTTAGGACAGACCATAAAAAACCGAAGGGAAATACTTGCCATTACCCAAAAAGACCTAGCGGAGCTTTCCGGTATGGGACTGCGCACACTAAAAGCCATTGAAAATGGAAAGTCAAACCCAACCCTTGAAACTTTGAACAAGCTCATAGATATACTTGGCATGGAATTGAGCATTGATGTGAGAAAACCTAAATTTTGATAGATGAGGATTGCAGAAGTCTATCGAAACGGAGAACTCACCGGATTGCTCACCGAGCATTCGGTCAATAATTATGAGTTTACATATGATGATAACTGGTTCAGGGATGATGGCAAACCGGCCATAAGTTTGACATTGCCCAAAACGAAAAAGACCCATCACTCCCAGCACCTTTTTCCCTTCTTTTTCAATATGCTGTCAGAGGGTGTCAACAAACAACTCCAATGCCGACAGTTACGAATCGATGAAAGAGACAGTTTCGGCCTATTGATGGCCACAGCAAAGAATGATACCATAGGCGCCATAACGGTAGAACAGATTTATAAAGAAAAATCATGAGTATCCCCAAAATAGCATACTGCCCGGGAACTTTGGCCGAAGGTTTCACGACCTACAGCCAGAATTGCCTGAACCGTGTTTTCGAAGGGAGAAAGGTAAGCCATATCCTTCCCTATGACCCTCCCACTGAAAGTGAGGAGGTGGCAGAGAAGTTCCAGGAAAACCGAAAACGAATTTCAATTTCCGGAGTCCAGGAAAAACTCTCGATGGTCCTTGAAAAAAACAAACTGCGTTTGACAAAGGAAGGGGAACAGGGCACCTACATCTTAAAACCTATCCCCAGAGACCTCAAAAAGGTTGACCAGATACCGGGCAATGAACATTTGACTATGCAAATTGCCCGGCAGGTATATGGGATACATACGGCCGAGAATGCAATTCTATTTTTCAGTAATGGTGAACCTGCATACATAACAAAACGTTTTGACGTAAAAGAGGATGGCACCAAACTGGGTTTGGAGGATTTTGCCTCATTGGCGGGTAAGACCTCCGAAATAGACGGTGTCGAATACAAATACAATTACAACTACGAAGAAATCGGCGAATTGATCAAAAAATATGTTCCGGCATATAGGGTGGAGTTGGAGAAATTTTTCCAATTGGTGATATTCAATTATCTATTCTCCAACGGTGATGCCCATTTGAAAAACTTTTCGTTGCTCGAAACCCCCAATGGTGATTACACCCTTAGCCCCTCCTATGATTTGATAAATACAAGAATCCATGTGAACGATAGCGATTTTGCCTTGGACGGCGGATTGTTCAAGGATGTTTTTGAGTCCGAAGAGGTCAAGACCAATGGACGGGTCGGTCTACAAGATTTCGAAGAATTCGGTAGAAGGTTGGGCATCATGGAGCCACGTATGGTTCGACTCATGAAGCCTTTCAGACAACATCAAGACCTTGTGGAAACATTGGTTCAACGATCTTTCCTAAATCAGGAAACCAAGGATTTTTATCTTAACGAATATGTGTTTCGATGTGGGCAGCTCAACAAAGTGTAAGAGTCCCTACTAACGATGGGATACTTAGTGATCAATTGAACTTTGTCCTTTTTGGAACCAATTAAAACCTTCCATCAATACCTCAGAGTACATTGCCCCATTTCGATTTTTTGACTCTTCAATAGTGTGGAACAGCAACCATCTCCAAATAGTGTTAAAATTTATTGCGAAATGTTAAATTTTGAAAAAGTGTGCAAAAAGTGTGCAGGAAAAATGATTCTAAATAATTTACATGAAGACCAAAAAAGATAAAACCCCAGTGTTTACTGGGGTTCATAGTAGTGATCGCGGAAGGATTCGAACCTTCGACCGTCTGCTTAGAAAGCAGACGAATGGTCATGGATGAAGGCATCGGTTCGGGGGTACTGATTTCTGGGGAAGGGGCTATTCTGACCGCCGCCCATGTGGTCAATGATGCACAAAAAGTGGTCGTCATATTCATAAATGGGGAAGAAATCCCGGCCAAAGTGATCAGATCCGCACCAGTGGCCGATGTGGCACTCCTGAAGCTGTCCTGGATGCCCAAGGACTATAATGTTGCTATATTAGGTGACTCGGATAAGGTGTTGGTCGGAGAACAGATCATTGTCCTAGGGGCTCCCTACGGTTTGGGACATTCACTTTCCGTGGGCCACATCAGTGGCAAGCAAAAAGAAAAAACAAGGACCTCCGGCTTTGTGATCAACGAATACTTCCAAACCGACGCATCGATCAATCAAGGAAATTCCGGTGGTCCCATGTTCAACCTGAACGGAGAAGTCATCGGAATATCAAGCTATATCATCACGGAATCGGGAGGCTTTCAGGGGCTCGGCTTTGCGGCCACTTCCAAATTGGCCAAAAAATTGGTGGTGGATGGCAACAGGAGATGGACGGGCATCACCGGGTTTATTCTGGACAGGGAACTGGCCTGGATCTTGAACGTGCCCATACATGGCGGGCTCCTTGTTGAATCCGTGGTACAATTTTCGCCCGCCTATTTCGCGGGGATCAAAGGTGGGTTTGAGACCATGGCCATTGAAGAGGAGCCGATAGTTTTTGGTGGGGATATCATCCTCTCGGTAAATGGGTTCCCACTGACCAAGGATGCCTTTGAAAAAGTCGATGTTTCCTTGGAAAAAGAATCGAACCTCTACAAAAAGAAAGAATTTGTGCTACAGGTTTTGAGAGGGGGAAAAGTTGAGGAACTCACGATCAATTTTAAGGACTAGGCCTAACATCAATTCTTACTATATCGAGATTAATTCACTCTGTCATTTAATAAACCTAAAAAAAATCAAATCATGGAACTGAACATTGCTCAATTAAAATTCATAAAGATCGATCAACTTGAAGAATCCTATTGTGCATCCCTGGTCGATAACAAGGAATTTGAAATAATCAAGGGGTACGGTGCTACTGTGGCCGAGGCCATAAATGATATCCACCATAGTATTATCTGAACCAAACTTGTTTGGATGATTGCTTGATAAGAAGGAACATCTATGTCAGGTATGTTTGTTTTATTTACAAAGAGCTTTCCTTAGAAGTTGATTCGTCAGCCTGCATATGTTCAACTAGATTTTGCATATCCTCCCCTATCTTGTGTTCCAATACTCTTGCATAGATTTGAGTGGTGGAAAGCTTTGTATGTCCCAACATCTTTGAAACAGTTTCAATTGGAACTCCATTGGACAGGGTTACTGTTGTGGCAAAGGTGTGTCTTGCCGTGTGGAATGTGACCCTTTTACGGATTCCACAGGCTTTACTGATCTCTTTCAGATAAAAATTGACTTTCTGGTTGCTGAAAACGGGTAAAAGAACATTTTTGATTTTCCTTTCGGAAGACCCTTCATATTTCTTGATAATTTCCTTTGCTTGAGGCAATAATGGTATTTTCAGCCTTTCATCGGTCTTCATCCTTGTGGTGAACAACCAATCATTTCCATCTATTCCCTTCATAACATTATCAGGACTTAGCGCTTTGACGTCAATATAAGACAAGCCCGTATAACAACAAAAGAGAAATACATCCTTTGTTCTTTCAACACCTTGCTTGGTAAAACTGGTTTCTTCAATGAGTCCAAGTTCCCTTTTGGTCAAATGTTCCCTTTGGGACTTGACAAAATGCAGTTTATAGTTTTCAAAGGGATCCTTGGACAACCATTCCATTCTTACCGCCAATCTTGACATTTTCTTTAGCCGTTCCATATGCTTCATCGCACCATTATTGGTACACCTGGTACGAGTAGATGGCCTGTATTTTCTTAGGTATTGTTCAAAGTCGGATATAAATCGAAAGTTCAGTTTTTTGAGTTTTATATCTTCGATACCATATTCCTCTTTTAAAAAATAGGCCTACGCACCTTTCGGTAATAAAGTAGTTCTTTTTGGTTCCCGGGCGTAAAGATGTGTGCATGGTTCCGTTGTGGTAGGCAATCAATTGCTTCAATGTCTTTCCCCCTTCGTCTTCACCAAAGAACCTTGCTTTGATAGCTAAAGGAGTGATTACCTTTTCCTCGGCCATCATCAATCTATGGGCCTCATGCAGGCCTGTATAAATTTGGTCAAGGTACTTGTTCAAAGAGACCACATAATTGGAAAATCCCTTGCCCCTTTTACGGTTATTGTCCCATAAATTGGCCTTTATTTCCCGATTTATACTAAAATCAGTGCGCTCACAGTCGATGGTGATCCTACAATAAATAATAAGCTTATCGGATTGGACCCGGTGTTTCCTCGTGAAGAAATTAATTGTTAAACGATTGTTTTTCTGCATGTTGTCATGTTTTTAACTGTTAATACTGTGAAAGTCAAAACACAAGCAAACTGCTTCAAAAGTCATCTAAAATTACAACATAAAGTGTAATAATCTGCTCCCGTTAAGAACACGCTTTATATGATTTTAGATGGTTTTAATTGATTTTAGATGATATGCCTAAAAACACAAAACACTGAAAATCATAAGATTAACAGTGTTTTGATTTTACTTAAATAAGTTAAGTCGGGGTTGACGAATCATAACTTCCTATGGCTATATTGACCTTGTTCCTCTCTTTTGTTCTTTCTGATTTATGACTATAATATAATCAGAATCAAACTTAAGTTGGCTATCATTCATTGTGGCAGGATTTCCTTGAACGGAAATCCTTAACTTCAAGCCAAGGTTTGATTTCGTTGTGGAATTTCACGCAGTGAACATTCCGCCCGAAATAATAGCCGAGAACGTTATGAGCAATTAATTTGACTCTAGTTTAGCAAAACCAACTGTCTTACGATAAATATCAGGTGATACTCCTACCTTCTTTTTAAAAAAACGACTGAAATAGAATTCATCGTCATAACCTAAAAAAGCAGCAACTTGTTTCACTGGTTTAGAAGTTAGATAAAGTTCTCGTTTCGCCTCAATAATGATCCTATTTGAAATTAAGGATGAAGTCGTTTGATTGAGATATTTCTTGACGATACCGGCTAAAGTTTTAGGACTTACACATAGTTCATCTGCATATTCTTGGGGAGAATGGAATTTGCAATAATTACTCTCAATTGCATCGACTAAATTTTGTAAAATTTCTATTTTTGAATCTGAAAATCTGGAAGTTAATTGTTGATCAAATTGTTTCTTATGTCTGACCGCTTCTATTAAAAACACTTTTAAAAATGCCACAAGAACTTCATGCTGAGCGATTGAGTCTTTGTCCATCTCTTTCGAAATTTGATCAATCAAATTAAGAAATAGGCTTTGCTCGTTTACAGTAAAATAGGGTAAACCATGGAAATTATTAAAAAGGAATCCCTCGGTCTCTATTTCGTTTTGATGTCTATATGTACAAAAAAAATCGGGATGAAAATTCAATAAATAACCCTGACACTTTTCTTCAGAACGTATCATGAAAGGTTGATACGGAGCCAAACAAATCATTTGATTTCCTTGCAATTCAAAACTTTGAAAATCAACGCTTAGTTCATAGCTAATTCCACATAACAAAACGATAGAATAATAATTTCTTCTTTGTAAATGATCAAACTGGCTTAGGTCGTTGAACTCTTCTAATCTAAACGCAAGTTCCCCGTTTTGTTTGTCTATAATTATTTGGGCCATACTAAATTTATTTTTTAGCTCATTCAAATTTAAAAAGAAAGGAGTGCCCAAAGCACTCCTTTCTTAAATCAAATATTTATTTTGAAGCTAGAATGTTAATTTTTTGAATTGCTGAAGCATCAAAGCCTTCCAAAATTACAGGCGCATTCTCCATCAACGCTGCTGCTACTTTCCCTGTCAAATGAGCATCTCTGCCAGCGTCATCTGCAAACGTATCGAAAATGGCATAGGTTTCTTCATTGATTTTAAAAGCATACCATGATAAAGTTGCAGGCTCAGAACTTACCAATGACTTGCCCGCTTGTAAGAAATCCTCCACTGCAGATGTCTTTCCTTCTTTGGCTTTCATAATCACCAACAATCCGTTATTCTGATCACCCACTTTATGATTACTTGCTTGAACATCAACGGTCTTAATGTCTCTGCTAGAATCAAAACCTTCTAAAAGATCTCCAGCATTGGCCAATAAGGCTTTTGCCACTTCTCCTTTTAAGTGTGCCTGTCTGCCTTCTTCAGCTTCAAATGTGTCATAAATTCCGAAAGTTTGTTCATCTATTTGAAATGCAAACCAAGATTCAGTTTTTGGTTCTGCATTTACCAATGATAAACCACCTAGAAGAAACTCTTTCACTTCTTGCTCCTTACCTTCTTTCGCTTTCATGATTACTAATAATCCGATTTTTTCATTTTTTGTGTTGTCCATAATATTACTTTTTTTAGATTGAGAAAATGTTTGAATTGTTATCCCTAGAATTAGAACTAGGCTACTTAATTTGATTAAACTTTTAAATTTCATTTTGACTTATTTTTGTTACACTGCAAATGTGGAACTAAATAAGGGGCCTTGGAATGGAGATAAGAGACTTAAGCATGGACAATTTTCCAGTGACAATGAAGAATGTAAAAAAGCTCATAACACTGTATATGAAATCATAGCTCCCATTCGGGCGCTACGCTTCATATACTTAACGTTGGGACGGATTTTGAAAGCCTCCGGCCTCAACCAAGTCGCTACATTGCTCCGCAATTCCCGCCCCTTGGGCATCCGTCCCAACGCCCCGCTAAACCAAATTGCCAGCGCAGTCGGGACTCGAAACCTACGGCCCAACTGGATGAGCCGGGCAAACTGAGCCACCCGCGCCGGATGAAAGTGAGCAGTGTAAATCAACTGCTTGGATTTGACCTGTCCGTGGGTTAAACTTAGTTCTTATTTTTCAATTTTCTCCTCATCGATTTACCTTTTATATCGATTCTGTGTGCTGTATGCACCAAACGGTCGAGTATGGCATCGGCCAGTGTTCTCTCCCCGATGATGTCGTGCCATTTTGATACGGGCAATTGTGATGCAATAATGGTCGATCTCTGTCCGTGGCGGTCCTCGATTATCTCCATGAGCGCATGCCTGTTGATGTTGTCCAGTGGCTTTAGCCCGAAGTCATCAAGTATCAGTAGGTCCTGTTTTTCAAGCTTGCCTATCTGTTTTGGATAGGAACCGTCCGCTTTTGAGGTCTTCAACATGGTAAAGAGCTTGGCCGTGTTGAAGTACATGACCTTTTTTCCCATGGAACAGGCCTGATGGCCGATGGCCGAGGCCAGATAGCTCTTGCCGACCCCGGTGCTCCCCGTAATGAGGACATTCTCCCTCTTTTTGATAAAATCGCAGTTACCAAGGCGCTGTACCTGGTTCTTGTCCAATTGTCTGGAAGGCCTGTAATCCACCGCCTCCATAACGGCAACGTACCTAAAGCGCGCCGATCTGGTCAGGCGTTCTATCCTGCGGTTGTGACGGTCGTCCCACTCGCATTGCACGAGGTAGGCAATGATCTC
>NZ_JAHZSV010000023.1 GCF_019457905.1 Flagellimonas abyssi | reverse complement strand
AAAAAAGTCGGAAGAATAATCTTCCGACCATGACTGCCCTTGGGGCGTTTTTTTTGTTTTTGAGATTATAACAAAAACCAGCGAAATTCCTTACCTCTTCCGAATCGTATTTTGAATTGTTGGATATCGTTTTATCTATTGGTTTCCATTTGAGTTTGCAACACTCAAGAAAAAATACCGTCTTTGAATTAATTCATCTCCTATAACCATTAAATAATGCGTAAAATCAAATTCAGCTTCATTGTAATTTTCTTTTTGACATTAGCATGCAATTCCGATAAAAAAAAGAAAATCGTCAATTCCTCAATAGAAGAAGAGTCCTCGATACAATCAAGGATTGAAAACAACATTTACAAAATAGACGAAAATGGCAAAAATGATTCCATAGCCACTACCCTTGAATCAAGAATGGAAGCCTTAAATGTACCTGGGGTCAGCATTACGGTTTTTGACAACAATGAAATCCTTTGGTCAAAAGGCTATGGTAAAAAAAATAAGAAAACAGGGAAAAATGTAAACGAAAGCACTCTCTTTCAAGCAGCTTCGATTTCTAAACCAGTTGCCAGTGTTGCGGCATTTAAATTGATTGAAAAAAACAGGTTTTCCCTCAATGAAAATATAAACTCAAAATTAGATAGATGGCAAGTACCCGATAATCAATTTACCAAAATAGAAAAAGTGACACCCCGTAGAATCATGAGCCATACTTCTGGTTTAAGCACATCTGGGTTTCAAGGCTACAACAAAAAAGATTCGATCCCTACACTATTGGAAATAGTACAAGGAAGTGATATCACGAATTCAGAACCTGTTCGTGTTGTCCAAAAACCTGGGGAGTCCGAATTATATTCGGGCGGTGGAATGGAAGTGTTGCAAATGTTGATGGAGGATGTAACCGGAGAAGAGTTCCCCCAACTACTAAACACTTTGGTACTTAATCCAACTGAAATGAAGAACAGTTCCTTTGCTTACCCACTACCAGAAAGGTTGGATAGTTTAACTGCAAATGGCTACAATGAAAATGGAAAAGTTGTGGATGGCGGTTATCATATCTACCCCGAAAAGGCAGCAGCTGGGCTTTGGACCAATCCAACCGATTTAGCCCTGTTTATGATAGCGCTAGGAAAATCATATCGTGGAGAAGATAGTAGTTTGCTGAGCCAAGAATCAGCAAGGACGATGATGACCAGGGTACCCGGTGCAGGTGGTATCGGAATTGGGATAGATGGAGATGGGGATGCTTTTCGTTTTAGACACACTGGAGGAAATGCAGGATTTGTTTGCTATGCAGTATCCTTCGCCAACAAGGGTCGTGGAGCGGTAATTATGACAAACTCGGACAATGGCTTCCCTTTGGCCCATGAAATAGTACGAACTATTTCTAGAGAATATAATTGGCCCGCCATGTGGATGCGTGAATAAAAATTTTATTTGAGTATCTTTTTGTAGGATTAACGGTTAAAAAGCACGATTTTTTCTTAGTTGTTCAACACAAAATAATTTTCCATGCTTACCGACATTAATCCGAAACTTCCCATGCGTAATAAAAAAACGACACTTGATTTCTATTGCGGTCAACTAGGCTTCAACATATTTGGAAACGCCGATTATGATGGATATCTAATGTTGGAGAAAGATCAGGTGCAAATCCATTTTTTTGAATTTCGGGACCTTGACCCTAAAGAAAACTACGGCCAAGTTTATATACGTACAGACCATATTGATAAGCTTTATCAATCCTTGCTGGCAAACAATACCAAAATACACCCGAACGGAAAATTAGAGGTAAAACCCTGGGGGCAGAAAGAGTTCTCTCTTTTGGATCCGGACAACAACTTGTTGACTTTTGGACAACATCAACAGTAAGCGTCGGCACACTAATACATTGCCTCAATAGCAATTCAAAAATTCATTTTTATAACGAATAAGTTGTAAAATAATTTTATGAAACCAAATAGTTGCATATATTTGCAACCAATCAGTTTCATTTTAAAATTATGAGAAGAGATGTGTTTCAGGCCATTGCAGACCCCAAACGAAGGGCAATTATCGCACTTATTGCGGTACAGGCCATGACACCTAATGCCATTGCGGAAAATTTCAACACCTCACGCCAATCTATTTCCAAGCATTTGAAAATACTATCAGAATGCGACCTAGTAAAACAAGAACAGCAGGGAAGGGAAATTCATTATTCGCTCAAAATAGAGAAACTGCAGGAGGTGGATGCATGGATCGAACAATATCGACAAATATGGGAATCCCGATTCGATCAACTTGACAATGTATTATCAAATCTAAAAAAGGATAAAAAATGAAAAACAATTTGCTCTTTGATTTTAAGGTAGACAAGAAAACCAAAACAGTATTTGTGGACAAAGAATTTGCAGCAGACCTATCGTTGGTCTGGGATGCTTTTACCAAAAAAGAACTACTGGACCAATGGTGGGCGCCCGAACCTTTCCAAAATAAAACTAAAATTTTGGACTTTAGGGAAGGTGGAATGTGGCATTATGCCATGATAAGCCCTGAAAATAAAATGCATTGGAACAGATTCGACTATGAAAAAATTGAAGTGCAAAAAATGTTCACAGGTTGGGATGGATTTTGTGATGAAGAAGGTGCGTTTGTGGAAACAGAATTTTCGCGAATACATTGGAAAAACAGCTTTAATGACAACTCTAAAAGCACTATAGTAAATGTTAACCTGACACTAGATTCCCTTGAGGATTTGGAAAAAATAATAAAAATGGGCTTCAAAGAAGGTTTTACTGCAGGTTTAAACCAATTGGACAAGTTATTATTTGTATTGAATAAATAACTTATGAAAAAGAAAACAAACTTTGGTAGCATCTCAGTATTTTCGGGAATTCTTGCTATTATTCTATCTGTTATTGCTCATTCCATAAATCCCAAAATTGACCCATCTTGGCAACCAATTAGCGAAGCATCTCTTGGTAATAATGGTTGGCTAATGAACATTGCATTCCTATTAATGGCTCTGAGTATCGTGTCTTTCATTTTGCAATCAAAAAAATGTTACACTAATCTTGGAGGGAAAATCGGAAAAGTATTTTTGGTAATTTCGGCAATCGGTTTTTTATTGGCCGGCTTTTTCAACACAGACCCAGCTATTCTTCCTCAGGAACAAGCAACTACAAGCGGATTAATCCATATCATAGGAGCAGGACTTTCGGGTTTTTTAATAATTGCTTCATTGCCATTCACTTGGGTTTTTATTAAAAATCCGAATTACAAAAAATATAAGATTCCAATCTTGCTTATGACCATCCTACTTTGGGTTTCGGAAATATGTGTGATATTGGATATGGCAACAGAACTACCCAAAAACAATGGAAATTTGGGTCCTAATGTCATAATCGGTTGGTCAGGTAGAGTAGTTATGTTATTCTGTGTTCTTTGGTTGATCACAATTTCATTGCAAACAAAAAAATACAAAAATGGACAAACCGAAAACTGTTGAGGATTATTTTAATGCTCAACCAGAAACAACAAAAAAAGCACTTAAAGAATTAAAAAGTTGTATTCTCAAAGTTAAACCTAATGCGATCGAACTGTTCAATTATAATATTCCTGCCTACTCATTAGTAAAAGGAGGAAAAAGAGAACAGCAAATTATGATCGCAGGCTATAAAAAACATGTTGGACTTTATCCACATCCAACAACTATGGAAAAGTTCGACTCGGAATTAAGAGAATTTAAAAGAGGGAAAGGTTCGGTTCAATTCCCATTGGACAAACCATTACCAAAAGTCCTGATTGAGAGAATGGTTAAGTACCGAATGGAACTAATATTGAAGAAAAAAACGATAGCTAACAAAGTAAAAGACCGATAAGTGCAACCCAAAAAATCTTTTACTTGTCAAACATGCTTCGCAATCACCCGCTGCGAAAAGTCATAAATACGCTCAAACTGTTCTTCCAGTCCCATATCGCTGTTATCAAACTCAATGGCATCCTTTGCCTTGGTGAGTGGGGAAATAGTCCGGGTAGAGTCGATACGGTCTCGTTCCTCAACATTTTTCAATACTTCGGCATAGGTGACCTCCTCCCCTTTTTCCAAAAGTTCTTTGTAGCGTCGGGCGGCACGGGTCTCCGGAGAAGCCGTCATAAACAGTTTTAGTTCTGCATCGGGGAAGACCACGGTACCAATATCGCGACCGTCCATCACAATGCCCTTGTCCTTGCCCATCTCCTGTTGAATCTTCACCAATTTTTCCCGAACTTCCTTAATGGCAGCCACTGGGCTCACAAAACCGGACACCCGCATAGAACGAATCTCCAGTTCCACATTCTCATCGTTCAAAAACATATCGGAACGTCCGGTTTCGGTGTTAGGGACAAATTTAAGATTGACCTCAGAGAGTTTATCTATCAAAGCTGCGGAATCGAGTTGACCCTTCTCATTAACGAACCCATTGTTCAATGCAAAAAGGGTCACGGCACGATACATCGCACCTGTATCCACATAAATATAATTCAAGGCAGCGGCCAATCGTTTAGCGATGGTACTTTTTCCTGTTGAGGAATACCCATCAATAGCTATCGTAATTTTTCCCATACGCCAAAAATAGGCAGAAATATCATGATGATTACATGACAAGTATCATCTAAAGCTCCTTGGCATTCTTTACTTTTTGTTTGGTAATGGCCAAATCGATTACCTCGCTCATATCGGTTACGTAATGGAATGTCAAGCCTTTTAGATAGTCTTCTTTGATCTCCTCGATATCCTTTTTGTTATCGGCACACAAAATAATTTCTTTGATTCTTGCCCTCTTCGCCGCCAAGATTTTCTCTTTGATACCACCCACTGGCAATACTTTGCCACGGAGCGTAATCTCCCCCGTCATGGCCAAGCTCTTCTTCACCTTACGCTGGGTAAACAGGGAAATTAAAGAAGTCAACATGGTAATACCTGCACTGGGGCCATCTTTTGGCGTAGCGCCTTCGGGAACGTGAATATGAACATTGTACTTATCGAACACACTGGAATCGATGCCGTATTCATCCGCATTGGACTTGATATATTCCATGGCGATGGTAGCGGATTCTTTCATTACTTTACCCAAGTTGCCTGTTACGTTCAATGTACCTTTTCCTTTGGAAAGTATGGACTCGATAAAAAGAATATCGCCCCCTACACTGGTCCATGCCAATCCTGTGACCACCCCGGCGACATCGTTGTTTTCATATTTATCGCGCTCCAGACGGGCGGGGCCCAGAATTTTTTCCACCACGGCATTGTTCACCGTAACGTTGTAATCCTCTTCCATGGCAATGGATTTTGCCGCGTAGCGAACCACCTTGGCTATCTGTTTTTCCAAGTTCCTTACACCGGATTCACGGGTATAGCCCTCAACAATTTTTTCCAATTGGCGCTTGCCTATTTTCAGGTCTTTTTTGGACAGTCCGTGTTCCTCCAGCTGCTTGGGCAATAAGTGACGCTTGGCTATCTCCACTTTTTCCTCGATGGTGTAGCCTGTTACGTTTATGATTTCCATACGGTCGCGCAACGCAGGCTGTATGGTAGAAAGGTTGTTGGCGGTGGCAATGAACATCACTTTGGACAGGTCGTAGCCCATTTCCAAGAAATTATCGTGGAACTCGCTGTTCTGCTCGGGGTCCAAAACCTCCAACATTGCAGAAGATGGGTCGCCTTGGTGACTGCTGGCCAACTTATCGATTTCATCCAAAATAAATACAGGGTTGGAGGTTCCCGCTTTCTTCAAACTCTGGATGATCCTACCGGGCATAGCACCGATATAGGTTTTTCGGTGACCGCGGATTTCTGCCTCATCCCGAAGCCCGCCCAACGACATCCTAACATATTCTCGACCCAATGCCTCTGCCACGGATTTCCCCAAAGATGTTTTACCCACTCCGGGAGGTCCGTACAAACAAAGAATTGGCGACTTCATATCGTTTCGTAGCTTCAAAACCGCCAAATACTCGATAATTCGACGCTTTACATCTTCCAATCCATAATGGTCTCTGTCCAGTATCTTTTGGGCCCTTTTCAGGTCGAACTTGTCCTTGGAAAATTCGTTCCATGGCAAATCCAACAACAGGTCCAAATAGTTCCGTTGAATGGAATACTCGGCCACCTGTGGGTTCATGCGTTGCATTTTGGAAAGTTCCTTCTCAAAATGTTCTTGCACTTTTTTGCTCCATTTTTTCTTCTTGGCCTTTTCCGCCATCTCGTCCACCTCTTCTTCATAGGACAGCCCGCCAAGTTCCTCTTGGATGGTCTTCATCTGTTGGTGAAGAAAATATTCGCGCTGTTGTTGGTCCATATCGCTACGGACCTTGCTCTGGATATCGTTACGAAGCTCCAATTTTTGAAGCTCCATGTTCATATACTTCAAAGTGGCCAATGCTCTTTCCTGAAGATTGGCAATTTCCAAAAGCTGTTGCTTGTCCTTTACATCCAGATTAAGGTTGGAAGACACAAAATTGATCAAGAACGAATTGCTCTGAATATTCTTGATGGCGAAAGTGGCCTCACTTGGAATGTTTGGGTTATCCTTGATGATTTTGAAAGCCAATTCCTTTATCGAATCAATAATAGCCTCAAACTCACTTCCTTTTTCATCGGGACGCTCCTCTGCTGCTTCGCTCACCTTGGCCGTTAAATACGGCTTTTCGGTAAGTACCGCATCGATTTTGAACCGCTTTTTACCTTGAATGATGACCGTAGTGTTACCATCAGGCATTTGAAGCACCCGTAAAATACGTGCTACGGTCCCGACGGTGTTGATGTCCTCTGGACCTGGGTTCTCTACGGATTCATCCTTTTGGGACACCACCCCAATGGTTTTGGAACCATTGTTGGCATCCTTGATCAAATTGATAGACTTATCCCTGCCGGCCGTAATCGGAATCACCACACCAGGGAACAAGACTGTATTTCGTAGCGGCAATACCGGCAAAGTTTCCGGCAAGCGCTCCTTGTTCATCTGCTCTTCATCTTCCGGGGTCAACAACGGTATCAATTCCGCATCTTCATCCAGCCCTTGCAGATCTATATTGTCAAATTTGGTTATTTTCATCTCTCCCATATCAACTTTTCGGTCATTTTGTCATAAAAAACAATCGACCCACATTTTTATTCTACGTTAAAGCATCGTCAAACCCCTAAAAATCAATGTTCATAGCGACTCTTGAGCTTCTTATCACCCATTAATTGGCAATTCCTGTGCCATTAAAAATCAAATTTTAAGAAAAAAGTGTAACAAATGGTAAATTGGCTCATCTATAAGACAAACCAATCATTTTTTGAGCCAACAAAATGAACATATTGACACACTGCTCCAGTTGTGCATGGAGGGCAAACAAAGCGCGCAGCTAGAAATTTACAATCGGTACTACAAGGCGATGTACAACACTGCTTTTAGGATTGTAAAGCATACTGCGGAGGCAGAGGATGTAATGCAGGAATCGTTCCTGAGCGCATTCACCAAACTGCACACCTTTAAAGGAGACGTCGCTTTTGGGGCATGGTTAAAGCGGATCGTGATCAATAACAGTATCTATCATTACAAAAAGCAGCAGAAAAAACGTGCTGATGATTTGGATGATGTAATGTACAAGGTCGAAGATAACGAAGGAGTTGCTTCAGATCAAAATGGTTACACAGAACTGAAGGCTCAAAAAGTGATGGAAACCATGAAAAGTTTGAAAGACAATTACAGAGTTTCTTTGACCTTACATTTAATTGAAGGGTATGATTACGAAGAAATAAGTGAAATAATGAACATTAGCTATGCTAATTGTAGAACCATGATCTCGAGGGCCAAAGAGAGCCTTAGAAAAAAATTGACCGTAAATGTTTAGTTATGAAGAAGGATAATTTAGATAATCTGTTCGAGAGACTCCACGGCGAGTTTGATGTAGAGGAACCCCAGAGCGGGCACCAGGAGCGGTTTTTGGAAAAATTGAACCGGGGCAACGGCACAATTGCCCTACATAAGAAGAAAGCATCCTGGTGGAAACCCTTGTCCATCGCAGCATCCATTGTTTTGGTAGCGCTTTTAGGGTACCAAGCCTTTGGGCCTCAGCCAAGCATAAAACAACAGGTAACAAAAATTGCTCCGGAGGTTTCCCTGACAGAGTTTTACTTTGCGAATTTGATAGAGGAACAGGTAGAGGAAATGAAGGAGGAGAAAACGCCGGAAACAGCTCAATTGGTGGATGACACCTTGGCACAATTGGCCAAATTGGACAAAGACTACCAAACCCTTGAGCAAGATTTGGTCGATGGAGGTGACAGCAAAATCATATTGAGCGCTATGATCACCAATTTCCAAACGCGTATCGACCTTTTAAAAGAAGTTTTGAGCCAAATAGAAAATATTAAGAATTTAAAAACACAAAATGATGAGAGCTTTACAATTTAAACACATCTTTTTCGCCTTGGCTTTTATTCCCCTGGTGATCAGCGCCAATATGGACAATGACAAATTGAACGGAAAGTACACCAAGGAAAAAACCATTAAAAAGGAGTTCAACGTTAATTCGGACGCCCTTTTGAAGGTAAGCAACAGTTATGGAAACCTGAACATCACCTCCTGGAACCAAAATAAAGTGATGATCGAGGTACACATTAAAACCAATGGGAATGATGAAGACCGCGTAAGGGAACGCTTGGAGGAAATCAATGTGGATTTTGACAACAGTGCCAGCATGGTATCCGCTATTACGGATTTTGGTAACAGGAACAGTGGTTGGAATTGGGGCTGGGGCAAAAGAAAAAGTGTGAGCGTACAAGTCAACTACACCATAAAACTTCCGGTAAAAAACAGCGTCAACCTAAGCAACGACTATGGCAATATTATGTTGGACAGGATTGATGGTCATGCCAAGATTAGTTGTGACTATGGTAAAATGGACATTGGTGAGCTACACGGCCGCAATAATGAACTCAGGTTCGATTATACCTCACGTTCTACCTTTGGATATATCAACAGTGCGGAAATCATTGCGGACTACTCGGGATTTACTATCGACAAGGCCGGAAACCTTACCATTAAAGCCGATTACACCAACGGCGTAGTGGAAGAAATGGACAACCTGCAATACTCCAGTGACTATGGCTCTATTGATGTAAGAAACGTGAAGAATGTAGATGGGAATGGAGATTATATTGGGGTTAAACTGGGAAACGTACACGGCAATGTGTCCATCACCAGCGATTACGGCTCCATCAAAATAGATAAGTTGGCCCCGGACGCAGGTAATGTTCAAATCCGAACGGATTACACAGGCATTAAAATCGGTTATGATTCAGGCTATAATTTCGACTTCGAAATTTCTACCGAATACGCTGGGGTAAGTGGAAAGGATGACTTCGAAATCAATATCAGTAAAGAGAAATCCACCGAAAAATATTATAGTGGTTACTACGGAAGTCCAAACTCTGGAAATAAGGTGAGCATTACCAGTGACTATGGAGGAATATCATTTTACAGAAATTAACATCAATTCAAAAACTTTAAATTAAACACAAAATCATGAAAAAATTTATCACACTTATGCTGGCATTGGGAATGGTAGCGGTAACCAATGCTCAATGGGGCAGAAAAATACAGGGAAATGGCGATGTTGTTACCATTGAACGCTCTGTAGGGGACTATGACGAAGTGGCCATGGCCGGTTGGTTCGATGTAGAACTGGTATCCGGTAGCGAGGGCGAATTGACCCTAAAGGGAGAATCCAATTTATTGGAACATATTGTTACCGAGGTAAAAAATGGCAAACTGACCATTAAGGTAGAGAAAGGCATGAACCTTAGACCTTCCAACTGGAAAAGTGGCATTTATGTTACTGTGCCCATAGAATCCATTGATGCCGTGAGCCTATCGGGTTCAGGAGATTTGGTTGGCAAAACTACCATTAAGGCAAGACAGTTCAGTACCGCAATGTCCGGTTCTGGTGATGTTACCCTTACTGTGGAAGCGGAAGAGATTGAAGCCTCTCTTTCCGGTTCCGGTGACATCAATCTGTCTGGAAGGGCGACGGATTTCACAGTTTCAGTTTCAGGTTCCGGCGACATCAAGGCTTTTGATTTGGAGGCTGATTTTGTAACAGCTACGGTATCTGGGTCTGCGGACATCAAGGTCACCGCCAATCAATCCCTTGAGGCAAGGGTTTTCGGTTCCGGGGACATTCAATACAAGGGAAATCCTAAAAAGGTAAATTCCAAATCTTCAGGTTCTGGAGATATTACCAAGGTATAAATTCGAGTTTATCATCAATCAAAGACTGAAAAAGCCCTGAAACTCTCAGGGCTTTTTTATGCTTTTAATTCGGTGTTTTGACCTTGTTTACCCGAAGGAGCAGAAAAATTCCTATCAAGAAGAAGAGTCCCAAAAATATAGTGCTGTTTCTCATACTACCGGTAAGTTGGGCCACAATACCATACATCAGGGTACCTATGATGATGCCTATTTTTTCAGCGACATCATAAAAACTGAAAAACGAAGTGGTGTCTGTAGTCTCGGGCAAAAATTTGGAATAGGTAGAGCGGGATAGTGCCTGAATGCCCCCCATTACTATACCGACCAAACCTGCTGCAATATAGAAATCCATCGGGGTCTGTAAAAAATAGGCATAAACACTTAGCAGTCCCCAAATTACATTGATAACGATAAGTGTCTTTATATTTCCATAGGCTTTAGAGGCAAGAGCTGTAACGGTAGCCCCTAAAATGGCAACGAGCTGTATCAACAGAATACTTACAATTAATCCCATGGTACGCTCATCGTCCGAACCCCAAATGATTTCTTCCTCCCCGAAATAAGTCGCGATCAACATAATGGTCTGTACCGCCATACTATAGGTGAAGAACGCTCCTAGGTATCGCTTCAATTTTCTATTCTCGCCAAGCTGGTGCCATACCAACTTCAACTCCTTAAACCCATTTAAAATGATATGCTTCCGTTCCCCTTCCCTTTTGTATCCCTTGGGTAAATGGGCAAAGGTATACTGGCTAAAAAGTATCCACCAGATTCCTACTGAGATGAAGGAATACTTCATAGCCTTTATCTCTGCAACTTCGCTTCCACTGTCCGTAATACCAAAGAAATCGGGTTCCATCACCATAAACAGATTGAAAACCAATAAAATGACGCTTCCCACATATCCCAAGGAGAATCCCTTGGCACTTATGCTATCCTGTTGCTCCGGAAAAGCGATGTCGGGCAAATAGGAATTGTTGATGGCAAAACTGACCCAAAAACCAACTAGACCGAAGAAGTAACAGGCCAGTCCAAAATAAATATGCTCCAAAGAGAACCAGTACAGGCCTATGCAAGATGCCGCTCCCAGATAGCAAAAGAATTTGAGGAACACCTTTTTGTTCCCTAAATAATCTGCCACTCCCGATACCAATGGTGTTACTATGGCAATAAACACAAAGGCCAACGAGGTCACATAACTGATCAAGGGGGCCCTTGCTATCTCGCCGCCAAAAATAGTGACTTGCTCAATGCCCGCGGTTCGGAACAACAGGCCGTAAAAAAGAGGGAAAATGGCAGAGGATATTACCAAACTATATACCGAATTGGCCCAATCATAAAAGGCCCATGCATTCAACAGTTTTTTACTTCCCTTTAATGCCAATGTCTGTGCCATAACTTTTATTACAAAAAAATGTCACTTCGAATCTTTGTGAAAAACCCTTTTTGGTGTCAGTTGGATTTTTCGCCTTTTTCGAAGTGACATTTACAGTTCGTTTTTTATAAATCTATTTGAAGGACGTTACCCCAAACTTACGAGCTTCTTGTTTTGCTGCAGGTGCCCAAGCGGTCAGATTACTTATTCTTGTATCGTTGGATGGATGCGTGCTCAAAAACTCCGGTGGAGCCTGTCCGCCAGATTGGGCCTTCATACGCTTCCAAAGTTCTGCAGCCTCACTGGGGTCATACCCTGCAATGGCCATAATCTGAAGTCCGATTCTATCAGCTTCTGTCTCGTGGCTTCGGCTAAACGGTAGCATCACTCCTATTTGCGAACCAACCCCGTATGCTTGATTGAACAACCCAAGAGTTTTCTCGTCTTGAATAGCCACATTTCCCGCAACGGCTCCGAGTTGTTGTAACGTACCCGCGCTCATACGCTGGGCTCCATGATCGGCCAAGGCGTGGGCCACCTCGTGCCCCATAACCACGGCAACTCCTGTTTCGTTCTGGGTAATTGGTAAAATTCCAGTATAAAAAACAATTTTCCCACCTGGCATACACCAAGCGTTAACTGTTTCATCTTGTACTAGGTTATACTCCCATTTGTAATCTTTCAGATAACCTGGATACCCATTGGCACTTAGCCAACGTTCCGCGGCAGAGGCTATACGCTGCCCTACTTTGGTGATCATCTGCGCATCGGATGTGCCCGTGACCACTTTGTTGGACTCCAAAAACTGGTCGTACTGGGCAAATGCGGTAGGGAATACCTGACTGTTGGGATAAAAATTCAGTGTGCTTTTTCCTGTAAAGGGATTGGTTTTGCACGCGGCAACCGCCAAAAAAACCAATCCAGTTAAAATTATCTTTTTCATATGGTAAATCGTGTTTTGTGTAATGGAATTTACGAAATTTTATTTTCCAAAAATATGGAGTTCCGTGAAATCCTTACCCACCTCAATGGAATTATTGCCATTTAGTTTGATGTCCTTCAAATCTACCTCTTCATTATCAACCTCAACAGTATCAATGGTAAAGGGCAATCCGTGGAACGACATTTTAAAATTGTCGTACGGGGTTATAAAATTGCCATCCTTGAACTGTTGGATAATCAATTCGTTCTCCTTTCCTGTCAATTTGAAGCGTCTTAGACTATACCTGCCTTTTTTATAATCGTACCCATCTTGCTGGTCCTCGTATACTTGAGATCTTTCCGTACCTGCCTTGTAATACACATCGATGTTCAACTTTTCTATTTCCTTTTCTCCGATGTATTGCTGAACAGGGTATTTGGGAATCATAGCTCCCTCTTTCACAAATAGAGGAATTCGATGAATCTCTGCTGAAACCCATCTTTCGACACCTCCTTCGGTCAATTCGTCCGTCCAGTAATTGTACCAGTTTCCTTTTGGAAAATACATTCTCCTTCCTTGGGAGTTTGGCTCCTGTACGGGACATACCAACATTTGCTTACCAAAGATGAACTCGTCCGTACGGAAATGCGTTTGATGGTCCTCTTGGTCATAAAACACCAAGGATTGAAGCATCGGAAACCCTTCTTTGATGTAATTATAGAACATGGTATACAGGTAAGGCAGCAATTGATACCTTAAATTGATGAACTCCCTCACTATGTCGGTGATTTCATCACCGAAAGACCAAGGTTCTTGGTCCCCGTGATCTCCACTGGAGTGTACCCTACAGAACGGATGAAAAACGGCCAACTGCATCCAACGGGCAAAAAGTTCGCCATTGGGTTGTTCGGCAAATCCACCGATATCCGAACCTACAAAGGAATATCCGCTCATGCACATACGTTGCATCTGTACATTGGCGACCCATAAATGTTCCCAAGTAGCGACATTGTCACCTGTCCAAGTGGCGCAATAGCGTTGCGTACCGGAATAAGCGGCCCTTGTGAGCACAAATGGCCTGCGCGGGAACATAAATTTTTTAACGCCCTCATAGGTCGCCCTTACCATTTGCATGCCATAAACATTGTGTGCCTTTCTGTGACTGCAAGGATGACCGTCATAATCGTGCCGTACATCAAGATTTGCGGTTTTGGTAGGCACTTCCATCACAGCGGGTTCGTTCATATCGTTCCAAACACCGCTAACGCCCATCTCGGCTATCATTTCCTTGTACAGGCCGGCCCACCATTCACGTACTTCAGGGTTGGTGAAGTCTGGAAACTTACATTCTCCCGGCCATACTTTTCCCTTAAAATGTGGTCCATCGGCCCTACGGCAGAAAAAACCATTGTCCATGGCCTGTTGATATACCCAATAATCACGGTCAATTTTAATTCCGGGATCAATCATGGTAATTACCTTGAATCCCTCATCCTCCATTTCCTCGATCATCTTCTTGGGATTGGGGAAATATTGGTTGTTCCAAGTAAAACAACGGAACCCCTCCATATAATCAATATCCAGATAAATGGCATCACAGGGTATGTTCAATTCCCTGAACTTTGAGGCAATATCCCTCACCTTTTGTTCCGGGAAATAACTCCATTTGGATTGATGGAATCCCAACGCCCAAAGTGGTGGAAGTTCGGGAACACCGGTTAGGTCGGTGTAGGACTCCACTACCTCTTTCATTTCTGGACCGTAGAAAAAATAATAGTTCATTTCGCCCCCATCGGCCCAAAAACTGGTTACGTTCCGTTTTTCTGCGGCAAAATCAAAATAAGTGCTAAAGGAATTATCGAAAAAAATTCCGTAGGCCTTGCTTTCCTTGAGTCCAATATAAAATGGTATGGACTTGTACAATGGCTCCTGATCCTTTCCATAAGCATAGGAATCTGTGACCCAATTGTTGATACGTTTTCCTTTGAGGTTGGTATGCGATGCTTTGTCGCCCATTCCATAGTAGCTCTCACCGGAATGGCAAACCTTACTCATTTTCACCACATTGCCTCCATAGTCGAAGTTCTCTTCCCAGTGAAACCCAAGTTCATCTTCAACGAGGATAACATTATCCAAATCGGCAATCTGTACCTTCAGATTTGCCTTGTTGATATAAATCTTGATTTTGGAAGTGGTTATGACATATTCCGGTATCTCATCCTTAACGGTCAATTCGTTGTAGCCAAGGTTGACATCTTCACTAATGGCATAGGAAAAATCAGGCTCAAATACGTACTCGGTAGCGTACCTAAAACGGACCACACTATCCCTTAAAATGGTAACTTGAAGGATAACACCGTTTTGGGTGGTAAAATATATTTTATCGTTTTCTTGCTTAAAGTCTACGATATGATTGGGGAACTGATTCCCTCTGGTTGCAATTTCCGTGTTGGTTATCATCTATCTGTAATCAGTTGAGGCTCACAAAAGAAATACAAAAGCCTGAATAATTAAAAATATGTTTTGAAAAGCAATTAACTATAACGTTTTAGTTGCCTGTTCACTTATAAACTACTACTCCTAAGGGAGGTAGGTTCAATAAAACGGACTGCTCGTGCCCATTCCATGATGTTTTAGAGGGCTTCACTGTTTTTTTGCCAATACCACTGCCCGAGTATTTTTTATCATCACTATTAAATAGCAGTTTCAATGTCGAATTTTTTGGTACTCCCAATCTATAATTCTCACGTGGCATAGGGGTAAAGTTGCAAACAACGATTAAATCGTCCTTGGGGTCGTTGCCCTTTCTGATGAACGATATCACTGTGTTCTCTTGATCATTGTACTCTATCCATTGAAAACCATCGGGTTTGAATTGTTTTTGATACAATGCTGGGTTCGACTTGTACATCTTGTTCAGGTCCTTAATAGTTTCTTGTATGCCCGAATGAAAATCATACTGGGTCAGATGCCACTCCAAGCTTTCCTGAAAGTTCCACTCGGATGATTGTCCAAACTCGCCCCCCATAAACAATAGGTTGCCTCCCGGGTGCGTGAACATATAACCAAAGAGCAGCCTTAAGTTCGCAAAGCGCTGCCATTCATCACCTGGCATTCTATATAGTAGGGACTGTTTTCCGTACACCACCTCATCATGCGAAAATGGCAGCATAAAGTTCTCAGTAAAGGCATAAGTCAAACCAAAACTGACCATGTTCAAATCATAAGAACGGTGTATCGGGTCCCTTTTAAAGAACTCAAGGGTGTCGTGCATCCATCCCATCATCCATTTCATCCCAAAGCCGAGGCCACCATAATGCACAGGTTTTGTGACACCGGTAAAAGCCGTGGATTCCTCTGCAATGGTCTGAACACCTTTAAAACTGGCATATACTTCTTGGTTCATTTCCCTTAAAAAGGACATTGCCTCAAGGTTCTCGTTGTTTCCGTAGATATTGGGTTCCCACTCACCATCTTCCCTAGAATAGTCCAAGTAGAGCATGGAGGCAACTGCATCGACCCTTAATCCATCCACATGGTATTGGTCCAGCCAAAAAACGGCATTACTGATCAAAAATGCCCGAACCTCATTTCTTCCATAATTAAAAATAAGGCTCTTCCAATCGGGATGGTACCCTCTCCTCCTATCCGGATGTTCATAGAGATGGGAACCGTCAAAAAATCCGAGTCCGTGCGCATCTTCCGGAAAATGGGAAGGCACCCAATCCAAAATCACGCCTATGCCCCTTTGGTGCAGTGCGTCAACTAAAACTTTAAAGTCCGAAGGCTTCCCAAACCTCGAGGTCGGGGCAAAATATCCTGTGATTTGATATCCCCAAGAAGGATCATACGGATATTCCATTACGGGCATAAACTCCACATGGGTAAAACCCATTTCCTCCACATAATCTGCCAACTGCTGCGCCATCTCAAGATAGCTAAGCGATTCCCAACCATTTTTCTTCTTCCAAGATGCCAAATGCACCTCATAAACGGAATACGGCTTATCCAGCCCGTTTTTTTCTTCACGGGTTTCCATCCATTTGCCGTCCCTCCATTGATGGTTATCGTCCCATACTACTGAAGCCGTGTTCGGTGGTTGCTCGCAAAAGCGGGCAAACGGGTCTGCTTTCTCCGTCCAAATATCATTGTTGTTGGAATGTATCTTATATTTGTACTTGGTACCTTTATCCACTCCAGGAATAAATCCTTCCCAGATACCACTGCTGTCCCAACGCACATTTAATTGATGTTCGTTTGCATTCCAATAATTAAAATCTCCGACCACACTGACCGATTTTGCAGAAGGTGCCCATACGGCAAAGTACGTACCTTTGACACCACCGACCTCTGTTAAGTGAGAACCTAACTTGTTGTAGAGCCGAAAATGTTTGCCGCCCTTAAAAAGATTGATGTCAAACTCTGTAAAAAAACTGTGTGGAACTACCTTGGACATATTTGCGGGTTTAGTACTATACAATAATAAGCATCTTTAAGTAAGAATACGATTATGACAACAGGTTTGATATTAGAAACAACATTTTTTTAAAAATGGAACGCTTTTTGATTTCCTTGCAACAAGAGTTACAATGAACACAAATTCAAAATCCAAAATCATGAATAAATTTAGTACAATTTTAGGCGCAGTAATCGTTTTTGTCTTTGCAGCATGCGAAGGCCCCCAAGGCCCCCCGGGTTTCGATGGACTTGATGGAGCGCAAGGACCTCAAGGAGCACCAGGCATTCAAGGGCAGGTGGTAGAGGTTGAGGGCGTAAACTTCGATTATTTTGCCGAAGACAATATTTTTTCCGCCTTGATTACTTTTTCGGATGTGACCAACTTTGAAGTTTTTGAATCTGACGCCGTTTTGGTATACAGACATGATGGTGTTATCGACCTTAGCGATGGGTCCACCGCCGATGCCTGGACACAACTGCCTCAAAATTATTTCTTGCCGGAAGGCACCATGCAATATGTTTTCGCGCACACATTTGTGGACGTTGAACTCTTTATCGATGGAAATTTTGACCTATCTACTATTAGCACCGAATTCACGGACAATCAATTGTTCAGGATCGTATTTGTGCCCAGTGAGTTTGCCGAGTCACCAGATTTTGATGCCGCCAACATAAATAGTGTAATGTCCAAACTCCAAATTAATGAAGGGGAAGTCATGAAAATGGACATCAACTAATTCCAACAAAAAACAGTATATTAAGTCTCATTGGCTACCAATGGGACTTTTTTTTTAAAATTTATTTTGAAAGGAACGGAATCAAACTACGTCTAAACACATAAAAACGATTCATGGGAAAAAGATTGCTATTGATTGTTCTTGTCATTTTTACAGGGTGCAAGGGAACATCACAGGAAGAAAAGAAAGAAAATATTAAAGAAACTGCATTCAAAGTCACCAAAACCGATGCGGAATGGCGTGCCGAACTTACCGAGATGGAATATTACGTATTGCGAAAAGAAGCCACAGAAAATGCCTTTTCAAGTGATTTGCTGGACATCAAGGAAAAGGGAACCTATGTATGTGCAGGATGTGGCACCCCAGTATTCAAAAGTGAACATAAGTTTGATTCGGGAACCGGATGGCCCAGTTTTGATCGAGAAATCGAAGGAAACGTCGCTTTTGATACCGACTATAAAATCGGAGTGGCACGCACAGAAGAACATTGTGCAGTTTGTGGAGGACATTTAGGTCATGTTTTCAACGATGGCCCACGTAACACAACAGGCAAAAGGCACTGCATTAATGGTGTGGCCCTTGATTTTATTCCCGACAACAAATAAATCGACACTAAAAGTTTATGGATAAAAAATACAGTGTGAACAAATCCGAGGAAGAGTGGAAACAAGAACTTTCCGCCGAGGAATACTATGTATTGCGCCAAAAGGGGACCGAACGACCCTATACGGGCAAGTTCGATCTTCATTTTGAAAACGGCGACTACCACTGCAAAGCATGCAATGCTAAATTGTTCGAGAGCGAGCATAAATTTGAAAGTGGTTGCGGGTGGCCATCGTTTGATCAGGCCGTTGAAGGTGCCATTGAATATATTCGCGACACCAGTCACGGCATGATTCGTACCGAAACGGTCTGCGCCAATTGCGGCAGCCATTTGGGTCATGTTTTTAACGACGGCCCTAAAGAAACCACAGGTCAACGGTATTGCATCAATTCGGTAAGCATTGATTTTGATCCTGAAGCATAAATGGATTTCCAAGAAAATTATTTGGGCAATGTTCAATTCGAGTTCCATCGATACAAAACCATGGGCGACAAAACCTTTGATCAAATTCTTGATGCCGACATTCATTGGAAATTCTCGGACTCAGATAATTCCATAGCTATCATTGTAAAGCATATGGTAGGGAACATGCTGAGCCGTTGGACCAATTTTTTAACGGAAGATGGCGAAAAACCATGGCGGGAACGGGACTTGGAATTTGAAAAGCCCTATTCCGAAAAATCAGAAATGATCGCTGCATGGGAAAAAGGATGGCAATGCCTATTTGGTGCTCTGGACAGCATCAACAGCACCAATTTTGAAAATAAGATCAAGATTCGAAACGAGGAGCATAGCATTGTCGAGGCCATCAACCGTCAACTGGCACACTACGCCGGCCATGTAGGACAGATCGTCTTCATCGGAAGAATGATCAAAGGTACGGACTGGGACTCACTATCCATACCAAAAGGCGAGTCCAAAGCCTTCAACAAAAAGATGTTCGACACAGGCAAAGCCTGATTTCACAAACAAACCCACATTTGAGTTTTTTCGTCTTGGGAAATGGAGATTGATTTCCGTACTTTTGCACCTGCCGAATGCTGGCATATTTTTCAATCTAACAACAAAAATCAAAATCTAATGAGCAAGTTCGATATAATTGTTTTGGGAAGTGGTCCAGGTGGATATGTTACCGCCATAAGGGCATCACAATTAGGTTTCAAAACAGCCATTATAGAAAAAGAAAGTTTGGGAGGTGTATGTCTTAACTGGGGTTGTATCCCGACCAAGGCCCTTCTTAAATCCGCTCAGGTTTTTGAATATTTAAAGCATGCCGAAGATTACGGTTTAAGCGCCAAGGATGTAGATCATGATTTTGGTGCCGTTGTTAAAAGAAGCCGTGGTGTTGCCGAAGGAATGAGCAAAGGTGTCCAGTTTTTGATGAAAAAGAACAAAATCGAGGTCATCAATGGAGTTGGAAAGGTAAAACCGGGCAAAAAAGTTGAAGTAAAAGCGGAAAACGGTGAAACTACCGAATATTCCGCAGACAATATCATCATTGCAACAGGAGCGCGTAGCCGTGAGTTGCCAAGCCTTCCGCAAGATGGAAAAAAGGTTATTGGTTACCGCGAGGCCATGTCCTTGGAAAAGCAACCCAAGAAAATGATCGTGGTCGGAAGTGGCGCTATCGGAATGGAGTTTGCCTATTTCTACCACTCCATGGGTACAGAAGTGACCGTTGTGGAATACATGCCAAACATTGTTCCGGTTGAAGATGAAGACATCTCCAAACAATTGGAGCGCAGCTTCAAAAAAGCTGGAGTAAAAATCAAGACTTCCGCCGAGGTCACTAAAGTTGACACTTCCGGTGATGGTGTAAAAGCCACCGTTAAGACTCAAAAAGGCGAAGAGGTTTTGGAAGCCGATATCGTACTATCCGCTGTGGGAATCAAAACGAACATTGAAAACATCGGATTGGAAGATGTTGGAATTGCCACGGACAGAGATAAAGTATTGGTGAACGATTACTATCAGACCAACATACCTGGCTACTTTGCCATTGGGGATATTACCCCTGGACAAGCATTGGCTCACGTAGCTTCTGCGGAAGGAATTCTTTGTGTGGAGAAATTGGCCGGCATGCACGTGGAACCCTTGGATTACGGCAACATCCCAGGATGTACGTACTGTATCCCAGAGGTAGCTTCTGTTGGATTGACCGAAAAGGCAGCCAAAGAAAAAGGATATGACCTTAAGATAGGTAAGTTCCCATTCTCCGCAAGTGGTAAAGCGAAAGCTGCAGGTACCCCAGATGGTTTTGTAAAAGTTATTTTTGATGCCAAATACGGTGAATGGTTGGGCTGCCACATGATTGGTGTCGGTGTTACCGATATGATCGCGGAGGCCGTGGTTGCCAGAAAATTGGAGACCACAGGTCACGAAGTGCTAAAAGCTGTGCATCCTCACCCAACGATGAGCGAAGCTGTTATGGAAGCCGTTGCCGATGCGTATGATGAAGTAATCCACCTATAAGGTATGCTTAAAATTTTTAGGGCCACTGCTATTTTAGAAGGTATTTCCTATCTACTCCTTTTCGGAATGACCATGCCGTTGAAGCATTGGGCAGATATTCCTGAACCAAACCAAGTTGTTGGTATGGCTCATGGCATATTGTTTATTCTATACGTAGTGGTGGCCATAGTTTTTTGTTGGGAACGCAAGTGGAAGCTCAAAAGGTTTATCATCCTTTTTGTAGCATCCCTTCTCCCCTTTGGCACTTTTTATGCCGATAAAAAATACTTGAAAAATTTAGCCTAAGAAACTCTGGATGGCCAAATCGTAGCTTTGGAGTCCAAATCCAAGAATGACCCCTTTGGCCCCTGGCGAAATAAAGGAAACATGGCGGTACTCTTCCCGTTGATGCGTATTGGAAATATGCACCTCGATTACTGGAGTTCCCACAGCCTTTACGGCATCACCTATTCCAACTGAAGTATGTGTATAAGCGGCTGCATTTAGAATAATACCATCATAATTAAATCCTACTTCTTGAATCTTTCCTATGAGTTCGCCCTCAATGTTGGATTGATAATATTCCAATTCCACATCGGGAAACTTTTGCTGCAGCGTTTTAAAATAGTCTTCAAAAGTGGTGCTCCCATAAACTTCGGGCTCACGTTTTCCCAATAGGTTCAAGTTGGGTCCGTTGATGATCATTAGTTTCATACCGTCAAAAATACAACAAAAAGAAAAGGGCGGGAATATCCCGCCCTACATATAAAACAATAGTGTCTTTTAATTGATGGCAAACTGAAGGCCAAAGCCAAAAGCCGCAACCTCATTATCACCTACATCGCTCAATACAACGGAGGGACGCCAATCAAAATTGAGCACAAAAGGAACTCCGTCAATCTTAAAGTCAAGCCCCAAATGCGGACGCAAGGCAAAAATATTGTCAAAGTCTTTTATGAAAATAATACTTGGACCAACTCCTGCATACCAACGCAGGCCAGGTGCCCTATAAAATCCTTTATGGTAGGAATATAGGAATGTGGCCATGGTCGCATTGTCCTCAAAACCCAAATCCGCTTGACCCACATGGTTATCCGAGAAAAAATATTTTCCGGTAGCTCCAAAAAAGGTTGCCTCGTCATAAAGGTCTATGCCCAATCCAAGAGCGGCCTTGTAACTGGTCTGTGCTTTTGCCGCAAGGTTGCCCAACATAACAATTGTAATAACTAAAAGTAATTTTTTTATTTAAAAATTTAATTAACGGTTAATATTAATGGTTTTCAACTGTAAGATTTGGGGCTATAATTACAGTTTTCTTTTATTTAGAACAAAAACAACAATCCCAAGGCAGCTACAGAGAAACTACCGTCATTGCTGACATTGATATAGGAAATATTAAGTTCTGTGTTACCGGATATATTATATCCAATCATTGGGCGAACATAAAACCCTCCATCATTTCCTTCATTAACGCCAACAGCGTAACCTACATCGGCACCCAATTTAAAATCATAGGTAGGGTAAAGTCGAAAAGCCCCAGCTACTGGGATGAACTGGATATCCGGAAAATCCACATCTTGGCCCACAGGTCCAATATCAATGGTCGATGTGTCCCCAAAAGCGTTGATAAATCCAGTTGCAATACCAGCATCGATAAGCTCGGATACTCCCCAGTGGTAACCTAGGTCTACCCCAAGGCTAAAACTTGAATAATCGGAAGCATCACCAACGGGAAGTCCCGCGTGCACTCCTGCCTTAAAACTTGTTCGGTCCACCTGCTGCGCCATGGACGAAAAACTTACGGTAACCAATGCTATGATCACCAATACAAATGTCTTTTTCTTCATTGTTAAAATTTTACTAAGAGAAAACGTGATGATCATTAAAAAAGTGTCTTGATGAAATAAATTTCTTACAAAAATGATTTTCGTTCATTCTAATCTCATAATTGGGATAGAAAATTATTGAATCTAATTGTTTTTTAACTACACCAATTGACCAAACGGTATTTTGAATTGACCGATGGCTATTTTTAAGCAACGGTGATGTGATTATGTCATTATATTTGAATGTATGAATTGGCAGCAAGCAATAAAAGATTATCAGAATTATTTAAAGATAGAACGGGGACTTTCCCAAAACTCCATCTCCAATTATACCATGGACCTTCAAAAACTTGCCGGTTACTTGGAAGAGCACGCCATAGATAATAGACCCACTGGAATAGGGAGAGATACGATACAGCAGTTTATTTATGATATCGCCAAAACGGTAAATCCTAGGACACAGGCACGCATTATTTCCGGGCTGAAAGGTTTTTTTAATTATTTGGTGTTTGAGGACTACCGAGATGACAATCCCATGGACCTTATCGAAACCCCAAAAATCGGTAGAAAGTTACCCGATACCCTTTCGGAAGATGAAATAAACCAATTGATAGCCGCCATTGACCTATCCAAGCCTGAAGGTGAAAGGAACAGGGCCATTTTGGAAACCTTGTACGGTTGTGGTCTCCGTGTGTCGGAACTTATTAACCTAAAACTATCCGACCTTTATTTTGATGAAGATTTTATTATGGTTACCGGGAAGGGAAACAAACAGCGTTTTGTACCCATCAGTGAAATCAACCAGAAATACATCAACATTTACCGGAAGGAAATTAGGGTACATTTGCACATTCAAAAAGAACATGAAGATTTTGTTTTTCTAAATCGTCGGGGCAAACAACTGACCCGCGCCATGATCTTCACCATAGTTAAACGACTGGCAGAAGCAATCGGACTAAAAAAGAGTATCAGTCCACACACTTTTAGGCATTCCTTTGCAACACATCTTTTGGAAAACGGGGCCGATTTACGGGCCATACAACAAATGTTGGGTCATGAGAGTATAACAACCACCGAGGTGTATATGCACGTTAACCGCTCACATCTGGCGAACATACTGAAAGAGTTCCACCCTAGAAAATCGGAAAACTAATCCCGCATTAACTTATGCCGTTCCACTTTATTTTGCTTTTTGAAGGGTCGGATAATTAAACGTGCTTCACGATCAAAACGGACATAGTTGTATACCCAATTGATGAACACCACCAACCTATTTCTAAATCCGATAAGAAAATATAAGTGAACGAACATCCAAACAAACCAAGCGAACACGCCTTGGAATCTGAATTTTGGTAAATCCACTACGGCTTTGTTGCGCCCCACGGTGGCCATACTGCCCTTATCCTTATAAACAAAGGGCTTCATGGGCTTTTCCTCTATCATCCGAACAATATTATCACCTAAGCTCTTTCCTTGCTGCATAGCAGGTTGTGCCATCATCGGATGGCCTTCGGGAAATTTTTCTGTCTCCATCTGTGCCACATCCCCAATGGCAAAAACACCATCCAGACCTATTACTTGGTGGAACTCGTTCACGCGTAATCTATTCCCCCTACTTAGCAACTCTTCTCCATCCAAACCTTTTAATCCAACAGCCTTTACGCCCGCTGCCCAAACCAAGGTCTCTGCCTCAAAAATGGTTTTGGTATTGGTTGTTACCCGTTTGCCATCATAATCGGTAACACGGATGTTCTTCCAAACGTTCACACCGAGCTCTTCTAAAAACTTTTCCGCCTTTTCTGAAGCCTTTTCACTCATGGCCGGCAAAATCCTTCCTCCACTCTGAATCAAATTTATCTGTGCCCGGCGCGTGTCTAAATCAGGATAATCCTTAGGAAGTATGCCCTTTTTTATTTCGGCCAAAGCTCCTGCCAATTCTACGCCAGTTGGTCCGCCACCAACGATTACAAAATTCATGAGGGCATCACGTTCATGCAAGTCGTCCGTCAAAAGGGCCTGTTCAAAATTCTCCAGTATCAAGCTCCGCAGATTCAAGGATTGCGGAATGGTTTTCATCGCCATTCCTTTGGTCTCGATACCCTTGTTTCCGAAAAAATTCGTCTCAGAACCTGTGGCCACCACCAAATAGTCATAAAAAATCTCACCAATATTGGTTTTGATTCTTTTCGTATCAGTCTTTACTTCTTGTACCTGTGCCAATCGAAAAAAGAAATTGGGATATCCCTGAAGCACCTTTCTTATGGGATAGGCAATGGAATCTGGTTCCAAGCCGCCAGTGGACACTTGATACAGTAAGGGTTGAAAGTTATGGTAGTTGTGTTTGTCCAATAGAACCACTTGGACTTCTTTTTTGCTTAATTTTTTGGCTAGTGCTATACCTCCAAAACCGCCGCCTACTATCACGACTCTTGGATTACTGGATTGAGGAATGTTCATGCTCGACATATCAACAAATTTAATCATTCCGAAGCATTGCAATAGTCGCTAAGTATGGTTTTTTCATATCTTTAGAGCCTAACTCAAAATAATCAACCCATGAGAAAATTTCTCCCAATGGGCGCAATTCTGCTATTGTGCACCATGGGCATTCATGCCCAGAAAAAGAAGAACGATATCATCAAGGATTTAGATTCCAAATCTGAAAAATACAGTGAAATCGCCCACGAAATCTGGGGTCTTGCTGAAATGGGCTATCTGGAAGAACAAAGTTCTGCTCTTTTACAGGAAACTCTGTCCGATGCCGGTTTTAGCATTGATAAGGGTATCGCTGGAATTCCTACCGCTTTTAAGGCCGAATATGGTTCCGGATATCCTGTGATTGCTATTTTGGGCGAGTATGATGCACTTCCAGGCCTTTCACAACAAGCTGTTCCTGAGAAAAAATCTGCCGGTGGCGCAGCTGGCCATGCCTGTGGGCACCACCTGTTTGGAACAGCATCCACAGCAGCCGCTATTTCGGTAAAGGAATGGATGGAAAATAACAACATCAAAGGAACCATTCGCTTTTATGGGTGTCCCGCAGAAGAAGGTGGTTCAGGAAAAGTATACATGGTCCGTGAAGGTGTTTTTGACGATGTGGACGTTGCGTTGCACTGGCACCCCGGTTCCGGAAATGCTGCCAGCGCCGGTGCCGCATTAGCCAATAAATCCGCCAAATTCAGATTCCATGGAATTTCCGCCCACGCCGCAGGAGCTCCGGAAAAAGGTCGTTCCGCACTGGATGGTGTAGAGGCCATGAACGCCATGGTAAATATGATGAGAGAGCATGTACCTGAAGATGCCAGAATTCACTATGTAATCACAAATGGTGGAAAAGCACCAAACGTAGTGCCTGATTTTGCGGAGGTATACTATTATGCAAGACATAATACGAGAGATGTTGTTGTGGATATTTTTGACAGAATTGTAAAAGCGGCAGAGGGTGCTGCGCTAGGTACGGGAACCACCATGGATTATGAAATGATTGGTGGAACGCACGAACTTTTGCCCAACCTTACCGTTCAAAAAATTATGTACGACAATTTGGTAAAAGTTGGGGGAGTTACCTATACTAATGAAGAAAAGGCATTTGCCGAAAAAATATCCGAGACCTTGGGCAAGGGGGCTCCGGACATTTCCACCGCACAGATTGTGCAGCCCTACAAAGAGACCGCTCAAGCCTACGGTTCCACCGATGTCGGTGATGTGAGTTATACCGTTCCCACAGCTGGTCTTGGTACTGTAACTTGGGTTCCCGGAACTCCCGCGCATAGCTGGCAAGCAGTTGCCGCTGGCGGTATGAGCATTGGTTCCAAAGGAATGATGGTCGCTGCAAAGACATTGGCACTGACCGCCATGGACATTTTTGAAAGCCCAAAAACAATCGAAGCTGCCAAAAAAGAACTGGAAGAAAGACGTGGCAAGGACTTTAAATATGTTCCCATGTTGGGCAACAGACCACCTGCATTGGATTACCGTAAATAAATTTTTACCCAATCATTGTAACAAAAGCTGCTTTATAGATACCAATAGATAAAGCAAACTTTACCAACCGTTTAGTGAACAAAGAACTGGAACATCAATTTGTGACGGAACTTGAGGACAATCAAAACATTGTCCATAAGGTGTGTAGTCTATATACCAACGACAAGGATTCGCATAACGACCTGTTCCAAGAAATCACTATACAGTTGTGGAAAGCATACCCAAAGTTTCGGGGAGATGCCAAGTTTAGCACATGGATGTACCGCGTTGCATTGAATACGGCCATAACATTGTACAGAAAATCCAAGAAAAGGGTGAAGACCCAGGATTTTGATTCGGTACTTTATAAAATAAAAGCCACCGATTATGATGATACCGAGGAACGGCAATTAAAGTTGATGTACGACGCGGTAAAACAACTTGGCGATATTGATAAGGCCTTGGTCTTTCTTTATTTGGAAGACAAGGATTATACAGAAATAGCCGAAACTTTGGGAATTTCCGAAGTAAATGCAAGAGTGAAGATGAGTAGGGTGAAAAATAAATTAAGAACTATATTAAATCCGTGATTATGCTGGATGAACTGGAGCTCTTGAAGAAGGATTGGCAGAAGCGGGAAGCAAACCTCCCCAAGCTGTCCTACGAGCAAATATACCCGATGACCAAGAAGAAGTCATCGTCCATAGTAAAGTGGATTTTTTATATTAGTATCATAGAATTTGTTTTCTGGGCAGGTATCAATATTATTTTTAGTGGCCCCGATACCATGCAGGAACTTAAGGACATGCACATATATAAGGTAGTGATGGCCCTTAATGTCATCAATTACGCCATCATCCTTTACTTTATCTATAAGTTCTATACCAATTATAGAAAAATCTCCTTTACCGATTCCTCCAAAAATTTGATGCGGACCATTCTAAAGGTAAAACGAACAGTGACCCAATATGTATGGTTCAATCTAATCATCTTCACTATTAGTGCAATTATTTACGCATACGGTGTACTATTGTATACACCAGAAGGCCAAGAATTGGTGAATGCCGCTGCCCAAGATGGTGACAGTACGGAGTTTTGGGCGTTGATAATCATTGTTTCGATTGCGATTACTACGGCCGTATTGGTTGTTATTTGGTTGTTCTATAAATTGCTTTACGGTATTCTGCTAAAAAAATTACGAAAGAATTACAACGAACTCAAACGATTGGAAGTCTAACCATCTATTTTGCCCTTGTAACTATATCGTCTTTTCTGGTTTTCCTCTTCATAGGCAAGAAGTTCCTTCTCCGAAATCACCTTAAGGAATGATGGATGTTGCTCAATGGCATATTCCAGTTTTTCCAAAATTGCATCAATGGATTCGTTATCGTAATCAATGTCCAAGGGCTCTTTTATTTGCATCGATTGAAGGATTCCTTTCTTCTTTACACGAAGACCTTTTTTATCAAAAGAACGTCGGAAACCATCGATAACAACAGGAACCACAACAGGTTTGTATTTTTTTATGATATGCGCAGTACCTTTTCGCAATGGCTTCCATGGAGTTGTAGTTCCCTGAGGAAAAGTAATTACCCAGCCATCGTCCAATGCCTTTCCAATATTGGAAATATCACTGAACTTCACCTGTCTGTTCACATTCTGGCCATCTGCCCTCCAGGTCCTTTCAATACTTATGGAACCAGCATAGGCCAAAACCTTGGTCAACAAACTCTTTCCCATGGTCTCTTTGGCTGCAACATAGTAGATGTTGAGCTTGGGATTCCATAGATAGCCTAAGTTCTTGATATTATCGTCCCGCCCTTTTAGACTGGCATTGAATACATGGAACATTGCCACCACATCGGCAAAATAGGTTTGATGGTTGCTTACAAAGAGGACATTGCTCTCTGGAAGGTCGCGGATTATCTGCGAACCTTCAATCTCTAAAGTATTAAATCCTTTGTAGCGTTGGTGCGTCATCATACCCGCAATACGAATCAGCCATCGTTTTAGGAACAAAATATGACCAAAGGGATTTTTCTTGAACAGACCCATGTAAAGTGTTAATTGTTGGCGGTAAATTTACAAAATAGCGTTTAAAGCACTTGACGCAAAAGCTCCTTGATTTCACTCAAAACCATAGCAGTGGCACCCCAAACGGTATAACCATTTAATTTAAAGGCAGGTACATCGATATTTTTTGCATAAGAAGTTGTCAAAACCTCATTGATATGGTTGGAATCGTCCAAAAAATCCTTTAAAGAAACCTCTACAAGGCTTTCTACTTCATAATCTTCTTTCACAAATGGGCGCGGACTCGGATAAAGTCCCATGTAAGGTTTAACCAAAAAATTACTTGGTGGAATGTAGACCTCGCTCAACTCTTTTATCACCTCAACTTCGCTTGGAGGTACACCGACCTCTTCATGGGTTTCACGCAGAGCAGTTTCCATTAAATTTTTATCTATTCTTTCCACTTTCCCTCCGGGAAACCCAATTTGGTTGGAATGAACACCTTGATATACCTTTCTTAGAATCAAAAGCAGTCTGGTTTCCTGTTCAAGGTCCGGATAAAACAAGGCCATTACCCCTGCTCTTTTTGGATTGGAATCCTGAACCCTGTTCTCCTTCAACCACTGGATACGCAATTGCGGTGACATTTTATTATGGGAATCCTCCCCGGGAAGTGGAAGATTTTTTAATTTTAAAGCGAGTTCGTAAAATTCATTAAAATCCATACTGTTGAGACAATCAGCTTTAGCTACAAGTATATTATTTCTATTATTGGTTTCCTGCGGAGAATCCCCTAAAAAGGAGAAGGGCAAAGTTCAGGAAAATATTACAAACACGGACACAGTTCCTAAAACCGAATTGGATTCCACCGCTATGGAGGAAGAAGAGGAAGAAGAACCTTTCAAACTTACCGAGGAAAATGCCATCGACTTCTTTTTTAATTATTCCAAAAAACTTAAAAAGGACAAGGTAAAAATTACAACGACCATGGGGAGTTTTACCGTCCAACTCTATGATAATGTTCCCTATCACAAAGCCAATTTCATTTATCTGACCAGACAAAAATATTTTGACAGCACCCAATTCCACAGGGTTGTCAAGGACTTTATTATTCAGGGAGGAAATTCTGATGACCGAAGAACGGCCCGTAAACGGGGCGACATTGGGCGATATCTGCTACCTCCCGACGGAAATAAGGGACATAAGCATCACAGAGGCACCATATCTATGCCCAGCAGCGAAAGGGACAATCCACATAAATTGGCATCCCCTTACGAATTTTTCATTGTTGTCACCAATCCAGGGTCCTATCACTTAGATGGGTCTTACACCCCTTTTGGTCGGGTAATTGAAGGTATGGACGTAGTGGATGCTATAAATAATGTGCGCGTTGGGGACGGTGATTGGCCATGGCAAAATATATACATACTAAAGGCCGAAGTTTTGTAAAGGAATCAAAAAATAATATAATTTAATGGCTCTCAATACATAACTAAACTCAGCATGATTCAAACTAACAATTTTAGCTATGCAGATGATGGACAATCCTATTTGGGGGTTGTTGCCCATGATGATAGCATTCAAGGAAAACGACCAGTGGTTTTGGTGGCCCACACATGGGCCGGACAATCCCAATTTGAAACGGACAAGGCCATCGAGCTTGCCAAACTTGGTTACTTGGCATTGGCCATAGATGTTTATGGCGAAGGAAAAAGAGCGAAAGACAATACCGAAGCGGAAGAGCTTATGAACGAGGTGGCCACCGATCGCCAAAAATTGCTCGACCGAATAATTCTGGCATTCAACAGTATTAAAGGTCACGATTTAGCCGACCCCGAAAAAGTAGGTATCATCGGATTCTGTTTTGGAGGTAAATGCGCCTTGGACCTTGCCCGTTCCGGAGCCGATTTTAAGGGAGCTGTCTCCTTCCATGGACTTTTGGACCCAAACGGATTGGAGCAAGAAGAGGAAATCAAAGCAAAAGTATTGGTACTTCACGGTTGGGAAGACCCAATGGCGTTTCCCAAGGATGTTGTCTCTTTAGGTTATGAACTTACCGATAGAAATGCCATATGGGAAATGGATGTTTTTGGCGGAACCGGACATGCCTTTACCAACCCCAATGCCAATGCTCCAGACGATGGAATGATGTACAACCCATTGGCTACAGAGCGTTCTTGGACAAGAATGACCAACTTTTTTCAGGAAATCTTCGCTGATTGAAAACAAAATTGATGTTAGGGCATCAACGTTTTGAAGCCATTTTTAGTAAAACGGTTCGGGATAAATCAGTTTCCCGAACCGTAAAAAAAATAGATTCGCAGATTTAAATCTTCATATTGATTCCGAATATAATCTGTCGGAAACCACCTCCGAACAATCCCGAAGTGGCCCTGTTCAAACGTGAAGCCCTATATATATTGTTTGTAATGTTCTTACCATTCACAAAAATGGTGGCATCGATTTTTTCACCGATGGTCAAATCGTAGTTCACGAATGCATCTATCGTAGTATAGGAAGATAGCTGACCAATGGCACCGTCAGCTGATTCATTTACAAAATTGTGGAATTCTGTGTACTGCTTGCCCACATGATGCACATTAAAACCACTGGATAACTCTTTCCAATCGTAATTGAGGCCCAAGCTCATATTAATATTTGGTGTATAAGGAGCCTCTGTATCTGACAATCCTCCATCGCCAAAGGTGACTGCGCTACGGGTAATACTACCAAATTGGGAAGCATCGATGGTCGGGTCGGTCAGCAAGGTTTCCCCTCCCCCATTGTCCACGTATACCTCGTAGGCATTCCTATTGGAATTTACCATGGACACATACTCATTCTGTGTAGCGGCACCATGTATAACCTGAGAAAAAAGGTCCCTATCCTCCAACTTGCCCGATTTAACTTTGGATTTCATGTAGGTAACATTGCCCAAAAAGTGCAATTGATGGCCATTTGTATTCAAAAGCTCTAAATTGATGGCCATTTCTACTCCTTGGACATTGATTTCGCCCAACTCGGTGAACACTTCGTTACGACCGCCGGCATAAAAATTTCTGCTCGCATTGTGAAAATAGGTCAATTGCCCTTGGATAAAATTATCCAACAAGCCACCTCGCCAACCAATTTCCTTGTTCCAACTTAACTCGGGATCAATATTGATGCTCTGTCCCGCCAAAGGGTTGGTAACAACACCATTTTGTTCCACTAAAAACCCGAAAACTTTGGATGGAGCGATCATACCTTGGTACAAACTACCGTAAAATTCACCCTTTCCATAACCATAATCCACCGTAAGTCCAGGCAAAAACTGATTGTATACATTGGGTTCCCTACCTTCTACGGTACTTTCCAAATCAGAATTTTGGGCCAAAGCCAAGAGGTCTTGCCGAAACATATCCACATGTTCAAAACGAAGAATGGGCGTTACCCCAACTTTTCCAAAATTGAACTCATTGCGAACATAACCATTGGCAGACCACAACCTGTACCACAAATCTTTGGTAGCGGTTCCATATCTGGCCCATCTGGAGTTGTTGGCTTCCAAGAAAACGTCTTTAAATGTTTCACGGTGCAGATTGATACTGCCTTCGAAAGCACTTGGAGCCCCAAAGGCTTCCCATGTCGCGTTGACCGTCTCCTTGATTCCGGAAACACGATAGATCCACCGACTGTCCGTAGTGCTCTCCAGTCCATTCTCCACACGCCCAACAATCACATAGTCTTCGTCATCAAATGTTCTTCCAACCAAATAACCATATCTATCATTAAAAATTTCATCGCCCACATAATCCTGTACTTCCGATGCCTTGACCTTAGCAGTTACCTGACGCCACCAATCCCGTTCAAAATCTGAAGCATATACTTTTGTAGTGAAGCTCAAATCATCATTGGGCAGCCATTTGTGGATAATATCGACACCATAGCGCCTCATGGTAAATTGGTCTGCATCCAAGGGATTTTGGGTTGGGTCAGCTTCAAATGTGAACGGTGTCTGCGAGCTTAAAGAGGCCTGATTGTCCTCGAACTGCCCGCTCACCTTAAAATAAAGTGATTGATTATCGGAGAGTTTGGCGAATATCTTTGCGTTCAGGTTCAAGATCTCAACCGAGGAATTATCGGTAAATCCATTAAACTTTTTGTAAACACCTTCTACCAAACCACCGATATCGTTCCAAGTTCCTCCGTATGAAAACAGGCCGGAGGTATAATTGCGCTGACCTCCTGTCAACTTAAGCCGCAAAGTGGGTTTTTGAGGTGGTAGCGCGGTAATATAGTTGACAGCGCCGTACATATTGTTGGGGCCGTATCGTAGCAAATCCGCTCCTTTATATACTTCGACAGAGGTGATACGATCGCTCACCGGATTATAGTAAGCGCCTGGAGCTATGTACGGTGCTGGCGCAGCTGGTGTCCCGTCTTCCATCAATAGCACCTTTTTGGAGCGCCTGCCCCACGAACCCCGAATACTGATGTTCGGTCGGTTGGACAATCCCATATCCCCAACAATATTGACCCCTGGAATGGTGCGCAATACCTCTTCGGTACTCAACGGATTACTATTTTTTAATGAAACAGGATTGATCCTAAAATTGCTCCCTTTAAATTCACTTTTAAAATTTTTGGGCGATGCACTTACAATTACTTCGCTCAATGTGGTGTTGGACCTTTTTAATGCCAGAGTACCCAAGTCATTGGTATTTGATATGGAAACCTCCTGTTCTTCATACCCCAAATACCTTACAATAAGAGAATTATCATCACTACCCGCATCTATTTGGAAGTATCCAAACTCATCGGTCAAGGTTCCCTTTTGACTTGGGTTGAGCACTATTTGTGCCCCAACCAAGGGCTGTCCATATGAGGCATCGACCACTTTTCCTTTGATATTTTCCTGACTCTTTGCGTGAAGTCCAAGAAGTAAAACACATATTAATGATAGCTTTTGAATTCGTTGGGCAATCTTAAAGTTCATTTATGTTGACAGCTTAATTATTGAATTCGTTCATAAGTTCCGGATTCACCTTGACCTTGTTGTTTGTAAACCGGTAGGACACTCCCACATTGATCAAGTAATCGGCAAAAGCGGCATCCCCCATTCTAGGTTCTCCCGTCGCTTGTTCGGTCTGCAAATCTGTAACACTCTGGGGACGCTCCCTTCTTACTGCAAAGGGCACATTCAGGTTCAAAGAAAAATTGCCTTTCATAAAAGCGATTCCGGGATCTATGGAAAGTACATTGCCAGGTCTTCTAAAACCTTCATTGCCCCCGATTAGGTCTTTGACGGGCACTCCTTCGTACCGAGCCCCCAAAGAAGCAGAAATGGTATTGCCCAAACTATGGCTAACCCCTGCCCTCACCGAAAACTGGTCGGGAACGGCCATAATTGCCTCGTTCTGAAGAATTGGACTCAAAGTTTCCCTAAAGGTCCTCGTTCCATTGACCTCCCTTGGATTGATCAAATAGAAACCTCCTCCATACGCAAAAAACCGCTCAGCAATCTTTTGATAAAACTGGAAATCCAACGTGATTCCGAAACCACCGTCTCCTGGTTGAATACTCTGATCTACTGGTCTGACCTCTGGACCGCCCTCAGGACCCACATTGTAAAATATATCAGAAGCATTATAACTACCCGTTGGAAGTTTTACCCCTAATCCCAATGCCAAATTTCCGTTCTGGTGTTTTTCAAGGTCGAAGAGCCAATAGCCCACTCCGGCCCTTATATCTGCCAGACCGCGGGAAAAAGTCGTGTTCCGCTCATCACGCCCATGCTCGTAAAGTGACGAACGTGTATTGATGACGGTAGGGATAGTGATGCTGGCATACCACCTGTCCGAAATTCCGTAGGTCAAAAAGAAATCCCATGAATGTGAATGATTGATTACCTCTGTTTCATTGGAAACACGGTCGGGCTCTTCGTGGGTGCCCCTAAAATGGCGGAAGGATTTAAAGTATCTGTAATTACTACCTATTTGAATATCTCCCGGGCCTAAGAGATTGTTTTCCAAAGTGTTCCCTACACAAGAGGAAAAATGTCTAATGGCCACGCACCCTTGTGCATTTGCCCGATCGATTCCGAAAAAGGAAATCAATCCCAAAAATGTAAAAATTAATGATCGTGATGTTCTCATACCTGATTGAATGATTGGTTTGGGGAGATTGATGATAATAACCAACTCCCTTAAAAGTTAACTTTATGATTAACGAGCAATGTAGCCGTATGACAGGGGTGTTTTGGTTAACGAAGAAGTAATATTGATTAACGATAGGTTAATCGTGATAAACAACGATTAATCAGTATTGAAAAACAGTAAGGAATATCAATCAAGGTGATTGCTTTCCGTAAATACTGGGCAGACTTATCTTAAATCGAACGGCCAACAATCTCAACAAGATTACGACCAAAATAGCCGCGATATAGGCATACTCATCCTTAACCGGAAACTGTATGATCAAAAAGTAGCTCAAGGCACCCAATATACATGCGGTGGCATAGATTTCCTTATGGAAAATTACAGGAATCTCATTACAGAGAATATCTCGGATGACACCTCCAAAACAGGCCGTCATAGTCCCTAGGAATATGCATATAATAGGCAAAAGCTGGGCTTCAAGTCCCTTTTCAACACCCACCATGGTATAAAGTCCTATACCAATGGTATCGAACAGGAACAATGATTTTCTAAGATATTTGAGCTTGTTCACAAATAAGATGGCAAAAACCACCGAAATAAAAATGGTGATTACATAAGTAAGGTCATGCATCCAACCTACTGGTGTGTTTCCTATCAATAAATCTCGTAGGGTGCCGCCACCAATAGCGGTAACAAAGGCAATAATGAGCACACCGAACAAATCCAATCGTTTTTCCATGGCAACCAAAACCCCTGAAATGGCAAAGGCAATAGTACCTAAAATATCTATGGTCTGGTAAAGCATACCTACATTTTTTGGGTGTAATAGTTGTAATCGTTGATGATCACATCCACAAACTCTATAGGCTTTAATGCGGTCTGCACGCCCAATACTTCCTTGATACGCTTATCCAATGAAACAATAACGTTATGGTTTCCATTAAGCCTTGCCTTGTCGTACAACTCCTTAATGGTTCGCATTTCCTGGTCCTTAAAAACGGTAACCTGTGGAAAGGTCGGTTTGTAATCTTCTGGCAATTCCCTAAGCAAGGTATCCTTTAGGGATACCCGTTTTTTTTCACTAATGACCGTAGTACCTGCTGCAATATCACCGATACGTTGTCCTTTGCCGCGAATTAAAATAGTTAGGACGGCAGCTCCTCCCGAAGTAATTCCCACATCAATGATCCTAAGCGCCCACCGAACAAAATAATTGCCAAAATTGGGTTTGGAACCGTCCAATTTCACCACACGAAGGTTCATAGCCCCCTTACCTATGGTTTTTCCATCCATCAGGGTCTCAAAAAGCAGATAATATAAAAATGCCGGTAGGGAAAGAATCAAATAGAACGCCCATTGATCCCCCATATCAATATCAAGGGACGCCAAAAAAACAAACATCAAAATCGTGTAGACCACAATGATAAAGGTATCAATAATGTAAGCCAGCATGCGCTCACCAAGATGGGACGTATTTTGGTTTATGGTTATATTTTGGGCCGTTTCTATTTGAAATTGTTCCATATTTTAGTTTCTTTACTACAAACCATTAATTGAATGCGCGAGGCCGCTTTTGTAAGGCAAAATAAGGATAAATGGGCCGCTTTTGAAAATGCCCTGACCAATAAGGGCCAACTTCATCCAGATGAGCTTTCGGATCTTTATATTGAGATTACCGATCACCTAAGTTACGCAAAGACCTTTTATCCGGGCAGCAATACTCATGTTTACCTGAACACACTTGCCTCCCAAGCGCATCAAAAAATATATAAGACCAAACGGGAATCGCGAAGTCGTATTGTTCATTTTTGGAAAACGGAGTTCCCATTGATGTTCAAAGGTCATCACCGCGAATTACTGATTTCCTTTCTAGTGTTCTCCTTTTTTGTTGTCGTGGGAGCCTTTTCCTCGGCCAACGAAGGTGACTTTGTCCGTTCCATTTTGGGCAACGGTTATGTTAACATGACCTTGGAAAACATCGAAAAGGGAGACCCTATGGCCGTATATAAAGAGCAAGGTGCCTTCAATATGTTTCTGGGCATAACCATAAACAATATCAAAGTGGCCATTTATGCCTTTGCTTTTGGTATTTTTTTGGGTGTGGGAACACTTTATATCATGTTGCAGAACGGTATTATGTTGGGAAGCTTCCAGTACTTTTTTTATGAAAAAGGGTTGTTATGGGAATCCGCAAGGACCATCTGGATCCATGGCACTATAGAGATTTCCGTAATCATAATTGCGGGCTGTGCGGGGCTGGTATTGGCCAATGGTATTCTATTCCCTGGCACATACACCCGTTTGGAATCTTTTAAACAGAGTGTAAAAAACGGGCTGAAAATAATGGTGAGCACGGTTCCCTTTTTTATTATTGCCGGTTTTTTGGAAGGTTTTGTTACAAGACATACTGAAATGCCCGACTGGTTGGCCATTTTTATCATTCTGGCCTCGTTGTTCTTAATTGTTTTTTATTATATCATTTATCCATACCAAATCCATAGAAAAACCACACATGCAGACACCGAATAACTATATCGAGTTTAAAAAACAGCGTGAACTGGGAGAAATCCTCTCCGATTCTTTTGTATTTATCCGAAACGAATTCAAACCCTTTTTGGGAACCATTCTAAAAATTGTTGGCCCATATATCTTGGTAATGCTGATTTCCATGGGGTTCTATATGTACACCATTGGCGATATTTTTAACCTTACGGCCATTGGAAACACAACTATTTCAACATATTCCCCATTGATTATGGTTTTGGCCGTGGTTGCTCTGCTCTTGAGCTCGATAGCCGCATACGTGTTGGCACAGGGCACTGTGTTACATTATATAAAATCATACATTGACAACAGGGGTTCTACAAATTATGATGAAATACGAAGTGGTGTTTACGGCTCCTTTTGGTCCTTGATAGGTCTGGGCATTATTGTGGGGTTGTCTGTATTTATCGGGGCAATGTTCTGTTTAATACCTGGCATTTATTTGGCAGTTCCCTTATCGGTTTCCTTTGCCATTCTGGTTTTTCTTAAAAAGGATACTATGGAATCTTACCAATACAGTTTCACCTTGATCAAAGAAAATTGGTGGATTACCTTCGCCACTTTATTTGTTATCTATATAATTGTAGCCATCGCATCTTATGCCTTTAGCTTACCTACCATTATTTACAGTTGGATAAAAATGGGAGTGTTTTCGGGTGAAATGGACGCCGAGAACTTCAACGTATTCAATGACCCCATCTATTTGCTTCTAAATATATTGAGCACACTGGTGCAATTTCTAATGAACATTATCTTTTTGGTGGCCACCTCGTTGATTTTCTTCAATCTGAATGAGAAGAAAAATTTCACCGGAACTTTTGAGCGTATTGAAAGTCTCGGAAAATCCATGGAGGAATAGATGCTAAAAAAACTGATTTCACTATACCTACTGCTATCGTGGACAATCCTTTTTGCCCAGAACGATTCCGTGGTCAAGTATGATGAGTCTGAACTGCAACCTATTGAACTGAGTTCGGAAGAACTGGACTCTTACAGAAACGATAGCGACTTCAACTACGAAGAAGTAAAAACCGAAAACGGTTGGTGGACCGATATCGTCAACTGGTTCTACAACATTCTACGTCGATTTTTTGAATGGATCTTTGGAGTCGGAAACGCAGAAGGCTATTTGGCAGCTTTTTTAAAAATATTGCCCTACCTGCTGTTTGCCCTATTCCTTTATCTGGTGATACGGTTTTTTGTGAAGTCCAATATTTTGGGGATGGGAAATCAAAAGAAAAACCCCAATGTGGTTACCTTATCCGAAGATGAACATATCATCAAAAACGAGGACATTCAGGAACTGATAAAAAAGGCACTGACCGATGAAAACTATAGACTGGCGATTCGATATTACTACCTTTACATCCTTCAATTGCTATCTGAACGGGAATTGATAGATTGGCAACAACAGAAGACGAACGATGACTACATGGCCGAACTATCCGATAGTTCCTTTAAAAATGATTTCGGAAAAGCCACCCTACTCTACGATTATGTTTGGTACGGAGAATTTGAGCTGAATCAAGAGCGCTACCAAAAGGCCGAACTTGTATTTGCATCCTTAAAAAAATCGATAGCAGATGTCTAAAAAAGGATGGATATACATATCAATAGGTATTTTGACCTTGTTGGCTATGTTTGCCTTGGAATACAACAAGCCAAAAAAAATCAACTGGTTTCCGTCTTATGTATCCCACCATAAAATACCTTATGGGACTTATGTACTGAACGATGTAATGGAAAAACATTTTCCAGATGCAGTCCAGCAAATCCAGAAACCACCTTTTGAATTCCTCAGCCGAACGGATTCTATCGAGGGCACCTATTTTTTTGCAAACGAAAACGTTTCTTTTGAAGAAGCAGAACTCAATACAATCTTGGAATGGGTAAATCAAGGGAACCAACTATTTGTAGCATCAAGTTCTTTTGAAACAAAATTATTGGACACCCTAAATTTAGGACAGCGCTTTGTTTACAATGACGGCCAATTGGAGCCCATTTTTTATTTTGAATTGGTCAATCCAGCATTTAAAAATAAAAAAGTGAAATTCACCAAGGACTATTATATGCCGAGCTTCGACCGGTTGGACACCCTTCGGACAACCGTTCTCGGTCAAGTTTATACCAGTGCGGATAGCACGGGAACCTTGACAAAACATGCGAATATCATAAAGCAACCCTTTGGCGATGGGGAAATTATATTGGCCAGCTTCCCAAAAGCTTTCACCAACTACTTTATGTTGAAGGAGGATAATAATGAATACACGTTGGGACTGTTGTCCTATTTGGACCGTAACCGAACCATTTACATGGATAATTTCCATAAATCCGGCAAATCATTTTATACTTCACCCATGTACTTGTTCCTGAATACCGAAGAATTTAAGTGGGCCTACTACCTTATTCTCATCGGAGCAATTGTTTACATTGTTTTTGAAGGAAAGCGAAAACAACGCGCCATCCCGGTTGTGCCTCCTGTAAAAAATCAGACCTTGGCATTTACCCGCACCATAGCGGACATGTACTTTGAAAAAGGGGAACTGCATCTCATTACCAAGCATAAAATTGACTACTTTTTGGAATATCTCAGATCCAAATTGCATATCACAACGCAAGATTTGGACGACGAAACATTTTTGAGAAACCTATCCATGCGTAGCAACTCAACATTGGAAGAGGTAAAAAGTTTGATGGGAACGATATCCAAACTAAAGGTAAAACAACATATTACAGAAGAAGAATTGAAGAATCTCAATAAAAAAATAGAAGCATTTAAAGCAAACGTTGATGGAAAATAATGACTTGAACTTTGATAGCAGGGTTCCTTTGGAAGAATTAAGGGACACCGTGGAACAGGTAAAAAAAGAACTGTCCACCATAATTGTGGGTCAAAAAGATTTTATAGAGCTTTTGATCATTTCCATTTTGGCCGATGGGCATGCCTTGATCGAGGGGGTCCCTGGAATAGCAAAAACAGTGACCGCCAAACTTTTTGCCAAAACCCTCAAAACGGAGTTCAATCGTATCCAATTTACGCCGGACCTTATGCCGAGCGATATTGTGGGAACCTCGGTCTTCAATTCCAAAACGACAGAGTTTGAGTTTAAAAAAGGGCCCATATTCTCCAATATCATCTTGATTGATGAAATCAACCGTGCCCCTGCCAAAACACAGTCCGCACTTTTTGAGACCATGGAAGAAAGGCAAGCCACCGTCGATGGAACCACTTACAAAATGGGAGAACCATTTATGGTATTGGCCACTCAAAATCCCATTGAGCAAGAAGGCACTTACGCCCTGCCGGAAGCTCAATTAGATCGTTTCCTGTTTAAAATTAAGGTGGATTACCCCTCTGTCGAGGAAGAGGTGATCATTCTTCAGAACCACCACGAACGAAAAGGTGAAAAACCACAGGACAAAATAAAAGCGGTACTGACCCCGAAAAAACTAGCGGAGTTCAAAAAGAACATTCATGAAGTGGTGGTGGAACAAAAAATATTGGATTACATCGCCAATATCATTACACAGACCCGAAATCATCCACATTTATACTTGGGGGCATCACCTAGGGCATCCATCGCCACTTTAACGGCGGCCAAGGCATTTGCCGCTATTTCCGGAAGGGATTTTGTAATTCCCGAAGATGTAAAAAAAGCATTGATCCCCGTACTCAACCACCGCGTAATCTTGACACCTGAGCGTGAAATGGAAGGCATGACCACCGAAAATGTGGTCACCATGATCATGGAATCCGTTGAAATCCCCAGATAGGCATGAAATTTCTTCGGTCACTGTACATACACAACACCTTCTTTCGGTACATTGCCGTACTGTCCGCATGCTTTGTGATTTCCTATTGGGTGCCGATGCTGTATCCCATCGCGTGGTTATTGGTCTACCTGCTATTGGCCCTTTTCTTTCTGGACCTCTACTTGATGTACGCCACGAAAAATGGCATACAAGCCCATCGAAATCCACCGCAAAAACTGTCCAACAGCGACGAAAACATCTTGTCGGTACATCTCAATTCGAAGTATCCTTTTAAAACAGGGGTCATGGTTATCGATGAATTGCCCGTGCAATTTCAAAAAAGGGATTTTCAACACAAGATCCAATTACAAAAAGGAGAGCCCCATTTTTTCGAGTACTCCGTGCGTCCCGTAGAACGTGGGGAGTATATTTTCGGCAATTTGATCGTTTTTGCCTCTTCGCCTATTCGCATCATTAAAAGGAAGTATGTGTTCCAGAAGGACCAAATGGTACCCGTTTACCCATCCATCATACAAATGCAGCAATATGATTTTTTGGCCACGAGCAATCGTTTAACAGAATTTGGATTGAAGAAAATACGACGTATCGGGCATACCCAAGAATTTGAACAGATCAAGGAATATATTAAGGGGGATGATGTGCGCACCATCAACTGGAAAGCTACCGCAAAAAGGAGCCAACTAATGGTAAACCAATATCAGGACGAAAAATCCCAACCTATTTACTCGATTATTGATACGGGCAGGGTGATGAAAATGCCTTTTGACGGATTGAGCTTATTGGACTACGCTATCAACTCCGCCTTGGCTTTTTCCAATGTTGCACTCAAAAGAAACGACAAAACGGGATTATTGACCTTCTCCAAAAAGATTGAGACTTTTGTTCCTGCCGTGCAAAAAATCACGCACCTCAACACCATAATGGAGAGTCTGTACAACATTTCCACGGATTATTCCGATTCGGACTTTGGATTGCTCTATGCCCATGTAAAACGAAAAGTAAACCAACGCAGTCTGTTACTGCTCTATACCAATTTTGAGCATATATCAGGCCTTAAACGACAATTGCCCTTTATTTTGGCAATGGCAAAAAAACATGTGTTGGTCGTTATTTTCTTTGAGAACACAGAATTGGAATCCTTGATTGCAACGGATGCCGAGGATTTACAATCCATTTACCATAAGACGATTGCCGAAAAGTTTTCATTGGAGAAAAGACTCATGCAAAAAGAACTCCAAAAGTATGGTATACAGACCATCTTGACCAAACCTGAGGAACTGACGGTAAATACCATCAATAAATATTTGGAGATAAAAGCTAGGGGAATTATTTAGCGGTAAGCTTGTAATTAGAAAGTCCCAAGGTATGTAAAGACTGTAGTTTTCCTTCCAAAACTACCAATTTTGTAGTTCGTAACGCAGGATACTGTTTCGGATTAAAATTAAATGTCGAATACCGTCCCCGTAAACGTCCCCGACTATCTTTTTTGGAAAACAAATCTATGGCAATCCCCACAGTGATCCCGCCCAATATGGTTGCAGCCAAATCCTCATTGTCCCAACCGTTTTCCCTTTGTCCGGCATCAATAGCTTCCTTTGCCACACCCGCTATTGCGCTTCCTGTAACGGCACCAACGAAGGTCCAAACCCGGTTCCCCTCGGTTGCATGCTTTGCAATTCCTGCCCCGGCAAGACCAAAAAGACTCCCACCAACAAAATGGAGTACCTTGTCTCCCCCTATTTGACCATAACAATTAGTGGCGAGCACAAAAAGGAGCAGTATGGGTATAAGTGTTCTCATTGTCCTCTAAATATATTAAAAGTTTCTCAAAAGTTCACTAACCACCTAATACTCTTGTATTTCTATTTTTGCCCGATGATACTCTTCCATCAATTCACGAACAATTTCTGCTGCTGGAGTTATGTTATGGATCAAACCGGAAACTTGTCCTATTTCCAGTTCGCCTTCCTCCATATCACCTTCGAACATCCCTTTTTTGGCCCTGGCCCTTCCCAATAGTTTCATCAGTTCTTCTTTTGTTGCTCCGCTAGCATAGGCTTTTTGAATGTCGTCGAAGAATTTATTTTTAAGCAATCGAACCGGTGCAAGCTCCTTTAAAGTCAATTGGGTATCGCCCTCTTTGGCATCTACCACCCATTTTTTGAACAATTCGTGGGAAGATGCTTCTGGTGAGGCTACAAACCTGCTCCCTACCTGAACACCATCCGCACCCAAAACCATGGCGGCCAACATAGCCCTTCCTGTAGCAATACCGCCCGCGGCAATCAATGGAATATCAATTTTTTCCTTTACTGATGGAATCAATACCATGGTCGTGGTTTCGTCACGGCCATTATGACCACCTGCTTCAAAACCTTCTGCCACAACGGCATCCACTCCAGCTTCCTGGGCTTTTAAGGCAAATTTTACGCTACTGACGACATGTACGACGGTTATCCCTTTTTCTTGAAGAAATAAAGTCCAGGTTTTAGGGTTTCCAGCTGAAGTGAACACTATCTTCACCTCGTGCTTCACAATAATATCCATCAATTTTTCAATGTCGGGATATAACATGGGAACATTCACCCCAAAAGGCTTACTGGTTGCTCTTTTACATTTGATGATATGCTCCTCCAGCACCTCGGGATACATGCTGCCCGCACCCAACAATCCCAATCCGCCTGCATTTGAAACCGCTGAGGCCAAACGCCAACCACTGGCCCAGACCATTCCTGCTTGAATTATGGGGTATTCGATTCCGAAAAGTTGTGTGATTTTATTTTGCATGGAAATTTGATTCTAGTAGTACCCACCAAAATAATGAAAATAAATAAGGAATTCCTTTAGGATATTACCCCAGAGCCTACCAGTTCGTCATCAAGGTACCAAGCCGCAAACTGACCTTCGGTTATAGCGGATTGCTTGTCCTTGAAATCAACGAACAGGCCATTCTCTACTTTATAAAGGGTTGCGGGTTGCAAGGGCTGTCGGTAACGGATACGTGCCATCACCTCAATAGTTTCATCTACCTTCAAGGCTAAATCAGGGCGTACCCAATGGAGTTCATCCTCTTTAATGAACAATGTATTTCTAAGCAGACCGGGGTGTGCTTTTCCCTGACCGGTATAGATAATGTTCTTATTCACATCGGTATCGATAACGAACAATGGTTCCTTGGTTCCGCCAACATTTAGGCCTTTTCGCTGGCCAATGGTAAAATAGTGGGCACCTTGATGCTCTCCAACAACCTTTCCATCCGATTCGTTGTAAACAGGTTTCTCCGCACGGAAGGTAAGTTTCTCCCTTTCATTTTGGAAATCGGGAACCACTGCGGAAAATTGTGTTGCATTACTTGGAACTTCCACAATAATCCCTTTTTTGGGTTTTAATTTTTGTTGAAGAAACTCTGGCAAATGCACTTTCCCTATAAAACACAAACCCTGTGAATCTTTTTTATCGGCAGTGATCAAATTATTTTCGGCAGCAATCTTCCGTACCTCAGGTTTTAATAATTCACCAATCGGAAATAAGGTCTTGGACAATTGCTCTTGCGATAATTGACAAAGGAAATAGCTCTGGTCCTTATTGGGATCCTTACCTGATAACAACTGGTAGGTTTCAGTTCCATCTTCATTTTGGATGGTTCCCTTTCTACAGTAATGACCGGTTGCCACATAATCCGCACCCAATTGCAGTGCGATTTTCATGAAAACATCAAATTTTATCTCGCGATTGCACAGCACGTCGGGATTAGGGGTTCTTCCTCTTTCATATTCATTGAACATATAATCCACGATACGCTCTTTGTACTCTACACTCAAATCCACAGTCTGAAAAGGAATGCCCAATTTTTCCGCGACAATCAAAGCATCGTTGCTGTCTTCCAGCCAAGGACATTCTTCGGATATGGTAACGGAATCGTCATGCCAGTTCTTCATGAAAAGACCAATCACATCATATCCCTGTTCTTTGAGCAGATAAGCGGCCACGCTCGAATCCACTCCTCCCGAAAGTCCAACAACAACCTTTTTCATTGCATTTGATTAAGGCTACAAAAATACAAATTGACATCTATTAAAAATTGTAAATCTGTCTTAAAGCGTATAAACGGTAATTATAACCCGCACAAGGTCAAAACCATAATTTTTGTTAAAGTTTTTAGTAAAAATGTTAAACATTATTGTTTTTATTTTGTTTAATGTTAGTTTTAAATAGTTAAACAAACATCTATAGACAACATGAAAACTCTAAAACACTTAAGCCGACTGACATTATTGCTCTTATTTATTGGTGCGACCTCTTGCTCCAATGACGACAACGGCCCAACACCACCAATGGAAGAGGATGCCAATATTGTAGAGGCAGCCCAAGCAACTTCAGAATTGAGTACTTTGGTTGCTGCGCTTCAAAAGGCAGATGAAAGTGCCAACAATGATTTGATTACAGCTCTTAGCGGTGAAGGACCATTTACCGTATTTGCCCCGACCAACGAAGCATTCAACGATTTGCTTGCCCAATTGGATGGTTTTGATTCGTTAGATGACTTTAGTTCTCAACAATTACAAGATTTACTTGCTGTAATTCTTACTTATCACGTAGTGGCAGATGCTGCATTTTCCACAGATTTGAGTGATGGAATGAGCCTAACTACATTACAAGGCTCTTCTCTCCAGATAGATATTGATGGTGATGTCTTTATACAAGATGCTACCGATGTTCCTGCCAAAGTGGTTGATGCGGACATCGAGGTTTCCAACGGAGTGGTTCATATAATAGATAAAGTATTGTTGCCACAAGCCATTTTGGACGAGTTGGCAGATATCATCCTTGTACCTATAACTGATTTGGCCATTGGAAATGAGAATCTAGAAAATTTGGTTGCCGCGCTTACCGCAGCCAATGGCGACTTGCCTACCGTATTGCGAGGTGACGGACCATTTACCGTATTGGCTCCCACGGACGAAGCATTCGAGACATTCCTCGATGGCGCAACTTTGGATGACATCCCTGTTGACGTTTTGACCAACGTATTGCTTAACCACGTTATTAGTGGTGAAATTTCCTCGGAAGATTTGACTGGGCTTGGTTCTGGTTACACAAGTACTATGGCCACAGGAGCTGGAGACCAAATGGTAAGTTTGTTCTTCGATACTTCGGATGGTGTTACCTTTAACGGCGTATCTTCTGTTGTAAATCAGGATGTTAAAGCTTTGAACGGTATTGTTCATGTGGTGGATGCCGTAATAGATATCCCTAACATTGTGGACCATGCGGTTGCCAACCCAGGGTTTTCGTCTTTAGTTGCAGCCTTAACGGACGGAGGCAATACTACTTTCACCGATTTGTTATCCAACGAAGAAGAACTTTTCACCGTATTTGCTCCAGGAAACGACGCATTCAGCGCATTCACAAATCCAAATTCAAATGATATCAATGCCATTTTGGCCAATCATGTGGTGATGGGCGCCGCTGCCTTCCGCTCGGATTTGACCAATACCTATTACACAACTGAGGCAGAATTCGCAACAGACGAAAACTTAAGCCTCTACGTAAATACCGATGATGGTGTTACATTGAACGGAACCAGTAGTGTGGTAATGGCGGATATTGTAGCCAGCAACGGAGTAATCCATACAGTGGATGCCGTAATAGACTTGCCGACCGTAGTGACTTTTGCTACTGCCGATCCTACCTTCTCTACTTTGGTACAAGCATTGACAGAGTTGACACCGGGAACAGATTTTGTTAGTGTACTGTCCGCCCAAGATGGTAACGGAAGTGATCCATTCACCATATTTGCTCCTACAAATGACGCATTTGCCTCGCTTGCAAGTATTCCTGGTGAAGCTGACTTGACTCCGATACTTCAACATCACGTTGTGGCAGGAGCCAATGTTCGCTCAGGCGACCTCAGCGACGGCGCTACAGCAACAACTTTGGAAGGTGACATGATCACCATCAACCTACCAGGTACAGGTGATAACATCGCCGATATTACCGACGGTGCAGGAAACACGGGCATTGGTATAGATGCTGTGGATGTACAGGCCATCAACGGTGTGATTCACGTTGTGGATACCGTTCTTATACCGGATACATCAAACTAACTGATTTTTGATTGATAGATAGTGTTTAAAAGCCCCCTCAATTAATTTTGAGGGGGCTTTTTATCGTGTACATGTTACCGTTTATCGATGACACATCAACATCGGAATATTTACCCACAAAAAGCGGCTGTTTTACAACTATTAATTTTTTCAGTCTAGGTAATGCCGCATCTTTGGAGTCCCAAATCTTTCCAAACTATACCTGTAAATGGAAACTCCCCCAAGGCAATCTTGAGGGAGTTTTTTTATTTTGTCCAAAAAGTAATTTTCTTGCAGGTTATCTTCTTCCTGATTTTTTTTGCTCTTCGGCCTGTTCCATCATTTCGCGCATCTTGCGCTGGAACTTGTTCTCTTTTTTAGGCTTTTTCTTATTCTCCTGAATCTGAGCATGGATTTTATTCTCGTCCAAGATATAATTCTTGATGGCCAACATAATAAAGATGGTAATCAAGTTGGAGATAAAGTAGTACAAACTCAATCCACTCGCATAGTTGTTAAAAAAGAACAACATCATAATAGGCGATAGGTACATAATGAACTTCATGTTCGGCATACCGGGCTGCTGCTGCATCTGCATACTCTGACCAGTGGTCATCTGCATGTAGAAGAAAATGGCAATCGAAGCCAAAATCGGGAACAGTGAGACGTGGTCTCCATAAAAAGGTATGGTGAACGGCAACTCAAAAATGGTATCATAGGATGATAGATCCTCGGCCCATAAGAAAGGTTTCTGACGCAACGCAAACGACGTTGGGAAAAACATGAACAGGGAATAGAAAATAGGCAACTGCAATAAAGCGGGAACACATCCACTCATAGGGCTTACACCAGCTTTATTGTAGACCTTCATGGTCTCCTGCTGCTTTTTCATGGCGTTGTCCTTATACTTTTCGTTGATTTCTGAAATCTCAGGTTTCAATACCTTCATCTTGGCCTGCGACAAATAGGATTTATAGGTCACCGGCGATAATGCCAATCGCACCAAAATGGTCATGATTACAATGGCGATACCGTAGGGCAAGAACGAACTTAAGAATGTGTAGAATGGTGTGAACACATATCGGTTGATCCAACCGAAAATCCCCCATCCGAATGGAATAGAGTCGGCCAGTCCCAAATCCTTGTAATCATCCAGTACCTTTACATCCGTAGGCCCGTAATACCAATGCATGTCCTGCGATATTTCGCCCCCCTGGAATTCCAAAGGCGCCCTTGTGCTATATTCTTTGGTAAAATGTAGCTCTTTGCTTTCTTCCTCGACCAAATTGGTAGAAGTTAAATCTGCAGTTTTAAAATGATTGTCGGTTGCCAAAATAGAGCTAAAGAAATGCTGACGGTACGATAACCATTTTACATCCTCCTCGGTCTCTTCATCAAAATCACTGCTCTCCGAAAGTTTACTGATATCACCATCATCGTGGTTGTACGTTAAACGGGTATATCTGTTTTCGTACTGTACGCTCTTGTTATGTCGGATTCCTTTGAGATCCCACTCCAAAGTAACGGGTTTACTAGTATTAAAAACCCCGTTCAACCCTTGGGAACGAATGGTAAAATCCACCAAATACTCATTCGGTTTCATCTCGTAGCGGTACTCCAAAAATTTGCCGTTGGCAACTTTTGCCTTCATGGACAGCACCTTATTATCACCGCTTTGGGTAAGGGATGGTTCAAAATATAAATCGGCCGTGCTCAATACTCGGTTATCCGATGTGGTAAAGTTCAATGCAAAGTTGGCATTTCCGTCCTTCACCAAATACACGGGAATCGAATCGAAGGTTACAAATTCCTTCATTTTTGCCTCAACAATCTGCCCTCCTTTATTGGCGATTTCCAAAAACAGTACTTCGTTCTCCAAAACCGTAGTACCTTCCGAGGTTTGGGTAAATCCAAAGGCCCCGACAGTACTTTTGTAATTGGCAACAGCAGTGGAATCGTTAAGATCTATGGTCTTGGTCTCCTTGACAGGGGCTGTTTTAACCTCCTGCTCCTTCTTGGCGGCCTCAGCTTCTATTCGTGCTTGTTCTGCTTTTTGAGCTTCAAGCTCTTCTGGCGTTGGCTGATTTTGGAAAAACATAAAAATGAGTATCCCAAAAATCAGTACAAATCCAATAATGGATTTAATATCCAGCTTCTTTTCTTCCATGAATATTATTTAGTAGAAATATGTATTGGTATTTCAGGTGACAAATATATGTCCAAAAGCCTGTTTTATGCCAAACTGGCATTGTTTTGTTTCTGTTTATGGTTGAGAACTGCCTTTACAAAGCCCACGAACAATGGATGCGGACTTGCTACCGTACTTTTATATTCGGGATGGTACTGTACCCCTACGAACCAAGGATGGGATGGAATTTCCACAACTTCCACAAGACCAGTTTTTGGATTAAGCCCCGAAGCGACCAAACCAGCTTCCTCCAATTGTTCCTTGTACTTATTGTTGAACTCATACCTATGCCTGTGGCGTTCCTCCATATCTGAAGCACCGTACACGCCATGAACCAAACTTCCCTCTTTAAGGTGGCAGTCCCAACTTCCCAAACGCATGGTGCCTCCCTTATTGGTAATATTTTTTTGTTCCTCCATTAAGCTGATTACCGGGTCCGGGGTATCCTTGTTCATTTCGGTAGAGTTGGCTTGCGATAGGCCAAGAACGGTACGCGCAAACTCGATTACCGCCATTTGCATGCCCAAGCAGATGCCCAAGAAAGGAATGTTGTTCTCACGAGCGTAGGTAACGGCATTTACCTTGCCTTCAATACCCCGTTCACCAAAACCTGGAGCTACCAAAATACCGTCCAGTCCCTGCAATTTCTTTTCAATATTTTTAGCCGACAAATGCTCGGAGTGGATAGATTTTACCTCAACCTCAACTTCGTTCGTCGCACCGGCATGGATAAATGCCTCTTGTATGGATTTATAGGAATCGGGAAGTTCAACATACTTACCTATCAACCCGATCACTACCTTGTCCTTAGGGTTTTTATGACGCTGTAAAAACTCTTTCCATTGGTCCAAATTGGGTTCGGTGGTATTCGGAAGTGCCAATTTTTCCAAGGTCACGGTATCCAACCCCTCCTCTTGCATCAATAAAGGAACATCATATATAGTAGATGCATCTATGGATTGAATTACGGCCTCTTTCCTAACATTGCAGAAAAGTGCAAGTTTTTCTTTTATATCCTCAGAGATATGGTGTTCGGTACGACATACCAATATATCAGCCTTGATTCCACTTTCCATCAAAGTCTTAACGGAGTGCTGGGTCGGCTTGGTCTTTAACTCACCGGCAGCGGAAAGGAATGGCACCAAGGTCAAATGGATTACAATTCCATTGTGCTCTCCCAACTCCCATAACAACTGGCGAACGGATTCTATATAAGGAAGCGATTCAATATCACCAACGGTCCCCCCTATTTCGGTTATAATGATATCATAGTCACCACTTTTTCCCAAAATTTGGATGCGTTCCTTGATCTCGTTGGTAATATGCGGCACAACTTGAACGGTCTTGCCCAAAAACTCCCCTCGACGTTCTTTTTCAATAACACTTTGATAAATTCTACCTGTGGTTACGTTGTTGGCCTGTGAAGTACGTACATTCAAAAAACGTTCGTAGTGACCAAGATCCAAGTCGGTTTCGGCACCGTCATCGGTCACATAACATTCGCCATGCTCATACGGATTAAGTGTTCCCGGGTCAACATTAATGTATGGATCCAGCTTTTGGATGGTGGTTCGGTACCCCCTGGCCTGCAGTAGTTTAGCCAAGGATGCGGCGATAATTCCTTTACCCAATGAAGAGGTAACGCCTCCCGTAACGAAAATGTACTTGGTATCTGACATATTGATCATTCTATTACGGGGCGTAAAATTACTAATTGCTGGGCAAAAATCAGGTAGATTCGCGAGGAAAATCTTTTTGTAACTTTCTAATGACGGGTTCAAGGTTGTTGTCCTTGATTGTCAACATGGTATTTAAGTAACCGCCCAATTTGCCTTCGGGAAACCCTTTTTGGCGAAACCAGACCAGATAGGGCAATGGCAGATCCACAAGGTATCTGCCCTTGAATTTACCGAACGGCATCTTATAATGTGCCAGTTCCAACAATTGTTTTGAATCGGGGCGTATTTCCATATCTAGGTCTAAAATACTATCTTTCCGAGAACAAATTCACACAATGAAACGTAGAAATTTTATAGCCACGGCCGCCGTCGGGTCTGCAGGTCTGGCCTCAACCTCTGCCATGGCTTACGGCCAAGGCCAAAGCAAAGAATTCAAACTTAAGAACAATATTAACCATAGTGTATGCGAATGGTGTTTTAACGATATTCCTTTGGAAGATTTTTTAAAGACCCTTAACGAGCTCGGGGTAAAGGCCATTGATTTGGTCGGTCCGGACAGATGGCCGATCTTGAAGAAATACGATATACACTGTTCCATGTGCAATGGGGCAGAAATTAGTTTGACCGAGGGCTGGAACAACCCAAAATACCACGAGCAGCTTATAAAAAACTATACGGAAATAATCCCGAAGGTTGCCGAAGCGGGCTACACGAACCTTATCTGTTTTAGCGGTAACCGAAATGGCATGAACGACTATGTGGGACTGCAAAACTGTGTGGACGGACTTTCGCAAATCATGCCCTTGGCAGAGAAACACGGAGTAGTTATCCAGATGGAGCTTTTTAACCAAGTGAACCATCCCGATTATATGTGTGACAACTCGCTTTGGGGCGTGGAACTTTGCAAGCACTTGGGTAGCGACAACTTTAAACTATTATTCGATATCTACCACATGCAGATTCAAGAGGGGGATATTATCAGAAGTATTCAAAACTACCACCCTTATTTTGGACACTACCACACAGCAGGTGTTCCAGGAAGACATGAAATCGATGAGACACAGGAGCTCTATTATCCTGCCATCATAAAAGCGATACATGCAACCGGTTTTACCGGGTATGTTGCGCAAGAGTTTATCGTTACCTGGGAAGATAAAATCGGGGCGTTAAAAGATGCTTTTACAAGATGTGATATATAAATTTTCAGGATTAGTATTGAATACTAAAAACCTGGTTGAAATGGCCATAAAATAACAGTAAAGGGGCCCTTCCTTCAACACTCTTATTTTTTCCGGAAATGATAACACCCATAAGCAAGTGGATTCGTATTTATTATAACAAGGTTACAGGAAGTATTGCCTTTATTCCTGGAATTAGCGCCCTTGCTTTTCTTTTGCTGATATGGATTTTGTTGGCTGTTGATTTTTCTGAATGGGCCCAAAATTTAAAAACAGATTTTAGTTGGCTACAAATTAAGGATGCCAGCACGGCCAGGTCATTGGTTTCCACAGTGGCGGCCGCCATAATTTCCTTGACCGTCTTCAGTTTTTCCATGGTGATGATCGTATTGAACCAGGCGGCTTCACAAATGAGCAATCGAGTGCTGCATGGAATGATCGAGAACCGCTTTCAGCAGTTGATTCTCGGCTTTTATATTGGCACCATAGTATACGCATTACTGCTCCTAAGTACCATTCGCGATAACAGTAGTGGTATTACCGTGCCTTCGCTGAGTGTTTACATACTCATTTTGTTGACGGTCATCGATATTTTCCTGTTCATATATTTTTTGGACTATGTTACCAAAACCGTCCGTTACGAGACTGTTATTGGTCGGTTGCAGAACAAGGTGATCAAGTCCATGGAATCCAAATTCGAAAAGGGCCAAACGCAAAAGCCGAATTGGGAAACGTTGCCAAAGATTGAATTAAAGTCCCCAGCATCAAACTATTTCCAAAGTTTTGACGAAAAAAAATTATTGCAATTGATGACGGATCAGAACTTACATGCCAATTTTCTTTTCAAACCTACCACCTACGTTTTAAAAAATACAGTTTTCATGGAAGTTTATGGAAAGGAAAGCCTTGATGATGATAATATCAAAATCATCCTCTCCACAGTTGATTTTTATGACGGCCAACCTGTTGAAAGGAATTCCGATTATGGTTTTACACAACTGACCGAAGTGGCCATAAAAGCATTGAGCCCTGGCATTAATGACCCTGGAACCGCAGTGATTGCCCTACATGCGCTTTCGGACCTTTTCTATTTTAAAATGAAACATAGGCTCCCAGAAACCATTTTTGATGATGAGGAAACCCCAAGAATCTATAGACCCACATCAACGTTCAAAGAGCTGTTCGAGAAATGTATCCTCCCCATCTGGAACTATGGCAAAAACGACAAATACATCCAGGATGAGCTCGCTTTCATCATTACCCAACTAAAGACCTTGGATAGTGAAAAAGAACATACAGGACTATTCGACCATATTTTAAAGAAAATTGCAGCACAAGCTTAAAAGTGTATCGTTCCACAAAAACAAAGGTTTGCTCAAAGTGTGATACCGCCTTTAGATTCAAAATGGATGTGCTATTTTCAACCATTATTTTTTTAAAAAACTTAATCTGTATCCAAAATTCGTTAATACTTTTGCTTATACTTTGTAATCCAAAAAACGAATGTTCCACATCCTCAAATCCAGATACAAAAGGTTCCAGATAAGTAAATCTCCCCAACTAAATTTAGTCTGGGGCTTTTTTTTGTACACCCTGATGGGGTTTCTATTGCTATCGATTCCACTTTTTCATAAAACCGATGTCGCCTTTTTAGACAACCTATTTATTTCAACTTCGGCCATCTCAACCACCGGACTTGTAACGATAAGCATATTTGACTCTTACAATTTTTTTGGGCAGTTCATCATTATGATACTTATTCAGTTGGGCGGGATTGGTTTATGACCCTGACCACGTATTACCTGCTCTTCACGACCAAACGCATTACAAGATGGCACCAAAAAATTATTGGTGCGGAATTCACCATGCCAGCCACCATTCAAATCAAGGATTTTATAAAAAGTGTTGTTTATTTTACATTGGTCATGGAGTTTTTGGGCACCATTTCCTTTTACATAGCTTTTCATCAGGAGGGAATTACGGGCCTAAAAGGTATATGGTTTTCCCTATTCCATAGCGTTTCTTCCTTTTGTACCGCCGGTTTTAGTCTATTCAATGACAGTTTTGAGAGCTTTTCTGAAAATACCCCCATCAATTGGACCATTTCTATCTTAGCGATTGCAGGATCCCTTGGTTTTATTGTGATTACCGATGTTTGGTACAGGATCATGGGAAAGTCAAAGGCGATTACCTTTACCTCTAAAATCATAATATATGGATTCATAATTCTACTTGGGATTGGCACGTTGTTATTTTATTTCACGGAACCCCTTGTAAAAGCATCCGAACACCGGTTGATGGAAGCCTTTTTCCAGTCGATGACCTCCATGACCACCGTTGGGTTCAACACAGTGCCGATTGGTTCGCTCTCATTGCCCCTCCTTCTTTTGACCATTTTTTTGATGTACATCGGAGCATCGCCATCGGGTACTGCTGGTGGGATGAAAATAACCACATTGACCGCTATGGTAGCCATTTTAAAAAGCCGGTTGCTCGGTCAGAAAAAAATAACTTTTTTGAAAAGGACCATTCCTTTGGAACGGCTTTTTGTGGCGACGTCCACCTTTATCCTCTATACATCGATGATTTTTCTTTTCAGCTTTTTGCTTTCCTTTACCGAACAATCAAGTTTTGACAAAATCCTTTTTGAGGTGGCCTCTGCGCTTGGAACCGTAGGTTTAAGCACAGGAATAACCGCCGACCTTTCAGAGGTTGGAAAATCGCTTATCATCCTATTGATGTTTTTGGGGCGTGTTGGGGTACTTACTTTTGGTTTTGCTTTATTGATGCGAATGAAAAAGCAAGATTTAAAATTGAAAAGTGAAGATTTGGCCGTGTAGATTGCGGCAGAGATAGGGTTAAAAGATAGCTGTTCAAGGTTTGTTGTGGTGTAAAATTACCCTGCTCTCAAAACCCTGACCACTCCCCTGATTGCCGTGGCCACTTCCTGTAGCTCGTCTCTGGAAAAAGTGTCTTCTTCCACATAGAACAACATTTCCACGGCTAGATCCAAGTGCTCCGCTAAAGCCTCGGGAGTACCATAAGTATCAAAAATTAATTGTAACAACTCAATCTTCTGTTCTAAAGAAATCAAACCTTTGATGATTTAAGATTCACAAGAATCAAAGTTCATCATTTGATTGCAGATAGCTAGCCCTATTTATCGTACAAGATAAAAATCCAAGCTATGGGTGTAGAAATTATTCCGATTCTTTTAAGGTCTCAGCAATCTTTTGGTTCCACTCTGCCTGCTTTTCACGGTTTCGGGAAAAGTTGGTTTCCCAATCATATCGTTCTTGGTATTCTTGAAGCTCTTTGAGAATATCATTGTATATCTTCCTCACCTCTGCTTTTACATCATCGGAAAAAGAAGTCCTTTGGAGCTTGTCGCGCATTTTACGGGCAAAAATTTCGGTTATATCAAAATGAAGTTGCTCGTGGGCCAAGGTGTTTTCATTACATAGCTTTGGCCTATACCACGATTCGTTCGGATAGAAATAGGCATTCACCTCAAAATCCAAATGAACCTCGTGATGCAATAAATTTGCTGAATAGGAATAGCTGATACCGCTTGCGGTGGTTGCTGCCGTTGGTTCGCCCGGAGGCACTTTTCCCTTAAAATCGGCCCAAGTTAGTCTAACATCCTCACTCCATGGAACTCCCTGCTCGATTTCTTGTGCGATTCCAAAAAAACCAAGTAGAAAAATACATCCTATTGTGATTATTTTGTCCAATTGAATTCGATTACCTTTTCAATATCGGGATGCAGGCTATAATGCACCGGGCATGTGTTGGCGGTATGTACCAATATTTTTCTTTGTTTTTCGGACAAGGCCGCAGGCATTTCAAATGTAACCTCAATTTTGGAAATCCGTCTAGGGTCGGCCGCCATGTGCTTGGTCACCTCCGCTGTTGAGCCGGTCAAGTCTACCTCCATATCACGGGCCCTGATTCCCATCATGGTCATCATGCAATTAGCTAGTCCAGTGGCCACGGTATCGGTGGGAGAAAACGCTTCTCCCTTACCGTTGTTATCAACAGGGGCATCTGTAATATATTCGTTACCCGAACGTAGATGTACGCATGTGGTACGAAGGTTTCCGTTATAGGTTACTTTTGATGTCATTCTTTTGCTCTACTTCCTTTATGGTTAAGTTATCGTACTCCATTATATAGCATGCCCTGTTAAAATACCCAGACGTCCAATCATTCAAGTAATCAAAACCATTACCTGCATATTCGGTAAGTCCGATATATTTGGAAGTTTCAAAAAGATTCTTCTTGTAGGCAAGCTTAAGGAGAACATCCATTGTTACGTCAAACCCTCTTACCGCATACCTGTCCGGTATAAGTCCATCATACTTCTTTGTATATGCACTTACAAAAGCATCGTTTCCATTTTCCTTGTAAAATGAAGGATATGTAAACCTAAGGTTTGACAAATGCGTTCTTGATACGGCATCGTCATCGAATGCCCCATTATAGCTGGTAGTAAACATACGCACCTTTGTTTGCTTTCCTTCTCCGGTTTCTCCTATTCGAGTATTGGCCGAGTTCAATATGGAGGTGACACTAGCCACCATATTGGGCTGGTCGGTTTCCAGGAAAACCCAGTTTTCCTTCTCATTGGAAAGTTGAATTAGAAAACGGTCCAAATGCAATGATTTGTTGTCAATGATCTTGGCAATTTGCGCTGCCGGAAACTTGCTCAAAATAGAATCGTGCGCCACCTGATGGGTAGAATCGGCAATAATGATCACGTTCTCGTTCTTATGGATTTTTTTCATGTAAGACAGTAGCTTATCCCTGAGCACGGCATCTCTTGGCACAGAGAAGAACACATTGTTATGGCTCAACTTACTATCCGATGAAATTGGCGCAATCACCGGAATTTTTTTTGCAGCGGCCTGTACGGCAACTTCGTCCAACGGTCCGGCGGCCAATGGTCCAATAATAGCATCAACCCCATTTAGATTTTCCCTGAAAAGAATTTCTTTGACCTTGGCTTGATCCAATTGCGTATCATAGGTTTTCACATCTACTGAAACCCCTAGTTTTTTAATGGAATCCAAAGCGACCATTGCACCGGTATAAAATCCAAGACTTAGTGCCAGATCTCTACGGTTTTTAATCAATTCCTCGGCTTTTTCGGTATCCGCCACGTTTACCTTGTCCAATCTAAAGGGAAGCATAAAGACCAACTTGGGCCTATTCTCCACATTGATACTGTCCACCAAATTGATTTTATCCAGGACCAAGGCATTCTTCACTTCGAGCTCTTTGGCTTTTTCTTTGGGCAATTTTAGCACCATTCCCGCCTTCAATCCATTTTCAAGCGCTGGGTTCAAACGGAATAGCTCTTCTCTCGTGATTTTAAGGTTTTGGGTAATCCTAAAAATATTTTGTTTGGGTTTAACTTCATAAAAAATAAAGTTCTCCGTATTTACTTCTCCTTTGGCATCCCTTTTTTTGGGAAGCCTTACCACCATGCCTTCTTTGAGACCGCCCTGTTTCATAATCTCAGGATTGAGCCTCACTATGGAATCTGTTGGAATACCATATTCTCTTCCCAAGCTGTAAAGTGTCATTTTAGGCGGCACCGTATACGAAGTGAACAGGTCTGTTTTTTGTCCTTTTAAGCTGTCTCCCTTTGGTCTGGGCAGTTTCAATTCTTGACCTGCAGCCAAATAATTGGTGGTCTTGTCCAGTGCGGGGTTCAAAATTAAAAGGCTATCCACGCTAATACCATATTTGTGCGCTACGCTCCAACGTGTTTCCTTCGGCTGCACGGTATAGATTTCAAAATCCAGTTCCTTTTCTTCATCGGGGTCAACCTCGGGGAATACTGGAATCTGAAGAATCATTTTACGATCAAGTGTCTCCGAATACAAGTTGGTATTGTACCTTTTTAACTGATCTTGGGTGATATTGTATTTTTTTGTGATGCCGAATATGGTCTCCTTTCGCTTTACCCTGTGGCGTATAAAACGGATTGGCTTTACCTCTTCCTCCTGCTCTTCCACTTTGTTCACGGGTTTCTGCTCAGGTTTGGTTTCCGTAACCTTACCTGTCAAAGGAATTATAAGGATGGTATTCTCCTTGACATCGGAAGCACTCTTGATCTCTTTATTTGCCTGTAATATGCTGTAGGGCGTAACCCTGTATTTTTGGGAAATGCTCTTAAGTGTTTCCCCTTCCTTTACAGCGTGTGTTGCATAGTTTTGCGCAGAAACCGGTACCATGGCAAAAAAAAGCACCATGGTAAAAACCAGTTGTAACATATATTTTTTCATTCCCATTCTATAGTTGCCGGTGGTTTTGAACTAATGTCGTACACCACTCTATTAACGCCTTTAACCTTGTTTATTATATCATTAGAGGTTTTTTGTAGGAACTCGTAGGGCAAATTCACCCAATCGGCGGTCATACCATCCGTACTTTCCACCGCTCTGAGCGCGACACACTTTTCGTACGTACGCTCATCTCCCATAACTCCCACACTATCTACGGGCAAAAGCATGGCTCCGGCCTGCCAAACCTTGTCATAAAGTCCCCATTTTTTCAAACCATCAATAAAAATGGCATCCACTTCTTGTAAAATAGCCACTTTTTCTGCTGTAATATCTCCCAAGATACGGATTCCCAAACCAGGTCCTGGAAAGGGGTGCCTTCCCAAAATTTCAGGGGACATGTCCATACTTGCTCCAACTCGCCTTACCTCATCTTTGAACAACATTTTCAAGGGCTCCACTATTTTCAACTTCATGTAGTCGGGTAATCCTCCAACGTTGTGGTGACTTTTTATAACTGCTGATGGGCCTCCACTCGCCGAAACCGATTCAATCCGATCTGGATAGATGGTTCCTTGTGCCAACCATTTTGCATTTTCAACTTTGTGTGACTCATCATCGAAAACCTCGATAAAGACCCTTCCGATGATCTTTCTTTTTCCTTCTGGGTCCGATTCACCTTTCAAGGCATCCAAAAAGCGTGCCGAAGCATCGACACCCTTTACATTAAGTCCCATGTGTTTATATTGATCCAAAACATCTTCAAACTCGTTCTTCCGCAAAAGCCCGTTATTCACAAAGATGCAGTATAGGTGATCGCCTATGGCCTTGTGCAGCAACATGGCCGCGACACTTGAATCCACCCCACCTGAGAGACCGAGTATTACTTTTTCATCTCCGATTTCTTTCTTAAGCTCCTCAACGGTTGTTTCCACAAAAGCATCAGGGGTCCAATCTTGTTGTAATCCAGCAATATTCACCAAAAAGTTTTCCAACAGTTTTTTTCCGTCGGTGGTGTGGTATACTTCTGGGTGGAACTGAATTCCATAAGTAGTTTCCCCAGCTATTTTATAGGCGGCATTCTCCACATCGTGGGTACTGGCCAAACGAACCGCTCCCTCGGGCAGTTCTTTTATGGTATCGCTGTGGCTCATCCATACTTGGCTTCCTTCACCTATGCCATTTAAAAAATCCTCTCCTTCCTTTACATAAGAGAGGTTAGCTCGGCCATATTCCCGGGTTGCCGAAGGTGCCACGTTTCCGCCATGGAAGTGGGACAGGTATTGCGCACCGTAGCAAATGCCCAATAAAGGCATCTTCCCCTTTATTTTTGAAAGATCAGGGTGCGGCGCCTGTTCGGAACGTACCGAAGATGGCGACCCCGAAAGGATAACGGCCTTATACTCCGATAAATCCTCGGGCAATTTATTGTACGGCTTAATTTCTGAATAAATGTTGAGTTCCCTTACGCGTCTTGCGATCAATTGTGTATACTGGGAACCAAAGTCTAGGATGAGTACGTTGTTATGCATGGGCAAAAATAGCAATTTGCTTTAGTTGCAAAAGTATCTTTTAAAGGTTATTTATGACAAGTTTTTCCCAAAAGTAATTCCAACGGGTTATCAACAACTTCATTTGTTTGAGCTTCTCCTCATTCTATTTTTAATAAGCGTTCTCTCTTATATAGTTTTTTTCTTAATTGATTTCATTATTTCTTTGCGGTCTAAATTGAACCAACCATGATTAAGGGATTCATTTTTGATTTGGATGGTGTGATAACCGACACCGCTGAACTACATTATGATGCTTGGAAAAAGTTAGCGGATGAAATGGGCTGGGAGTTTGACCGTGAACTCAATGAAAAACTGAGGGGTATTTCCAGAATGGATTCCATAAAGGTCATCATGGACCATAATGGCGTATCCTTGGATGAAAACAAGATAGTTGAACTTGCCACCAAAAAGAATGACATCTATGTCAATAGTCTGGATGGTATGACCCAAGAGGACTACCTGCCAGGTGCCAGGGAGCTGCTTACACATTTGCGTTCGGAAGGATTTAGTGTGGCATTGGGAAGTGCGAGCAAGAATGCGAACAAGGTATTGCAACAACTCAAGGCCACTCATTATTTTGATGTAATCGGTGATGGAAACAGTGTTTCCAAGAGCAAGCCTGCTCCCGATATTTTTTTGTTCGCCTCTGAAAAATTAGGACTACGTCCCGAAAACTGTATTGTTTTTGAAGATGCAGAAAAAGGAATCGATGCGGCAAAGGCTGGTAACTTCCTTAGTGTTGGCATCGGTCCGGAAGAGCGCGTAGGGCATGCAGACATCAGGTTCAATACCATGAAGGAGGCGACTCTGTTCGAAGTAAAATCACATTTCAAGGATTTGTTTTAAATCAACTTCACAATAAAAAACAAAAAGCTCCGGGAACCACTCCGGAGCTTTTCAATAAAATCAAAACCAACCTAAACATATTGAGTTAACCTACTCAAAATTTAAATTTTCATAGCTATTTACACCTATGGAACAATCCAAAATGTAAATACCCTACCTAAGTTTAAAATTTTTTTGATTTTTTTTAGTGAAGCCCTATAAACTTCGGCTAAGCGCGCCTTAGAACAATAAAATCCTTGGAAAATGGGTCTAGCTTATCCAATAACAACGGAATCAAAGTATCTCCCATTTCCAAATAGATTTCCGAGAAGTTGAGTTGCCGTTCTTGCAAGGATTGGTTCGGAAAAAGTTCATTTTGAAGGTCTGTCAATCGTACCACGTGATCCTTCAACTTTTTCTTTTGGGCTTTTAACAAGCGTTTTTCAAGGACATCCAACCCTTTTTTCTGCTTTACTTCCTGAGCTTTCACTGCTCCCAAAAAGCTTTTATCGGTTTGCTCCGCCAAATCATACATATGCTGAAACTGTTCTTCCAGCAACTTTTTCTGGGGCGAAAAATCTATATCGATGTTAGAAATGTCACGTATCTTTTTATTGATGAGCGAATGTTGCTTCATAAATAAATGAGAAACCTTCAATCCCATTTTCTTTACTTTTTCGGATTGCTTCTCCGTTATCAACAAGGCCGAATTGCGCAACATCAACATGGGGAAAGTTACCCCGACCTCATTAAAATACGATTTGAGCTCCAGCCAATAGGCCAGCTCTCCTCCCCCGCCAATGTAGCAAAGGTTGGGCAGAATCACCTCTTGGTACAATGGTCGCGCCACCACATTGGGCGAAAAACGTTCGGGACTGGCCTCAAGCTCGGAAAGAAGTTCTTCCCTGGAAAATTGGATTTGGGTGCCAACGACCCCGTATTTTCCATTTTTCTCCACGATTCTTTCCCGCAGACCATCCTTTAGATAAAAATAATTGATTTCTCTGGGGTTTACCTGTATATTATAATCAGAAGACGCTTTACTTAGTTCTTTAATAGTTTCTGATATCCTTTTAAACGGGGTTTGCTCAAGAATATCCTTTTTGGCAAAGGGCACCAATAATTGCTTCAAATCCTTGTCGTCACCATCAACAATTACCAATCCCTGTTCCCCAAAAAGGGCATTGGCAAGATATCTAGTGGCATCGGTCAAGTTGGAATGTTCAAGATAACTCGACCTAAAAAGTTCTTTTAAGCTATCGGTCAACCCTAAATTACCAAGCTCCGCTACAAAGATTTCAAAAACATCCTCCAATCCATCTGTGGACAACCGGCCCACTGCTCCAGCGGCTTTTTTGTTCCAAAGCACTTTTTTTCCGTGCAGATTGAAGTAATTGATCTCATCAAAATCATGGTCTTCTGTTGCCATCCAATACACAGGGACAAAGTGATGGTCTGAATGTTGCTCATTGAGCTTTTTGGCCAAGTTGATGGTGGAAACGATTTTATATAGAAAATACAGCGGACCGGTAAAAAGATTTAATTGATGCCCCGTAACCACCGTAAAGGTCTTCTCATCCTTTAGCGCATCAATATTTTCTTGGGTGCCATTGGAGATCTCAATATTTTTATACTGGTTTTTCAAAGAGTTGACCAGAACAGTTCTGTTTGTCTTGGGATAGTTAGATGCCTTTTCTTTGATTTGGTCATCAAAGTTCTCGAGTAGGGGAAACCTATTGTAAAAAGGAGACAACTCCTTTTTCTGATCTAAATAGTCGCAAATTAATTGGGAAAAATAACCGGTCTCCTTAAAGGGTATACATTCTACTTCCATTAAAACAGTAATGAGGTGTTCAAAGATAAGTCTCTTCTTTTTTTCTCATCCCAAAAATACGTTAATTGAATTTTATACATTTTGAATGGTCCCTACCCAATAAAATTAGGTTTCTGGCTCAATTTATTATTAGATTTGGTAAAACCAATTAAACCAAGCATGACCAGATTTTTATTTTCCCTCATTCTATTAGCATCAATTTCTTTATCCGCACAACAGTTAAAATCCCCATCCGAATTTTTGGGATATGAACTCGGTACCCAGTTCACAAGGCATCATGAAGTGGTGGATTACTACGAGTACTTGGCCGAGTCCGCTCCGGATAGGGTACAACTAACCGTTTACGGAAAAACCAACGAACGTCGACCCTTGATCTTGGCCTATGTGTCTTCAGCGGAAAACTTGGCCAATCTGGAGACCATTCGTCAGGAACATTTAAAAGACACGGAGGGTGCAGGAAATTCCTCCAAAGCAATTGTTTGGTTGAGCTACAACGTGCACGGGAACGAAAGTGTGAGTACGGAAGCTTCCATGAAAACCATTTATGAACTTTTGACCAAAAAAAGTTCATATTTAGAAAATACGGTCGTGATCATGGATCCATGTATCAATCCTGATGGCAGGGACAGGTACAGCAATTGGTACAATCAATACAAAAACACACCATACCAAGTGGACCCTAACAGTAAGGAGCACCACGAAGGATGGTGGAGCGGCAGGAGCAACCACTATATGTTCGACCTTAACCGTGATTGGGCCTGGCTTACACAGATAGAAAGCCAGCAACGTTTAAAAATGTTCAATCAATGGTTGCCCCATGTACACGTGGACTTCCATGAACAAGGTGTGAACAGCCCATATTACTTTGCCCCGGCTGCAGAGCCCTATCACGAGGTAATTACCGATTTTCAGCGCGATTTCCAGGTGACTTTGGGTAGAAACCATGCAAAATATTTTGATGCCAACGGGTGGTTCTATTTTACCAAAGAAGTCTTTGACCTGCTGTATCCAAGTTACGGAGACACCTACCCTATTTATAATGGGGCCATTGGCATGACCTATGAACAAGGGGGCAGCGGACAAGCTGGTTTGGGCATTATAACCGCTATCGGCGATACACTGACATTGAAAGATAGAATTGCTCATCACTTTACCACCGGGCTTTCTACCGTGGAAGTATCTTCCCAAAACGCGGAAAAACTCAACCAAGAATTCAGAGAGTTCCATCAAAGCAAAGATTTTAAATATAAAAGCTACGTACTCAAAGGAGAGAAGGACAAATTGGATGCTCTTAAATCCCTTTTGGAAAAACATAACATTGAATACGGTGACCTTACAAGCGGCTCTTACAAGGGCCATAGTTATGGTTCTGGAAGCAACGGCAGCATTTCCATCAATAAAAATGGAATGGTGGTATCTACGGACCAACCTAAGGGAACATTGGTAAAAGTACTTTTCGAACCCAACGCTAAACTGTCCGATTCGTTGACCTATGACATTACCGCATGGTCTTTACCCTATGCATACGGCTTGGATGCGATTGCATCAACATCAGCAATTGCTTCCCAAAATGCCCAAGAAACTGTGCCCTCCTCGAACATTGCGAGTGGAAGCTATGCTTATTTGACCGATTGGAACAGTATGGACGACGCACGCTTTTTAGCGGCTCTGCTAAAAGAAGGAATCAGGGTTCGAAAAGCGGACCACCCTTTTACTATTGAGGGGAAGTCCTTTGAAAGAGGCACATTGATCATCACCAAGGGCGATAATGAAAATAAAGAAGACTTTATTCCGACCCTGCAATCCATTGCTGCAAAATTCAAAAAAGACATTACATCTACAGGAACAGGGTTTGTAGATTCGGGCAAGGACTTTGGTTCTTCATCCATTCAAATGATTTCCAAACCTAAAATTGCCGTATTGTCCGGAGGGCCTACCTCCACACTTCGATTTGGTGAGATTTGGCACTTTTTTGAGCAGCAATTGCACTACCCGCTTACCGTAATAGACGATGAGTACGCCGACCGAGTAGACCTTTACGAATATGATGTCCTTGTATTACCAGATGGCCGTTACGGCAACTACTTTAATGAGGACGAGCTTACCGAGCTTAAAAGTTGGGTAAGAAAAGGCGGTAAGATCATTGCTATGGGCGGCTCCATTGATGCCCTTGATGGCGAAAAGGGATTTGGCATCCAAAAAAAGAAATTGGAAGAAACAGAAAACGATGAAAACGCTCCACAACCCTACAAGGACTGGGAGCGGGAACGTATCAAAGGGGCCATTACAGGGGCTATCTTCAAAACCAAAGTAGACAACTCCAACCCTTTAGCCTACGGATATGGCTCTGACTATTTCTCCCTAAAACTGGGCAGCAGCGCTTATGAATATCTGGACAACGGGAATGCAGTATATCTCGAACAAAATACAAAACCATTTTCAGGCTTTGCCGGAGCGGAAGCAAGGAAAAAGATTTCGGAGTCATTAATCTTCGGTATTGAAAACCATGGCCGGGGCCAGGTTATTTATATGGTGGACAATCCACTATTTAGAGGATTTTGGGAAAACGGAAAACTGTTCTTTGCCAATGCAATTTTTATGGTAGATTAGGTTTTTATCTGGTTTTGAGGGTATTATTCGCTTTTTTTAACGAAAAAAGCATTGATACATACCTCCTTTTTTTTGTACATTTAGTAAAAGTAACAAGGAAAAATTGCGGATATGCAATTAAGAACCCCATCAATATTTTTACCCTTACAATTCAAGGCCACATTCTTATATATAATTGTTGCCTTGGTCATGTTAGTACCTCAGTCATCCTTGGCATTTCAGCAAAACAACACCGAGCTTGATTACAACGAGTATAGTGGGGAGGTTAAGGAAGCATCGGGCAACAAGGCCCTTGTCTTTGCCACACTCACTGTAGAGGGTACAAACATTAGCACCATTAGCAATACGGAAGGAAATTTTCTTCTGAAGGTACCCAAAGAGCATGTCAGTAAAAACTTGGTAGTTTCATTTTTAGGGTACAGAACCAAAATATTGCCAATTTCAAGTCTGGAGCGTCAAGGCAACGAAATTTCTTTGGAGGTATCCGTAACCCAACTTTCGGAAATAAATATCAATGCACCTAAAAATGCAATGGCCTTGGTAAAGGAAACACTAAAGAACAGGGATGAAAACTATTTTCAGGATCCTTCCTTGATGACTGCATTTTATAGGGAAACCATAAAAAGACGTAGAAGAAACGTCTCCTTGGCCGAAGCCGTTGTAAATGTTTACAAAACACCCTACAACATTGTAAGGGAAGACGCCGTTGAACTATACAAGGCCAGAAAAAGTACGGATTACAGTAAATTGGATACTGTAGCGCTGAAACTTCAAGGAGGTCCATACAATACGCTGTACGTGGATATGATGAAGTATCCCGAGTACATATTTTCGGAAGAATCACTTACCAATTACAAATTTACTTTTGACCGTTCCGTAAGAACCAATGATAGATTAATCTATGTCATCAGGTTCAACCAGCATGAAGGAATTTTGGAACCATTGTACCAAGGGGAACTGTATATCGATGTAGAGAATAAAATTCTGACCGGAGCCGTTTTTTCATTGAACATTACCGATAGAGACCAAGCCGCACAACTTTTTGTTCGCAGAAAGCCTGCTAAAGTAGATGTTTGGCCCACCGAAGTATCCTACCGGGTGGATTACCGTGAAAAGAATGGCAAATGGCACTATGGCTACAGCAGTGTTTTTATGGAGTTCAAAGTGGATTGGGCGGACAAATGGTTCAACTCACAGTATAGTATGACTGCTGAAATGGCCATTACCGACTGGGAAACGGTAAGCAAGGACGAAAGACCAAAGTATCGTCAGCGAATCCGGAAATCGATTATCCTGAGTGATGAAGCCTCCGGCTTTTCCGACCCAGACTTTTGGGGAGAGTACAATATCATCGAACCTGAGAAGTCCATCGAATCTGCCATCAGAAAAATCCAACGACAGTTAAGACGGTCAGAAAGAAACAGTGATTAGTTCGTGTTTTTCTTCTAATTTTTGTGCATTTTTATCCTTGCGTTGCCAAAATCCAATGTAAATGTCCAAAAGAAGAAGTTTTTTAAAATCTGCTACAGTCCTTGGAGCTGCAACCCTTTTGCATCAAACAAGTTGGGGCAACGACTCCTTTGCCAAAACCAAAGTAAAGCCTAAAAAATTAAGCCCCGGTGATACCATTGGTCTTGTGGCCCCAGGTTTTGCCATAAAATTGGAGGAGCTCTATCTTGCTGTCGACACTTTGGAAAAAATGGGTTTTAAAACCTTCTATACCGACCGCATCAAAGGAAACTATGGTTATTTCAGCAATACAGATGAGGAACGGGCTGCCGATTTGAACGAAATGTTCGCAAATCCCGATATCGATGCCATTCTCTGCGCCCGTGGTGGATACGGATGTACACGCATCCTTGGTATGTTGGACTACGATGCTATCGAGGAAAACCCAAAAGCATTGATAGGGTTCAGTGATATTACGGCCTTGATCAATACCATCTACAAAAAAACAGGCCTTGTGGGATTCCATGGCCCTGTGGGCAAAACACTCGATGATGAGTACAGTCAAGCTTATTTTAAAAAGGTTTTGATGGAACCGCAAGAAACCCTGCCCATTAAAAATGCCATTTTAAAGGACCCAAAACAATACCGCAATAGCGAATACTATCGCTACACCATTACTCCCGGCGTTGCGCAAGGAGAGCTCATTGGTGGCAGTCTGACCTTGGTCACCGCCATGATCGGAACGCCTTACGAACTCGACTTTACGGATAAACTTGTTTTTTTAGAAGATGTGGAAGAAGCGCCATACCGAATGGATCGTATGTTGACACAACTTTCTGAAGTAGACAGTTTTTTAAAGGCCAAGGGGATTATCTTCGGTGTCTGCAAAGGCTGCGACCGTAAAAGAACCACTGAAAACTTTACATTGAGAGAGGTAATCATGGACAGGATAAAACCCTTGAACATTCCTGCTGTATATGGAATGAGTTTTGGCCATATTCCCCAAAACTCAACACTTCCTATTGGGATTGAAGCAAGCTTCAACGCCTATAAAAAACAACTTCGCTTACTCGAAGCCGCTGTCAGTCAATAACATTAGTCAATTGATTTACTTTACATTACCATCCAAAATAATTTGTCCTCTATCGGTTTTTTCAAAAAAAAGACGATATTAGCCATAGTATTATAGTACGACCTCACTAAAAAATACAAATCAACCTCACCCCAATCTGATTTGTAATTTCTTAACCTATAATAATGAAACATGTACTTCCTAGGTTCACAAGACCTATTAAAAGTGAGGACGACCCACTTATGGACGTTTCTTACTGGAGCAAGGCTATGGATGCCTACGATGCCAAAAACTATAAAACGGCATTGATCGAAACCATCAACTATATCAATTCAAATGTGCTTAAAGGCCATAGTATTGAAGATGAAATTCAAATTACTCAAGGTCAGGGTTCTGCTGAGATTTCCATTTCGATTACGCAAGATACCTTCACAATAAAGGCGCCTTTTGTAAAGATTACTGAACAAACAAACAAAGTTGCCCTGTTCCGGCGCGTGGCAGAAATCAATTTCAATCCGTTAACATTGGCACAAATCCATCTTAGGGACAATGTACTTTGGTTTGAATATGAAACCCCACTAGAGCTTTGTCAACCCTATAAAGTGTATGACCTATTAAGGGAAATCAGTGTTTATGCTGATAATTATGATGATGAATTCATAGAAAAATACAAAGCTGAGTTCTACAAAGAGTCAAGTATCACTCCATTATCCGAGGTAGAAAAGGAAACCGTATGGCACCAAATCAGTGATATTTTAGAAGACTACAATAATTACAGCCTCTTTTTTAAAGAGAAAAGATGGAACGACTTCCAATGGGACATTATCGTGATTTCATTGCTAAAAATCGTCAATATTCCCTGTGTCCATGGAACATTAAGGACCAAATTGGAAGAATATGTCAGTAATCTCTTCAATGGACAGATTGATTTTAACCATAGGATCGATAAAGGAGTGAACTTTATGCAAAAGCTCCTTGCCAAACCTAAAGAAGAGTTTATGGAGGATATATACCACGCCAAGACGTTGATTTCCCTCAAATGGCGTAGTTCCAACGAAATTTTGCAGGACTATGCCAAGAACTTGGAACAATATGTCAATTCTTATGTAAAGGAAAACAACAATTTGATGCTCTGCTATTATCTGCAATATTCCTTTTTAAAAATGATATACAATTACAATTTGGAGGAGCATCACCAAAATGCCATATACGATACCCTGGAAAAAGTTTCCGGTAAGGAGCTGCATGATGCCAGGCCTATTTTGCTCAATACATTCAATGCCTTTTTGAATGGCACGGCAGGTAGTTCAGGTGAAAAGAAAAAAGAAAAAAGGAGCCTCTTCTCAAAATTATTCAGCTAACCAAAAACCAAATAACGTGGAAAACATAAGAAAATCAGTTTTTAAAATAGTAACAGCTTCTGGAACGGGAAGCGGTTTTACAGTAAGCGGCCATGACCACATCATTACCAATTATCATGTGATTAAAGGAGAAAAAATAGTTGCCGTTGAAGACCATAAAAAAGATAGGCATGTAGGAAAGGTTGTTATGGTAAACCCAGAAGTGGACCTTGCCTTTTTAAGCATTGATGGATTCAAGAACGTAAATACAGATATTTCACTGCAAGAAGAAATTGTAATTGCAAACACGCAAAGAATTTTTATAAATGGTTATCCGTTTGGCATGCCCTATACCATTACGGAGGGAATCGTATCCGCCACGAGTCAACCTATGGGCAGTAGAAATTACATTCAGACCGATGCCGCGGTCAATCCCGGAAATTCCGGTGGCCCTATGCTCAATGAAGCTGGTGTACTTGTCGGGGTCACCACATCAAAATTCAATAATGCAGATAACGTGGGGTTTGGAATAAAACACATAGACTTGATAAAAGAGATGAGCGACTTTGCACTGCTTCAAAACAAAACCACCTATAACGTAAAATGTAATTCCTGCGATAACTATACAGATCAAGAATCAGAATTTTGTACCAATTGCGGGAACAACATGGATATTTCAATTTGGGAAGAGTTCGAGAAAAGCCACTTTGCCCAATTTGTAGAAAGTGCCTTGACAGATTTGGGTATCGACCCGGTTCTTGGACGTGCTGGTAGGGATTATTGGGAATTCCATCAAGGAAGTGCCCTGATCAGGATTTTCGTTTTTAAAAGAGATTACTTGGTCGCAACTTCCCCAATGAACAATCTCCCCAAACAGAATATTCAAGAACTATTGACCCACTTGTTGGAAGCAAATGTGGAACCCTATTATTTGGGTATTCATCAAAACCAAATTTATCTTTCGTACAGGGTTCATCTTTCCGATATATTCTCAGATTATGCGGACACCATCAAACAGAACCTAAAGAACCTAGCTTTAAAAGCAGATGATTTGGATAATTTTTTTGCTGATGAATATGGTTGCGAAATGTCCATAGAATCCAAAGAAGAAGTTTAGCAATTTAAAAGCATTTTTTTGTGAGATTTGGTTTGTTAAAAATTGGAATTAAAAACACAGGTCTTATTCAGTAAATAAAGAATCCATTCGTTTTTAATTCTATATTTGCCGCCGTAACATTAACTTTAATTAAATATGAAAAAGCTTTTATTAGTTGCTATTGCTGTATTAGGATTCACCTACTCATCTCAAGCACAAGAAGTTAGATTTGGAGCGACCGCAGGATATCTCAATGCACGGGGAAGTGTTAAAGCAGGCGACATTAGTATATCTGCATCGGAATCTGGATTCTATTTGGGAGCAGTAGCGGACTTTAATGTCTCTGAAAACTTCAATGTACAACCTGAACTTCTCTATGCCAACGTAGATGGTTCAAGTGGACTAATGCTTCCTATTCTTGGAAAATTTGCCATTTCAGAGAAGTTTAACCTTCAAGCTGGTCCACAATTGGTTTTCTCCCTTGAAGATTCCATTGAAAATTATAGCAGTGTAGAATTTGATATCGCAGGAGGCCTTGGATATGATATAACGGACGACTTTTTTGTTGAGGCCAGATATACCTTTCAAATCAACAACTCCTACACCGGTAGTGAAGATGTCAAAGTAAGAGGAAACTACCTTACCGTTGGATTAGGGTATAAGTTTTTATAACAAATTATAATCTATCCAAAAACAACAAGGGCGGTGATTTCACCGCCCTTTTCTATTCTTATCAATACTACTTCGTAAATTCATTCAGCGTTTTAATTATAATGGACACGCAATCCATTAACTGCTCCCGGTCCATGACCAACGGTGGTGCAAAACGAATGATATTACCGTGTGTTGGTTTGGCAAGAAGTCCATTCTCCTTTAGCGCGATACAGATGTCCCATGCAGTGGAACTTTCTTCCGTATCGTTGATTACAATAGCATTCAATAATCCTTTCCCCCTCACCTTTACAACTAAATCGCAGGAAGGGATAAACTTGTTCAGCTCCTCGCGGAACAGTTCGCCCAACTCTTCTGCATTCTGTGCCAAATTCTCCTCTTTGATTACTTCCAAAGCAGCAGTGCTTACCGCAGCGGCTACAGGATTCCCCCCAAAGGTGCTCCCATGACTTCCTGGTGTAATCACCTCCATAACATCGTCATTGGCCAAAACACCTGAAACCGGATACACCCCGCCAGAAAGGGCTTTGCCCAAAATCAAAATATCAGGTTTTACATTTTCATGGTCAACTGCAAGCATCTTACCGGTCCTGGCAATACCAGTTTGCACTTCGTCAGCGATAAATAACACATTATACTTTTCACAAAGTGCCTTTGCCTCTTTCAAATATCCTTCAGATGGGACATAGACCCCAGCTTCTCCTTGAATAGGTTCCACCAAAAAACCTGCTACGTACGGATTGCTCTTAAGTGCATTCTCCAAAGCGGTCAAATTATCGTACTCGATTTTTACAAAACCTTCAGTATATGGCCCATAGTTCTCTCTTGCCACTTCATCATTAGAGAAGGAAATAATGGTTGTTGTTCTACCATGGAAATTGTTTTCACAAACAATCACTTTAGCTTGATTCTCAGGAATACCTTTCTTCTGGTAAGCCCATCTTCTACATACCTTCAATGCAGTTTCTACAGCTTCGGCCCCAGTGTTCATCGGTAACAGCTTATCAAACCCAAAGGTTTCCGTAGCATATTTTTCATACTTTCCCAACATATCGTTATAAAATGCACGGGAAGTCAAAGTCAATGTTTTTGCCTGCTCTACCATGGCCCCAACTATTTTTGGGTGGCAATGCCCTTGGTTTACCGCCGAATAGGCAGAAAGAAAATCGTAGTATTTCTTTCCTTCCACATCCCACACATATACACCTTCGCCCTTGCTCAACACCACAGGAAGTGGATGGTAATTGTGCGCTCCGTACTTGTTTTCCAAATCTATCGCTTGCTGCGATGTTAAATGCTCTAAAACAGCCATTTCATTAAATGATTAAAATTGATAAAATAACCATTCCTACTGTACCTTTATTCTTTCGAAGTCTCGAAAAAGCAGCGTGGGAGAGAAATCATCCCTTGGAGTGCCCGCAAATTACAAATTAATTGATGAAAACGTAATTTTTCCCTGCCAGATTCCCTTGCTTTTCACCTAAAGTTTACATGCAATTTAAGAAGCTACGTTCCGTGAAATACCAAAAAGAACTTACTTTTGCGGCATGCGTAAAAACAGAAGGAGAAAAACGTTCGAAAACGTAGAGGTAATCGATGCCGGAGCAAAGGGAAAATCCGTGGGTAAGGCCCCGGACGGAAGGGTTATTTTTTTGACCAATGCCGTACCCGGTGATGTGGTGGATGTGATGACCACAAAAAAAAGAAAAGCCTATTTTGAGGGGGTTGCCACCAATTTCCATACCTTTTCAGATAGAAGAACCGAACCCGTTTGCCAACATTTTGGTACCTGTGGCGGTTGCAAATGGCAACACATGGGCTACGAGCACCAACTCTATTTTAAACAAAAAGAGGTGGAAAATAACCTAAAGCGTATTGGCAACCTAGAGTTGCCGGACACCACTCCTATTCTCGGGTCCAAGGAACAGTATTTTTACAGGAACAAAATGGAGTTCTCGTTTTCTGATAGCCGGTGGTTAACGCAGAAAGAAATCAATTCGGATGAGGAGATAGATGACAGAAATGCTTTGGGCTTCCATATTCCAGGCATGTGGGACAAAATTTTGGACATTAAAAAATGTCACCTACAACAAGACCCTTCCAACGCGATACGATTGGAAACAAAAAGTTTTGCGAACAAAAACGGACTTACATTTTTTAATCCAAGAAAACAGGAAGGACTTCTACGGACTTTGATGATACGTACATCATCAACCGGGGAAATTATGGTGCTCATCCAATTCTTTGAAGAGGATACCAAAAACAGGGAATTACTCTTGAATCATTTAAAGGAGACATTTCCAGAAATAACCGCACTGCTATACGTAATCAATTCCAAGGGTAATGATACCATCTACGATCAAGAAATCATCTGTTTTTCGGGTCGCGATCATATTTTTGAGGAAATGGAAGGTCTCCAGTTCAAGATCAACGCCAAGTCCTTTTACCAGACCAATTCTGCACAGGCATACGAACTTTACAAAGTCACTAGGGATTTTGCCGGACTCACTGGAGACGAGCTCGTATATGATTTGTACACAGGAACGGGAACCATAGCGCAGTTTGTCTCGAAAAAAGCTAAAAAAGTGGTCGGAGTTGAATCCGTGCCCGAAGCCATTGAAGATGCCAAGGCCAATGCTCTGCACAACAACATCTCCAATGTGGATTTCTATGTTGGTGATATGAAAAATGTATTCAACGATGATTTTATCGCTGCACATGGCCAACCCGATGTTATCATTACCGACCCTCCAAGGGATGGGATGCACAAACAAGTAGTTGAACAACTGCTCCAAGTGGCACCTCCAAAAATTGTTTACGTAAGCTGCAACAGCGCAACCCAGGCCAGGGATTTGGCTCTTATGAAAGAACAATACAAGGTCACCAAGGTTCAACCCGTGGATATGTTCCCACAGACGCACCATGTTGAAAATGTTGTACTTTTGGAAAAACGGGTATAATTTTTGACATAAAAACCCATATTTATCCTAATGAAGAAAATAATCCCCATCCTACTTATAACCACAATACTTTTTTATGTGTCTTCCTGTGAAAAAGACGATATATGTGTTGACGGCGATACACCGCTTTTGGTCATCGGTTTTTTTGATATTGCCGATACCACTTTAGTGAAAAATGTGGCCTCCATTAGGATTCGCAATATTGATATTGACAGTATTTTGACCAATAGTTCATTTAGTGACCGTTCCGAATCACCGGATTCGCTGCAGGTCCCATTGCGAAGTACCGCCACCACTACCATGTATCAAATTATTTCAGAATCTGCTGATGATGAGGAAACAGAGCTGGAAACGGGAAATATTGATACTTTGACAATTTCCTATGAGTTAGGGGAGGCATTTGTATCCAGAGCCTGCGGATTTGTGACCAATTACAACAATATTTCCGTTACCCTTGCCGAAGGTGCAGAAAACTGGATTCAAGATATCAAGGTTGTCGAACCCAATGTAGAAAATACTAATACTATCCATGTCAAAATATTTCATTAGCATCATAATTGGCCTCCTCCCTATTTTGGTTTTGGCACAAAGTGAACCCGTAGATCTTTCACCAAAAGATACCGTCGTTTACAAAGACCCATATGGACTACGGGTCGGTGCGGACATTAGCAAATTGGTACTTTCTTTTGTTGATGAAGATTATACAGGACTAGAATTAGTAGGTGATTACAGGCTGACCCGAAAACTATATCTGGCAGCTGAAATTGGCAACGAGACCAAAAAACAGGATGAAAACCTGAACAACACTATTCTTTACGACTATGAAACTTCTGGAAGTTATATAAAAGCAGGTGTGGACATGAATACCTACACCAACTGGTACGGTATGAACAATGCCATCACCATTGGTGGTCGCTATGCCGTGGCAAGCTTTAGCCAAACGCTTAACAATTATAGTCTTTATGAGACCAACCAGTTCTTTAATCCCGAGTTTTTACCTGGTGAAAATCCCAATAGAGAATTTAGCGGACTGTCGGCCTCTTGGCTCGAATTTGTTGTGGGCACCAAAGTGGAACTTTTTGCCAACATTTTTGTGGGGATGAGTGCACGACTGGGATTTCTTGTGACCAATTCTGAAGACGAGCAATTTCCAAACCTATGGATTCCAGGATTCAACAAGGTAACGGACGGAAGTAATTTTGGGGTAAACTACAACTACTCTATCAGCTACTTTATTCCCCTTTACAAAAAGGACAAAAAGAAATCGGAAGAAAACGGCCAATAACATGAAGACTACGCCAATCGATTATATCGAGTTCAAGTCCACCGATATTGAACAGACCAAAATATTTTACTCCAATACCTTTGGTTGGACCTTTACCGATTACGGACCCAACTATACTGCGTTTTCCGGAAGTGGGGTTGCGGGTGGTTTTGAATTGACTACAAAACCTATTGTGAACGGAGTACTTGTTGTACTGTATCACGAAAATCTTGAGGAAATACAGAGGCGTGTAATTAGTGCAGGAGGAATAATCAGTAAGGAGATTTTTGAGTTTCCAGGCGGCAAGAGATTCCATTTCACCGATTCTTCCGGTAACGAACTTGCCATTTGGTCAGAAAAGTAAAAGGAGCCTCTGAGGACTCCTTCCACAAAATTTGGTTGAGTTAGTTAGTTGTGTTCTAAACACATCTCCAAATCTAACTAATTCTTTTGTTTTCCACCAAATCTATTTTTAGAGAAATCGCAATTTTTATTTGATTCGCAACTAATTCTCTTCACTGAATTTGGCCTTTTTACTTCCCTCGTAAATTTCATACTTTACCAGTCTCGACTCCAATTTACCGTTAAAAGTTTTAATTTTTTTCGATGTTTTTAGACCAATATGTTTTAAGGCTTCCAAATTTGATGTAATAAGCCAAGCATCGGTTCCAGGGTAAATCTGTTTAAACGTGTCCCCTATTTTCCCATAAAAGATTTCCATATCAATGGGCAATCGTTCACCGTAAGGAGGGTTGAACAGCATGTGCAGTTTTCCTTCAAGTGGCTTATCAACCTTAAAAAAGTCTTTGCGTTCCACGGTTATATAATCCGACAGGTTGGCATGGTCCACGTTCTCTTGGGCTTTCCTTACAGCTGAGGGAGCTTTATCGTACCCAATGATTTTGTAATTAAACTCACGGACTTTTTTTAAGCTCGCGTCCACAATTTTCTGGTACAGGTCGGCATCATAATCCTTCCAATGCATAAATGCATAGGACTCCCTATTAATGTTCGCCGGTATATTGCAGGCAATCATAGCTGCTTCTATCAGAAAAGTTCCACTCCCGCACATGGGATCAAAAAAGTTGGATTGTCCGTCCCATCCGGTTTTAAGCAACAGGCCTGCGGCCAAAACCTCATTGATAGGAGCAATATTCGTTAGAATACGATATCCCCGTTGATGGAGGGAATTCCCCGAACTGTCCAAAGAAACCGTACAGGTGTTGTTATAAATATGGATATTGATTCTAATATCCGGATCTTGGGTCTTTACATTCGGACGCTCGCGAACTATCTCCCTAAACTTATCCACAATGGCATCTTTGGCCTTTAAGGACACAAACATTGAATTATCAAAAACCTTGGTACTAGTTACACTATCAATAGCAAAGGTTTTCTCCACATCGAAGATACCGGCCCAATCCAATTCATAAATATGTCTGTATAGATCCTTTTCGTTGAATACCCGAAATGTTTTGATGGGTCTAAAGACTCTTAAGGCCGTCCTAAGGCACAAGTTCGCCTTGTACATAAAACCGGTATCCCCCTCAAAAGATACGTTTCTAACACCTTCTTCAACATTGCTGGCCCCGAGATTACGGAGTTCTTTGGCCAAAATTGGCTCGAATCCGTAAAGGGTCTTGGCCATCATTTTAAAATTTCCTGCCATGTTCCTGTAATTTCTTTCCGCAAAAATAGACTATTTTTACTCCCTTGATTTAGAGCATGAATTTTCCTTCAAGTATTATCTACATTATTCCGATTTTGGCCGTTTGGTCCGGCTTTGCCTTTGTATGGTTTACAAGGCCCTCCAATAACGACAATATCAAATTACTACTTGCCTTTAGTGGGGCTTTCCTCTTGTCGCTAACCTTTTTTGAGCTATTACCTGAGGTTTATGATGGCCATGAACCTAAAACAATAGCCTTGTATATCCTAGGGGGTATCCTTATGCAGGTTTTTCTGGAATTTTTTTCGAAAGGAGCCGAACACGGTCACATGCATGTTCACCTAAAAGAGAACAAGTTCCCCATCCTATTGTTCGTAAGTCTATGTATACATGCTTTGATAGAAGGCGTACCAATACATAATAATGATTCAATACTCTATGGAATAATCATACATAAGTTACCTATTGCTATTATCTTGAGTATCTTTTTGATCAACTCCAAGATGAAGATATCCGCTACCTTATTATTTATTGCCGTTTTTTCCTTGATGACACCTTTGGGCAGCTTTATTTCCACATCTCCGTGGGTTTCGGATTACGGACACTTATTCACTGCTTTGGCCATTGGGGTTTTCTTCCATATATCAACCATAATTTTGTTTGAAAGTGACCAAGGACATGTATTTAACCTTCGAAAAATATTGGTAATTATCTTAGGAATCGGAATCGCTTACTTGGTGTAATTAGTCGATTTTGTAAACCTTCCTTTTGATTAGCCGTTACCCAACATTATTTATTAGATTATTTACCAATAACCAATGAGATATCGCTCCTCCTAGGACAAAAAAATGCCATATCAAATGATTGTACGGTATCCTTTTTACGGCGTAGAACAGTATTCCGATTGTATAAAAAGCTCCGCCAACAGCAAGGTATAGCAATCCAGATGAGGACATATACTCCAATAAATATGGCAGATCTATTACAATCAGCCAGCCCATCACTCCATAAAGGACCAGCGAAAAAACCTCAAATCTGCCCGTAAAAAATATTTTAAGTACCGTTCCGAACAGCGCAATACCCCATACCAAATAGAACAATAGCCATCCTTCGGATGGTAATAAAACGGACAGGCATACGGGAGTATAGGTTCCTGCAATCAAATAGTATATACTGATATGATCCAGAATCCTGAGTTTTTTCTTCAATTTTGGATTTTCCACGGCATGATAGATTGTTGAGGCCGTAAACAATAAGAGTAAAGAAGCTACATAAACAGTGATACCACCTTTCATGAAAGGCATTGCTCCCAAGTCACTTTCGAATAAAAGGATTCCTCCTATAGCCGCCAGTACGATGCCCAGTGCATGGGAATATGCATGCAATTTTTCTTCAAGTAAAACAGGGTTGGTTTGGGAGTCCAATGGTATAAGTTATATCTACATTTTGCAGTGGTAAAAATACCTTATATAAAAACAAAAAAGGCCCTTCACGTTTGTGAAGGGCCTT
>NZ_JAHZSV010000022.1 GCF_019457905.1 Flagellimonas abyssi | reverse complement strand
AGCCCTATCTTTCGATCCAAAAAAAGTTTAAATCACTTCAAAATGAAGATTATGTTAAACAATTACTTACTTCAAAATGGGTAAAAAACGTGAAGGAAGACCGTATTAGAATTGCTTAACGAGGGACCGCCATCGGCAGTTGATATTACTATTTTGAGGGTTCTAAAAAATGGAACGACTGTAAATGTAATCTAAATATATTGATTTACAGTAGATTTGCAACGAATAGTTCATGAAAAAGGAATCAAGGGTACAAATCACGGTTGTGGTATACCGTCTTAAACGGAAAAAATGAGCATTGTGAAATCATATGACCGATAAACAGCTATCTATATGGGGTGTGAGGTGGTTCAAAGTATCCGTTTTAGTGACATTCTTTATCGATACCTTCCGTATTTGGGGGTCTAAAGGGCAAATGATCTCCACTGATGGACATGCCCCACCATAGAAAGACTGAAATCGAAAGTTTGAAGCTTGAAATTTCAAGAATGACGATGTGTTTTAAATATCTGAAAAAGTCACACATACACCTTGACTTGTAGGATTGATTCAAATAAGGTCAGAGATTCAAATGAAGGAAAACCAATATGCTCATGCTGTTTTATCCGAAGGGAAGCTACTTTCCGTAAAATTTTAGTGGGAGGCTTTATCCTTTATTTGAATTTGAGCTTTTTCCTTGGTTATTTATACTTATCCATACACTCTTTCAAAAGTCTGTAAGCTCTCGCAATATGTCCTTCTACCGTTTTTGTTGAAATTCCAAATTCTTTTGAGATTTCACTGTAGTTCAGTCCGCGGACCTTGCCCCCTAAAAAGACCTCTCTGCATTTATCAGGAAGTCCTTCCATACATTGGCGCAACAGTATTATGTGCTTTTTTGGTCGGTCCTCTTCTTTTTCCACAGCTAGCATGACGGCCGTATGGTAGTAGGAGGAAAGCATTTCGTTCCTAAGCCTGAGATGTCTGTATTTATCCATGAGTTTATTGTACACTGACTTATAAAGAAAAGCATTCAAAGAAGTTTGGATCTTGATTTCCCTGCGCTTGTCCCATAGGTTCAAAAAAACATCTTGCACCACATCCTCAATGATCTCGTGATCTTGGCAATAACTCAAAAGGAAGGAACACAACTTTTGGTAATAGGAGGAATAGAGCTTTTCAAAGACTTTTTTGTCTCCTTTCTTGAGGGCATTCAGTATAAATATGTCAGTACGCTGCTGCAAAAAGAGGTTGTTTTTTTAAAAAAAGAGCAAAAACATAAATTTTTTGTCCTTTAAAGGGGGGGGATGGGATCCTCCCGCGTCATAAGATTAAATAATTATTAAGTATGAATCAAACGAAGGTTGATAAATTACTGCTAAAATTAGTTGAAAATCGAATTTCCGAGCAAGAGTCGGAGGAATTATTGCAGTGGCTCAAATCTGAGGAAAACCAGAATTATTTTAATGAGTTTGTAGAGATCAACCATTTGTTGAATTCAAATCAGCACTTTCCAAATGGCAAGGAACTGCAAAAAAAGCTCAAGATTGTCGAAAAGAAGAACAAGTACGCTTCATTGCTAAAATATGCTGCAGTGATCATTGTCGTGGTAACCTCGGGCCTTATTTTCAAGGACAGTCTTTTTTCCACGAACGATCCCGTAGTGCCTGCACCAGTGGTGACCAACAACAAAATACAGCCAGGGAAGAATGCCGCTGTATTGACCCTTGGAGACGGAAGCGACATCACCTTGGGAAAGGAAACAGATTATAGCAACGAAATTTTGAAAGCAAAGGGGGATCAAGTGGTTTATTCCCCCAAGGGTCAAAACAACAAGGTCGAATACAATTATCTTACCGTACCAAGAGGAGGCCAGTACTCCCTTCAGCTTTCGGACAGTACCAAGGTCTGGATCAATTCGGAGTCCAAATTAAAATACCCGGTAGAGTTCGTTCCAGGACAGAGTCGGGAAGTATACTTACTATATGGAGAGGCCTACTTTGAGGTGGCATCGAGCGAAAATAACAACGGTGACGATTTTAAAGTATATCACAAAGAACAAGAAATCCAAGTATTGGGAACCCAATTCAATATTAAGGCCTATGGGGAGGAATCCGAAGTGCTTACAACGCTTGTAGAAGGAAAGGTATCGGTAAAGATAGGAGAGGAAGCCCTGGAGATGACTCCTGGGGAGCAATCAAGACTTGATTTGGACACGGGCCTAATCTCTGTTTCCAATGTTGATGTCTTCTCTGAAACCTCTTGGAAATCAGGAGTTTTTAGCTTTAAAAAGAAGTCTTTGAGCGATATAATGAAGACCCTTTCCCGATGGTATGATATGGAAGTGGTCTTTGAGAATAGCTCGCTTAAGGAAAGAAAGTTCAAAGGAGTGCTTAGGAAGAACCAGAGTATCGAGGAAGTGCTGTCCGTCATCATGTCCAGTTCATTGCACAGTTATGAGATCAACGATAAAACCGTCATACTCAAGTAAAAAATAACCAGCCATAAAAGGAAGTAGAACCTTAAAAACCAGTATATGACTTAAAAGAGAACCCAAAAAAGGGGACGAACCAAACTCGCCAAAGTTAAATGGTTCAGTCCCCGGATAGTATTATCAATTAATTGTTCAGAACTAACTAATAACAATCAAATTTATGAAAACTAAACTAACGAAAGTTGGGTTGCTTTTTGGCAATCGACTTTTATTGCTACTCATGAGAACATTTATATTTCTATGTTGTCTTACGGTATTCAGTTTTACGCCCAATGATCTTGTTTCACAAAACTCCAGTATTAAAATAGACCTTGACGGGGCAATGACCGTTGATGAGGTGTTTGACCTTATTATGAGCCAAACCGACTACAGTTTTATCTACGAGGTGGGGATGTTCGATGATTATCCGGAGATAACGGTAAAAAAAGGCAGGATCAGCACCAATAGGCTTTTAAGAAAAAGCTTGGAACCGGGCGACCTAAACGTTGTACTGACAACGGACAACACCATAATGGTAAAAAAAGCGGATTCGAGAAATCGACGATCACAGATCAATGTTTCCGGTACCGTTACCGACCAAGAAGGTTTTCCTTTGGTCAATGTAACTGTTTTGATCAAAGGAACCACCAAGGGGGCCACAACGGATTTTGATGGTAACTACAGTATTGCGGTACCTTATCCCGAGAATGTGCTCCAATTTATGCATATGGGGTTCGAGACACAGGAGGTAAAGGTAGGTGACCAAGCTACGATAGACGTTGTGATGAAAGAAACGGCTCAGGCGCTGGAAGAGGTCGTGATAACCGCTCAAGGTATCAAAAAATCGAAAAAAGCTTTGGGTTATGCCATTTCACAAGTAAAATCGGAGGAGGTCGAGCAGCGTCCCGAAGCGGATTTGGCAAGGACCCTACAGGGTAAGATTGCTGGTGTGGTGATTACCCCGGCCGATGGACAGACAGGTTCCGATTCCCCTATACGAATACGTGGAAATGTATCGATAACCGGCTCCAACAACCCTTTGATCGTGGTAAACGATGTACCTTTCAATGGATTGTTAAGGGACATCAACCCCAACGATATTGAAAGTATGAGCATACTCAAAGGTTTCAATGCTTCCGTACTTTATGGTAGTGAGGGTAGGAACGGGGTTATCCTGATCCAGACCAAAAGTGGCTCCGCTAGAACAGGACAGGCAAAGACTACGGCTAGTTATTCTACCACCGTGTATACCAATACGGTGTCACAATTACCTGAATTTCAGAATACTTATTCCAACGGAGGGGAGGGCGAGTTCCAGCCTACCTATCTTTCCAATTGGGGCCCCGCATTTTCGGATATTGGTACAATTGACCATCCGTATGCTCCTTTGAGCGATATTTTTCCACAATACGAAGGTGCAACCATGAACATTTCCGCCAAACCTAATAATGTTCGGAATATATTCAGGACAGGGGTCGGGACAACACATTCATTGACCGTGGCCACATCGCAGGAAAAGGTCGGTTTCAATATTACCGCTGGCTATACGGATGAAAAAGGAATTATAGACCATAACGATTTAAAAAGGTTTAACATCAGTGTCGGAGGGCGTGCCCAGATATCCGACAAGTTGGACCTTAGCGCTACCCTTAACTATTCGTCACGAAAAGTAAATAGGGTGTACGGTGAAAGTATTTTCAATGTAGTCTACTATCAGCCTCGATGGATTGATTTGACCGAGCTTCCCTATCAGAATCCATTGACCGGGGAATCCGTGTATTACAGAAATGATACAAATCCGCTGTGGATGTTGCACAATACCGGGACCAACGATATTGTCGAACACGTATACGGTACCGTCAATGCCAATTATAAATTGAGTGATGATTTCAACCTAATCTATAGGGCTGGTTATGATAGTAGGCATTTTAGTGGTTTTGAATATTCCAATAAAGGAGGATACGACGACAATACTTTTAAAATAGGATACCTGCGTTTGGACAGCGAAAGAGATATAGATGTTAACCAGACCGTAATACTTGGGTTTAATAAGAATATTACGGAAGACCTAAATTTGGAGGCACAGATTGGGGCAAACTCCAGAATTACCCGATACCAGAGTCGGTCATCGGATTCCGATGGACAAGTGGTATATGGTTTTTTGAGACCCAGTAATTACGTTACCACCGAAGCGGCATACGAGTCGGAAGATGAGAATTTAGCCGGTGTTTTTGGACAGTTCCAGTTCGCTTACAAGCGCTACCTATATGCAACACTGTCGGGAAGAAACGATTGGGGAAGTACGGTCGAAAAAGCCAATCAATCCCTCTTCTATCCAGGTGCATCCCTATCTTTTGTGCCGACCTCTGCCTTTGATTTTGGGGGGAATGTAATCAACTTTTTAAAGATCAGGGGGGCTTATGCAACCTCTTCAGGGTACCCGAGTGCGTACAGGACCAGGGGAACCTTGGTGATAGATAACCTCAGATTTGCAGCGGCCGATGGGTCGTACCCGGTAACCAATAGGTACAGTACAAGGTTTGCTAATCCAGACCTGGCACCTGAGCTGCACCGTGAGTTCGAGCTTGGATTGGAAACCAATATGTTCAACAATAGATTGACCTTGGAAGCCTCCGTTTACAAACGAATTTCCGAAGATCAGATTGTAGGTGCTCCCTTGGCAGGCTCTTCAGGTTTTGACACGCAGTATATCAACCTAGGTAGAGTTGATAATAAAGGTGTTGAAATTGACCTGGGCATAGATTTGTTCAAGAATGATAATTTCCAATGGAATTTCCGCAATATTTTCACCGCAGACGAATCTTTAGTGGTCAAGACTACAGACACGGGGGCCAACATCAACCTTAGCTCTACGGACGACAGGTTTGCTGTAGAGGGTCAGCCTTTTGGAGTTATCATGGGGGATTATGCCCTTAGAGATGGCAATGGGAACCTGCTTATAAGCGGAAACGGTTCCAGTACAAGGGTAGGTGAGGTGATTACCAGTAGCGATGTTGGGTTTGATGATAAGGTCATCGGAGATCCCAATGCCGATTGGCGACTGACCAACATCAACACCTTTAGCTATAAAGGTTTTAGGTTTTCGGCACAGGTTGAATACAGACATGGTGGCGAGATCTACTCCTCGGCTGTGAGCAGCATGTTGCAACGTGGGGTCACTAGGGATACCGAGGATAGGGACGGTGCATTCGTCATTCCCGGATATCTGGCGGACGATGCTACCGGAGCGCCCTTGTTGGATGCAAATGGGAACGAGATTCCCAACACCTTTCAAATGAATCCAGGTAGGATATCGTATTCCAATTACTACAATGCCAATGACCTTGCCATGTGGGATACCTCGATATTTAGGATACGGGAGGTTTCTTTGGGGTATACCTTAACAACACAAAAAGGACAATCACTCCCCTTTAAGAGCATCAACTTTACCCTTTCAGGAAGAAACCTATGGTACAGGGCACCGAATTTCCCAAGGTATACCAATTATGATCCAGAAAGTGATGGACTGGAAGGAAACAGTACAGTCCCTTCCACCAGAAGGATTGCATTGGGCATAACAGCAACATTTTAATCGTACCTAAAAAGAAATAACATGCAAAATATAGTAAGATACTTTAGTATAAGCACACTGGCCTTACTGCTCTTTATGGGTTGCGAGGTCTCCGATTTCGATCTACAGGAGAACCCCAATTATCTGACACCCGATAGTGCGGACCCGGAATACATGCTCAACGAGGTACAGTACCTCTTCCAGCATTACATGAAATGGATGATCGTCAACACGGATGATGTGATGAGATATGAAGCCATGACGGATACCTATGGCGATGTGGTTCCCACCAGCGTTATGGATGGGGATACCAGTAAAGAATGGGATACCTATTATGAAGCATTGAACAATGTACGGACTATTGAGGCACTGGCGGAGGATGACGAAACCTTGCTCTTCCATAGCGGTATCGCGAAGCTCTTGATGGGCTATATGACCGTGACCATGGTGGATTATATAGGGGCCATTCCCTATGCCCAGGCCGTTAACAATTCCGAGTACCCAAATCCCGAGCTGGATGGTGGCGCAGCCCTTTACCAGATGGTATTGGAGGATATAAACGAGGCCAAAACGGAAATCGAAGATGCCAACTTTGACTTTTCTACTGATCTTTTCTATGGAAGCGACAAGGGTAAATGGATAGCCTTTGCAAATTCCCTCAAATTAAGGATGCTTGTTCAGGCAAGATTGGCAAGTACCGATATAGGCATAGCGGATATGCAAGCCGAAATCAATTCCCTATTGTCTCAAAACTTGATTGATTCGGGCGAAGAGGATTTTCAATGGCCCTATAGTACCGTACAGGAACCGGAAAGTAGACATCTGTATTTTCAAAGAGCCTATGTGAGCGGTTTTGACCAATATATCGGGAACTATTTTATGTTTCAGCTCAAGGAATCCAAAAACAATCCAGATCCAAGAATTCGCTATTACCTCTACAGACAGTCCAACGAAGATCCTTTCAGTGGACCTCCGTACCTGCCTTGTCAAGGAGATCCGGACGTAGATTATTGCTACATAGGTAATCAGTATTGGGGCTACGACCATGGGGAAAGCCGTGTAGGAAGAGGGGACAATCTGCTGAGAACCGTTTACGGGGTTTACCCGGGCGGTGGTAGCTTTGATGAAGACCAATTCGTTGGCGCACCGAACACTACCGATAACTTGGGCGGAGCGGGAATCCTGCCCTTATTGACCTCTTCGTATGTTAGCTTTTTGCGTGCCGAAGCAGCATTGACCCTTGGAACCAATGACGACCCTGCAACATTGCTTGAGACTGGAATTCGCAACTCCATGTCCAAAGTAATGGCATTCGGAGGAGTAACCTCTGATCTTCAACCCACAGCTGCCGATGTGGACGCCTATGTAGATGAGGTCATGCAGGATTATTCAAATGCCACCACCGATGAGGCACGATTGGATATTGTAATGAAGGAATACTATTTGGCCGCTTACGGAAACTCCATAGAGTCTTATAACTTCTACCGAAGAACGGGATATCCATCCGACATGCAGGTGCCCATAGATGATGACAATCCCGTATTTCCAAGAAGTTTTCCATTATCCAGGTTGGAAGTACAGCGAAATCTGTCCCTTGAACAGAAAAATAACTATGACAAGGTATTTTGGGACACCAACCCTGATAGTTTCATTAAATAAACAGCAAAACGATTTCTATTATGAAAAGTAATATAAGCATACAATTTCTATTGGGACTGTTATTTTTGATAGGCTGTTCCAATGATAACAATACGTTTGAGGACATTACGGACCGAGGTGGTTTTGTTTCCTTTGATCAAACGCCAGAACTCAGCTATAGCGTGCTCAGCTTGGATTCCGATGTAATCAGTGCACAATTGGTGGATTCCAACGGCAATGCCGACAGTTATTCACTCTCCGTGACCTACGGAGATGCAACAGCAGAGGATATCGTCACAGTAACAGAGTTTCCTTATCAATTGGAACTTTCCATCAGTGATATTATTGATGCACTCGGTCTGACTGAGGATGACATCGAACTGGGGTCCACCATGTCCTTTGTGGGTACGGTAACCAGTCCTAATGGTACCTTTAGCGGTGCCTCCCCGGATTTGAACGATAATAATGTGAACGAAGGGGGAGATACCACGGATAGATCCAAGTTGTATTTCCCGAATCAGGCCATGGAGTTTTCCATTTCCTTTTTTCAGCCCGCTGGTAAAAAAATCAGGGGAACCTCATTTGAAGAAGTTCCGATTGGTGCCGAGGACGACACTTATGACCGAAACGGAAGCAATGATGAAACCCTTGACCTGATCAATGGCGAAGTACCTCCCTACGTGGATTATGTTGCAGCGGGTACCGGTATAGACGACGAGCTCGGTTTCGATGCGGAATATATTGCAATCACGGATATCAGCACCAGCAGTCTCGGTTTTTCTGAGGAACGCATCGGTGTTTTTTCTCTTTTTGAGAATTATGAAGCGTATCCAGATGGGGTTCAAGGTTTCCATTCGGAAGATGCCGATGGAGCTATACGACTGACCTTTGATACCGTGGAGGTGCCCGAGGGGCAGCAGAACTCTGGGGTATCTTTTCAAGTGTTTTTTGGTGACACCAGCTGGGAGGAATTGGACGGTATACATGCCTATGCCAATATTACCACCGATTCGGGTTCTGAGGTTCTTGAACTGGCCAGTATCTATAGTGACGATATCGAGGAAGTTGCCGGGCAGTGGTATGAAATCAATAGTGGATACCTAAGAGGTGTACGTTCCTATGAATTGGTCATTCAGATACAATCTGGCGCTACACCCGAGTCTTTTGATATTGACAATGTGATCATTTATGAATCCGAGGATTAGGACTGTTATTAATTGATTTCTTGAGGATAATTTTATGCTCAAATACATTGAAATGTCAGCCCCAAAGGTATGGGGCTGACATTCCATTAAAGAAAAATCCTGATGAAAAGAAAGTTTCTAGGTTTCATGGTGCTGGTGGTCCTGCTGTTTTCCTGTAAAGATAAAAGCAGAATCAAAGCAGATATTTTGATTGTAAACGGTACTGTATACGATGGGGTGGGGTCGCAGCCCCGATCCGTTGCGATTGCCATAAAGGACGATAAGATTGTTTGGCTCGGTGACAACAACAAAAGCGAGGTGATGGCCACAAAAACCATAAAAGCACAGGGATTTGTAGTGTCGCCCGGGTTTATTGATCCACACACCCATGCCACAAACGATCTGGACGACCCGGAACATTCACACAACAAACCATTTCTTTTTCAAGGAGTAACAACCGTAACCATAGGCAATGATGGAAGCAGTCCCTATCCCCTGTCAAAATACAGGGAAGCGTGCGAAAAAAATGGTGTAGGAACCAATGTGGTCACTTTGGTAGGTCATGGGACCATCAGAAAGCAAGTCATGGGTGAAAGTGACAGACAGGCCACTCAGGAAGAGCTAGAGCAGATGAAGTATTTGATGCAGCAAGAGCTGAATACTGGGGCGTTTGGAATGTCAACAGGACTGTTTTATGCACCGGGCAGCTACGCCACAACGGACGAGGTTGTGGAACTGGCCAAGGTCGTTGCCAAAAACAACGGTTTTTATGATACTCATATGAGGGATGAGAGCACTTATTCCATTGGGTTGATACCCGCTGTGCAAGAAACCATTGAGATTGGTGAAAGAGCAAATATTCCAGTACATATTTCACACATAAAATGTTTAGGTGTCGATGTTTGGAAGCAAAGTGATTCCATTATAAAAATAGTGGAAACGGCACAACAAAAAGACATCGATATCACAGCCAACCAATACCCGTATAATGCATCCGCAACAAGTTTAAAAGCTGCCGTTGTGCCCCGATGGGCCGAAAGTGGTGGAACCGATTCATTGTTCATACGTTTTCAAAATCCGGCACTTCGGAGTAAAATACTTGAAGAGACGCAGAGGAACATCACAAGAAGGGGAGGAGCGGACAAATTACTTGTAATACAGGCGCCGGATACCACACTTGTGGGAAAGAATGTTCTGGAAATAGCGGAAGACCTTGGAAAATCACCTGAAAATGCTGTTTTCGATATATTGAAAACGGGCTATATTAAAATAGCCTCGTTCAATATGAACTCTTATGATATTGAGAACTTTATGGTACAACCTTGGGTAGTGACCGGTTCGGACGGAGGTTCGGGACATCCAAGAAAGTATGGGACCTTTCCATACAAATACCGAAAATTTGTCAAGCAAGACAGTATATTGAACATGGCCTCCTTCATTAATCGGAGCAGCTCTAAAACTGCAGAGATCCTTAAACTTTCCAAAAGGGGCACGATCCAAGAAGGAAATTATGCGGACATTATCATTTTTGATCCGAAAAACTTTACCGATAAAGCAGATTATATGGATGCTTTTCAAATTTCGGAAGGGGTCATCTACAGTATAATCAATGGAAAACTATCTATTGAAAATGGAAAATTTACAAAAAAATTAAACGGAAAAGTGTTACAACCTTAGGCTTCTCCAAGAGACGCGATTCAATGGGCACAACTACCGCTCGGTGCTTAAAAAAGTCTAGATATGATGCTGTTTTCCACAACACAATAAAAAATGAGAACTAAAAAGTTGATTAGAAAGTTTAGCCAAGTGAAGGGCATCCTCATGGTTTTGATACTGGTGGTTTCGTGCTCTTCAAGTGGAGGAAACGACGAAACCCCGATAGATGAAGATACCCAGGCCCCTACAAAACCATCGGGATTGGTCGTGGAAAATGTGACCCAGACCACGGCAGATTTACGTTGGGATGCATCTTCGGACAATGTTGGGGTCAAAAATTATTCCATATATCAAAACGGGACTTATTTGGCCAGTTCAGGGCAAACATTCTATGCCTTGAACGATTTGGAACCCGGAAGTGAGTATACCTATCAAGTTTTGGCGACCGATGCCGCAGGAAATGAATCCGAATTAAGTCAAACATTACAAGTGAATACTATTGGAACCATTGCAGCAGAGCTTCAATTCGCATCAGGGAATATTGATGCATATCTGCAAAACCTGATTCTTGATGCTCCAGGGAGCGGGGAAAATAGTTATAGGAAACCCAATGGCGCACAATTGGAGCAATGGGAGGATGTAATCAATGCTTTATTGAGCAATGATATTTCAGAAGCTGTTTCCAAAGCGGTTGATTTTAATTATCAGATTACAGAGTTCACCGACACAGGATTATCGCCCAATCAGGTTTTTTATGTTTTGGCCGAGTACGAAGCCAATACATCCAACTACTGGGGCATCTATGTTTTTAGTAAAACCCCCGAAAAGGAGAATTTGGTATTGATGGCCCCCCATGTTAAATACGACACCAATACTGGTCATCAGGCTGCATATTCTTTTAGGAACAATGTGGCAAAAGCTCTTTTGTTGAGCAGTGCGCACAGATGTAACAGTGATGATGCTTCCGAATGTTCTGGAACAACGTCAGCATGTGGGAGCAGTGGCGCCTATCGTATATCGGATTTGGCCCATAATACCATTTCAGCGTTTCAAAAGACAACGGAGCTCATTGCTACAAGTTCTCCGAATACCATTTTTGTACAATTGCACGGTTTTGGTAAGGGAGAAGGTGACCCGGATGTAATCATGAGCAATGGAACCACAGACATCCCAGATATGGACTACGCAGCCCTTATCAGGGACGCCCTTTTGGTAGAGGACAATACGTTAACGTTCAAAATTGCCCATATAAATACAGATTGGACCCGGTTAAGGGGTTTTACCAACACACAAGGTCGTTTTATCAATAGTTCTCCCGATCCTTGTGGCACTTCAGCCACGGAAACATCGGGAAGGTTTATCCACATAGAACAGGCACGGCCAAAACTTCGTCAGGATGCTTCGGGTTGGGCCAAGATGAGCAATGCCTTGGGAAATGTTTTTTAAATGGTAGACTCCAAACAGCTCCAGCAAATTAATATACTAAATCGTTGATCAGATGGAATTCTTTTCGATGAACCGCCGTCCTAAAATACTATCAAAACAATTTATTCTCATGATAATCAGATTTTTATTATGAGATTGTGTTGACGGTCGATACAATAATTTATACCACGAATATGACAATAAAGAGATATTTTGAAACCGTTTTGCCTCTTGCTTTGGCGCTAATAATGGTTGATTGTACCCTGCCCAAAAAAGTAAAGTTTAAAAATCCGGTAGACACTAGTGACAAACCGATAGATTATCAAACTAAAAAGACCTATTACTTTGAAGCATTGGGAGTTTCAGTGAGCAATGAATTTGATGGAGCTCGCCTCAACGGTGCTAACCAATTGAATGATTCAACGATTACATTGTATTTTGCCCCAGAGAACACTCCCATCAACAAGAGCCCTTACTATGCTTTTGAAACTTGGTCCGAATTACCAAGGCAGGTTTACTTTGAGTTTGAGTATCCTGAAGAATTCAGGCACAGGTACAAACCCAAAAAGAGAACGAATGGGGAATGGGGCATTATGGATTCTGTGAATGTAATCAAATCAGGTAAAGGGCGGATGCTACGGCTAATGGTAAATAGGGAGCCCCAACTAATTGCGGCCCAAGAAATCAATAGTTCAGATGATGTGAAACAATGGTATCTGCAACATATTGTGGATTCCAATGATTTTGTACACTTGGGAAGCGCCGGTAAGTCCAACTTGGGGAGAAATATCCCGGTTTTGGACATGTACAGGGGAAATCCGCAAGGCAAACCCATTGTTGTACTTTTAACAAGGCAGCATCCTCCAGAAGTCACAGGCTTCTTCGCTTTTCAAAAATTTGTTGAAACTATCGTGGAAAACTCTGCACTTTCCACTAAATTTTTAAGCAAATATAGGGTGTTGGCTTTCCCAAATCTTAATCCAGATGGAGTGGATTTAGGGCATTGGAGACACAATTCCAATGGGGTGGATCTTAATCGGGATTGGTCCAAATACCGACAAGCTGAGGTTCGCAATGTAGCCTCTTATATTGAAAAAAGTAGTAAAAGGGATAAAGGGAAAATTATTTTGGGGTTGGATTTTCATTCCACTTATGAAGATGTTTTCTATACCAACAAGACTCGTGAAGGAACTACCATGCCCCACTTTATCGATGATTGGTTCGCTCGGTTGGAAAAGGATATTGAGGATTACAAAGTAAACGAAAAAGATTCCAATAGTAACAAACCCGTATCAAAAGGATGGTTTTTGTATGGACATGGCGCAGTTGGGATTACTTATGAAATAGGGGATAGCACGCCAAAGGAGCGTATACTTGAAATCGGAAAGGCATCCTCACTGGCCATGATGGAATTATTATTGGAGAAATAATGGATCATGAATTAGACATACATCGCGAAGTATAATAGTCCATGGAATTCTAAATGCTTTGTTATGATAGTATATAGAAAGGGGAATATAGGCCACCTCTGGATGCAAATGTTTTTTTCAATACTTCTTCATGATCTATGTACACCTTTTTCCTGTCCCATTCCGTTTTCTTGGTAAATTTTCAGAAGATACTACGGTAAATAGCGCTGACATATGATATATGTCAGCGTTTGGATAAAAAAGTAAGGTCACTTTTGTGTCTTGTTTAATTTAAAAAAAGTTTGTGCCTAAATCAATACACACCTTCCATATTCCGGTAATGGGGTTAGCCTATACCATAGACAGTCCAATTCGTGTGGCCCACTATGGAATTTCTTCTGTAATATCCATAATTGATGATGAGCTTATGGAGAAAATGAATTCGTTTTACAGTAAAAAATTCAATCTTCCCTATCAAGAAATTTCAAAAAAAGTACAGGATTATCGAGCCAAACGTGTTACTTCTTATTTAAACTTGGTGGATGCCATTGTTAAGGAAAAATTCGCAAAATTTAAAAAAGAACTGGCCGAAAGTAAATTGGTATTGGAAAGGTTTATCGCTACCCTGCCCAATAAATCCTATTTAAAGGAAGGACTTTCTAATTTAATCAATGAAGATTCAGTACGTAAGGATGATATAGAAAACTTTTTGGAAGCACATTTAAAAGCTGGGGACATTGATGTGAATATCATGACAAAAGTTGATAAGGATAACTTTGTCAAAAATGAGCAATTGCCTATCGAATTCAATGATGCACATGCATCACTTCGGGGTTTTGCCAATAGTAACCTAAATTCTTCAGTAGTGCTTTCTGCAGGAATGAACCCAAGATTATATAGTTATTTTGAAAATTTCAAAGATTTCTTTCCCGATAGGAACAACCAGTTAAAAAAGAAGATTGTTCTAAAGGTCAGTGATTACCGTTCGGCGATCATTCAAGGTAAATTCTTGGCAAAAAAGGGACTTTGGGTTTCCGAATATAGAATTGAATCTGGTTTAAACTGTGGAGGACACGCATTTGCCACGGATGGCTACTTATTGGGGCCTATTTTAGAAGAATTTAAAAATAAAAAAGAAGAGCTGGTGCAAGACACGCACAATGTTCTGACTAAAGGGTTGCAGCACAAAGGGCTAGCTGTTCCCGAACAGCCCTTAGATTTAAACATCACCGTTCAAGGTGGTGTCGGCACGGCCAGCGAACACGAATTTTTACTTAAAAATTACCAAGTTGATTCCGTAGGTTGGGGAAGCCCATTTTTATTGGTTCCGGAAGCTACATCGGTAGATAAGAAAACTAGGACGTTATTGGCCAATGCCATGGAAAAGGATTTGTATTTAAGCAATATTTCGCCTTTGGGAATTCCTTTTAACACCATAAAAGGCACCACAAACGAGTACCACAAACAAAAACGTATCCTTAACAATAAAGCGGGGAGTTCTTGCCCAAAAAAATATTTGGCACTGAGCAAAGAATTGGGTGCAAAAGGCATTTGTACAGCTTCAAAAAAGTATCAAGATGTGAAACTGCAAGAATTGGAGGCCAAAACGTCTGAAGTCTCCCGAAACACCTATGAAAACGCCAAAGCCAAAATAACTGAAAAGGCCTGCCTCTGTGTAGGTTTGGCCAATGCGTCTTTTTTGGAAAACGATATTGAAATAAAAGGACAGAAACAAGGTGTGGTCATTTGTCCAGGACCTAATATGGCTTATTTCGATAATGAAGTGTCACTTTTCAAAATAATGCAGCATATTTATGGAAATGGGTCTATACTTTCCCCCATATATCGCCCAAATATGTTTGTGAAAGAATTGAAAATGTATGTGGATTATTTGAAAAATGAAATAGAAACTATTTCAGAAGAAGTTACGACCAAACAAATCAAGAAATGGGAGGGTTTTAGAAGTAATTTGTTCAATGGAATTGCCTATTATCAGGATTTGTTTCTAACGTATCTATCTCCTGAAAGCACCAACATACAAAAGGACCTTCTGTTTTTTAAGGAAGAACTCATAGCAGTTACTATTCCAGAAATGAAAGAGGTATAATTTAAGGGTTGATAAAACGAAAAACATCGTTTGTTTGAACTTTTCTTTGATTATAAAATTTGGACAACTCTTTTCCAATAAAGTGTAAACTCTTTATAATCAAAATTACAGCCGTTTTTGCGAAGGCTACAGGTTGGTATATGGCTCATACGTGAAAAATCGGCACGATTTTCCCACCGAGACTTAAAGGTGTGGAATAGCGCATAACATTGGTCAGAAAATCATCCGCAATGTGTTGGATGAGCCGGATGGTTAAGACCACCAAAAACGGAAGATTTGAGCTGCCCAATATTTGATTTTAGTGAGTTGAAAATTAGATTTTTGTGTTAGTTTTGAAAGTGCTCAATTTTGTCCGGCGAAGGAGGTATACTATGTCCGGCGTTTCCATTATATCTAACGCTTCCAAATTTTTGTTCGGTTTTGAAATAGACCCAAATGACTGTAGCTTTACTTGATTTTAAAACTATAGAGGTAAGGTGCTCTATGGGCTCCTCCTGTAAATAGCTTTTCATGACGGACCAAGCTTTTTGTAGCCAGCATCCTCCGTTGGAATGCGGTACGCTTAAAGGTTTCGCCCATTATCTTTTCATAGGCATTCTGCAATTCTTTCATGGTAAATTTTGTAGGAAGCAGATTCATGCCCAACAATTTTTTGTCCAGATTTTCACGTATGGTTTCAAGTGCTTTTTGGACAATTTCCTCATGGTCCATCATCAATGGGGGAAGTTCATCCAATGAATACCATTCAATACTGTCGGCCAAAGAATCAGGAATGGGATTGACTTCTTCAAAATTGATCAATGCATAATAGGCGATGGAAATAAACCGGTCCAATAGCCATTCATGAGCCTTGATGTCCAATCCATTCATTTCCAATATTCGCTCCATGGCTTTGGAATCAAATCTATCGAGATCCCCGAAAGTATGGAACTGCTCCAAATAAAGGTCTTCTATTCCTGTGCGCTCCATTACACCTTTGGTGACAGCATCTTTGAGACTTTCGTTTCGTTTTACAAAACCTCCAGGCAAAGCGAATAAGCCGGTGTTTTGATATTCCAACACCAAAATTTTTAACTGCTTTCCATTGAAACCAAATATGACAGAATCAAATGCGATATGGGAAAGATAGTCTTCCTTTTTAGGCCCCAGTGAATGTTTGTCAGTGTTCAAAATAGATTTTTTGTAAATAAAGCATGAAAAGTCGAAAAAACAAAGTATTATTGTAACAATATGTTACAATAACAAAGAGAACAAACGCACAATGAAGAAATTAGCTATCAACTTAATGATTTTATTAGGATTTGGCATTAGTGCTCATGCACAGAACACTAATGCCTTTCCAGTCCAAGTGAAACTGAAAAACGGAACAATTGAAGGACTTTATGACACACATTCGGGCATCCAAAAGTACTTTGGGATTCCCTTTGCAAAACCACCTGTAGGGGAACTTCGCTGGAAAGCTCCCCAACCTTTGGATGCATGGGAAGGTGTTAAGGAAACAAAAGCATTCGGTCCTCGACCTATACAGGCTATGGTATTCGGGGATATGAAATCCCGCTCAAAAGGTTTGAGTGAGGACTGTCTATACTTAAATGTATGGACACCTGCTAAACACAGCGAAAAAGACCTTCCTGTTTTGGTCTATTTCTATGGAGGAGGAAACGTTGCTGGAGATGCATCCGAGTATAGATATGATGGTGAGAGCATGGCCAAAAAGGGCATTGTGGTCGTGACAACCAATTATCGCCTGAATATTTTCGGGAATTTAGCACACCCTGAACTGACCGCAGAGGCCCCGTATAAAGCATCTGGTAATTACGGTCAATTGGATCAGAACATGGCCCTCAAGTGGGTGCAGGAGAATATTACAGCATTTGGTGGTAATCCCGAGAAAGTGACCATTGCAGGAGAGTCTGCAGGTTCCATAGGCGTGAGTGTACAGATGGCCTCCCCCTTGTCAAAAAGCCTTATTGCAGGGGCAATAGGGGAAAGTGGAGCGGCAATTTCACCTACAATGGCTCCTGTTTCCTTGGAAGAGGCAGAGAAACAAGGAACACAGTTTCTTGAAAGCACAGGTGTGGAAAATATAGCCGAGCTAAGGAAACTGAGCACAAGAGAAATCTATGAAAAGTATAACGACTCCAAAAGGTTTGGTTTTCCCATGGTAATTGATGGCTATCTTCTACCCAAAACGCTGCCTGAAATTTTTGCTTCGAAACAACAGGCCCAAGTACCGTTATTGGTTGGATGGAATTCTGCGGAAATACCGGGTATGGCATTTACACAGGGCCCAATCACAAAAGAGGCTTTTGTTGAAAAGGTAAAGCAAAACTATCCCAAGAAATATGAGGAGGTTTTGGAACTCTATCCTCATGGCACATCCACGGAAGTAGAATGGGCAGCGACCAATCTCGCATCCGATAACTTTATAGTTTACAGTACTTGGAAATGGTTCGATTTGCACCGTAAAAACTCAGACCAACCGGTTTATCGATATCTATACAGCAAGATACGTCCACCCTTACGTGATCAAAATAAAGTTTCGGGATTGGCGGGCGGAACCGTAGAAAGGGATTCCGGAGCACCTCAAATGCCCAAGGCAATCGGGGCGCCACATGCCGCAGAAATCGAATATGCTATGGGCAATTTACATCTTGTGGATGATTATGCCTGGACCGCCGATGATTATAAAGCATCCGACACCATGCAGGAGTTCTTTGCGAACTTTATTAAAACAGGTGACCCTAATGATGGGGAGCTTCCTACTTGGGATGCCGCCAAAGCAAATGATGGTAATCCTCCTGTAATGGTCATTGATACCAAAAGCGAATTGATCAAAGCATCGAACGATGCTCGCTATAACTTTTTAGACCAAGTTTATAAAAATTGATTCTCTTTACTGGAATAGCGATTACTGTGGTATTGCTGGCACTTATCCTTTCTAAAAAGGTAAGTGCCCTTTCCGCTTTGATTCTGGTCCCTATTATAGGTTCGTTGATTGCTGGCTTTGGTCTGGATACCGCAGATTTTGCCATACAAGGCATCAAGAATATTGCACCGGTGGTCGCCATGTTCGTCTTCGCCATATTGTTTTTTGGTGTTTTGACCGATGCTGGGATGTTCGACCCGATTATCAATACCATCCTTAGATTGGTGGGGCGCAATCCAGTAAAAATTACCATAGGTACGGCCATTCTTTCAATGATTGTTCACTTGGACGGTTCTGGAGCGGTTACTTTTCTCATTGCCGTTCCCGCTATGTTGCCTCTTTTTGAGGAGCTCAAAATGGACAAAAGGGTATTGGCCTGTGTTGTTGCCCTTGGTGCAGGAACAATGAACCTCGTCCCTTGGGGCGGACCTACCATTCGGGCAGCTACGGCACTACAGGTCGAGATAACGGAATTGTACACTCCTGTAATGATACCCCAATTGTTCGGAATATTGTTTGTTTTGGTCATTGCATGGTATTTAGGCTCAAAAGAGGCTAAAAGGCTTCAACTGGGTTCCATGGATGATGATAAAGTTGACGGGTATCAGAAAAAAGTTTCAGAAGAAGAAAAAAGGATGAGAAGGCCTCAATTGTTCTGGTTCAATATCTTGTTGACCATTGCAGTGATTGTATTGCTGATCATGGGTATTGTCGCACCTGCACTGCTATTTATGCTAGGTACCATAATTGCCCTAATGGTAAACTATCCAAACCTTAAAGATCAAGCTTCCCGGATAGATTCCCACGCAAAAGCATCCCTTTTGATGGCAAGTATCCTACTGGCAGCGGGTGTCTTTACCGGCATCATGACAGAATCCGGTATGATTGCTGAAATGGCAAGTGCAATGGCTGATGTAATTCCTGATGGTGCAGGGGAACAAATTCCGCTCATCATGGCAGTCACTAGCATGCCCTTGAGCTTTGTTTTTGACCCAGATTCCTTCTATTTTGGATTTTTGCCCGTGATATCTGAAGTAGCAGGTCAATTTAATGTAGAACCCATTAGTGTGGGTCAGGCCGCCATATTGGGGCAAATGACCACTGGGTTTCCATTGAGCCCATTGACAGCAACGACATTCTTGCTCATCGGTTTGGCAAAAGTGGATTTAGCGGAACATCAGCGGTTTACTTTTAAATATGCATTCGGTGCGACCATTGTTATGACCATTGTATCTATATTAATAGGAACTATTCCCATATAAAGCATGATACCAGAAAAAATTATTCGCATTGGCTCGGGAGCAGGGTATTCGGGTGACCGGATAGAACCCGCTGTGGACCTGATAAAAGAGGGCAATTTGGATTATATCATATTCGAATGTCTTGCAGAGCGGACCATTGCCTTGGCACAATTGCAGAAAATGCAGGATCCTGAGCTGGGATATGACCCTTTATTGGAAGAGCGGATGAAGGCCTGCTTGACGCATTGTGTTTCAAAAAAGGTTAAACTTATCAGCAATATGGGAGCGGCCAATCCATTGGCAGCAGCAAAGAAGACCGCAACGATTGCCCAAGAACTTGGTCTAACCAACTTAAAAATAGCCGCCGTGTTCGGGGATGATGTTATGCCCATGTTGGATTTCAGCACACAGACCTTTTTGGAAAGCGGCGAACCCCTATCGGTTTTAGGGAATAAAATCATTTCCGCAAATGCTTATATGGGCGTTGAGGGAATTTTAATAGCATTGGAAGAAGGGGCTGATATCATATTGACAGGAAGAGTGGCCGACCCTTCCCTGTTCTTGGCTCCACTTATCCATGAATTCGATTGGTCGATGAATGACTATCCACTCTTGGGAAAAGGAACGGTCTTAGGGCATTTAATGGAATGTGCGGGCCAAGTATGTGGGGGCTATTTTGCCGATGGAGTAAAAAAACAAGTTCAGAACTTGGGCAATCTGGGGTATCCCATTGCAGAAATAAAGAATGATGGCTCATTCCATATTACCAAATTAAAGGATTCGGGTGGTATGGTGACACCTGCAACATGTAAAGAACAATTGTTGTACGAGGTACATGATCCTTCCGCATATTTGACACCTGATGTGGTTGCGGACTTTTCCAATATAACGTTAAAGGAGATAGAAAAGGACAAAGTTGAAGTTTATGGTGCTTCGGGAAAGACATTGACTGGAAAGTTGAAAGTTTCGGTGGGGTATCATGATGGTTACATGGCTGAAGCGCAAATAAGTTATGGCGGGAGCTATGCATTGGAAAGGGGCCAATTGGCCATTGAAATTGTCAAGGAACGACTTGAAGCCAGGAATCTCGTAGTAGAAGATATTCTTTTTGACCTTATCGGAATCAATAGCCTTTTTAAAGAGTATAATTCAGACATCAACCCTCAAGAAGTACGGTTGCGTGTAGCGGCCAAAACCAAAACCAAGGAAGCAGCCGTAAAATTGGTGAATGAAGTGGAAACCCTATATACCAATGGTCCGGCAGCCGGTGGCGGTATTTCCAAGTTAGTTACGGAGGTCATAGCCATTCAATCCATTTTGATTGACAAAAAAAAGGTGGTGCCGCAGGTTGAATATTTTGAAAGTTAATTATGAAACTTAAAGAGATAGCACATTCGCGAACAGGAGACAAAGGGGACATGGTAAATATTTCTGTGATTGCCTTTGATGAGAAGGATTATCCCATAATTCAAAAAAAAGTGACCGCCGAAAAAGTCAAGCTTTTTTTGGGTGAAACTATTCAAGGGGAAATAATACGGTATGAGGTTGCAACATTGGGAGCAATCAATTTTGTAATGCACAAAGCTCTTAGGGGAGGGGTCACCCGTTCGTTGCGATTGGATAAACACGGCAAGACATTGTCCTCTATTCTGTTGGAAATGCCCATAAATACTAACGATTAAAAACAAATTGATGAAAACGTTTTTACACTTCACATTGTTGATTTTCGCCTTTCAGATAATACATGCGCAATCTGAAACGGGGAGTATTGTCATTGATTCCATTTATTCGGAGCATTTGGTGAATGATTTTGGAGAGAACCCTACCCGGAAAGTAGGGGTATATCTTCCACCTAACTATGGAACCGAAACCAAAAAATATCCGGTCATCTATTTTTTACATGGATTTTATGGGGACCATACCCTATTGGAACCTATGAAGGAAATTTTGGATTTTGCCATAGCCACTAAACGTATTCGACCCTTTATTCTAGTGATACCCGACCAAAAAACAACTTACGAGGGAAGTTTCTATTCCAATTCTGGAATTTTTGGAAACTGGGAAGATTTTACGGTAGAGGATTTGGTTGCCTATATGGACAAGAATTATCGTACCATCCCCAAAAAGGAAAGTCGTGGGATAACCGGGCATAGTATGGGCGGTTATGGAGCCTTGAATATTGCCATGAAACACCCCGATGTATTCAATACAGTGTACGCCATCAGTCCAGGAGCTCTGGCCATAGTTAGGGAATATGGCCCCAATAGCGACACCTTTAAGGAACTATCTGAAATATCCACCTATGAAGCATTGGAAAAAACCTACTTTGGAAAAGTAATGGTGGCATTTGCACGCTCATGGTCGCCGAATCCCAACAATCCGCCTTTTTATTGCGATTTTCCATTTGGATACGAAGATGGGGAATTGGTCATACACCAAGAAATACTCAAAAAATGGCACGATAATATGCCGTTCTACAACCTTGAGAATTACATAGACAACTTGAAAAGTTTAAAGGCCATCAAAATGGATTGGGGTCGAAATGCAGGAGAACGCTTCACGCAACAATGCAAAATGTTCAGTATTAAATTGGAGAATCTGGGCATTGATCATTTTGCAGAAGAATATATCGGAACCCATGTCAACAATATATACACGAAAGATGGGCGTATTCCACAACAGGTGTTGCCCTTTTTTGAATATTATCTGGAATTTAGATAACGACAATAAGGCTGTAGGTTAAACTGGGATATCAATATTCTTTACACTTGAATGATTGAGTAATTCATCAAACGGATTTTTCCAAAAAGTTATTTATCATCCATTTCTAAAATTATCTACGAAAACCATTTCGAAACGCTGATGATTAATTGGTGTTGTCATAAATTGCTGTAAAACAGTGAGTTAATTGATTTCTTTTGAACAGTTCAATTCGAGCCTAAACAATCTTGCTTTGGATTGTTTTAACTTAAAGAACACTTTTGAACTGGGCATTTTTTATATTTAACCATATAGTTCAACAATTAACTTTCATGTATTATATAGGTATTGATTTGGGCAGTTCTTCAATAAAGATTGCACTGGTCGAAGCGTCCACAGGTAAAAAAGTAACGGTCGTACAGGAGCCGGAAGAAGAAATGTCCATGATGGCCACAAAACCAGGTTGGGCGGAACAAAGCCCCGAACTTTGGTGGGAATTGGTATGCAAGGGGATTAAAAGAATTTTAAAGGATCATAAGATATCGCCGGCCAATATTTCAGGGTTGGGAATTGCATATCAAATGCATGGACTTGTTATTGTGGATACCGACGGCATACCACTAAGAAACTCCATTATTTGGTGTGATAGTCGTGCCGTGGAAATTGGCAACCGTGCCTACAAGGAAATGGGCGAGGAAAAGTGTGATACCAGATTATTGAACGCCCCTGGAAATTTTACAGCATCCAAATTAGCCTGGGTCCGCGAAAATGAGCCCGAAGTGTTTGATAAAGTCTATAAATTTATGCTGCCCGGCGATTATATAGGGTACAGACTGACTGGTAAAATAGCTTCAACCATATCAGGTTTATCAGAAGGTGTTTTTTGGGATTTCGTGGAGAACCAGGTTTCCAAAGAGGTCCTAAAACATTATGGAATTCCAGAATCCATGGTCCCCGATACGGTAGATACTTTTGGGAACCAAGGAGAGGTATCCAAAGAAGGTGCACAACAAAGCGGTCTATTGGAAGGTACACCAATTTTGTATCGTTCAGGGGACCAGCCCAACAATGCACTGTCCCTTAACATTTTTGAACCGGGTGAAGTGGCTGCTACAGGCGGCACTTCGGGAGTAGTATATGCCATTACGGACAATCTTTCGGTTAAGGAAAGCTCTCGGGTCAATAACTTTGCCCATGTCAACTATCGTCAGGATACTCACACTAGAATAGGAAAGCTGCTATGTATCAATGGGTCCGGTATACAATATAGATGGCTTCTGAACAACCTAGATGTATCCTCCTATGAAGAAATGAACGATTTGGCATCGAAAATAGGAATTGGTTCGGACGGACTCAGTATAATTCCCTTTGGTAACGGAGCTGAGCGTATGTTGAACAACCAAGATATCGGTACCCGCATTGTGAACCTTGACCTTAATAGACACTCAAAGGCACATCTCTGTCGGGCCGCCTTGGAGGGGATTGCATTTTCCTTTGTATACGGTATGGAAATCATGAGTTCGGATGGCGCAAAGGCAAAGGTTATAAGGGCAGGCAACGATAATCTATTTAGGTCTGCCATATTTGCCGGTACCATTTCTACCCTAATTCAAGAAGAAATAGAAATATACAATACAACGGGCGCCATAGGTGCGGCCAGAGCATGTGCCATATATGAACATGGCCAAGAAAAGTTTACATCTTATATGGACAACGACCATGTGATGACCTATAGGCCCCATGAAAACAAGGAGCTCTATCAAAAGGCATATGAGAATTGGAAAAATGAACTACAACTAATATTAAAAACCAAAAAATAATGGCACATTTAGGCAACAAAGAATATTTCACCGGAATAGGTGATATTAAATTTGAAGGAAAGGAATCCGACAACCCTTTGGCATTTAAATTTTATAATCCGGACCAAGTGGTGGCGGGCAAAACCATGAGGGAACATTTTAAGTTTGCCATGGCTTATTGGCATACGCTATGTGGAACAGGGGGAGACCCTTTTGGACCTGGCACCAAACAGTTTCCATGGTCTGTGGATAAAGACCCAATTAAGGCAGCAAAGGATAAGGCCGATGCCGCTTTCGAGTTTGTGACCAAAATGGGATTCGATTATTATTGCTTCCATGATTTTGACTTGGTGGATGAGGCAGATTCTTTGGCCGAATCCGAAAAACGATTGTCTACCATAGTGGATTATTTGAAGGAAAAGCAATCTGCCTCTGGTGTAAAATTGCTCTGGGGCACCGCCAATTGCTTTTCAAACCCTCGTTACATGAACGGTGCAGCTTCCAATCCCAATTTTGATGTACTGGCCTATGCCGGTGCACAAGTGAAAATGGCTCTGGACGCTACTATTGCACTTGGAGGTGAAAATTATGTGTTTTGGGGAGGTCGTGAAGGATACATGTCTCTATTGAACACGGATATGAAACGGGAGCAGGACAATATAGGCCGATTTTTGGGCATGGCTCGGGACTATGCTCGCAAGCAAGGTTTCAAAGGAACTTTCTTTATCGAGCCAAAACCGATGGAACCCACAAAACATCAATATGACTTTGATGCTGCTACCTCTATCAACTCTATACGGGAATACGGACTGGAGGATGATTTTAAGCTCAATATTGAAGTGAACCACGCCACCTTGGCACAACACACCTTTCAACACGAACTACAAGTCGCAGCCAATGCGGGGATGCTTGGAAGTATCGATGCTAACCGGGGTGACTATCAAAATGGTTGGGACACCGACCAGTTCCCTAATAATGTGCTAGAGGTAACCGAAGCCATGTTGGTCTTCCTCAAATCGGGTGGATTGCAAGGCGGAGGTGTCAATTTTGACGCCAAAACACGAAGAAACAGTACCGATATGGAGGATATTTTCTATGCCCACATAGGAGGCGCGGACACCTTTGCCAGGGCACTTTTGGCCGCTAATGCAATCATTGAGGAATCTTCATACGAAGAACTTTTAAGTCAAAGGTATGCATCTTTTCAAGAGGGTAAAGGAGCTGAGTTCAGCTCAGGAAAATTGGAATTTTCCGATCTTTTTAAGCATGCTCTCGAAACAGGTGAGCCAAAACAGATTAGTGGCAAACAAGAGTTGTTCGAGAACATTGTTGGGAGATTTGTTTAGTACTCCAAATAATTAAAATTCACGTTTATACTGACCGCCCATTGAATTTTTTAAAATTCTGAATGGGCGGTTTGCCGTTAACTAAATTTCTTCTGGAATGCTCCTGCCCTAAAGATGGTTTCGATGATATTAAATTGCTATCTTTTAGAGCTATATTTATGGTATCCATGAAAAAGTTGACCCTAAAGGCCATTGCTGCCCATTTTAATGTATCTGTATCCACGGTTTCCAAAGCTATAAACGATAGCCATGAAATTAGTGAGGAGCTTAAGGTCAAGATCAGGAAATTTGCCAAACAGAACCACTACAAGCCCAATCGTGTAGCCCTCAACCTTTTGAATAGGAACACCAAGACAATTGGCGTGGTGATCCCTAATATTTTGAACTATTTTTTTGTCCAGGTCCTATTTGGTATAGAACAGGTTGCCGATGAAAGGGGATATAGTATTATTACCTGCAGTACCAATGAATCTTTGGGAAAGGAGGTTAAGATTCTGGACTTCTTATGCTCAGGATCAGTGGACGGGGTTATTATTTCTACTGTTGCAGGAGAAGCTCAATTGTCCGAACACATTGCACATTTTGAGGAATTGTTACAAAAGCAGATTCCATTGGTCATGTTTGATAGGGTAACCGAAATGATCGAGTGTGACAAAGTGGTCGTGGACGATATTGAGGCCGGTTACAAGGCCACAAAACATTTTTTGGAAACAGGGTGCCGCTCTTTGGCCATCATAAACCCAATCCCCAATTCTTCAATAGGTCGGTTAAGGATTGAAGGTTTTAAAAGAGCATTGAAGGAACAAGGCATTCCTTTTGATTCAGATATGGTGGTATCGCTCGGAGTTGAGGATGATCTAGAACTTACTCTTTCACTTTCTTTGAACTTGAAAGCACTAAATGGAATTTTGGTCTTTGATGAGATTACTACCGTTAAGGTAATGGACCTTTTGCGCTCCAAGGGCTTTTTGATACCAAAGGATATCTCTGTAATCGGGTTTACCAATGGAGAACTATCAAGATACGCCAGTCCACCAGTAACAATGATCAGTCAGCATGGGCGATTTATCGGGGAGACCTCTGCCAATAAATTGATTGATAGGATAGAGGGAAAGGACGATAAAGCGAAGTTTGAAACTAAGACTATAAAAACAAGTCTTGTGGTAAGGCAATCCACGCTTAGTATGGAACAACAAAATTCTTGAAGTATAAGCGAAGAATATTGGGATGATGGAATTTGCAACGCCCCTGTTTATTAGGCTAGTTTATCTTTCAAGAATTAGTAAAACGTTTCATCATCAACAATCAAACTAATTCCGGCAATGTCTTTAGCAAAAAAGTTAGAAGATACTGCGTTTAGTGGCAAAACCAATCCATGTACTGGCAATCCAGCTAAGTAACCAGTTTTTTTAAAGATTGTAAGTGCTGTTTTGATTACCGTTGTGGTCAGCCAATATTCCAACAAACATCAAGAGAGCAATAATGCTCTCCTGAATTGTAGGGTATGCTCCTTGGTCTACTTTAATATTTCAGCTGGTTTATTTCGATGAATCCCCAATATTTCTATAAACCTTTCCGCCCTTCATTACAAAGACCACATTATCCATGGTGGAAATAAAATCATTTTCCAGATTTCCTTTTACTGCAATAATATCCGCATATGCCATAGGACTTATTGTGCCGATGTCCTTTTCTTTATTTAAGTGCATAGCAGAAATATAAGTGGCGGACTGCAGGATATCAAGGGGTTTCATGCCGGCCTCAAAATAGGTTCGCAGCATATCTGTGGATGATTTACCACGACTGACTTCCATTTTGGTATAATTATCGGAACCTGCCACAATGGGAACCCCTTTTTCAATAGCTGTCATTAACCTCTTTTTTCCTCTACTAATATATCCATTCACCCAATCCATGCCATCTAAGTCATCACCTATTAATTTGGCGTAAGTTTCCATATAAGACCTGCTGTTTTCCGTAGGAACAAGAAAAATCTTTTTTTTAGCCATGAGGGTCAATGTAGAATCGGTTAAGTTGAATCCATGTTCAATACCGTCCACACCAGCCTCTATGGCATTTCTTGCAGATTCATTGGTAATACAGTGTGCAGTTACAGTGAGGTCATATGCATGGGCCATTTCAACTATGGCAGACATTTCTTCTATGGTCAAAAATGCTTTGTTGGGAAGGTTGTCCGCACAAATTTTAATGAGGTCCACATTTTGGTTAACGTGTTCCCGGACAGCATTTTTTGCATCTTCAGAAGATTTAATGATTCTATATTCCAGATCAATAATATTTTGATGCTGATGTGTTACTCCATAAACTTGACCTCCAACAGCACTTAAAATAGGGCCGGCGGCAAAGATTCGTGGACCATCAATGGTTCCCTCATTAATTGCATCGCGAAGGGCCACATCCAAATACAGCCCAGAATTGCCCAAATCCTTAATACTGGTGATTCCTTCCTCTAGATAGCTTTCTGCTCTTTTGGCTCCCCGTAAAGCCCGTAATGCATCACTTTCCATGGTAAGGGTCTGTATACTGTGGTCTGCAAAATCTTCATTGGCCTCTTGGGAAAAAAGAACATGGGTATGAGCATCGATCAATCCGGGAAGAACTGTATAATCGGACAGGTCAATTACCTTTTTGTCTTTGTCCATCTTACGGAACCCGGTAATGGATTTTATTGTGGAGCCTTGAATATGAATAATCTTGTTGGGCAATAATTGATTGCTCTTACTGTCATACAAAAAGCCGGCCTTGATGAAAACATCACTTTGTTGCCCAATTGATTTGGTGTGAGGGTATAAGAAAATCAGCAGGAAAATAACGAGTACTCTGGTCATGTCCAGCTCAATTTAAGAAATTTTTTACGGCTATACTTAGTTTTCATCAATCACATTTCCGCTTCCCAAGATATTTTTGGTTACGTGTGGATTTCCTTTGTAGAATACTTTGGCACTGCCATCGATTTTCACATCAAGTTCGTCCGTACAGCTGATTTCTACATCTCCGGAACCCATAATAGCTATTGAACACTTATCGGCTAAAAATGAAAATCCGGAAATTCTGCCACTTCCTTCGTTTTCTATACGTAATGTGTTTGATGTTCCTGAGAGACTGATGTCGCCAGAACCCAAATTATCCAAATAAAACTCTGGACTTTCCACGTTGGCAACTTTCAATGTGCCAGAACCTTTATTGGCAACACCGTTCAATCCTTTTGCCATAATTTCGACGCTGACATCAATATTTTTATAGTTATGTCCCGAAGTAAGGTAAATTTCCAAGACACCGTCTTTGATTTCTGTTTTAACAAGGCCGATGATGTTGTCATCGGCCGTTATTTTTACACTTTGGGCATTACCTTGAACAATGTTCACATTTGCTATTCCATCCACTGAAATAGCGATAAATGCATTGAGTTCCCTGTTTTCAGTAGTGAGCACACCTGAACCGGAGATATCATCCGATGTACATGATACAAGGGACATCACTACTAATACTATTCCAACAATACTATTCTTCATTTTCTATTTTGATTGATTTTCCTTGCTTATGTCCTTGAAAAAAAGCATTTCTTTAATTCTTTTTGAAGCTCCATCATAGAATCCAGTTTCATGTGAATAACCCTTGGGGTTATTGAAAGTGCCAAAGATGATATCGAAAATGGGCAGGTCGGAATAATTGTACGCATGTATACCCTTGGCATGGTGCACGGTATGGCTTTCAGGTCGTTGGATGAGATATCCTAACCATTGCGGGGTAACAATATTACTGTGCTGAAAAATGCCCAAAAACACGGTAGTCAATAAGATAATGGTGGACGCTCCAGGGGTAAAACCAGTAATTCCAACTAGGCAAAGACTTCCTAAAAGCGTAAAACCTGCCATGTCCATTGGGCTAAAGTAAAAGGCACCGTACGTATCTATACGTTCTGCACTATGGTGCATTTGATGGAAAACTTTCCACAGAAAATCGCTTTTATGAAGGCTGTAATGCCAAAGAAACAGGCCAAATTCATAAATAACTACACCTACTACCGCACCTCCTAAATCTCCCAAGAAGGACAAATCAAAAAGCTGGTATTTAGATATATAACCGTCCCAAATTAGAGGTAAATAACTGGATAGGTAAAAAAACACTCCGAAAGTGAGCAGTCCTCTGGTTTTCCAATTCTTGACCTTTGGTAGCTCCCTGGCAGGAAACAACGCCTCCCAAATCATTAAGCTTGCATACATCCCCAAGACAACCAAGGAGATAGGGTCCAATAAAATTTCTAGCGGTGTAGGTAAATTTTGTAGTGTCTCCATGATTGTTAAATTTTAGATTTAAACTTAGCGTTGAACTCCATTTTCCTTCTCTTCTTTATGGCCCATAATCCTTCATTGGATTGATAGGCCTCAATAAATAATTGTCGTTTCATTTTTAATTGATTTTTGAATTGATGAATAAACACGGGTGTATCCCGCTGATTTTGAGAGCGCAAACCTAGCGTGACAATTTTAAATCAAAAAAAAGGGGGAGGTATATGGAGTGTACAGCGTAAGAATAAGAAGTAGACTTGATTGCCTATCAGGTAGACATCAGGTAGACAAAATGTATTCTGAATATTGTAAAATATTGAAAATCAATAAATTATTTTTTATTTAAAATCCAACAAAAAATCAAACAAATCTGTTTCAGGAGACAGGTTCAACTTTTTTCTGAGCCTGTAGCGAGCTGTTTTTGTACTCTCCGGGGAGATGCCGAGGATGTTGGAAGCCTCTTTGATGGATAAATTGAGCCTGGTGAGGGCGGCAACTTTTAAGTCATTTGCACTTAAATCGGGGAATTGTAGCTTCAAGTTGGTGAAAAATTCAGGATGTACATTTTCAAAATGTTGCTTAAAGTCTTCCCAATCCTTTTCCTTGCCCTGATTTATTTTTATGGTTCTTTCCATATCGGTCATAATTTTGCTGACCTGATTTAATGTAGTTGCTTTTTTTGCATCTTGTATTTTGTTCTGGAACTCATCCAATAACTGATTTTTTTGAACAAAGTTCATGGCATATGAAGTAAGTTCCCGGTTTTTGGTATCCAGTTCACCCTCTAGGTCCATACCTTTGAGCTGTTGGTTTTCCAGTTCTTTTTGGGCAATAATATTTTGTTGTTCCAGCAAATGTTTTTGGTTTTTTGAACGTTGCCTCATGCTTTTGATCAGGAAGAAAGATAATAGGGCAATGATCCAAATACCGCCGATCAATATCCATTGTATGATTTTGCTCAATTGCTGCCTTTTGGAAAGCTGTTCCAGTTCGTTTGTCTTTTGCTCCAGTTCGTTCCTGAATTCCAAACCGGCAATTTGATGGGATTTTTTAATGGTAAAGAGAGAATCCTTTAAATCTACATATCGGGAGAAATAGTATAAGGCCGAGTCGTTTTGTTGGGTCTGTCTTTTAAGATCTGCCAAATTTTTTAAAATTGACAATTGATAATTTTTCAGGTTCATTTCATTGGCCCTGCTCAGTGCTAGCTTAAAATGCATGTCGGCCAACTCATACTCTTTTTCCATGGTAAACATTCTGCCAAATTGAAGCAGGTTGCTCACCATACCATCTTTATCGTCTATTCTTCGCCCAAGAGTCAACGATTGCCTAAAATGGTAATTGGCCTGTTCTAGGTCGCCCTGTTCCAAATATACACGGCCCAACCGATTGTGGGCCTCTGCCATACCATATTGAAAATTGTTTTTGGTATGAATATTAAGTGCATTGCTGATATTGGTGTGGGCTTTGTCCAACCGCCCTGTTTCCATTTGTAGGGTCCCCAACTTTGTATACGCAGTGGCAACTCTGTTATCCAAATTTAGCTGACTAAATCCATTGATGGCCTCGCGGTAATTTTTAAGGGCCAACGAATCTTCATCGATATCGGCATACACCATGCCTATATTTAATTTTATGTTGGAGACCCCCTCAAGGTCATTTAAGCCTTCATACAGTTCCAGTCCTTCATAAAGATCAAAGAGAGCATTTTTTGACTCACCGAGCGTCCAATGTCCTACTCCTGACACCCTTTTGGCGAAAGCGGCACCCTTGGAATACTTTATTTCATCAGCCAATGCATAGGCTTGCTGGCCCAACTTCACTGACTCCGCGGGGTCCCTTATCCATAAATCATACCCCTGTTGGGCTATGCTATCGATTATTTTTGTCTCGGGACTTGTTTGTTGGTGGTTTGGTTTGTCTTGTGAAAAGATACTGAAGCTAAAAACAAGCCAAAACAACAATGTCCAGAAACAGTTTGTAATGCGAGGTTCCATTACTGGCTGATTTAGATATTTTGGATTAAAAATTCTAAAATTAAAGAATTGTATTGAATTGAAAATCCTATTGTTATCAAATGGCAAAATATGACTGAAATGGAAATAATCGTAGCGCAAGGAAACCTGTCCCTTTGGCTGTTGTGGTTTATTTTCTATAATTGGCTCCACTTCTGCCATTGGTTGGGAAAGGAGCACTATCAAAAAATGTACAAGGTTCAACTTTTGCAATGATGGAGTTTCATAACTACTTCAATTGACTCTACTGTATTTGTTCAAGTATTCCAGAGGAGTGACCCTTGTATGTTTCTTAAAAACATCCCTAAAGGCCTTTGGGTCATTGTACCCCACATCATACATAACTTCATTAACGGTTTTTCTTCCTTTTTCCAGCTCCTTTTTTGCGGCCTCTACCTTAACCCGTTGCAAGTATTCGATGACTGTGTTCGAAGTTGCTTTTTTAAAACGTCTCTCAAAAGTGCGTCGACTCACGGCAACTTTTTCGGAAAGTTCATCCACGGTAATCTTATCCAAGTAGTTTTTTTCTATAAACTCTTGGGCTTTCAAAACCTCTTTATCGTTGTGGGATTTTTGTCCTTTAAAAATAATAAAGGGCGATTGGCTGGCACGGCTGATATCAATTTCAAAAATTTTTGATGATAGGACGGCCATTTCACGGCCTGCAAATTTTTCGACCAAATAAAGATTCAGGTTTAAAGATGAATAGGCCCCTCCACTGGTATACAATCCATTTGAGTCGGTAATGATCTTGTCATCGATCAGGTTAACTTCTGGATACATGGCCCTAAACTCACTTGCAGCCAGCCAATGGGTGGCACAATCCCGTCCATCCAACAAACCGGTGCCGGCCAGTATAAATGCACCAATGCACAAGCTGGCCACCTCGGCACCCTTACCATATTGTTGTTTGATCCAAGGAATAAATGCTTCGTTTTTGGCAACCACCTCCTTGTAATCGCCATGTATGGCAGGGATTATGATCAAATCCGTTTTGTCTACCTCATCAATTGTAGTATTGGGTATAATGCTGAACATTCCATTGCTCAACCTTGCTTTATTATGGGTGCCAACAAGGTGTGTAGAGAACAATGGAGCTTTACCAGCTTTTTTCAAGGCATCATTGGTCATATTGAACATTTTAAAGGTGGCCTCTAAATTGCTCAGGCTAGAATCGCCTTCGGGAACAAGTATCGAAATATGTTTCATATTACAAAAATCAATGGATTGTGGTTGACTTAAAGGTAGACCAACATCTTGTCGTAATCAACCCGTGATATTGACGTAAATGTACCTCTAAAGTACGGATTGGTACCTGTATCTTTGGTAACCTGTTGAATATTAGATAAGAATAAAGGATTGAAAGATTATATTAAAGAAGCTACTATTTGAAACGGGAGAAAATTTTCAGCTCACTTTGGTCTTAACAAACCTTATATATCTCAACATATTAAACATAGATAAAATGGATGATAGAGTTTTAAAAGAATATGATACAACAACATCAAAACTTGTAGGATTGCTTTCCTCATTGACCAATGAGCAACTCAATTCAAGACCTGTAAATGGCGGCTGGACAGCGGGACAGATCGGCGATCATTTGGATAGATCTTATAATGTATCCAATATTTTGATGGGAACCACGGAGGAGGCGGAGCGAGCCCCTGACCAAAAAATGGAGGAAATACGCGAACTATTTTTGAATTTTGATATAAAAATGGACTCACCCAAAGCTGTGGAACCAACCGATAGACCGATTGACAAGAAAAATCTCCTGACCAGTTTGAAGAAGAAAATTGAATGGGTGAACCAAACCTGCAAGGATATGGACCTCTCAAAAACGTGTTTGGATTTTGAAATCCCGGAATATGGTCCGTTCACTCGCCTGGAGTGGATAGGTTTCAATACCGTACATACACAGCGCCATATCCATCAACAGGAACAAATCATTAAATACATTACAGCATGATACCTAAAAAAATCTGGGTAAACCTTGGCGTAGAAAATGTGGAACGAACACAGGAATTTTATCTGGCATTGGGAATTAAGCAAAATGGCATTCCTACAAATGATTTGGTAAGCTTTCTATTTGGCGAGGATGAGTTTGTGATTCACTTTTTTGAAAAAGAAAAACTAAGGACAAGTCTTGAGGGAGAAGTGGCCGACTTGGATCAAGGCAACGAAATTATGTTCACCCTCTCGGCCGGAAGCAAGCAAGAAATCCATGATTGGTTGGATACCGTGAAAAAGTTAGGAGGGAGTATTAGATTTGATCCTAGAAAAGACAGCAAAAAGTTTTATGACGAAAACGGTTATTACGTCGGCGTTTTTGCCGATTTGGATGGGCATTTGTTCAATTTGTTTTGTAATTTGAATGGTTAACCTGTTAAAATTCAAACAAATAATGATACTTCAAAAATTTAAAATAACCATTAATGCTACACCCGAAAAAGTATGGAAAATACTTTGGAACGATAGCACCTATCGAAAATGGACAACTGTTTTTGCGGAAGGATCTTTCGCCGAAACCGATTGGCAGGAAGGAAGCAAGGTTCTTTTTCTCGGCCCCGAAGGGAGAGGCATGGTAAGTCGAATCAAACGGAACATACCCAATGAGCGAATGACCATAGAACATTTGGGAGTTGTTGAGGGAGGTATTGAAAACTTTGAAAGTAAGGAGGCCAATCAATGGGCAGGAGCAACAGAAGATTATACGCTAGAGTCGGTCGATGAAGGAACCCTATTGCGGGTAGAAATGGAGACAATCGAAGAGTACAAGAACTTTTTCGAGGAAACTTGGCCAAAAGCGCTGGAGAAAGTAAAGGAACTGGCAGAAAAGTCATTATAAACACATATATCACATTAATTTAAAACCTTACACAATGAAGCTAAGCCCTTATTTAAATTTTAACGGAAATGCCGAAGAAGCCTTTAATTTTTATAAGTCAGTATTTGGTGGAGATTTTACAGCAGTCATGAAAATGAGCGATGCACCGGACAGCGATAAAATACCAGCAGAAGAAAAGGACCGCATCATGCATATCTCGCTTCCCATTTCCCAGGACATCACATTAATGGCGTCGGATATTTTACCTTCTATGGGCCATTCCCTCAACAATGGTAACAACGTTTACCTATCGTTGCATCCCAACACTAAAGAAGAAGCTGACCGTTTGTTCAAAGGGCTTTCCCAAAATGGTGATATAGAAATGCCCATGGCCGATCAATTTTGGGGAGATTACTTCGGAAGTTTCGTAGATCAGTTTGGTGTTCATTGGATGATCAACTATAACCCAGAATTTTAGTAATCTTTCAAAAATTTACAGAAACCGCTATGCACAACAGTTATATTGAGCAATCTATAAAAATAGTGGAAGTGTTTTCTACCTCTGTGTCATCAATTGAACAAGCTGAATTCCTTTTGGATAAACTCCAAGAGGAATTCCCTTGCTATGAGATCAATTTTGATTTGGAAGATTGTGATAATATTCTCCGTGTAGCGAGTGTTGGTTCCAACATAGATTCCGAAATGGTTATCTTGATTATGGACAAGCATGGGGCAAAAATCCAAATATTATGATTATTTAATGGTCACAATAGGTTGACCATATAAAGAAGGTGTACCCAGAGACAAAAGGAAAATAATATTGCATACATTTACACCTAAATAAGTTCTTTACTTAATTTCTTTATCAAAACGATAGGGGTTCTCGACAAGTCATTGTCGGGATTAAAAGGGAATCGTGTGTAAATCACGAGCTGACGCGCAACTGTAAGTCCGATTCCAATTTGGGATAGCATGTTTTTGCCAATTATGCCATTGTCCACCATATATAGTGGATGAGAAGGCGGCAGAAATCGAACAAGCCAGGATACCTGCCTATATCGTTCCTACTTTGTAGGATTTTGACGGTGCCTTCGCGTAAAGGGCAGGTCGAACGTTTGATGTTTGTTGGTTTTCACCATAAATATTCCCTGCGTTCTTCTTGTTTAAGGCATTGCGAAGTTGAGCTAAGGAGCTTTTATCTAATTATTCAATTTTATAAAAGCTTTAGCAATGAAAACAAGCAATTTGGGCTACCCTAGAATTGGGGCCCACCGTGAGCTGAAAAGAGCTTGCGAAAAGTATTGGTCCAACAAAATTTCTTTGGAAGACCTTATCGAGGCGGGTAAAAGTATCCGAACGGAAAACTGGAAGCTTCAAAAAGAGAAAGGAATCGAACTGATTCCATCCAACGATTTTTCCTTCTACGATCAAGTTTTGGACACCACCTTAATGGTCGGGGCCATTCCAGAGCGTTACAAAAACGCTAAAAAGTCAAGCAAGAACATTTTGGACCTCTATTTTGCGATGGCCAGGGGTTTACAAAAGGATGGAGTGGACGTCATCGCCATGGAAATGACCAAATGGTTCGATACCAACTACCATTACATTGTCCCAGAATTTACAAAAGAACAAGAATTTGAATTGGTCTCTCAAAAAATCGTGGAAGAGTTTAAGGAAGCTAAAAACCTGGGCATTCAGACAAAACCTGTGCTTTTGGGTCCTGTGACCTATTTATTGTTGGGCAAGGAAAAAGAGGAAGGCTTCCAGCGTCTTGATCTTTTACCGAAATTACTTCCCGTCTATCATTCTATTTTGAAAATGCTGGCAGATGCAGGAGCAACGTGGGTACAGTTTGATGAACCTATACTTTCCACAGGTCTTTCAGAAAAGGAAAAAGAAGCAATCGGTAAAGTCTATAATGGAATTACAGAAGCATTTTCGAACCTAAAAATCCTATTGGCCAGTTATTTTGGCGATTATGGCGATAACCTCGATACCGTCCTAAACCTACCTGTTTGTGCCCTGCATTTGGATTTAAGACGTGGAGCGGATGATTTGGATAAAGTTTTGGAAACGGGAAGGCTACATCAAAGTACATCTTTGTCATTAGGTGTTATTGACGGTAGAAATATCTGGAAAAATGATTTTGAATCCTCACTAAGGTTTATTCAGAAAGCCAAAGAAAAATTAGGGGAAGAACGTATCATTATTTCACCGTCCTGTTCATTGTTACATGTGCCCCATGATTTAGATTTGGAGCAAAATGAAGAGGTTCTATCAACCGAAATAAAGAACTGGATGGCGTTTGCCAAACAGAAATTGGAAGAACTCCAAAGCTTGAAAATACTAGCGAACAATCCAGACTACAAGCACCAACAGCTATTTTTGGACAATGTCGCATCCATGGAAAAGAGACGTAATTCCAAACTGATCCATAAAACCAAGGTAAAACAACGGCTCGAACATTTGGAAGCCAAGGATTACCGTAGAGAGTCCTCATTCGATAAAAGAAAAATCCTTCAGGACGAACATTTAAAATTGCCACTTTTTCCTACTACAACCATTGGTTCCTTTCCACAAACGAAAGAAGTTAGGCAAAAGAGGTCACTGTTTAAAAAAGGAGAGCTTACGGAGCAGGGGTATGTGAATTTTTTAATGGAACAAACGTTTGAGACCATTCGTTTACAAGAAAATATAGGCCTAGATGTTCCCGTTCACGGCGAATTTGAACGGAATGATATGGTGGAATACTTTGGAGAACAGTTGGAAGGCTTTACGTTTACCCAAAACGGTTGGGTGCAGAGTTACGGTTCGCGCTGTGTTAAGCCACCGATTATTTATGGGGATGTTTCAAGACCTGTTCCCATGACGGTCTTTTGGACATCGTTTGCACAATCATTGACCAATAGACCTGTAAAGGGAATGTTAACGGGACCGGTAACCATCTTGCAATGGTCCTTTGTCCGGGATGACCAAGCACGCTCCGTGACCTGCGAACAAATTGCATTGGCCATTTTGGACGAAGTACTTGATTTGGAAAAAGAGGGCATCAACATAATACAAGTAGACGAACCAGCAATTCGCGAAGGTCTGCCCCTGCGTAAAAAGGGCTGGCAAACGTATTTGGACTGGGCGATAGGAGCCTTTAAACTGTCCACGAGCGGTGTGAAGGATTCCACACAGATTCATACCCACATGTGTTATTCCGAGTTCAACGACATTATTCAGAGCATTGCGGATATGGATGCCGATGTGATAACCATAGAATGCTCCCGTTCCCAAATGGAATTGTTGGATGCCTTTTCCGAGTTTGATTATCCCAACGATATTGGTCCCGGGGTGTACGACATCCATTCTCCAAGGGTTCCGTCCGAGGAGGAGATCATCAAATTATTGCAAAAAGCAGAAAATGTATTGCCAGCATCCAAATTGTGGGTAAATCCAGATTGTGGTCTAAAGACCAGAGGTTGGGAGGAAACCATCAGTGCGTTAAAGATAATGGTGTCCGCAGCACAGCAGATGAGAGAAACTGTTGGTCAACCATCAAATTAAAATAAATTGGGGCCAATATGCGTATTGGCCCCTTAAACAAAAAGAATATGGTAAACGAAAGTAACATCCGCATTTCACCATTGCTCAGTTTCGACTTTTATTTGGAAAATTATCACAAGTTGATGTTGCAACTCAAAAAAGAAGTTGATTTGAAGCAGATGAAATCACTCTTGAGAAACGATATTGACCACAACATCCAACAGATTATAAAGACAGAGGATTATGATGCCTTGGTGATTACCGATTTAAACCAAGCAATAGTCTGGGTAAACGAGGGTTTTACAGAAATGACAGGCTACCATAAAAAATATGCATTGGGAAAAAAACCTAGTTTTCTGCAAGGAGCCGAAACATCAAAAATGATTAAAAGGCAGATTAAAGAGCAGCTTGTGTCCCATCATTGCTACAAAGGGGCCATAGTAAATTATAGAAAGAGTGGGGAAGCCTATCGTTGCCAAATCAACATCTTTCCAATCTACGGTTCTAAGGGAGACCCCACCCATTTTATTGCATTGGAAAAGGAGTTGCTGGCCGCTTAAAAAAGAAAATTAATTTGCATGATCTTCTTAAGATTGCAACTATCCTGTTTTATCTTTGCAATACCAAATAATCGTTTTCGTTGACGAACCGCAGTCTTCCCATAGTATTCACACTTTTATATATAATGGCCATGTTGCGGCCTGTTATGCCCGTGTTCGAATATATGGTGAACCAAGATTATATTGCGGAATACCTTTGTGTGAACAAGGACAAGCCCATGTTGAATTGTAACGGAAAGTGTTATTTGGCCAAAATGCTACAAGAGGAACAGGACGAGAAAAGGCAAAATTTGCCATCCATTAATTTAGAGGAATATCCAATCGGTTTTGTGAACATCCTTTTCTGTGATTTTGTGGAAATTATATCGGAAACGAACAAGTTGCCCGAATTTATACCGAGTGATCCCAGGCAGTTCGCTCAATCTGTTTTTCACCCGCCCAACTGTTGATTCAAATTTTATTGGTTCTAAGGCTATTTTCCATTTTGGGGTCATAGTCCTATGCAAAAGTATTTGGTGATGTTCATACCGTCCACCATCCAATGCTGCGCAATTAATTTTAACAGGAAATCCAAACCATTATGAAGGATTTCCCATAACCTTAATATTTGAATTAAAATGAAATCATTATATAAATTATCCACCTTACTGTTTCTATTTGTTTCTGTAACCTCTTGTAGTGATGACGATTCTTCCCGAGACGAACTAACGGGATCGGGAATGGTCAAAATTGAATTTGACAATAGTGTTGCAGGAGACGACCTTATTTTGGGCTCTTCGTACACCAACTCCCAAGCTGAGACCTTGACCATAAACCGCCTTAATTACATAGTGAGCAATTTTAGGCTCACCGATACCCAAGGTAATGTGTTTACTTACCCTAAAGAAGCGGGCTATTTCATAACAAGCGAAGAAACTGGTAATACTGAAGTGGTTTTGATGGATGTTCCCGCCGGGAGGTATACCTCTATGACCTTTGGTATAGGTGTGGACCAAGAAAAATACCTTTTGGGGGCAGAAGGCCAAGGTGATTTGTTGACCGAAGCCGAAAGTACTGAGATGATGTGGTCTTGGCAAGCAGGATATAAGTTCCTAAATTTTGAAGGTACGTTCACGTCCTCAACAGTACCGGAAAACACTAATTTTCAAATTCACATGGGAAGCCACGGCTCCAGCTTGGACAACTATAAGGAGACTACCTTGAGTTTGGGCACCGAAGCTTTGGTAAGCGATAAAATGACCCCAATTATTCATCTAGTGGTCAATGCAGGTAATATTCTAGACGGTGACAACAAAATATCGCTGACAGAACAGGCTGTGATTATGGTGAGTGAGGAAAAATCACCAAAGATTGCTGAAAATACCGCGAATATGTTCAGTGTGGATCACGTGCATAACGGAGATGGAAGCTCACATTAAAAGATACTTTGGGCTGTCCTTTTACGGACGGCCCATAAATCAAAAAGTATGAAAACAAAGTATCTTTTTTGGGCAATACCACTTTTGATGCTGGGAGCCTGTAATAACGACAATGGGGAGTATATCGATATAAAGGACAATGAGCCCCTGTCCGTAACCATGCCCTCCAATTTTCCTCCCATGGTATACAACGTGGAGGAAAACCCCCCGACCAAATATGGTTTTGAACTGGGCAAAAAATTGTTCTACGACGGAAAACTGTCCGCGAATGGTTTTATATCATGCGGCTTCTGTCATGAACAACGATTCTCCTTTACGCATCATGCCCATCAATTCAGTCACGGTATAGACGACAAAGAGGGGACAAGGAACACGCCCTCGATAGCCAACATGGCCTTTTTCTCCGAATTTGCTTGGGACGGGGCAACTAGTCATTTGGACCTATTTCCCATAATTCCTATAACAAACGAGGTTGAAATGGGTGAGACCATGACGAGCGTATTGGAAAAATTAAGGGCGGATAGTCAGTATCAAAAGGAGTTCGAAGCAGCCTTTGAAGAAGGGGGCGTCAACCACGAAAACTTTTTGAAGGCGATTGCCCAATTTATGGTGATGATGGTTTCCTATAATTCAAAATATGACAAATATGTGCGAAAAGAAGACGGTGTAGCTTTAACTGAGCAAGAACTCCAAGGGATGCATGTTTTTCAGGAAAAATGTGCAAGCTGCCATACTACGGACCTTTTTTCTGATGGGAGTTTCAGGAATAATGGACTTCCACCAAATCCAAGTATAAATGATATTGGACGGGCCGAAGTGAGTGGAAGCGGGAATGATAACTATAAATTCAAGGTGCCCAGTCTAAGAAATGTGTCGCTCACCGCACCCTATATGCACGATGGCAGGTTCGGCAGTTTGGAATCCGTATTGAATTTTTATCAAAGCGGTGTAGAGGATTCACCTACTCTAGATCCCTTGCTCAAAACTGAAGAAGGTCTTGGAATCTCCCTTGACGATACCGAAAAACTAGCCTTGATCGCATTTTTGGGCACACTAACCGACGACGAATTTATTAATGACGAACGTTTCTCCGAATACTAATTTTATGAAAACATATATAATAACAGCTTTACTGATTATAATGGGCATTTATGCAATGCAAGCAAGCGAAATGCCCGCAAGACCTTGTTACCGGACCGTTTCGTCCCCTTTGATGGAATTTGACGATTTCTGTGATGTTTGCGGTTGTAGCGGCAATGGCGGAAGTATGGGGTTTGGCACCGGACTGAACAACAACTTTATAGGACTTCGGTACATTGGACAGCGCTATAGGTCACGGGATGGCATTTTCTCCAATTCTCCGTGGATCGATGAGAATTTCAATACCATCCAATTATGGACACAGATTCCGGTTGGAAGAAGGTTGATCATCAATGCGGTGATGCCGTATCAATTCCATTCCAGGGAGTTTGCCGATGATACGGAACAGCATATCAATGGGCTGGGGGATGCCACGGTTCTCGGGTTTTATCAAATCCTAAAACAAACACCGGACAGTATCATTTCTATTGAACCACAGCACACTTTACAATTGGGGGGAGGAATAAAAATGCCGACCGGTAAGTTCGATGAAGAAAACCTTGAAGGAAGTGTCAACCCAAGTTTTCAGCTGGGCACTGGTAGTTGGGACTATGTTCTGGGAGCCAATTACGGCGTTACCTATCGAAATTGGGGTCTTTCTGCCATGGTCAACTACACCATCAAAACCAAAAATGATAAAGAATATCGTTTCGGAAACCAGTTCAACTATGCCCTAAATGCCTATAAAACCTATTATTTGGGAACCAATTTCGCTTTAACACCCCAGGCTGGAATTGGTGGGGAACATTTTGAGAAAAACAAGGAGTTTGGGTTTGAAGTGAACGACACAGGCGGAAATGCCCTATTCAGTAGGTTGGGGGTTGAGGTAAATTACAGACAATATGCCTTGGGGCTGTCTTCGATGCTGCCCGTTGCCCAAGATTTGAACAATGGTAAGGTTGAAGTAAAGAGTAGATTTTCGGTCTATCTGAATATCAACATTTAACACATGAAGAGTACCGGGAAGCATTTTGTTTCTTGGTACTCTTATAAAAGTATGGGTAATTAACATCCTTGGAAGTTTATGTGAATCTGTCATGGAACATCTATTACTTTAAAGTATAATTTTTACCTTCGCCGAACATGGGGTGCCCTAAATGGGCTGAGATTATACCCGGAAGTCGAGTACTTCGCACCTGATCCAGGTAATGCTGGCGTAGGGATTTAGGCAAGTTTGCCCGTATTCCAATTTGGGTACCCATGATTTTAAATATAGGTTACTTAAAAGAATGGAATACTTTTCTCAACTCGTGGTGTTACAATGGATCGGAACCCTTTTTGGGGTGGTTCAGGTGTTATTGGCCAGACAGAACAATATCCACAACTATCTTTTCGGCATTATCGCGATTTTGATTAGTATTTGGGTGCTCTATCAATCCCAATTATATGCCGATATCTTGCTCAATATGTATTATCTGGTCATGAGCATTTACGGCTGGTTTTATTGGAAGATGGGCAAGCAAAAACAAGAAGCCCCCATCTCTTATTCCACCAAAAAGGAGCATGGCATAGCTGGGGGCATTGTACTGGGCTGTTTTATTTTGATGGCTTATTGGCTAGGGCAACATACAGATTCCGATGTGCCGTATTGGGATGCCGTGGTCTGCGCTTTTGCATGGGCCGGTATGTGGTTGATGGCCAAACGGAAGATTGAGAACTGGGTCTATTTGAACATCAGTAACCTTATTTCCATCCCATTATTGATTTACAAGGAGTTGTATATCTACGCAGGGCTGACCGCTTTCTTGTTCACCGTTGCAATTTCGGGATACATCAAATGGAAAAAAATCATTGATAAGAAAAACAGCGAGACCTATGCAGGAGCTTGATGCGTTGGATTTTAAAAAACCGATTTTTAGCCAAGAAGTGTTGGAGTGGATAGCCAAAGAAAACCTTTGGAATCTTTGGGTGCCCAAAAAGTATGGGGGACTGGAAATGTCGTTCTCCGAAGGTCTGAAAAAACTTCGATTGCTCGCTAAAACAGATGGTAGCCTTGGCTGGACGGTTACCCTGTGCAGCGGAGCCAATTTTTTTATAGGGAATCTAAAAAAGGAGGTAGCCGACGATATTTTTCTCGATGCCGCAAAACCTGTTTGTTTTGGGGGAAGCGGCGGCGTCTTTGGAACAGCAGAAAGGGATTCCGAAGGATATATTATTTCCGGAACATGGAAATACGCAACGGGTGCTCCCTACCTTACCCATTTCACATTAAACGCAAAAATTCAGGAGAATGGCAATGATATTCTTCAAGAGAACGGTACGCCCATGGTGCGCTCCTTTGTATTGGAAAAAAGTCAAGTAGAAATTATACGGGATTGGGAAACTATGGGTTTAAAGGCAACCGCAACGGAATCATTTAAAGTGGAAAGTAAATGGGTTCATGAAAAATATAGTTTTGTCTATAACCAAGTGCATCAGCCACATCCGATTTTTAAGATCCATTTTTCGTTGTTTGCCGATCTTACTTTGTGGGTCAATTATGTTGGAATGGCAGAGCATTTTCTGGAAGAAGCCAGAAATGTAAGCGCGTCTGAAGAATATACCGTCCCACTCGTTTCAAATCTAAAAAGGGCGGATACCTTGTTGATAGACTATGCCAAAGAAATTGAAGAAGGTATTGAACAAGGCCGCGGGTTTACCGAAAAGTTCATAAATCGAGTTCATCATGAAGCATCTAAATCGGTACAATTGATTTCTCAAAGTATTTTGATGGTCTACCCAAGTTTGGGAATTTTGGCCAGTACAGAAGGTCACCTACTGAATCAGATTTTTAGGGACTATTTTACTGCTACGCAGCACCATATTTTTCGAAAGGGGACTACTGAATCAAGGATCTTTAAAGACTTGGAGTAGAGGCTTGGATGACGCAACTAATTGACAAATCCTCATCTTTAGACAAAAAGGAACCTATGGAAAAGTTAATCTCGAGTTTGGTCGTAATTGTATTATTGAGTCAATTTTCGGCATGTAACAACGATAATAATGGTACTCCAAACCCAACAGATACTTCCATTTTAGGAAAATGGAAATTGACCGCGGCATACATTAGTTCGGGCGGACCACAATACTGGGTAGATGTGGAAGATGGTGAAGAAATTGAATTCCTTTCTGATGGTAGTTTCACTTCGACCAATTACCCAGAATGTAAAGAAGAAGGGTATATCCTTGATGGTGAAACTCTGGTACTGGATTATGATTGTGGAGATACGGAGCTGGTAGCCGAAAACGAAGAAGGCTTGATTACCTTCCATATCGAATTTGAAAATGACCACTTTCTTTTATCCCCAACCAGTGTTATCTGCATAGAAGGATGCAGCTACAAATATGAAAGGATGGATTAACGACCAGTTTAGTTTGTAGAATTCGTAAATAACATTGTTTTAAATAATAAAGCCTGTAATTCCTCTATCATACCATTTTAGATTGGCTAGGTATTTAGTAGATTTGGAAACAAACCAACTTCTAACTAACTCATGACTTTGAAACAGCGCTTATCTTATTTCCTTTTTACATTTTTATTGAGTTGTGCCACCTTTGCACAAGATTTTGAAGCCTTGGAATACCGTACCATAGGTCCCGCTAGGGGAGGTAGGGTAACCACAGTTACCGGAACAGCCATGTTGCCGGGTACTTTTTATTTTGGAGCTACCGGTGCCGGTGTCTGGAAAACCGAGGACTACGGAACCAGTTGGCACAATATTTCCGATGGATTTTTCAAAACGCCTTCTATTGGAGCTATTGAAGTGGCCGCCAACGACCCCAATATTATTTATGTGGGTACAGGATCCGATGGTATCCGTAGCAACATCATTGAAGGAAAGGGAATGTACAAATCCATTGATGCCGGAAAAACGTGGGAACACATCGGGCTGGAAAATGCGGGCCAAATTGGTGCCGTGGAAATAGACCCGACCAATAGCAATATTGTGTGGGTAGCCGCCATTGGAAACGCATTCAAATCAAATAAAGAAAGAGGAATATTTAAAACTACGGATGGCGGCGAAACTTGGGAAAAGGTTTTGTTCGTTTCAGAAGAGACAGGTTTTGCCGATTTGGAACTGCTTCCCGGAAACCCGAATGTCGTCTATGCCGCTGCCTGGAAAGCAAGACGTACCCCTTGGACCATTGATTCAGGTGGGGAGAACAGTGAAGGTGGAATTTATAAATCCGTTAATGGCGGAAAAAATTGGGAGAAATTGGAGGAAGGACTTCCAACGGGATTGATTGGAAAGATTGATTTAGCCGTTTCTCCATCGGACTCCAGAATACTTTATGCGGTTGTTGAAGCACCGAATGAAGATACGGGATTGTACAAATCCGTAGACCAAGGTAAATCCTTTGAACATGTTTCGGATGATGAAAGACTGGTCAACCGACCTTTTTATTACACCAATATTGAGCTGGACCCTACCAATCCAGATATTGTGTATTCCAATGCCAATCCTTTGATAAAATCCACCGATGGCGGTAAATCTTGGAGGCGTATGAGTGTTCCCCATGGAGACAACCATGATATTTGGCTCAATCCGGATAACCCAGACCTGTTGGTTCAATGTAACGATGGTGGGGCAAATATATCCCACAACGGAGGAAAAACATGGTCTACCCAATACAACCAGCCTACGGCCGAGATTTATCAAGTAGCGGTGGATGATCAATACCCTTACTGGGTGTATGGCGCACAGCAGGATAACACAACGATAGCCATCCCAAGTATGGCGCCCACAGCAACTTCCCCTGCCAATGGAAGTATAATGATGGATGTTGGAGGATGTGAAACCGGGCCAGTAATCCCAATGCCGGGCAATCATTATATCGTTTACAACAACTGTAAGGGACGCTTTAGCGTGTACAGTAAAAAAACAGGGCAAAGCCGTGAATATTCCATCGGGGCATCCAACATTTACGGGCATAACCCTAAAGATTTAAAGTATAGGTTCCAACGTGTGGCGCCTATCCATGTTTCCCCATTCGACCCTGAAGTGGTGTACATGGGCTCCCAATTTCTACATAAAACAAATGATGGAGGTAAAAACTGGGAAATCATATCTCCAGACCTAACGGAGAACGACCCTGATAAACAAGTGATTTCTGGTAACCCCATAACAAGGGACATTACCGGTGAAGAATATTACAGTACGCTATATTCCATCAGGGAATCCAAGATAAGCAAAGGTGTGATATGGACAGGGTCCAACGATGGTGTCATTTCGGTCACGAAAGATGGTGGTTCCACTTGGAAGAACGTTACACCTAAAAAATTACCAAAGGGCGGTAGGGTAGAGTCCGTGGAACCATCACAGTTTGACCCGGCAACTGCCTACATCGCTGTAGATCGCCATTTATTGGGAGATACCACGCCTTACTTCTACAAAACCGATAATTATGGCGAAAGCTGGGAGCTGATCAGTACCGAATCCAACGGGATACCATCCGACCATACGGCAAGGGTATTGCGAGAGGACCCCTTACGCAAGGGGCTTTTGTATGCCGGTACCGAGTACGGAATGTTTGTTTCTTTTGATGATGGCGGGTCATGGAAAAAATTCCAACAAAATCTGCCCGTGACACCGATTACCGATATCATTTTGTTCCGTGGAGATTTGATTTTAAGTACTATGGGACGTGGCTTTTGGATTCTGGATAAAGTTACCACCTTAACCGATGAAAACATTACACAATTGGGAGAGACTCCGGTTTTGTTTAAACCTGATGATACATACAGGTACCAGACTCCGTGGGGCGGTGGAGACTTTCCACAATACCCATCTACCAGCGTAATTATTGATTACTACCTACCATCGGATATAGAGGAAGGAATCAGTCTACAGATTTTGGATGCTCAAGGAAAAGAAGTTTCGACTATTGTAAGCGATTCCACAAAATTGAAGGCCGCTACGGAGCTGGTCGAGGACATGAGCCTTAGCATGACTTTTGTTTATATGAACGAGAAATTGGAAGCTAAAAAGGGACTCAATCGTTTTGAGTGGAACATGCAACAAAAAGGAGCATGGGACCAAAATAAAAGAAGGAGATTTGGAAATGGTCCTATGGTATTGCCCGGCACGTATACCGCGAAACTCACCGTAGGGGAGCAATCACTCGAGAAAAGTTTTGAAGTGCTCATGGACCCGAAGCTTGAAGAAGACGGAATTTCTTTGGCCAACATGAAGGAGCAACAGGAACTTCAGTTTAAGGTAATTGATTTGTTGTCGGAAACTCGAAAATTTCAGGATAAGGTCGAAAAGAAGATTAAGGAGTTGGAAAAGTCAAATGCGAGCGAAGCCCAGCTTCAGCCCTATAAAGATGTTTTAAAGGAGCTAAAAAACGATGAAGGAGCCTATCCCGAAGTGGTTATGGTAGCTCAAATTTCGTATCTATATTATATTTTAAGTAGTGCGGACAAAGAACCTGGACAAGAGGAAAAAGACCGTTATCAAGAATTGCTGGCCCAATTCAACGAACTTAAGGGAAAAGTTAATCTATAATTTAAAAGCCCCTTTTTAAAAAGGGGCTTTTTGTTTTACTGCTCAGTGCAATTCTTCACAATGAAAACCATTGTTCTGTAAGAGCGTGGAAATTATTGTAGCCTTCAGGTTCTTGGTTTCGACCCTGAGTATGTTGTCACAATCTTCGAGGTCAAAATTCCAGCAACCATTAGTATCGACCAGCCTGTTCAGCCAAGGACGAAGCTGTTTCACTTCTCCTTTTCGTTTTACGGATGTCTTAAAAACATGGACGGTCATCATAACTTAGCTTCGGTCGTAAAAAAATGGAGGTTCAATATCAAGGGCACGCAGGTAAACATAACCTTGGGCACGGTGGTGAATCTCGTTATCCACAAAATACTGTATACTGGATAAGACGGTACCCTCATACTGCCCAAAAAGTTTTATCTCCTCTTGAAATCTCTCGAGGCTAATTTGGCTCCAAAGTTTATTGATTTCTTCGGTATCCTGGTCCCATTTTTTTAAAAAATCGGCCTTGGTGCTACCGTAGTCACGATGTTCGTCAAATTCAACGGTTTTTCCTGATACGATTTCAGTAAGTCCTGGAACTGCAATGGCAAAAAGTTCTTTGGTCATTTCAGCAAAAGGACGCATCCCTCCAATACTGTAATTAAAAAACTCTTTTTCAGGAAAGGCCTCGATAACCCTTCGGGTAAGTCTTCTGTGTCCTTGGTATTGTTCCAAAAACTGTTCAGGTGTCATTACTTGGGTCGTTGTCTGTTCATTAATGGTGTTTTCCATTTGATTGTGATTTAAAGGTTTATTGTTTCTGAAAACAAAATTAGGAGGGGTGTGTGACAGCCCCGTGTCAGTAGTAAAAATTGAATTCAAAAAAAATACTGTTGACAAGCTGCTGTCATATGTTCCAAATAATTTTGATGGAGACAATGCGTATAAATGATATAATATGAGCAGGAAAACATCTTCCATCCACGGATTGAAATCCTATCTTTGGGAGATAGCTCACGCAATTATGGGAATGGACACCGTAAAACGTTTTGATAGGATAGTTGCTATTTTAATACAGTTGCAGACCAAACGGATTGTAAAGGCACAGGAACTTGCGGACCGCTTTGAGGTAAGCTTGCGTACCATTTACCGGGACGTGAGAACTTTGGAAGCCTCTGGAGTCCCCATTATTAGCGAGGCAGGTGTTGGATATTCCATTATGGAGGGGTATCGATTGCCCCCGGTCATGTTTACACGCGAAGAGGCGGGGAGCTTTGTGGCAGCGGAAAAATTGATGCAACAATTTACGGATAAGTCCCTTGGTGCTTACTACGAATCTGCAATGTTCAAGTTGAAATCGGTTCTTCGGGGCAAGGAAAAGGATTGGGTGGAAGCATTGGAATCCCAAGTTTCCATAGTGCCAGGGCAAGTTTTGTTCAATGATAAGGTGCCCAATGCCCTTGAAATTTTGTTCGAAAGCATTGCAGAGCGGAAACAAGTGTTTTTGAGATATGAATCGTTACGGGAAGAGGCACCCTTAGAGAGACACATAGAGCCTGTTGGACTTTTTAACGAAAATGGATTTTGGTACATTTTGGGTTATTGTCATCTGAGGACCGATTATCGCCATTTTAGAACGGATAGAATCCATAAAATAGCAAGGACTTCGCTTGATTTCTTATTGGAACACGGCACCATTGATGAGCACAGGAAAAAAAAAGAGGAAGTTTCCAAAACCAAGGTAAAAATATTGGTGGAGAAGTCCGTGGCCAAGTATATAAGAGGTCAAACCAAGCATTATGGCTTGGTTGCCAGCGAAGAAAAGGGAGACCAAGTTGAAATGACTTTTATGACGACCGATTGGAAAAATGGTTTTTCCCGCTGGTACCTTATGTTTGGTGACTATGCCAAAATTATTGAGCCGGAAGTGCTAAGGGAGCGGGTTGCCGAAATATTGGAGAAAAGTCAAAAAAGGCTTTCCCGTTAAAAATGCAAAGGACAGAAGATGGATTTATTCAGGAATCAGATAGACCCGAATCAGAATATACTGCCCAAGGACGGCACCGTGAATTATTTCGGACCTATTGTAGCACTGGAAAAAGCTGATTTTTACTTCGAACAACTGCTCAATACCATTCCTTGGGAACACGATGTGGTACATATGTTCGGCAAGCGCATAGTAACCAAGAGAAAAGTGGCTTGGTTTGGTGATAAACCTTTTGAGTACACTTATTCCAACAGCACAAAGAGGGCATTGTTTTGGACTCCCGAGTTAATGGAACTTAAAAAATTGACGGAGAGCCTTTCCATGGAAACCTATAATTCATGTTTGCTCAATGTGTACCATTCGGGTGAAGAAGGTATGGGCTGGCATTCCGACAATGAAAAGGAATTAAAACAAGAGGGAGCCATAGCCTCGTTGAGTTTTGGAGTGGAACGTAAATTTGTCTTCAAACATAAAAGCACCAAAGAAAAGGTGGAATTATGGCTGGGTCATGGTAGCTTATTGGTAATGAAGGGTGAGACACAAACACATTGGCTACACCGTTTACCGCCAACAAAGAAAGTGCGTACTCCCAGAATCAATTTGACATTTAGGACAATCGAATTATAATTTTCATGCATGTGCATAAGGTAACGCTCTATTTCCAAAGGCAGTTTTGTAAATTCATGGTTTAGAAAGATCTTTGACCGATAAATCAACGAGAATGCCAGTGTTACTTAGGATGAAATCCATTTTGTTTTTAGTTGTCTGTTTATCGGTCAACGGGCAACAGTTGTTACCGCCCATCCAAAATTATCAATTGTTGGATTATAAGGGAGGCACCAAAAACTGGGATGTTTCTATCAATGAAAATGGAGAGTTGTTTGTGGCGAACAACAAAGGTCTGTTGCATTATAATGGTGAACAATGGACGTTGAACAAACTACCCAACAATACGATCATAAGGTCTGTGAAAAGCATTGGCGATAAGGTTTATACCGGATCTTATGAAGAATTTGGTTATTGGACCAAAAACGAGTTTGGTGAACTGGCCTATACCTCATTGACTCACCTTATCAAAAATCATACGTTTACAAATGAAGAATTCTGGGAAATTTTTCAATCATCGGACGGTAAGGTCATGTTCCGTTCCTTTTCGGCCATTTATTGTTATGCAGATGATAAGATTACGGTTATAGACCCGCCCTTTGTGGTCTCGGACCTTATCGAGTTCAACGGTAAATTGATAGTCGCTGGAGGATTTGTTGGACTTTTTGAAATCCAAGGAGATACCTATCTCCCTTTACCGGGCCATGATATATTGACAGGGAAAACCATTAATGACATAGCTATTTTTGGAGGAAATTTACTGATAGGCACCAAACTAAGTGGGTGTTTTTTATATGATGGGAAACAGTTGACTCCATGGCAGGCATCTATCAACGATGACCTCAAGGAACACCAATTAAACAAAATAACCCTTTTGGGAGAAAACCTCTTGGGCTTTGGAACCATTAAAAATGGAATGTACCTGTATAATTCCGAATCGGGTAAGTACAATGTTTTAAATCGGGAATCCGGGCTTCAGAACAATACAGTGCTTTCCTCATTATTGTATAAGGATCTACTCTGGCTGGGACTGGACAATGGAATGGCGAGGGCGAAGCTGAACAATCCCATAACATACTTTACGGATTATACCGGTTCGCTGGGAATGGTCTACGATATTGCTTGGTATAATGGTACATTATTTCTGGGAAGCAACACAGGAGTTTTTTATTTTGATGGCAGCCAGCTTAAGTTCGTGAACGGCTCACAGGGTCATGTATGGGATTTGGAAGTGATCGAGGGGGATTTGCTCTGTGGGCATACCCGGGGAACCTTTAAAGTGTCCAAAAACAGTTTTGAGCTCATCAGTGAGGTTGCCGGTGGTTATCAGATGATTAAAGTGCCGGACAAGAAATCTACCTATGTTCAAGGTACATACAATGGACTTGCCAAATTCACCAAACTTGAAGATGGAACGTGGAGCGTAGTCAAGATTGAAGGTGTAGATGAGCCCGTGAAACAGTTGTGTTTTGAAACACCCAATATTCTCTGGACGGCACATCCGTACAAGGGTTTTTCAAGAATTCATTTTAAAGGGGCTGAGTACAACAAGATTGACAAAGTCCAAAAATTCAAGCAAAAAGATGCGCCCAGCGAGTACAATGCAAAGTTGTACAACATCAAAAATCATATTGTGCTCAATAGCGAGGGCAATTGGTTTACCTACAATCCTATTGGTGATAAAATTGAAAGGTTTGAGGAATTCAAGCATTATAAGAACAAGGAGTTGTTGTTTTTTGATGAAGAATATTTTTGGTTCGTGGATGATGATGAACAAAAGGCCATTATATATACCGACCTGAAGGGAGACAGTTTAATGCTTACCGATCTGCCATTACGGGAACGTTTGGCACCGGACTCTCAAAACTTGGTCAAGGTAAACGATAGCACCTCTTACATCACCCTTATAGATGGATTTGCCAAGATCAATGTAAAGGAAATTTCTAAACAAGAAAAGCTTCCGACCCCAAGCTTTATCGTTTTTAAAGATCAAGAAAGCAAGCATTCCGTAATGGATGATAATATTGAAGTGCCATTTCGATACGCACAGTCCATAACCATCGAAGTGGCTTCGCCCGAGTACATATACCCACATTACTATTACAAATTGGAAGGGCCCAAAGAATACTCCCAATATGTGGAAGGCGGTGCCATCAATTTTCAAAACCTGCCCTATGGGGAATACACCTTCAAGATTGCCACGGCGGGCATGGACACCACCACTTCTGAACTTAAACAGCTTAATTTTACCATATCACCACCGTGGTACTTTTCTTGGTGGAGTCTGTTCTTCTATGCTGCTTTAGGATTTTTGGCCATTTACTTGGTAAGAAGGTACAACCGGAAGAAATTGGAAAGAAAACATAGGGAACTGGAGGAGCGATTACATCACGAACAGCAAGAGCGCATGGACAAGATGGAGAAGGAGGAATTGGCCAAGGAGGTAAAACAAAAACAGAACGAACTGGCCAGTACAACCTTGAACATTGCCCGAAAAAACGAAATGATCTTGGAGTTGAAGAATATGCTGATCATGAACAAGGATAAGTTCTCCAATTCACAGCGATACCGAACATTTATAAAAAAGCTGAACAGTTCCATAGAAGATACCGAGGATTGGAGACGTTTTGAAGTAAATTTCAAGGAATTGCACCAAGATTTCTTTGAGCGATTGTTGAAATCCTACCCGTCTTTGACCCCAAAAGATCTAAAGCTATGTGCTTACCTAAAAATGAATCTTTCTACAAAGGAAATCGCACCGTTGATGGGGATAACCGTTAGAGGGGTGGAAATACATCGATACCGTCTCCGAAAAAAGCTCGATATGGATAGTTCGGATAATCTTTCCAACTTTCTCATCACTTTTTAAAACCTGTAATATAAGAGTTTTAAAAGTGGTTGGCGCAGTTTTTTTGACTACATCAAGACTACATCACTATGTTAATTTTTTTTACATCAAAATAAAGAGAGTATACTGCAAACGCTGTGAAACAAGGCTTTCAAAGCATTTTAAAAATGATGTATTTATTATGTATTCCAATCAGCCTGCCATCGACACACTCTTTATTAATTTAGTAAAAATCTAACTCTATTTTTGCACAATTATGAAAATTAAAAGCAAACTTTTGCTAATGTCATTTTTATTGTTTCAGGTCGTCGTTTTGGCCCAAAACAATATAACGGTTTCGGGAACGGTAACCGATGAACAAGGGCAACCCTTGCCTGGAGCAAGTGTGGTACTTGAGGGTACTACAACAGGAATCCAAACGGACTTTGATGGAAACTATACCTTGGACAACGTTCCGGGAGATGGTTCATTGGTATTCAGTTACGTTGGTTTTACCTCTCAAACCATACCAATTAATAATAGAACAACTATCAACTTGACGATGCAGGAAGACACGCAAAGTCTAGATGAAGTTGTTGTGGTCGGCTATGGAACACAGAAGAAAGCTGATTTAACAGGTTCCATTGCAACTGTGAAATCTGAAGATATAGCCCGAACCCCTTCCGGTGCCGCTATGCAGGCTCTTCAAGGTAAGGTGGCGGGTTTACAGGTGGTAAGTAGTGGTGCACCAGGTACCGGTCCTACTATTCGGGTAAGAGGTATCGGTTCATATGTAGGGGGGGCATCCAATCCGCTCTATGTTGTGGATGGTACTTTTTTCGACGACATCGATTTTTTGAATACGGAGGATATAGAAAGTATTTCTGTACTTAAAGATGCTTCCGCGGCTGCTATTTATGGTGTTCGTGCTGCAAATGGTGTTGTATTGATCGAAACCAAATCAGGTAGGCCAAATCAAAAGCCTCAGATTACTTATAGCGGTTATCAAGGGGTCCAAGTGGCCCAAAACTTGGTGAAACTTTCCAATTCGGAACAGTTTGTAAACTTAGCTAGGGAATCGGGGTCGGCAGCTGAGGCACAATACATTGAAAATGCCATACAACGATATGGTAGAAGTAGGATTAATCCCAATGTTCCAAACGTTAATACGGATTGGTACGATTTGATTCTTAGGCATGCCCTACAGCAAAACCATAGTTTTGGTGTAGCCGGTGGATCGGAAAATATTACTTATTCTGTTGGCTTGAACTATTTTGAACAGGAAGGGATACTTAAAATGAAGAACGATTATGAACGATTCAATATTCGGAGCAAATTGAATTTTGATGTTAGTGATCGTCTAAGCGTAGGAGTGTCCACTCTTTTTAGCAATGCTACCAGATTTAGGCCAGAAGACACTGCTTTTGCACTGGCATATTTTGCAGTACCCGTTATGCCTGTTCTGGATCCTTCCAAAACAGAGGCCTACCCAAGACCTTATGCCAATGCACAGGATTTAGGATATAGGGGCACCCAAAACCCTTTCCCAATAATGGAAAATACGCAAAATAGAAACAAGACAAGGAATACATTGATGACCATTGACTTGAGCTATGAACTAGTTCCGGATAAATTAACATTTAAGACAGCGTATTACCACAACTATGAAACTTTGGAAGTTAGAGAAGTAAGACTTCCTTACTTTTTTGGAAATGGAGATGCCTTTAGGGAAAATGCAGAATTGATAAAAAGAACCGAAAATTTTTCAGAACAGACCTGGGACAATACTTTAACTTATAACGACAGTTTTGGAAAACATAACTTGACCGTTTTGGCAGGTACTGCATTTAGGGATAGATCTTTTGAACTCTTGGAAGTAAAAGGATTGAATTTCCCCAATGGCCCGGGAATTGGGGATGAATCCTATTATTTGGATTTGGCCGATACTATCGATACCAGTGTGGATAACGACCGCGTTAGGGTTACGGGTGACGACGGTGCAAGGGAATATTTCTTTTCCTATTTTGGCCGGATTGCCTATAATTTTGATGACCGATACCTTCTATATGGTACGGTACGTGCGGATGGAACCAGTAAGTATCAAGAGAAATGGGGGTATTTTCCAACAATTGGTGCTGGTTGGGTAATTTCCGAAGAATCTTTTTTTCCTGAAACCAATGCAATCAATTTTCTAAAGTTTAGAGGAAGCTGGGGTGAATTGGGGAACGCCAACGTGGCATCCAGTTCAGGAGGTATTACTTCGGAGGAAGTGGTTGCGGCATTTGGAGACACCCCATATCCCGGGCAGGTCACCAGTAGCGATTTTGAAGCTCTTAAATGGGAAGTAACGGCAGAGACCAATGTGGGTATAACGGCAAGAATGTTCAACAATCAATTGTCCATGGAGGCCGATTACTTTAGAAGGGATACTCGGGACGCGGTTATTCCAGTTTCCAGATTGTTAGTGCCGGGAACCACTAGGCAGAATGTTGGAAAAATAAGGAATACAGGATTTGAAGTGGTGTTGAATTGGAACAAGAAGGTTTCAGACAATTTCAGTTACAATATAGGTGCAAACTTTTCAACCCTTAAAAATGAAGTACTGGACCTTAAAGGCCAGGAAAATTTGACTTCAGGGGGCGATGTTGCACAAAGGACCGTGGTCGGGGGAACTATAAATCCTTTCTTCGGACTTGAGGTTGCTGGGGTGTACCAAACACCAGAAGAGATACAAAATGACCCAGCTGCTCAAACTGCTATAGCTAATGGTTTGACTGTTGAACCTGGCGATTTTAGGTTCGTGGACCACAATGGAGATATGATGATAGATGCGCAAGACCGTGTCGATTTAGGGTCGTACATACCCACCTATACTTTTGGATTCAATCTTGGTCTCAATTACAAGGCATGGGATTTCTCCTTAAATGTAATAGGACAAGGAGGAAATGTTATTGCCAATCAAAAACGATTCGCAATTCGTCAAACCCCTGACCCGAACATAGATAGGGATTTTGCAGTAAACCGTTGGACCAGTGCTGGCTCTACCAATTCCTATCCTTCTGCAAGAGGTATCAGAAACCCATGGAGCAATCAGTTCCTCAATAGCTTCTTTGTTGAAAAAGGTGATTTCGTGAGGTTGCAAAATGTAACTCTGGGATATACCCTACCAGAATTGACAGGGAAGTTCAGCCCACAAATACGATTTTATGTGACAGCGGAGAGACCTCTTACCTTATTTAATTATAACGGTTTCACTCCGGAGGTGCAAGATGGAAGGGACAATCAGACTTACCCAATACCAGGAGTATACACATTGGGTGTCAATATTAAAATATAAAACAAAAGCTATGAAATTAATAAAAACAAACAATTTTTTTACGGTCTTCGCATTCTTGGGCATCTTGATTTCAAGCTGCAGTAGTGAACTTGACCAACCAGAACTCAACAATAATTTTGCTGGTGGGACCGATTTTTCAAAGACAAGTGATATGATTTTCTCCTTAACCGGAATCTATCAGGCAGTCAACGATAGAGGGTGGGAGCAGCCTTTGGTTGTGGCAACCCGGGGAGATGATGTAAATGCAGCAGGTGATCAGCAGGGTCTTAAAAATCAAGACCGTTATGTATATGATAACTCCTTTTTTGGTTCAAGAACCTTATGGGAAACCTACTACGGTGATATCATTGCGGCACATACAGGAATGGAACAAATTGAAAGGTACATGGAGTTTGCCGATGAGGACGGAATTGCCCTAGGGAACCGATACATAGCCGAGGCAAAGGTTCTACGATCTATATTGCTTTTTCAATTGTCGCAGGTCTATGGCGCAGTATTTATTCCGGAGTCTTCAGATTTAAGTGCTTTTGAAAATGTGACCTCTGTACCCACCAAAGAAGAGGTGATGCAGCACATATCCGACCAAATGGACGAAGCAATTCCATTATTGCCCAATATGAGGCCCAACGAACGTACAGATTTGCCAGGTGGAGTAACCCGATATACAGCATTAATGGTGAAAGCTTTGGCGAATCAAGAACTGGAAAACTACCAAGCAGTTGCAGATGCGGCCGGTCAGATAATAAGTTCGGGTAAATTCTCCTTGATGTCAGATTATTATGAGTTGTTTAAAACCCCCGGAAAGTTGAGCGATGAAAACCTGTTCGAACTCCAATATTCGGACTTTAATTCGGGAACGGGAGATAGGGTAGGTCATCTTTACGCACCTTACGGCCCCAATGGATGGACACCGTCCGTAGCTGGTTCAGCAGGTGGATGGGGCTTTTTCGAACCCAGTATGAAATATGTTAAATTCATGTTGGATAGGGGAGAAACCGAACGTCTGGAAACAACTGTACTGTTCACCCAAAACGGAATAGACAGTATTATTTCATCCACTGGTTATACTGCCGAAACATTGCCAGATTTCGTTTCACCAGAAACTCGGGACGGAGATGTATTGTTGGATAATGAAAGGGCTATTTTCTGTAGTGGAAAACATTATTTGCCCAGTAATCAATTGATTATGGGTCGAACAGATTATGGAAGTAATAAAAACTATATAGTTTATAGATACGCAGAAACATTGTTGATTTATGCAGAAGCCTTGCTACATGGGGCAACTGGTTCCGGAATGACTGCAGATCAAGCGGTGAACATGGTAAGGGGCAGAGTTGGATTGGCACCCATAAGCGGAGTTACCCTAGATCAGGTGGTCGACGAGAAATATGCAGAACTGGCCATGGAATGGGGCAAGCGATTTTTGGACATGGTCAGATTGGGCAGATATGAGGAGCTGAGCTTCGAAGGAAGAACCTTTACCCCGGATAGAACTTTTGTTACTTACCATCAAGATCAAATTGATGAATTCCCGATTTTGATGGATATAATCAACAATTAATACAAGTAAAAATGAAAACCATAAGATTTATTCTGATTAACTGTCTGGCCGTTCTGCTTTTTTATGGATGTGACCAAGGAATCGACCCTATAACGGCAGTGGATGCCGGAGTGGATGAAACAGCACCACAGGTTACCATAAATACGCCAGTGGCAGGAAATGTGATTAAAGTGCCTGCCGAGACTACATCGATAAACATATCCTTTGAAGTTACCGATGATATTGAGGTCGGATCTATAAATGTAATATTGGATGGCAATACAATTGCCAGTTATAATGGAGGATACATAGATTACCGCCGTGTACTCGTAAACGATTTGGTATACGAAGGGTTGGGTGACGGAGAGCACGAGTTAATGGTAACCGCTACCGATTTGGATGGTAAAACTACTTCTACGACTGTAAACTTCTCAAAGGAACCACCTTATATTCCAAAATATGAAGGTGAGATTTTATATATGCCTTTTGACGGCGATTGGATAGATTTAATTTCTTTCCAAACTCCGACCATAGTAGGTAGCCCATCATTTGCAAGTGAAGAAGAAAGCCTAAGCGGTTCAGGTGCTTATGTCGGAGCAGAAGGAGCTTATTTAACATTGCCAACAGATGGATTGACAAATCCTGAGTTCAGTGCCATTTTCTGGGTGAAAATAAATGCCGTGCCGGACAGGGCTGGTATTTTGACCATGAGCCCTCCAATGACTGATGGAACCACAAATGATAGAAACAAAGGCTTTGCCTTTTTTAGGGAAAATGCCGGTGGAGAACAAAGATTCAAGCTCACCGCAGGTTATGGTGAAGGAGCAGAATGGTTTGATGGTGGAGAAATGGCAGATGTAGATCCTTCTACCGGTGAATGGGTGAACTTGGCATTTACTTTATCAGGTTCCGAGGCCACGGTTTATATCAATGGTCAAGTCGTAAGTCAAAATGCCTTCCCAGGTATTGATTGGACCGATTGCAATGTCCTTTCTATCATGTCGGGAGCACCTAACTTTACCGAGTGGAACCATCTTTCCGACCAAAGTTTGATGGATGAGCTTAGAATTTTCAATCGAGCAATCACCCAAGAAGAAATTCAAACTATTATGGCCGATGATTCGGGAGAATTTGTTTCATCTTACCCACCAACATTTGACGGGGAATTCTTCTACATGCCATTTGACGGGGATTATATGGAAATGTTCAGGGAAATTGAGGCAACCGAAGTTGGAAACCCAGGATTTGCAGGAGAGAGCTTAGAAGGTACGGATGCCTACGCCGGAGCTGTAGATTCATATTTGACATTCCCAACGCAAGGATTGACATCAGACAATTTTAGTGCTACCATGTGGTACAAAATGAATGTGACCGAAAATAACGCAGGTATTTTAACGTCAGGACCGGAGGATACCGAAAATGCTGGCTATCCAGAAGTTCAGAACCTTAGAACCAGCGGATTCCGTTTCTTTAGGGAAAATGTAGGTGGAATGCAACGCTTCAAGCTAAATGTAGGTGATGGCACAGCGGATGTATGGGTAGATGGCGGAGAAAATGCCGACCTAGATCCATTGGTTGCAACGGGTTGGATACACTTGGCCATTACAATTTCTGGTTCCAATGCTGTCGTTTATATCGATGGAGAACCAGTGGGACAAAATACAATATCCGGTATCGATTGGACCGATTGTGATTTCTTCAGTATAGGTTCCGGTGCACCAAGATTTACCGAGTGGGGCCATTTATCGGACGAAAGTCAAATAGATGAACTACGGTTCTACAATAAATCCCTTACCCAAGAAGAGGTACAGGAAGTCATGAACAATTAATGAGCTACTTGTTTGTAGCACATCAAAATATTTGAGTTAGTAAGTTTAGTTATTTCTATGAGGTTAATTGTATTACCATTGGCCGTTGTCACCCTACTTATAGGGTGCAATGGCCAAAAAACTAAGGAAAAAAGCAAAGAATCAACATCTGAAAGTTATTCGGATAGTTTGGCTTATACCGATGAGGCGTTGCTCGATTCGGTCCAATACCAGACCTTCAACTACTTTTGGGATGGAGCAGAACCGGTCTCAGGATTGGCTAGGGAACGAATTCACATGGATGGAGTCTACCCCAACCACGATAAGGACATTATTACCACAGGAGGTTCAGGTTTTGGACTGATGGCCATTTTGGTAGGTGTCGAAAGAGAATTCATCACCCGTGAACAGGCACTGGAACGCTACGAGCAAATTGTTGGTTTTTTAGAAAATGCAGACCGTTTTCATGGGGCTTGGCCCCATTGGCTGTTACCATCAGGAAAAGTGACCCCTTTTAGCAAAAAAGACAATGGAGGAGATTTGGTAGAGACAGCTTTTTTGGTGCAAGGATTACTGACCGTTCAAGCCTATTTTAAGGATGGAAATGAACGTGAACAGCAATTGGCCCAAAAAATCCAAGAGCTATGGGAAGAAGTTGAGTGGGACTGGTATACCAAGAACGGAGAAGAGGTGCTATACTGGCATTGGAGTCCCGAGTACCAATGGGAAATGAACTTTCCCGTAGGTGGTTACAACGAAGCCCTGATTATGTATATTTTGGCAGCAGCATCTCCCTCACACCCTATCAAAAAATCAGTTTATGAAAAAGGTTGGGGAGTCGACGGACAAATCGCCAAAGATACCACATACTACGGCCTAGAAACTGAACTCAATCATTATGAGCATAGTAATGCACCCGTTGGGCCCTTGTTTTGGGCGCATTATTCCTACTTAGGACTTAATCCTAAAGGGTTGAAGGATCAATTTGGCGACTATTGGAAACTGAACAAGAACCATGCATTGATTCACTATAAATATTGTGTGGACAATCCGAAGGATTATGAAGGGTATGGAAAAGATTGCTGGGGTCTCACCTCAAGCTATTCCATAAATGGATATGCTGGGCACCGACCCGAAGCTGATTTGGGCGTAATTTCCCCAACCGCAGCACTTTCTTCCATGCCATATACTCCCGAAGAGAGCAAGCAATTTTTACGGTTTATGTACAAAGAACAGGATAGCCTCATAGGAAAGTACGGTCCTTACGACGCTTTCAGCCTAGAGGAAGATTGGTACTTGCCACGATACTTGGCAATAGACCAAGGTCCAATTCCAGTGATGATTGAAAACTATCGAAGTGGATTGTTCTGGAAATTGTTCATGGCCAATGAAGAAGTACAAAAAGGCTTGAAGAAGTTGGGTTTTGAAAGCCCCGAGATCACAAACACAGATGATTAAAAAAGCAATATACCTCTCACTTTTTTCGATTGTGATGCTGTCCTGTGGAGGCGATGACTATACCTATGTTCCCACAGAACCAGAGCTGCCAGGTAGCGGTTCCGAAGAAGAGGAAGAAGAACCTGCAATTTCGGATGAAGAACTATTGGATTTGACCCAAGAGGAAACCTTTAAATATTTCTGGGACTATGCCGATTCCAACTCCGGTGGCGCAAGGGAAAGATATCACCCCAATGACCCCGGAAACAGTGAAGGTGTTGTAACGGCAGGTGGAACGGGGTTCGGGCTTATGGCTATTTTGGTAGGTATTGAAAGAGGATATGTTTCTCGGACAGAAGCCGTGGAGCGATTGAATACCTTATTGGATTTTCTTGAAAATGCGGACCGATTTCATGGGGCTTGGCCACATTGGATAAATGGTGCTACAGGTGCCGTTATCCCATTTAGCGACTTGGATGATGGAGGTGATTTGGTAGAGACCGCCTTCTTGGCACAAGGTTTGGTTTGTATAAAGGAATATTTCAAAAATGGGACGGATGTAGAACAAGCACTGGCCCAACATGCTGATAATCTCTGGAAAGGTGTGGAATGGGATTGGTATACACAAAATCAAAATGTATTGTATTGGCACTGGAGCCCAAATCATGATTTTGCAATCAATATGCCGCTTGAAGGGTACAACGAAGTTTTGATAACCTATGTCATGGCGGCCGCTTCACCCGATTTTACTATCGAAAAGGAAGTTTATACCAACGGTTGGGCTTCCAATGGAGGAATACAATCATCAAATACCCAATACGGTTATCCACTCTTGGTAAAGCACAACGGCGCTGAGCAATTTGGTGGGCCACTATTTTGGGCACATTATTCCTATTTGGGGCTCGACCCAAGAAACCTTTCCGATGATTATGTCAACTATTGGGATGTAAACGTAAATCACACCATGATCAATTATGAATATTGTGTGGCAAATCCCGGGTTTCATCAAGATTACGGAGCAGATTGTTGGGGGCTTACAGCGAGTTACTCAAGAAATAATGATGGGAGCATAGGGTACAATGCCCATAGCCCCAATAACGATACAGGCGTTATCTCACCAACGGCGGCTATAAGCTCAATTCCTTACGCGCCGGACGAATCTCTTGTCGCAATGCATTATTTTTACAGAAATAGAGACGATTTGTTGGGGCCTGCAGGATTTTATGATGCTTTTAGCCCAGAACACGATTGGGTGGCAGAGGCTTATTTAGCGATTGACCAAGGACCACAGATCATTATGATTGAAAACTATCGAACCGGATTGCTTTGGGATTTGTTCATGGGTAACGAAGACATTCAAGCTGGTTTGACCAAAATTGGATTTTAATATGGCAAAAAAATTATCATTATTTCTGATGTTCCTTGCTTGTACTTTGGTTTCTGCACAATGGCAGTCCAAATATGAAGCTAAAATGTTAATTGATGGAAACGATACATTAAGGTACCGCATTATGTATCCAAAGAACTTTAAAGAAGATGGGAATTATCCTGTTGTTCTATTTCTTCATGGTGCAGGTGAGCGTGGTAACGACAATGAAAAACAATTGTGGAACGGAGGCAAACTGTTTGCGACGGATTATTTACAGGAAAAATATCCGGCCGTGGTAATTTTTCCACAGTGCCCTACAGATAGTTATTGGGCAAGTGTAGATGTGGACAGAAGTTCGTACCCTATCAATTTGGATTTTAAATACAGTGAAGGCCCTACCAAACCATTGGAAATGGTAATGGAGTTACTGGAAACCACCATCGCCGAGCCGTACACCAACGATAATCAAGTGTATTTAATGGGGCTATCCATGGGAGGTATGGGCACCTTTGAGCTATTGAGCAGAAAGCCGGATACCTTTGCAGCGGCAGTGCCGATTTGTGGTGGAGGTGAACCGGAATCCGTGTCCAATTATGCACAAAATACCCCATTGTGGGTCTTTCACGGAGCTCAGGACAATGTGGTACATCCATTACAATCCATGGAAATGGTCTCCGCACTTTTAAAAGCTGGGGTATATCCAAAATTTACAATCTACGATTTTGCCAATCACAATAGTTGGGACCCAGCTTTTGCTGAGCCTGATCTATTGCCTTGGTTGTTTTCTCATGTCAAAAAACCAATTCAGGCAATATCAGAATAAGAATAAAATATCAAAACAACCTGATCATGTACTATAAAAAACTCTTGCTCGCACTAATGGGATTTGCCGTTATGGGTGCAAAAGCCCAAAAACGGATTCCTCAAGTAGAAGAGTTACTGAACAAAATGACCATTGAAGAAAAAATAGGTCAATTGAACCTATTAACGCCTGGGGGCGGCGTGGCCACAGGAGAAGTGGTCAGTAAAGATGTAGGGACAAAAATAAAGTCCGGGCAAGTAGGAGGCCTTTTTGGCGTAGCGGGCCCGGATAGGGTTAGGAAAGCACAGGAAATTGCGGTAAACGATAGCCGATTGGGCATACCGCTTCTTATTGGGTCGGATGTTATCCATGGTTATAAGACCACATACCCAATTCCATTGGGTCTTTCTGCCAGTTGGGACATGGATTTGGTAGAACAAGCAGCCCAAATGGCCGCTAGGGAAGCCACCGCAGATGGTATCAACTGGAATTTTTCCCCTATGGTCGATATTGCACGCGACCCACGTTGGGGACGAATCTCCGAAGGGGCGGGCGAGGATCCATATTTAGGTTCCAGAATTGCCGAAGCCATGGTAAAAGGATATCAGGGAGATGATTTGGCTGCTTCCCATACTATGTTGGCTTGTGTAAAACATTTTGCGCTTTACGGTGCTGTCGAGGCCGGTAGGGATTATCATTCAGTGGACATGAGTAAAATCAAAATGTTCAACCAATATATGCAGCCCTATAAAGCTGCCATCGATGCAGGAGCTGCCAGTGTGATGAGTTCTTTCAATGATGTGGACGGTGTGCCCGCCACAGGAAATAAATGGCTGTTGACTGATTTACTTCGTAATCAATGGGGGTTTGAAGGTTTCGTAGTATCCGATTATACCTCATTGAACGAAATGATTCCACATGGCTTGGGAGATCTTCAAGCAGTTTCTGCATTGGCGTTGAAGGCGGGATTGGATATGGATATGGTAGGTGAGGGCTTTTTGACCACTTTAAAGAAATCCTTGGATGAAGGCAAAGTAACCGAAGCGGATATTACTAACGCTTGCCGAAGAGTATTGGAGGCCAAATACATTTCCGGACTTTTTGATGACCCCTACAAATACTTGGATTCCAAGCGTCCTAAAAAGGATATATTGACCGATGCGAACAGGGCACTGTCACGCAAATTGGCGACCCGTTCCTTCGTATTGCTAAAAAACCACAACAACGTTCTTCCTTTGAAAAAGCAAGGAAAAATTGCTTTAGTAGGTCCATTGGCCGATAGCAGGGAAAATATGCTCGGAACTTGGGCGCCAACAGGGGATTTTAATCTGGCAGTGACCATTTTGGAAGGATTCAAAAACGTGGCACCAAATGCTACCATTGATTATACCAAGGGCGCCAATATCTCAAATGATGTTGATTTTGCCAAAAATGTAAATTCACTTGGAGAAAGAATAGTCATCGATATGCAATCGCCTGAAGCAATGCTTCAAGAAGCTATTGTATTGGCAAAAACTTCGGATGTGGTCGTTGCAGTGGTCGGTGAGGCGACCGAAATGAGTGGAGAGTCATCCAGTCGGACCGATATTTCCATTCCAGAAAGTCAAAAGAAACTGATAAATGCATTAGTGGAGACTGGGAAACCGGTTGCCTTGGTTTTGATGAGCGGCAGACCGTTAACGATTCCAGAAGAATTTGATATGCCCGTTTCCATTTTGCAGGTTTGGCATCCAGGAGTGGAAGCCGGTAATGCTATTGCCGATGTGGTTTTTGGTGATTACAATCCATCGGGAAAGTTGACCGCTACGTGGCCGGTAAATGTGGGGCAAATACCAATCTATCATAGTGCAAAGGTCACTGGTAGGCCTGCACCGGAAAGTGGCGAATTTCAAAAATTCCGGTCCAATTATCTGGATGCGCCCAATGCACCACTCTTACCTTTCGGTTATGGATTAAGCTATACCACATTTGAGTATGGGAAACTCAAATTGAATAAAAAAGAAATCGCTCAGGGTGAATCAGTTTCAGCTACCGTAACGGTTAAAAATACAGGGGATTACGATGGAGAAGAAGTGGTGCAATTATATTTGAGGGATGTGGTCAGAAGCATCACGCCACCAAAACGACAGTTAAAAGGTTTTAAGAAAGTCATGCTTAAGAAAGGGGAGAGCAAGGAAGTAACGATTACCCTTTCGGCAGACGATTTGAAATTCTATAATGCCCAACTCGAATTTGTATCAGAACCAGGTGAATTCGAAGTGTTTGTTGGAACCGATTCCGATGCAGAGCTATCAGAATCATTCACGCTAAAATAGATTGGTTATGCGCATTGGATTAACACTTCTTGGATTATTCCTTATCGTTTCTTGCAAACAGAAAGAAAAACCTAAAGAAGAGCTTGCCATAGGTCCTCCCAACATCATTTTTATAATGTCGGATGATCATGCCTATCAGGCTATCAGTGCCTATAACCATGAGTTGGGAAAATTAGCTCCGACCCCAAATATTGACAGGATTGCCAAGAATGGGGCCATTTTTCAGAATAACTTCTGTACCAATTCCATTTGCGGGCCAAGTAGAGCGGTTATATTGACAGGAAAACACAGTCATATCAACGGGTTTCGGATGAACGGTGAACGGTTTGACAACAGTCAACCTACCTTACCAAAACATTTGAAAAAGCTAGGATATGAGACCGCCATTGTCGGCAAATGGCATCTGCATGGCAAACCAACTGGGTTTGATTATTGGGATATTCTCAATGATCAAGGGAACTATTATAATCCTGAATTTATCCAAGGAGAAGACACCACCGTGGTCGAAGGCTATGCCACGGATTTGATCACTGATAAAAGTTTGGAGTGGCTTCAAGAAAGAAAAGATGGCCAAAAACCTTTTTATTTGATGGTGCACCACAAAGCCCCTCACCGAAATTGGATGCCGGCCTTACGCCATTTAAATGTTTACGATTCCATCACGTTTCCTTTGCCCGATACCTATTTTCCTGAGTTCGAAAATCAAACTGCGGCTGCCGAGCAACAACAGACCATATACAAGGATATGTACGAAGGGCATGATCTAAAAATGAGCGATGGTCTCGGAAGTACCGATTTGGCCCATAATCCATGGACAACCGATTTTGAGCGGATGACCCCAGAACAACGAAAAATTTGGGACGAAGCCTATCTACCGAAAAACAATGCCTTTTATGAAGCTGACCTTCATGGAAAGGAATTGGCGAAATGGAAGGGGCAACGGTATCTACACGAGTATTTAGCCACCGTAAAATCGGTTGATGAGGGTATAGGACGGATTTTGGACTACTTGGAGGAAACCGGCTTGGACGAGAACACCTTGGTGGTATATACTTCCGATCAAGGGTTTTATTTGGGCGAGCACGGTTGGTTCGATAAGCGGTTTATGTACGAAGAGTCCATGAAAATGCCGTTGTTGATGCAGTTGCCTGGGGTTATCGAACCTGGGACTAGTATTAATGCCCTTGTGCAGAACTTGGATTTTGCCCCAACGTTTTTGGATTTGGCAGGCGGACAGCAATATGCTTCTGAAATGCAAGGAGAATCATTTAGGGGGTTATTGGATGGAACTCAAGATGATTTTAAGGATGCCGTTTATTATCATTATTACGATTTTCCTGCCTTTCATATGGTCAAAAGACAATATGGGGTTAGAACAGACAGGTACAAGCTTATCCATTTTTATGATGATATTGATGAATGGGAGTTCTATGATTTGGAAAAGGACCCCAAAGAATTACATAATGCCATTAATGACGAAGAATATAAAGAGGTGATTGTTGCCATGCATCACAAACTGGACAGTTTACAAGCATACTACAAGGTGACGGACAAAGAGTTTGAGACCACTCCAAAAGAAAAAGTGGACAAGACTTATGAAGCTTTTAAAAAATTAAGAGGAATACCGATAGAGTAAAATCAGATAGGAAAAGCCCGATCATATATGATCGGGCTTTTTTATTAACCATGGTCAGTTTTTAGTATATCCTATTTTTTTAACTACTGGTCTGCGCCATCAGCTTTGGCCCTGTCGATGGTGTATTGGGCTACTTCACGACCTTGGTCTGTTCCAACCGTGGCATCAAAACTCCAATGAATGCCGCCATACACACGTGAGATAGCCGCTTCTTCCGCCCATGCCCTTACGGTAGATGCCTCGTTCGGAAAAACATAGGCCAACACCTCCGAGGCAGCAGCGGAAAAAACACTGTGGCCTGATGTATAACTAGGGAAGTTGGGAGTTCCGGCGATAGTTTCAAAACCTTCAATTAATTGAATGGGTCTTGGGTAGTGGTAATAGTATTTTGCATCCCAACAACTGATACCTGCGTCCATTATGGCCATATTCATATAGGCAAGTGTTCTAGTGGTTTGCAAAGGGTTGAGTTTGTATTCTACCATAAACTCGTTGGCAATACGGTTCCAATGCCCTGGAGGAGTATAGGTGCCCAAACCGTCTTGCCAGAAATTGGCAATTCTTCTTTTTTCATCCGTCATGTTTTTGGCATAGTCCTTTAAAAGTTCCACATCGTCCAAAAGTTCTTGCGAATCCAATTGTGGAGGTGGAATCGGGCGCACACTTTCCACATCATCAATGCTCCACATGGTTACCTTACTAAACAATGGTGTAAGCCCTACGGGTCGCACAGGTATTTCTAGATTGTCCCAAGCCCAACCAAAACGGTCGTAAGCAGCTTGTTTGATGGAGTCGGATACGGCCTTTGGCGTTTGTGCGTTTTTCATTCCATCGTTGGATGCTCTTGTCAACGCTGTTTCGGACACGGCATCACCTATTTCCAGTCCTGCCGTAATATCGCTCATAACATTGCCACCGGACAGCAACAGACTTTCAAGATGTTCCTCTTCCATTTTTTGAAGGTATTCCACTTCCAAAGGAAACATGGCCGAAAGAATATTTCTGGAAGCCCTTGCAACTACGGCCCCGTCGGAAGGGTAGGATGGAAGGTCATTCTCTCCGTAGGCATAATCAATGGTCTCATCCAGTTGAAAAGGAGCAGGCCTATTGTATTCGTATTTGTAGTGCCAAGCCGAAATAAGTCCATCAAACTGTGCCACCGACATATAGGCCAAAGCTCTACAGGCATACGGTGGATGTGCAAATGGAAAAGCAGGTGGGCCTTCTGGATTGGATGGGTTTGGCAATGTGTAGGTGCCATCAGCATTGGGTCCGGGAATCAAATTGTATTTGGCAATGAGTTCCAACGCAATTTCATTCCAACGAATCGCAGGGTTGTTGGTCCAATATTTTATAGCTTTTCTTTGATCGGAAGTCATGGTTGACATGGCAGCTTTTAATTCCTCCAGTTCATCTTGGTATTCCTGTGAATCCGTTGAGGAAGGTGCCGTAACCTCTATCGCATCGCCGGAAGATTGGAGCACGGGAACCCAATCCCCGCCATTTGTATTAAGTTCGGCATAGGTGTATCCTTCATAGGGTAGGTATTGCGGGGTATCCTTTTCACAGGATATTAAGCTGATGACCAATGCGGTCAAAAGCAGTATGGTAATATTATTGCGCATTTTCTTCATCAGTTTGTTTTTTGATTACGCTGAATTGATAAGTCAGTCCAAAGCCGGTATTGCTCATTTTTGGTGCATTTCTTCCATCAATTACTCGGTTATGGTAGGCCACGACACCCAATCCTTTAATGGATTTAAAATAATATTGGGCCGAGAATCCCAATCTATCAACTTCAACTTTGTTGGTGGGTTGGGCCGCATTATAGGCCCTAATGTCATCACCACTGGTGGAGGTGAGGCTAGAGTAGCTCAGTTCCAGTTTCAAGGAGGTGTCGAACAACCATTTTCCAAGAATGGTTTCATAGGTCCATGCATTGGGCACGTCCATCCAAGCGGTATAATAGCTCCCATCATTATAATAATAATCGCGCTCTGCCTCGGTATATCCTCTCCAAAGGTGTGCTGCGGAAGCACGGAAATAAAGTTGATTTTTAAATTCATATTGGGCTATTGCCCTAAGGGAAAACTCCGGCGCTCCTGCACCAATGCTATAGGGCCTGTAATCGGAAAGATAGTTGGTAAAGGGAGTGGAAAATCCAGCTGTTCCCAAAAAGGAAATCCGCCCAGGTCCCCAGTCCGTTCGAATTGGCCTGTATTTCAAGGCGAAACCAATGTCCTGAAATCCTCTGGCCCCGGTAAAAAAACCTCCGTTAGGTTCTGAAGATTCGGTGCTGATAAAGGGTAGGCTCACATAAAAATTAAGGTTGTCCAAAATACCAATGGCAGCCATGGGCAGAACCATATTTCGGTCAACAGTAGCTATGGTCTCATTGGACCGTAGATAGGAACCTTCCCAATACCTATCAAAAGTACCCATGTCATAGGAGAAAAGAACACAGATGTTTTTGGAAGGCATCATAAGCCCATCGGAGGGAGTTTGTGCATGTAGTGCTTCGGATGTAATGATTGCGATCACTATCCCCAATAGCCGCATTGTCCTTCCTCGTTTTTTATCCCAATCAGGAATAAAGGAATTTAATTGTTGGTGTAATATCATAATTTGAATTGGATGGATTGCCCGTTTGGCAATACTGGTTGTGATTGATAATGGTTTGTTTGTAACAGATTTGCAGGCTAAAATAGACCTCTGGCCAACTATTGAAGACTAAGGGATTACCAAAAGATATTATGAAAAAGGTAAGATGGTTGTTGAACGATTAATTTGGATTAAGGAAACATAAATTCCACTTTATTTTTCTGATAGTTATCATGTTATGGAGTGGAACAGACCTACGAAGCGTTAAAATAAAGATATGATAACATCTATACTACAGAAATTGGATAGCTTGCATATTCTTTAATAATTTGATGACCTTATACCAATGCAAAAAATAGTATTCTTTTTAGTAGCAATGCTTTCTGTTTCAATTGCTAAAAGTCAAACCATTGACATTATCTCCTACAATATCCGTTATGATAATCCAGATGATGCTCCCAATAATTGGGACAACCGAAAGGACTTTCTCATTTCGCAACTCAATTTTTACAATCCTGATGTATTCGGTATTCAAGAGGGATTGATTCATCAGATAAAGGAGATAGATGAGGGACTGAAGGATTACGCTTATTTTGGTGTGGGTCGTGACCATGGCGATGAAAGAGGGGAGCATACAGCAGTTTTCTATAATAGGGAAAGAGTCAAATTACTTGAAAAATCCACATTTTGGTTATCCTTAACTCCCGAAGAACCATCCAAAGGATGGGACGCAGCCTTGCCAAGAACATGTACCTATGGGATTTTCCGGAATAAGGAAGATGGTACAAAATTTATGGTATTCAACACCCATTTTGATCATGTGGGAGTAAAGGCGCGTGAAGAAAGTTCCAAGCTCATTCTTGCAAAAATAAAAGAATTGAACACGGAGCATTATCCGGTAGTGGTCACAGGAGATTTTAATCTGGAAAGTGATAGCCCTGGCGTTCAAGTAATTTTGACCAAAATGAAAGATACCCATTTGGCAGCAGGCGAAAATGCATTCGGGCCAGATGGAACCTTTAATGGTTTTGAATTTAACAAACCGGTTAAAAATAGAATTGACTACATCTTTGTTTCCGATGAATTTGAGGTTTTAAAAAGTGCCATTTTGAGTGATTCCAAGGATACACGATACCCATCCGACCATTTACCCGTTTTTGCCCGGTTGAAGTATTGAAATCAAGACTCTTAAACTATCTATCATTATCCGATTTTTTGATTTGTGGAACCAATAATGCCACCTAGTTATTTATATCTATTTTAATTAACCTCAAAAAACCTAAAAACAATGTTAATTTTTAGGGATGTTGTAAGGGAGTTTCCAGAAATGTTCCAAGAAATATTTAACTTCAAAGGAATTAATCAACTTTATGGCAACTTATACACTTAACATCAACGGAACAAAACAGGAGGTTGACGTGGATCCTTCCACTCCAATGCTCTGGGTTTTACGAGACCACTTAAATTTAGTTGGGACAAAATACGGATGCGGAATAGCACAATGCGGTGCTTGTACAATTCATTTGAATGGCACGGCTACTCGAGCATGTATGTTGACGGTCTCATCTGTAGGAGACCAAGAAATCACCACTATAGAGGGGTTGTCAGAAGAAGGTGACCATCCCGTACAAAAAGCTTGGTTGGAAGTGGACGTACCTCAATGCGGGTATTGTCAAGCAGGTCAAATTATGACAGCTTCTGCTTTTCTGGAGAAAAATCCAAATCCAACTGACGAAGAAATTGAAATGGCCATGAACGGTAATATCTGCCGTTGTGGAACTTACACAAGAATCAAAAAAGCCGTAAAACTAGCGGCTAAATCATAACCCATAAAACTAGTACAATGACACTTGTAAAGACTAAAATAGGACGACGCGCCTTTATTCGGAATACAGGATTAGCTAGTGGTGGGCTTGTGATAGGCTTCAGCTGGTTGGCTTCTTGTAAAATGACTCCCGAACAGGTAAATAATTTACCCAAAGAATGGTTCGACCTGAACGGCTTTCTAAAAGTAGGGGATAACGGTATGGTGACCATAATGTCGCCAAACCCTGAAATCGGCCAAAACGTAAAAACATCCATGCCTATGATCGTGGCCGAAGAATTGGACATTGCATGGAAAGATGTAATTGTGGAGCAAGCACCACTGAATACGGACATCTTCACTCGCCAATTGGCGGGAGGAAGCCAATCTATCCGACAAGGGTGGGAAAGCCTGCGTATGGCCGGTGCCACCGCAAAGCAAATGTTGAAAGAGGCCGCCGCCCAAGCATGGAACGTTTCAGCAGATGAGATTACAACCAAAGATGGTGTCCTAACCCACGAAGCCAGTGGAAATTCAGCTGGTTATGGTGAAATGGCCTCCGCTGCCACAAGTATAGAAGTGCCCGAAGAGGTGCAATTGAAAGAAAATGGAACTTTTTCCATAATTGGAACAGACAAGAAAAACGTGGATGGGCCCAAATTAGTTACAGGGAAACCATTGTTTGGTCTCGATGTCTATAAAGAAGGAATGTTGACCGCCATGATTGTGCATCCACCAGCATTTGGCATGAAATATAAAGGCATGAACGCCGATACGGTTAAGTCCATGCCGGGCATCAAGGATGTTTTCCATTTTGAAGTATATCCCGAAGGCATAGAGAAGCAATGGTCCGATCAAGGAGGTATTGCCGAATTGGTTGCCATTGTTGGGAACAGTACTTGGGAATGCATGCAGGCAAAAAAGGCTTTAGAAGTAGATTGGGAGCAAGATTCAACGGCGGAAAGTACTGCGTACCATGAAGAAGAACTGACCGCATTACTGGAAAAGCCAACGGAAACACCAGCAAGAAAAGATGGTGATGTGAACGCGGCATTTGCCAAAGCGGCCAAAATTGTGGAAAGCACCTACTCGGCACCTTATTTGGCACACAATACCATGGAGCCGATGAACTTCTTTGCGCATGTCACACCTGAGAAAGCCGAATTGCTGGGACCTATACAAACACCAGAGTTTACCGAGAAAACAGTAGCTGCGCGTTTGGGAATGCCAGTAGAAAAAATAGATATTATGATGACCCGTATGGGAGGTGGTTTTGGTCGCCGACTCTATGGCCCATTTGTGATAGAAGCAGCTGTGATTTCCCAAAAAATGAACGCTCCTGTTAAATTGGTGTACTCAAGGGAGGATGATATGACCCAAGGTACTTATAGGCCATCATACAAGGTTAAGTTCAAAGCAGGACTTGATGATGAGGGCAATTTGATTGCCTGGCATGTAAGGGGAGCCGGTACCAACGATGATTTGATTTTTGAAAACCGATTCCCGGCAGGTGCAGTGGACAATTATCTGGCCGAAAAACATAGTTTACAGACCAATGTTACCACAGGTGCTTGGAGAGCGCCCCGTTCCAATTTTATTGCGGGGGCAGAACAAGCTTTTATAGATGAGGTGGCCGAAGCTGCGGGCAAAGACCCATTGGATTTCAGGTTGGAACTATTTGATAGGGCCATAAACAATCCAGTCGGTGACCCAGAAAGCAACGATTACGACCCTGCACGATATGCTGGAGTACTTAAATTGGTCAAAGAGAAAGCCAATTGGGGAACCGACACGGGAAAAGCCAGAGGCGTAGCGGCTTACTATTGCCATAATTCTTATGTGGCTCAAGTAATAGAACTGGAAGATGGCGGAGATATACCTAGGGTAGATAATATTTGGTGTGCGGTGGATTGTGGAATCGTAATCAACCCATTGGCGGCCAAAAACCAGATAGAAGGTGGTATGATAGATGGAATAGGCCACTCTACTTACAGTGCCATGACATTTAAGGATGGTAAGCCAGAGCAATCCAATTTTGATACCTATCGACTTATCCGTCATTCAGAGGCTCCAAAAAATATCGAGGTTTATTTTGTAGACAATGGAATTGATCCAACAGGTCTGGGAGAACCTTCTTTGCCACCGGCAATTGCAGCGTTGTCCAATGCTTTGTATAAGGCAACAGGAAGGCGTTATTACAAGCAGCCGTTTATTAATGACAAACCACCATTAGTGGGTTGATCTAAACAAGCATAAAATAATCTGTTTAAGATGGCCGGTAATTTCCAAATTACTGGCCATTTTTATTTTGGAATGATATAAAATAAATCTTATTTAATTATAAAATACATGTAATCAATTAGTTAGATGTATTAAAAAAATATCCAAAAAAAGTTGCAGTATTGGATTTTTATTTATGTTTGCCCCCATAAAATGAATCCGACCAATTAGGGTTCATTGCCTATAAGCTTTGAAGAATTTTTTCATGTTCGGGCTTTTGGAGATAAGAAAGTCTACCCCAAAAGCCGTCTTAAGATCAAGACACCGAATACACGGGCTGACTTTCGAAGAACTACATCATTATAACCGTGATTTTTCACGGAATCCCTATTTTGTGCCTTATACCGTATTTGAATTTCGTATCTGAGAAAGTTTGATTTTTAGACTTCTATTTTTCTCATTATCTTTTAATACAATTACGAAATTTAAATGAAAACAAAATATATCGATCTTATCGAGCAGACCTACGATTTTCCACAAGAGGAATTTCAATTGGAGGACAACAAATTACAATTTCATGGTATAGACCTTTACGGACTTGCCCAAAAATACGGGACTCCCTTAAAGTTTACCTATCTACCCAAAATATCGGATAATATCCAAAGGGCGAAGGGGTGGTTCAATTCAGCTATAAAAAAGCACAAATATGCTGGTAAATATCATTATTGCTATTGTACCAAGAGTTCGCACTTTGAGCATGTTTTGAATGAAGCGCTCAAAAATGATATCCATATCGAAACCTCCTCGGCTTTTGATATAAATATTGTGGAACATCTAAAAAAGACTGGAAAAATCACCAAGGACAATTATGTGATTTGCAACGGATTCAAAAGAGATCAGTACATTCAGAACATAGCCCGTTTAATAAACAACGGACATAAAAAATGTATTCCGATAATCGATAATTATGAGGAAATCAATCTCTTGAGCGAAGAAATCGATGGCAAGTTCCAAATTGGTGTCCGTATCGCTTCGGAAGAAGAACCAAAATTTGAGTTCTATACATCAAGATTGGGCATAGGGTACAAGAACATAGTTCCATTCTTTAACCAATCTATAAAACCAAATGAGCAGGTGGAGCTGAAGATGCTTCATTTCTTTATCAATACCGGAATCCGTGATACTGCGTATTACTGGAACGAATTGATGAAATGCCTAAAGGTGTATATCAGCCTTAAAAAAGTCTGTCCAACATTGGATAGTCTTAATATTGGCGGTGGTTTCCCCATAAAAAATTCTTTGGCCTTTGAATATGATTATGAGTATATGGTGGATGAGATCATTCACCAAATTGGTCAGGCCTGTGATGAAGCAGAAGTGGAAGTCCCCAATATTTTTACCGAGTTCGGAAGCTTTACCGTAGGTGAGAGTGGGGGAAATATTTATGAAGTACTCTATCAAAAACAACAGAACGATAGGGAAAAATGGAACATGATCAACTCGTCCTTCATTACCACCATGCCAGATTCTTGGGCAATCAGTAAACGTTTCATCATGTTGTCAATTAATAGATGGAACGATGAATATGAGCGTATCCTATTAGGCGGCCTAACCTGTGATAGTGATGATTATTACAATTCGGAGCAGCACATGAACGCCATTTATTTGCCAAAATATAGAAAGGACAAACCACTGTATATAGGTTTCTTCAATACAGGGGCATACCAAGAGACCATTGGAGGTTTTGGAGGCCTACAGCATTGCCTAATTCCACATCCTAAACATATTTTGATCAATAGGGATGAGGATGGGAACATAACTACATCGGTATTCGCCAAACAACAAACGGCAGGCGAGTTTTTATCCATATTGGGCTATGAAAGCAAAAAAGATTCCGATGTTTTGGTAGCGGTGGAAAACCTTCAGGAGCCAAGCAAAAATTGAAAAAGGAATTAAAAATAAAAATGAAAACAGAAAAAACATATGCCGGAATTCCAAAGGAATACGGTTCGGCCGAAAAAGCTAAAGTAGTATTGTTGCCCATTCCTTACGATGGTACCAGTACTTGGGGCAAAGGTGCGGACAAAGGTCCGCAAGCCTTCTTGGAAGCCTCCGAAAACATGGAGACTTACGATATCGAGACCGATAGCGAAGTGTACAAACAAGGAATTTATCTCGCAGATGCGATAACCGAGCTGGATTCCCCGGAAGAAATGGTAGAAGCCGTTCATGGAACGGTAAAAGATTACATTAAACGCAATAAGTTGGTCACCATGATAGGTGGTGAACATTCCATTTCCATAGGAGCTATAAGGGCGTTCAGTGAATGTTTCGAAGATTTGACCGTACTTCAGCTAGATGCACATACCGATCTTAGAAAAGAATATTTGGGATCCAAGTACAATCATGCCTGTGCAATGTACGAGGCCAAGGAAACCACAAATCTGGTCCAAGTTGGAATTCGTAGTATGGATTATACCGAAACCTTGGTAATGGACAGGGACAATGTTTTCTTTGCCCATGAGATGATTTCCGATGATTTTTGGATGGACTCTGCATTGGACCTAATGACGGATGATGTGTATATAACATTTGACCTCGATGCACTAGATCCATCGATAATGCCATCAACGGGAACCCCGGAGCCAGGTGGACTTTTCTGGTACGAGACCCTTGACTTTTTAAGAAGGGTCTTTAAAGAGAAAAACGTGGTCGGTTTTGATATTGTGGAGCTATGCCCCAACAAAAATGATAAATCATCCGACTTTTTGGCAGCGAAACTGTATTACAAGATGTTGAGCTACAAATTTTCAAACAATAATGAATTCATGGATGAAAACTTTGAGGACGGTGACGACTTCAAAAAATCCAAAAATAATTTAGAAGATTACGATGAGTAACAAAGGAGAAATATCACAATTTATACAAAAATACTTTTTGCACTTTAACTCGGCAGCCCTAGTGGATGCCGCCAAAGGGTACGAAGACCAATTGAACCAAGGATCCAAAATGCTGGTGTCCCTTGCCGGGGCGATGAGTACCGCGGAACTAGGAAAAATATTTGCTGAAATGATCCGTACCGATAAGGTTCATATTATTTCGTGCACCGGGGCCAACCTAGAGGAGGATTTAATGAATCTTGTGGCACATTCCCATTACAAAAGAGTACCAAATTATAGGGACCTTACACCACAGGAAGAATGGGATCTGTTGGAGAAGGGACTTAACCGAGTAACCGATACCTGTATTCCGGAAGAAGAAGCGTTTAGGAGATTGCAGAAACATATTTACGATATATGGAAAAATGCCGAAGAAAAGGGCGAGCGCTATTTTCCACATGAATATATGTACAAGCTCTTGCTATCTGGTGTCTTGGAGCAGTATTATGAAATCGATATCAAGGATTCTTGGATGTATGCAGCTGCCGAAAAAAACTTGCCGATCGTAGTGCCAGGATGGGAAGACAGTACCATGGGCAACATCTTCGCCAGTTATGTGATCAAAGGCGAATTGAAGGCAAGCACGATGAAATCAGGTATCGAGTATATGACCTTTTTGGCCGATTGGTACATGAACAATTCAGAAAAAGGCATTGGCTTCTTCCAAATAGGTGGGGGTATTGCAGGTGATTTCCCTATTTGTGTTGTACCCATGCTATATCAGGATTTGGAACAGACAGAAACTCCATTTTGGAGCTACTTTTGTCAAATCAGTGATTCCACCACAAGTTATGGATCATACTCCGGAGCAGTTCCCAACGAAAAAATCACTTGGGGCAAATTGGACATAGACACACCCAAATTTATTGTAGAATCTGATGCGACCATTGTGGCGCCTTTGATTTTCGCATACTTATTAGACATGTAACCATGAGAAAAGGACAAACCCCCGTTTTAAAACGTGTAATAGTTGATTATAAAAAGTTGGATAATAACATACTCAACCTTCTTGTTGAGAAATTTCCCGATGGTTATGACGACGATGATATAGTAACATACAGAAACGCCAGCAACGAAGTAGTGGAATGTGTTGAAGTGAGAACTGATGACACGGCTTATCTTATAAAAGTAAGTAAGCGTTTGGTGATGGCCATGGAGGATTTTGATGATTCTGACAATGAAGACAGCGAAGATTCTGATTTGGACACCGATGAGCTCGAAAGTTCTGAAGAAGAATAACCTTGTTGGTTAGACTAACTTATTAAAGATGGAATCAAAAGCAATGGCGCTTTACCTCGCAGCAAGTATCAACATACCAGCTTGCAGGAACGCCTTGAGCAAAGAGCTGGTTTACGGAGATCGTGATGAACTTTTTTATTCCGATGCATCACGTTACCTTTATATTTTCAGATATGGTGTTGTTTCCTTTTTTGGGTACGCCGAGAACGAAATATCAGAAATTTTAATGGAAATCAAGCCATTTTGTGAAGAATGGCGTCAATCGGACATTACGGAGACCATGGATATGGAACTCGTTTCTGATCAGGGAAGAGCAACAATAGACCATGATAAAGTGATATTGCCAAAATCAAATGTGGAAGGTATACGTTTGGCATTGTTGCATTTATCCCAGTCGGTAGCTTTGGATTATTTTGCAGGACTCTCCGAACAAGCCATGAAAGAGACTCGGCAGCACACCACCTATCTGGAACAAAATGGTAAGTTGGACCTGGGGGGAAAGAAGCTGAAGCGTCACATTGCAAAAGTGTTGAACATCAACAACCAAATTTCCGAGAACCTTTATATTTTTGATTCACATGAAGTAGTGTGGGAAGACATGGAACTGGACCGACTGGACAAGGGCCTAAAACAAATCTTTGACCTCAAGGAAAGGTATCGAAATATAAAGGAGCAGGGTATTGTGATCAAAGAGAACTTAAGTCTGTTCATGAATATTATGGATCACAGGGAAAGCAGCAGACTGGAATGGATCATTATTATTTTGATCTTGGTCGAGGTGGTTGACCTGTTTATTATGAGATTAATCAGTTAAATAAATAGTTGTTTTGGACGATTTAAAAATATTGGGTAGCGAAGAATGGTGCCGTTTTGATGATTTAGGAATTCCCGCCATAAAGGCAAGAGTGGATTCCGGTGCAAAAACATCATCGATTCAAGCCAGTAAAATCAAGGTTTTTAACAAAGGATTGGAAGAATGGGTCCGGTTCGAGGTGAATCCCGTTCAAGACAATAGAAGCATATCCATATTATGTCAGGCCAAATTAGTTGATGTCCGTAATGTAAAAAGTTCTCAGGGCATCGCGGAGGAACGTCCCGTAATAAGGACGTCGGTCACTATTGCGGGTAAAAGTTATGAGATAGATTTGACCTTGGCCAATAGGGATACTATGGAGTACCGTATGCTGTTGGGCCGTGAGGCTATGAACGATAGGTTTTTGGTGAATCCTTCCGAAAGCTTTATTCAGGGCGATATTACTGAGGAACAACTAGAACAAAAATACAAGCCCTATACAACAGAAAAAAAGGGGCTTAGAATCGGTCTTTTAGCCAGTAATCCAAACCTTTACAGTAACAAAAGAATCATTGAGGCAGGCGAGATGCGCGGGCATAAAGTGGTTTTTTTGAACGTGGAGCACGTATATATGAAATTGGATGCATCCACACCTGAAATCAGATATCGTGGAGGAAACATTCTGGACAAGTTCGATGCCGTTATTCCAAGGATAAAACCTGCGGTTACCTTTTACGGTTGCGCTTTGTTACGGCAGTTCGATACCCTCGGGGTTTATTGTTTAAACACGGCCGATTCTATAGGTAGGTCAAGGGACAAGCTTTTTGCATCACAATTGTTTTCCAAAAACGATATTCACATACCCACAACAGGTTTTGCCAAATCACCAATGGATACCAAAGACCTTATTCGTATGGTCAGCGGTGCCCCATTGATCATTAAATTATTGGAGAGCACTCAGGGCAAGGGCGTTGTGTTGGCCGAAACCAATAAGGCTGCCGAGAGTGTGATCAATGCCTTTAAAAGTGTACAGACCAATATCTTGGTTCAAGAATTTATTAAAGAAGCCAACGGGCATGACATTCGTTGTTTTGTAGTTAATGGCAAAGTTGTGGCCTCCATGCAACGTACAGCGCAAAAAGGAGAGTTTAGGGCGAATATCCACCAAGGTGGTGCGGCATCTAAAGTCAAAATAACCCCCGAAGAGCGCAAACTGGCCATAAAATCTGCAAAAGTGTTCAATTTGGACGTTGCCGGTGTGGACTTGATTAGATCCAATAAAGGCCCCCTTCTGTTGGAGGTGAATTCATCACCAGGTTTGGAAGGTATCGAAAATACCACAGGAAAAGACATTGCCAACGTAATGATCGAAACCATCGAAAGAAAGTTAAAATATAAGCACTAAATAGCTTAATCAATTCAATTTGCTGAAAATCAATAGATTGTTATTTTTGTAAATAACTTCCTACACAGGTCTCGAAAATCACGAATATAAATTGAAAAGGGGCATTCGTTAAACCAAATGCCCCATTCGTAAATTGTACCCATAAAAAATCACATAGCCGTTGTATGTTTGTCCCAGTTAACGCTAAGCTTTTAAGCTTTCGTTATAAACCTTAAATAGGATGGGGTGATTATGGGGTACTTTGTGTTCTTAACCTAATATCTTATTTACAAAAAGGTTTACGTTGCTCCAAGGGGTTTTTGAGGTTGAGCCCCTTGGTTGTAACGGTTTTCTAAGATCAAATATATGTTCCCATAAATTTGACCTACTTTTTCGGAAAAGAGCCGTTTTTACGGCAGTCATGGTCGGAAGATTATTCTTCCGACTTTTTTGTT
>NZ_JAHZSV010000021.1 GCF_019457905.1 Flagellimonas abyssi | reverse complement strand
TAAAACTTAAAGTGGCCGGAATTTCTTCCGACCACTAGTGCAGATTTCTGGGCTTTTATATTTTACTTTACCTCATCTTCTACTTCGCAAAGTAGATATAAATTCCAACTACGATTATGGCAATGAATGTACTTGCCAATTTCACATGTTTCCAAGGTTCTATGGAAACCTGCTTGGTATACTCCAGTTGGAAAGGCTCTTTTCGCGGGTAGAATTTTCCGATAATCAACATGATGAGGATGTTGGAAATAAACAATATCGCCATTACGTGTAGATAGTGTGGATAGGCGCCTGCCTCTATTAAATTGAGCTCTGCAGGGTCGGTAATTCCGTTTGCTTTTGCTTCGGCCAGTGCGTTGGCGACCATTTTTGGTCCAACAATAAATTGACTGATGATATAAAGAACTGAACCAGAAAGTATACCAATTTTTGCTGCGATGGCGGGAACCCTTTTGGTCAAATAGCCCACCACGATGATCGTAAAGATGGGGATGCTGTATATACCATTGATCTCTTGTAGATAGTTGAACAAGCTGCCCGCATTGGCGATCAGTGGTGCTATGAACATCGCTGCAAGTGCCAAACAGACCCCAAAAACTTTACCGTATTTTACCACGGTCATTTCCGATGCATTTTTGTTGATGTGCTGCTTGTAGATGTCAATTCCGAACAAAGTTACCGAACTGTTGAGTACACTGTTGAAGGAACTCAAAATAGCTCCAAAAAGCACGGCTGCAAAAAAGCCCATTAATGGTTTGGGCAGTACGGCTCTGACCAGTTCCGGGTAGGCAAGGTCACTGCTGGCCAATCCGCCTTCAAAATAGTAGTAAGCGATCATTCCTGGCAATACCAAGATGATTGGCCCCAAAATTTTTAAAAAGGCGGCCAATAACAGTCCTTTTTGTCCTTCAGCAAGGTTTTTGGCCCCCAGACCCCGTTGAATAATCTGTTGATTGGTTCCCCAATAGAAGAGCTGAACCAGCATCATTCCGGTAAAAATAGTGGAAAAGGGCACCTCTTGTCCTGGATTTCCGGTCGAATCAAAACGCTCTGGGTTAGCGGCCATCAAAGTTTCCAATCCGCCCATTACACTTCCATCGCCTATGGCCATCAAACCAAAAACGGGAATCATGATCCCCCCAATAATAAGACCAACGGCATTGATACTATCTGAAACGGCAACGGCCTTCAACCCACCAAAAACAGCATAAATGGAACCAATGACACCGATGCCCCAGATACAGATTACCAAGGCTGTGGAGTCGGATACGCCCAATAGTGCGGGAACATCGAACATGCCACTAATGGCTACGGAACCGGAATACAAGATTACTGGAAGCAGAACCACTACGTAACCTGTCAGGAACAGTCCAGAGGTTATGGTTTTTGTGGCGACGTCAAAACGTTTGGCCAAAAATTGGGGCACGGTTGTTAGTCCTCCTTTAAGGTAGCGGGGGAGCAAGAACATGGCCGTCACTACAATGGCGAGGGCAGCCAAGGTTTCCCAGGCCATAACGGAGAGCCCGTCCTTGTAAGCACTACCGTTTAGTCCAACGATTTGTTCCGTGGAGAGGTTGGTCAATAATAAGGAGCCGGCTATGACTCCTGCGGTAAGACTCCTGCCTCCCAAAAAATAACCGTCCGACGATGTTTCATCTGTTTTTCTAACCGACCACCAAGAAATGATTCCTACTAAAATGGTGAATCCCAAAAACGAAATAAGTGCCATACTATATTATTTGGTGTTTTGTCCATGGACAAAACGATTTGTTTAGCTGGTTGTGCACGCTAATATAACTTGAATTTTCCGAAATTAAGGGTGAAGCCTTAAACTCAACATTTTATTTTAAAACTGAAGTATTTGAAAAAGATGATGTGCTTATGACACTTGTAAAAACATAATGGATTGCTAACGATAATTTAAACTAAAAAGTAGGGTAGCTCTCTTAAAAAATTGAGTAATTTGAAACATAATTTTATTATTTGTAAACATTTATGAATAAAAGTACGGTCATCAAGCGACCAGGGTTCGTGTTTGTGTTGCATGCTTCGCTTGCCGCTTTTGGCACCTACTTTTGTATGTACGCCTTTAGAAAGCCATTTTCCGTGGCCACTTTTGATGGGCTCTCCTTTATAGGTGTGGATTACAAAATACTTTTGGTGATTGCCCAGGTTTTGGGTTATGCACTTTCCAAATTTGTTGGGATAAAAATCATCTCGGAACTTAAGCCCAACCGAAGGTTACTTTACCTAATTTCACTTATAATACTTGCGGAAATTTCGCTCTTGCTCTTCGCATGGGTACCCGCACCGTACAATATCCCATTTATGTTCCTTAACGGTTTTCCTTTGGGAATGATATGGGGCATTGTGTTCTCTTATATTGAAGGACGTAGGTTTACCGATATTTTGGGAGTAGTCCTTTCCGCAAGTTTTATAGTATCCAGCGGAGTGGTAAAATCGGTGGGACTTTTTGTTATGAATTCTTGGGAGGTCAGTGAATTTTGGATGCCGTCCGTAACGGGGGCACTCTTCTTTGTGCCCCTTTTGATCTGTTCATATTTGTTGCAACGGGTGCCTCCGCCAACCCCCGAAGATATTGCCAACCGTACGGAGCGGATTCCAATGACCGCTGCCGATAGAAGGAACTTGGTGAAAAAGTTCATGTTCCCGTTGCTCATTATTGTGCTGTTCTATACGTTTTTGACGGCCTTCCGGGATTTTCGGGACAATTTTGCCCGGGAGCTTTGGGACAGTATCGGTTATGAAGGTGATGCTTCCGTTTTTTCCACATCGGAAATCATTATCGCCGTCGTAGTGCTTTTGATAATCGGGACCATCTTTTATGTGAAAGATAACTTTAAAGCCTTGCTTACCTATCACATTCTACTGATTTTAGGAACTTTGGTTTTGGTGATCAGTACCATCATGTTTCAAACCGGGGTTTTGGACCCGTTTGTTTGGATGGTCTGTACAGGGTTTGGCCTTTATATTTGTTACGTACCTTTCAACTGTCTCTTTTTTGATCGCTTTATAGCCACTTTTAAGGTAAAAGGCAACTCAGGTTTTCTAATTTACATTGCAGATGCCTTTGGGTACCTTGGAAGCATCTTGGTATTACTGTACAAGAATTTTGGGCAGGCAAATGTGTCGTGGCTGAACTTTTTTGTGTACGGAACGTACGCAGTTGCATTGATAGGTATTGTCAGTACATCGATATTATATGTGCACTTTGTGACCCGCCACAGATCGGAAGAATTTAATAAGCAATTGGAATATGGACAATAAATATGATGCCGTCATAGTAGGTGGGGGTGTTTTAGGGACTTTTCATGCCTACCATGCACTGGAATTGGGCCTAAAAGTCTGTTTGGTAGAAAAAGATATCTATCCCAAAGGAGCGACCACACAAAATTTTGGACAAGTCGTCCCTTCGGGCATGAATACCAAATGGCAGAAATTTGGAAGGGAAAGTCTTCGAATCTATAAAGATATACAGTCTCAGTTCGATATTAGCATCCGCCAGAACGGAACGGTGTATTTGGCATCCAATGAAGAGGAGGAACAGTTGCTGGTGGAGTTGAGAGCCATCAACAATGGGAACGATTACACATCAAAAATGCTCACCAAACAAGAATGTTTGGCCAATTACCCCGGACTTAGAAAGGAATATGTGACGGCAGGTCTTTTTTTTCCACAAGAGGTCACGGTTGAGCCTAAAACCATGATCCATAAGCTCCAGAAATATCTGATGGAACAAAAAGGCTTGGATATCAAGTTTGATTTTCCCGTGGTTTCCTGCGAATCCAAGGATGAATGGGTTTCGGTTCGAAGCACAAAAAATGAAGAGGTGTTCGGCAAGAAAGTAATTATTTGCAACGGAGCGGATTTTAAAAATTTATACCCTGAAATGTTTGCCTCAAGCGATCTTGAAGTTTCCAAACTGCAAATGATGCAGACCAAACCGCAAAAGAACTACGAATTAAAGGGGTCTATCTTAACGGGATGGTCCATTAGAAGGTATGAGGCGTTCCATGAATGTCCATCCTTTGCAGGAATCAAGCAGAAAGAACCTAAGGATAGCCTGCAAAAAAAATGGGGAGTACATATTCTTTTTAAACAAGCGGTGGATGGTTCTGTGATTTTGGGCGATTCCCATCAATATGCCGATGCCAACAGGATAGAGGATTTGGGTTACGACCTGGATATGGATATCGATAATTTTATGATAGAGGAAGCCAAAAAAATCATTGATCTTCCTACGTATCAAATTCAAAGAAGATGGTACGGAATGTACTCACAATGCAAGAACAGCGATATTTTTCAAAAAACAATTGACAACAATATTCATGTTGTAACAGGCATTGGTGGTAAGGGGATGACGGGAAGCGCCGGATTCTCGAAAAAAAATATCGCAACGATTTTTAACGCACAGAAAATCAAACTATGAAAAAAATACAATTGGCCGTTTTTGATATGGCAGGCACCACAGTGAACGAGGACAATGTAGTCTATAAAACGGTTAGGGCCGCTTTGGCCAAGCATGGGGTAGAAGTTTCTTTGGATACCGTTCTGGAATTTGGCGCAGGTAAGGAAAAATTCAAGGCCATTGCAGATATATTGGAACAGACCAAGAATACATCAATTGATACCAATCTTGTATTTGAAGATTTCAAAGAAATGTTGGACGAAGCCTATTCCAATTTAGAAGTTACCTCCTATGATGGTGTAGAGGCATTTTTTCAACTATTAAAGTCCAAAGATGTCAAAGTAGTATTGAACACTGGATATGACCAAAAAACCGCAAGTTCACTTTTGGGCAAACTGGGATGGGTCCAAGGGAATCAAATCGATGCTGTGATTACCGCCGACGATGTGGTAAATGGGAGACCATCTTCGGAAATGATAGACAAGGCTATGGATATGTTCGGTATCAAAAACCCTGAAAATGTATTGAAAGCTGGTGACTCCATTATCGATATTGAAGAGGGGAAAAATGCGAATTGTGGTTGGACCGTGGGTGTTTTGACCGGCGCCCAAACACGTGAACAGTTGTCGACTGCCCAACCGACGCTGATATTGGATTCCTTGACCGATTTGGAAAAGATATTGTTTTCTTGATCAAATAAAATAATAGACCACCAGCATTTTAGAGGCGACTTTTCCTCTATTGATAGGCACATGGGGGATTCGACCGTCAAAAAATATAGAGTCCCCCTCTTTTAGGAGTACTTCTTGGTCCCCGATCTTGTAATAGCACTCTCCTGTTAAAATATACTTGAACTCAAAAGCATCGGTCACTACTTTTTCTCTTTTTGAATTGGGCTGTACTTCCAGAAGCACACTTTCAAAACCCACGGAATTCAATTGTTTACCGAAGATATAGTTGTAGGTAAACCCTATCGCCTCATCCTCTTTTTCGATAATGGACTGTTCGTTCTTACGGGTCACAATAAAATTTTGACCGATACCTTTCGGGATACCATCAAAAAAATCTGTCATCTGGGTACCCAATGCTTCCACAATTTTTAAAAATACGGGAAGAGATGGTATGGTTCTCCCATTTTCAATGCGCGAAATAAGACCTGCAGTTACACCGGCAGCTATCGCAACATCGTTTATGGTCTTTTTATTGTTCTTGCGGATTTGCTTTATTCTTTTCCCAATCCCTATGAGGTAATCTTCCATTATTTATGGCCTCCTAAATTTTAGTATTTATAATATTTTTTGATAAATCAAGAATACTAAAAAAATACGATTAATCCATTAAACTACTGGGGTATGTTGTAAGATCTGTCTTTTTGTCGATTTAGATAAATTGCATATTTGTAAATAATGTTTACATAACATTGAACGGTTTCTTTTAACCATTCCGTATCATTTTTTTAATCTGTTTAAAGGTCTGCCTTAACTCTTGTGTTGGATATTTGTTGATAAATAATTAACCAATTTTTACAAATACTCAACAAATGAAAAAATCGATTGTAGCTTTTTTACTTGCATTCACCGTAAGTATAATTGGCTATTCGCAAGTCACCTTTTCAGGAAAGGTATTAGACGAGAACAACGTGCCATTGCCGGGTGCATCGGTGGTTGTAAAGGGTGGGTCCACTGGTGTGGCGACCGACTTTGATGGAAATTTTGAAATTGAGCTCCCGCAAGGAGGAGAAATCTTGGTGGTATCCTATATAGGATATATCTCCCAGGATTTGGAAACAGCGGGCCAAACAAGCGCAACCGTTGTATTGCAGCCCGATTCGCAACAATTGGATGAAGTTGTGGTAACCGCTTTGGGTATTCAAAGGGAGACCAAGAAACTAGCGTATGCAGTACAAAAGGTTTCGGGAGAGGAAATTTCCGAGGCCAAAGAAACCAACGTGGTCAACTCCCTTGCAGGTAAAATGGCCGGAGTTCAAATCACGGGAGGAAACTCGGGTGTTGGATCTTCTTCACAGATTATTATTCGTGGTGAAAACTCGCTTAACCCAAGTCCAAATGCCAACTCACCATTATTTGTAGTGGACGGTATTCCTATCAACAACAATGTGAACAACACCGGTAGTGAAGGTAACATGGGGGTTGACTATGGTAATGGCGCCATGGACATCAACCCCGACGATGTAGAGACCATGACCGTGCTTAAAGGACCAAATGCAACGGCGCTTTATGGTTCCAGAGGAGCCAATGGTGTTGTGCTTATTACCACTAAATCAGGTAAGGGAAGTAAAGGGATTGGAGTTTCCTATACCCACAATTCCACTTTCGAAGATCTTTTGACACTCCCAAAATATCAAAACCGCTATGGACAAGGTTCGGGAGGTCAGTTTGCTTTTAATGATGGGGGACAAAACCGTTCCTTGACAGGTGGGATAAACGACCATGTGGACGAAAGTTGGGGGCCTGCCCTGAACGGACAATTGATTCCACAGCACGATAGCCCTACCACTAGCGGTCTGCGAGCCGGTGACGTTCATGTTAGGCCAAGAAATCCTGATGGAACATTTGCTGATGAGATTATTGCAACGCCTTTTTCTCCACAGCCAAACAATATCGATGACTTTTTTAGAACAGGCTTCACCATGAGCAATAACATTGCGTTGACGGGAGCTAACGAAGATGGTAACTTTAGGGTGTCCTTCACCGATCTGCAAAGTGAGAGCGTTATCCCAAACTCCAACTTTAAAAGAAGATCGTACCAAGTCAACGGGTCATACAATCTTACCGATTGGTTAAAGGTGACCGGTTCCATGAACTACATCAACTCGAACTCCCGCAACCGTCCCAATAACTCTTACGGAACAGAAAACGTAATGTATCTGTGGATTTGGTTCGGTCGTCATATCAACATGAACAATTTAAGGGATTATTGGCAGCCAGGTTTGGAAGGTGTGCAGCAGTACAATTACAACTATAACTATCACGACAACCCTTTCTTTACCGTGTACGAGAACACCAATGCCTTTAACAAGGACCGTGTAATCACCAACCTAAGGGCGGATATGACCTTGGCAAAAGGCTTGAGCCTAATGTTGCGTTCCGGTTTTGACTATTCCAGTGAACTTGACATGAGAAAAAGGGCATATTCAACGCAACGTTTCCCGAACGGTCAGTACAGGGAGGACTTTATTTATGCCTACGAGCAAAACACTGATTTTCTTTTTGCGTATAACACTGAGCTGAACCAAGATTTTGATTTTGGAGTGTCCTTCGGAGGTAACCATCGTTCCGCTAAAAATAGATATCAACGAATAAGTGCCAACTCATTGTCTATTCCTGGAATCTATAACTTTGGAAACGCGGCCGAGCCGTTGACGCAGAGTGATTATGACGGTAAATTCACCGTAAACAGTTTGTATGCCTTCTCCAATTTGGCCTATAAAGATTATGCTTTCTTGGATGTTACCGCTCGTAACGATTGGTCTTCCACATTACCTGATGGAAACAATAGTTATTTCTATCCATCCGTTGGTTTGAGTTTCATTCTTTCTGATATGTTCCAAATGCCGGAAGCCATCAGCTTTGCTAAAGTTAGAGGTGGTTGGGCCAGTGTTGGTAACGATACCGACCCCTATAACTTGGCCGCGACCTTTGGTTTTGGAAATACCTTCAACGGATATTCAAGGGCCTATTCCCCATCCGAATTGAAACTTGCCGATTTAAAACCGGAACGTACCAACTCATTCGAAGTAGGTGCCGATGTTCGGTTCTTCGGAAACCGATTGGGATTGGATGTGGCCGCATATAAGTCGGTAACGAATAACCAGATTCTTTCTTTACCAGTATCCAACACCTCTGGATTTAGTTCCAGGGTCATCAATGCCGGTGAGGTAGAGAATAAAGGTTTGGAAATTACCTTGACGGCAACACCGCTTAGAACTGACAACTTTAGCTGGGATACCAACATCAACTTTACCACCAACCGTGGTGAGGTAAAGGAACTTACGGATGGGTTAACGCAATATTTGGTGAAGGAAAATTACCTTCAAGTTGTTGCAGAGGTCGGCGAACGTATGGGCGACCTTTACGGAACAGGTTTCGAACAGGTGACCGATCAAAACAGTCCTTACTACGGACAATGGATCATTGATGGAGATTCAGGTCTGCCCATAAGAAGCAACGAACTGCGAAACCTTGGCAATTACAACCCGGACTTTATGGTTGGTTTCCAAAACAGTTTCAAGTACAAAAATCTTCGTTTTGGATTCCTTTTCGATTGGAGACAAGGTGGTGTTTATCACTCAAGAACCGTTGCCATTGGTGGTACCACAGGGATGCTGGACTTCACCGTTCCAGGTCGTGAAACAGGTATTGTGGCACAAGGTGTTGTAGATGATGGAAATGGCAATTATACGCCTAACACGGTCAATGTGGCAGCATCAAACTATTATTCCCATGTGTACAACAGGGGCAATGAGCAAAGTTCCATGTTCGACGCTACCTACGTAAAACTAAGAGAAGTAAAATTGGGCTACACGCTGCCAAGCAAGCTTTTGGCCAACACGCCAATACGTTCGGCAACAATTTCTTTGGTGGGTCGTAACCTGGCGCTTTGGACGGAAAACGACCACGTAGATCCTGAATCTATTTCTTTCTCTGGAGGTTCAATAGTACCAGGCGTGGAAGATATGGCATTGCCAAGTACAAGAAGTTTTGGACTTAACCTTAACGTAGAATTTTAAACAAAGAATTTAAGACAAAGAATGATGAAAACATCAAACTTCATAACATCCATCTTATTTGCAGGAACCGCATTGGTTTCGTGTACCGATAATTTTGAGAGTATCAACTCCAACCCCAACGCCCCGGAACAAGTTAGTGCCAACTTGCTAACCTCCACCGTAACTTCGGAAATCACAAGAACGTTGACACAGGAAGGGTATAGCGATGGAAATACCATTACCCAGCTCATGGCAAAAAACAACTTTCCCGGTTTTAGCCAATTTGATTGGGGAGATCAAGGCATGTGGAATTTCTTTTACAACTACTTGCCCGAAATCAACGATATTCTGGAAATCTCCCGTGCGGAAGGGTCACAAAATGCAACCTACGAAGGAATTGCCCTGACATTGAGAGCACTTTCTTTTGCCAACCTTACCGATCTCTATGGCCACGTACCGTACACCGAGGCCATGGCAGGTGAATCCGAAGGAATTTTTACACCGGTTTACGATGATCAAGAAACCGTTTACAATGGAGTCCTTCAAGATTTGGCAGCTGCCGATGCCGCATTGGCAAAAGGGGAGGCGATTACCGGATCCACCGGTGACGTTATTTACGATGGAGATGCTTCCAAATGGAGAAAGCTGGCGAATTCCTTGCGTCTTCGTTACCTGATGAGAATTTCCAAACAAACGGATGTCTCGGCTGAAATGCAGGCGATTGTAAGTGCAGGCAACTACATCAATTCTAATGATGACAACGCCACATTAACCTATAGTGGAACTTCAAATACCGATTCATGGCCAGAAAGCACAGGTCGTATCGGTGGTTTTGATGAAAAGAGTCTTTGCACCACGCTGTTGGGTTATTTTGAAGAATTCAACGACCCTCGCTTGGATATTTGGTTCGATCGTAACAGCGATGGCGAATGGATAGGGATCCCAATCGGGCTTAACCAAGATAATGCCCGTGCCTATGATGATGCCAACAGTCCAAGCCGTTTGGATGTGGAACTGTTCTACTTCTCTTCCACGGCGGCGGAAGCATTTATCATGAAAAACTCCGAAGTACAGTTCATTCTGGCAGAGGCTGCCGAAAGAGGATTCATTGCCGGTAGTGCTGCCGATTACTACAATGCAGGAATCAGGGCAAGCTTGGCCTATTGGGGCGTAGCGGATGATGATATTGATGCATACTTGGCCCAGCCATCTGTGCAATATGATGGTTCTCTGGAATTGCTTTTAACTCAAAAGACCATAGCACTTTGGAACGTGGATTACCAAGGATGGATGGATTACAGAAGAACAGGAATTCCTGCCTTGGAGACTGGTCAGGACGACCTTAATGGAGGACGCTATCCAGTTCGTTTCCTTTATCCATCGTCCGAACAGACATTGAATACGGCAAACTATGAAGCAGCCGTACAAGCCATGGGCGGGGAAGGAGACAACATCAATACACCTAGCTGGTGGGAAACCGGAACCAGATATTAAACGATTGAAAAATAGTCTTTTAAACAAAATATGGTTGCCCTGTTTTTCAGGGCAGCCTTTATTGTTAAAAATAAATAAGATGTCTAATAAACTACTGTTACTTATTTTGTTGCTTGGTTTGATGGTATCGTGCTCAAAAAAAGTAGGTCGGTCCACCAATATTGAGCACGTCGTCATCATTGGAATAGACGGTATGAGTCCCGATGGGATTCAAAAGGCCAAAACACCAACCTTGGATTCCATGATCCGGAATGGGGCCGCAACCATGCATGCACGGTCCGTACTCCCATCAAGTTCCAGTCCCAATTGGGCCAGTATGATCATGGGAGCCGATACAGAACAACATGGGGTAACCTCCAACGGTTGGGAAAAGTTCGACCACCAATTACCACCGGTGGTCGTTACCAAAAATGGGACATTTCCAACCATATTTACACTGTTTAAAGACCAACAGCCAGAAGCACATGTGGGTGCCATTTACGACTGGGACGGTTTTGGACGTTTGTTCGAAAAATCTGATGTTGATTTTGATATCGACGGAGATCATGAGGATAACACCACCCAAGCAGCGGTAAATTACATCAAAGAACATAAACCAAAATTCACCTTTGTGCATTTGGATCACGTGGATCATGCGGGACATTCCCTAGGACACGGAAGCCCTGAGTATTACAAATCGGTGGAAAAGGCAGATTCCTTGATAGCTAAAATCGTTAATTCAACCAAGGATGCGGGGATATTTGAAAAAACCATGTTCATTATATCCGCAGACCACGGAGGATTGGGTTTTGGTCACGGAGGTGAAAGCCTTGCCGAAATGGAGATTCCGTTCATTTTGTATGGTGCGGGCATCAAAAAAGGCTATAAAATCGAAGAGACCGTTTACCAATACGATAATGCCCCAACGGTTGCCTACGCCATGGGATTGCAAATGCCCCAAGCTTGGATAGGCAGACCTATAAAAGGGGCATTTATCGGGAATGAGGCTCCAAAACTTGTCTATAAACGAAAGGAGCAGATAACCCAACCAAAAATCCTCCCGGACGCAGGCTATTTTGAACCAGCAGGAGGGGTTTTCAAAGCGGATTCGGTAGCCGTCGTTATGCAAAACCCGAATAACGTTGGTGAGATTCGCTATACCATTGGCAATAATGTGCCTACTTTGGAAAACAGCCAAGTCTATCAGGATACTTTTTATCTAAACGAAACCGTAATCATCAAGGCCGGCATCTTTCAGAATGATCAATTGGTGAGTACGGTTGCCGAGGGCAATTTTAGGATTGTTTCAAAAACAAAACAAGACCCTGTCAAATTTGAGGTTTTTGAAGTAAGCGGTATCGAAAAGCTTCCGGATTTCACTACCTTAAATCCGGCGCATGAAGGTTACGTAACAGAATTCTCCCATAAGCAAGCACTCTCCGAAGATATGCCGCAAGAGCAAGTAGCCGTTGTTTTTGAAAGTTATTTGGAAGTGACCGAAGCAGGAACTTATAATTTTTTCACCAATAGTGATGATGGCAGTAAACTTTATGTGAACGGTACCGAGATAGTGAATAACGACGGAGACCATGGGGTTATGGAACGCAGCGGATCGTTGGAACTATCCGAAGGAAGGCATCTAGTTCGGGTCGAATTTTTTAATGGGGGCGGGGGCTATCATTTGGATGTCAAATATTCAGGTCCCAACACGCCGAAACAGATTATTCCAGCGGACAGACTGTTTAGAGAAAAATAATAAAGAATGAATCAAATGCGCGATGAGCACAACCCAGAATCTGTTGTGGAAGGCGACATCAACCTGACTCCTGCGAGGGGAACATGGTTGCAGAACGAAGTGAGCGATGAAACCAAGGAGCTACTGGAAAAGGACGCCAAGTATTTTATGCATCAATCCATGTCGACACCTTGTTTGGACGTGCTCCAAAATTGTGAAGGTTCGCACATGATAAGTGTGTCGGGCAAGAAATACCTCGATTTTCACGGAAACAATGTGCACCAAATCGGGTTTTCCCACCCAAAACTGGTCGCTCGACTAACAGAGCAGCTTCAAAATTTGACTTTTTCCACAAGACGCTACGCCAATGCAACGGCTGTAAAGTTTGCGGAGAAATTGACCTCTTACACTCCAAAAGGTTTTAACCGCATCTTATTGACCCCAAACGGAAGCTCGGCCATCGGCATTGCCCTAAAATTGGCCAGGGCCATCACGGGCAAGCACAAGGTGGTCTCTTTTTGGGATTCGTTCCACGGTGCATCTCTGGATGCCATCAGCGTTGGGGGCGAAGCAGTTTTTCAGGAGCATATGGGGCCATTAATGCCCGGTGTGGAGCGTATTCCTCCCCCAATAACCTATCGCGGCATATTTGAGGGAAACGAGGATAAAGCCTTGGAGTATTTGCAGTATGTTTTGGAGAAAGACCATCAAATTGGAGCTTTTTTAGCGGAGACCATTCGCAACACCGATGTGCAGATTCCATCAAAAAAATTCTGGAAAGCAGCTAGGGAGCTTTGCACCAAACATGGTGTTTTGTTGATTTTGGATGAAATCCCCATCGCTTTTGGAAGAACGGGAACTATGTTCGCCTATGAACTTTTCGACATTGAGCCTGACATTCTCTGCTTGGGCAAAGGATTGGGAGGTGGAATTATTCCTCAAGCTGCCATTGTTACCCGGGAAGAATACAACAAGTTCGGACACATTTCCCTTGGTCATTACACCCACGAAAAAAGTCCTTTGGGGACTATGGCCGGTCTTACACTTCTGGAGGTTCTGGAAGAGGAAAACATTTTGCAAAAAGTGAAGGAAGATGAAGAATTCATGAGAAAGGCCCTATACAAAATGCATCGAAAATATTCCTTGATCGGGGATGTGCGGGGTGTTGGACTTTTATGGGGCATTGAACTGGTGACCGATAGAACCTCTAAAGAAAAAGCAACGGCCGAAGCCGAAGAAATTATGTACGAGTGTCTAAAACAAGGATTAAGTTTTAAAGTTTCCAAAGGAAACGTACTGCAACTGTCACCTCCATTGACCATAACCAGGGAAGAACTGGAAAAAGCTTTTGAAATATTAAACTCTGCCTTTTTAAAAACAAACCATATCGCCTAATGAAAAAAACCAACCAGTTACTCTTGCTATTTTGTCTGCGTCTGATGGAGCTTACCGCCCAGACCGAGCCCCAAATTTTAGTGCAACCCTATCTTCAAGATGCCGAACCGAACTCCATTGTAATCATGTGGGAGACCACTAGCGGAGAAGAAAGCACTGTTGAGTGGGGAACCACGGAAAAATTGGGTAAAAAAACCTCAGGGAAAGCTGAGGATATCAATTTCTCTGAATCTCGGGTGCATATTGTAAAATTGGAAGGCCTCAAACGCTTTACCGAGTATTATTATCGGGTGAAAACCGGTAAGGCCAAATCGGATATATATCAATTCAGGACCCCACCCTTTTCAAGTGACGAGGAATCGTTCAACATTGTTGCCATGAGTGATATGCAATACGATAGCCAGCATCCGAACAAATTTTCCGAAATCGTGAACCAAGGCATTCTACAGTATTTGGAAAAGGAGCACGGTGGCAAGTTGCCGGACAATCTGGCTATGGTGATGATACCCGGGGATTTGGTTTCTTCGGGCAGTAAATATTACCAATGGAAAGAACACTTCTTCGACCCGGCACAAAAACTCTTTGCTGAGGTGCCCGTATATCCAGTGTTGGGCAACCATGAGAAAAATTCTGTTTTCTATTTCAAATATTTCAGCCTTCCGGAAAATGGAACGCCCGCCTTTGCCGAACATTGGTGGTATAAGGATTATGGAAACACAAGAATCATCGGGTTGAATTCCAACGAGGGTTACCGCGACCTTCGTGAACAATATGAATGGTTGGAACAAGTTTTGGCCGATACCGAAAAGAACGATGACATTGATTTTGTGTTCGCTCAGCTGCACCATCCCCACAAATCTGAACTTTGGATTCCGGGCGAGGAAGAATCCACAGGGAAGGTGGTTAAAATGTTGGAGGCCTTTTCAACCAAAACAGGAAAGCCCAGCGTTCATTTTTTTGGACACACCCATGGCTATTCAAGAGGGCAATCTAGAGACCACAAACACTTGTGGATCAATGTGGCCTCAGCTGGGGGAGCCATCGACAATTGGGGCGAGTTCGAAGGCAGGGACTATGACGAATTCACCGTTACACAGGACGAATACGGATTTGTTATGGTCGAAATCGACGGTAACCGGAGCGACCCCAAATTCACTATCAAAAGAATCAGTCAAGGGAACAATGTGAAGTCAAGACAAAATGAACTTCGCGACAGTATTACCATCTGGCGATTGGAGAAGAAACCCGATGCTCCAGCCGTAGTTTTTCCAACTAAAAATGAAAAAGTACTGGAAGAATTTGTCACCTTGAAGGCCGGAGAGTTTTCAAGTCCGCTCGGTGATGCTTTCCATGCGGCAGCACATTGGCAAGTTTCCCAAACCCAAGATTTTGAAAAGTTGGATTTGGACAGCTGGAAACAGTTCGAAAACTGGTACTACAAGGAAAATCGTCAAAAAGAGGACGATTTGACCGATGAAAAAACCAAAAGATTACAATCCAATACCACCTATTATTGGAGGGTTCGGTACCGAGACCAAAACTTGAATTGGAGTGATTGGTCCGAAACAGCATCATTTAAAACAAAGTAAGAAAATGAAAAATAGAGTCTTGTTTTTGATGATTGCCACTGTGGCAATGTTCAGGGTAAATGCCCAAAATAACGATACCAAGATAATTTTGATAACGTTGGACGGTTTCCGTTGGCAGGAATTATTTACAGGAGCCGATTCCCTTTTGATTGGTAATAAGGATTATGTTCACGAACCCGAAATGTTGAAAAAAGCTTTCTGGAGAGACACCCCATCTGAAAGAAGAGAAGCGTTGTTGCCCTTTTTCTGGAGTCAAGTGGTAAAAATGGGCCAGATTCATGGAAATCGAAAGTTGGAAAGCAAAGTAGATTTGACCAATTCCATGTGGTTCTCTTACCCGGGTTACAACGAAATTTTGACAGGAACTGCAGATGATAAAAACATCCGAAGTAATGACAAAATACCGAACCCCAACACAACAGTTTTAGAGCTTTACAATAACGCCGCCGAAGGAAAGGGCAAAGTCGCTGCCTTTGGTAGTTGGGATGTGTTTCCATCCATCATAAATGAAGAGCGGTCAGGAGTTCCCGTCAATGCGGGTTTTGAGTCAGCTATTGGAAACCTGAATGAAAGGGAAAAGTTTCTCAACCAATTGCAGAACCAGATACCCAGTCCATGGGGCTCGGTCCGGTTGGATGCATTTACGCATCATTATGCTTTGGAGCACATGAAAAAGGAACATCCAAAATTGGTTTTCATTTCCTACGGAGAAACCGATGATTTTGCCCATGATGGGGATTATCAAGCCTATTTAAAATCGGCCCACAATACCGATGGGTTGATCAAGGAGGTATGGGAGTTTACCCAACAAGATGATTTTTATAAGGACCAGACCGTGTTTTTGATCACTACGGACCATGGGCGTGGAACAGAGCCCTTGGATACTTGGAGAAGCCATGGCAGCGACATCAATGGGGCAGGCTCCGTTTGGATGATTGCTTTTGGAAAGAATGTTGATTCCAAAGGAGAAGTAAAGGAGGAAGAACAATTATACTCCAACCAGATTGCACCGACCATTTTAAGGATATTGGGAATACCCTTTCCAAAGGAAATCGAGGGAAAACCCATGAAATTATAAGTTTAAGTTCGTTTGATTCAGTTTATTAGTTTGCGTAACCGCAGTAGACCCGTGCCATTGGTACGGGTCTTGTTTTTTGGTATCTCCCAAGAAGTTTCGTTTTTACTAAAATGGTTACCTTAGAGGAACGTATTTTTATCACATGAAAGAAGAGCTTTTAGCAACATTCAGCAACCATTTTGAACAGCCCCTTATCGATGAAATCCTAGAAGAAGGGAGATTAATGGAAGTTCCTGCGGGCGAGACCATAATGGACATTGGGCAGTACATCCGAAGTATACCCTTATTGTTGTCGGGAGCAATTAAAGTGCTTCGGGAGGATGAGGAGGGAGATGAACTACTGCTATACTATCTGGAACAAGGGGAAACCTGTTCGGTGACCATGGCCTGCTGTATGGGGCAGACCAAGAGCGAGATCAGGGCAATTACGGAAACCGATACTAGATTGGTCATGGTCCCTGTTCAAAAAATGGAAGAGTGGATGGGCAAGTACAAAGGTTGGCGAAACTATGTTTTCGAAAGTTATCAGAACCGCCTGAACGAGCTGCTACAGACCGTGGATAGCATTGCATTTAAAAACTTGGACCAAAGACTGGTTGATTATCTTAAAAAGAAGGTTGAGGTTACGAATGACAACCAAATAAGAAATACCCACCAAGAAATAGCATACGATCTCCATACTTCAAGAGTTGTGGTTTCCCGATTGCTAAAAAAACTGGAAAAAATGAAGAAGTTGGAACTGCATAGAAATTACATTCAAATTGTGAATCTCTAAGTTTGTGCCCTTTGTTACTGTGGATTGCCATTAGGCAACCTATTTTTGCATAAAACCAATTGCATGCTCAAAAGGATATTTCCTTTTTTATCATGGATTACCAACTATGATCGCTCAAAGTTAAATAGCGATTTAGTGGCAGGTCTTACAGTGGGAATCATGTTGATTCCTCAAGGTATGGCTTATGCCATGATTGCTGGAATGCCCCCTATTTATGGATTGTATGCTGCATTGGTGCCCCAACTTGTCTATGCCTTAATGGGAACTTCAAGGCAGTTGGCCGTTGGGCCCGTGGCCATGGATTCATTATTGGTGGCAGCAGGTGTAGGAGCCTTGAATTTAATCAACAAGGAGGACTATATCACAACGGTACTTTTCCTGACTTTGCTTATCGGGGGTCTGCAATTGCTTATGGGAATATTCAAAATGGGGTTTTTTGTCAATTTTTTGTCCAAACCGGTCATAAGCGGGTTTACATCGGCTGCGGCACTTCTTATAGGTTTTGGTCAATTGAACCATATTTTGGGAACCAACTTTGCACAGTCAGGAAGAATACATGAACTTTTAGCGAATATATTCCGAAGCTTGCCCTACATTCACTGGCCTACATTTGTTATGGGTTTGGGATCCATACTATTTATAGTTCTGTTGAACAGATTCAATAAAAAATTACCAGTGCCTCTGTTCTTGGTGGTATTGGGCATTTTGGCCGTGGTTATTTTCAGTCTTAATACGTTGGGAATCCATATTGTGGGAGATATCCCAAAGGGACTTCCCGGTTTTCAGGCCCCTGAGTTCCAGTGGGACAAGATGGGGCAACTTATGCCCATAGCCATAACCGTGGCCCTCTTCGGATTTATGGAATCCGTTTCCATAGCCAAAACGGTAGAGGAAAGGCATCCCGAGTATGAATTGGACCCCAACCAAGAACTCCGAGCATTGGGTATTGCCAATATTTTAGGTTCATTCTTCCAGTCCTTTTCGGTATCGGGAAGTTTTTCAAGAACCGCCGTGAACGACAAAGCAGGGGCAAAAACAGGAATGTCATTGATTTTTAGCACCCTGATTATTGCAGGGGTGTTACTTTTTCTTACCCCTTTGTTCTATAATCTTCCAGCAGTGGTGTTGGGGGCCATTATTATTGTTTCGGTATCGGGTCTCATCGATTTAAGATATCCGTGGGTACTTTGGAAAAATAGAAAGGATGAATTCCTGTTGTTGGTCGCCACTTTTTTGATGACACTGTTCATTGGGTTGATGGAGGGAATCCTTTTCGGGGTATTATTGTCCTTAATGTTGTTGGTCTACCGGATATCCAAGCCACATATGGCGGTATTGGGAAGAATCAAGGATACAAGCTATTTTAAAAATATAGATCGCTTTTCGGGCGATGTGGAGGTGGAAGCCGATAAACTGGTGATACGTTTCGATGCCCAATTATATTTCGGCAACAAGGATTATTTCAAAAAGCAACTATACCGGCAGATTGCAAAAAAAGGTCCGGTACTTAGGTATATCATTTTAAATGCCGAACCTATCAATTACATTGATAGCAGCGCCGCTTCCATGTTGGAGCGTATCATCTTGGATTTAAGGCACCGTGACATCCACTTTTTGATAGCAGCGGCCATAGGTCCAACAAGGGATATTTTGTACAGTAGCGGAATTGTGGATATCCTTGGGGAAGAGAACCTGTACGTACAAACAATCGATGCCGTGAACGGTTGTTCCGAACAGAGTGAAAGGAGCTTTATGCAGAAAAAAGTGTCCCTACAGTCCAAAAACAAGAGTTTGTAACTTTGGTGACTGAACTTACGGATGCAGAATACTATATTTGAAAAAACTGGAAAACATGAAAATAGAACAGATATATACAGGCTGTCTTGCACAAGGCGCCTACTACATAGAAAGCGCAGGAGAAGCGGCAATAATCGACCCGCTAAGGGAAATCGACCCCTATTTGAAAACAGCAAAGGAAAGTGGAGCAAAGATCAAATATATTTTTGAGACACACTTCCATGCCGATTTTGTAAGCGGCCACCTTACGTTATCCAAAGAAACCGGAGCGCCCATTGTATACGGTCCTACCGCTGAACCTTCATTTGAAGCTATTATTGCTAAAGATCAGCAGGAGTTTAAACTGGGTAAAATCACCATAGTGGCATTGCATACACCCGGTCACACCATGGAGAGCACTACCTATTTGTTGAGGGATGAAAATGGAAAGGACCATGCCATTTTTAGTGGGGACACCTTGTTCCTTGGAGATGTTGGCCGTCCGGATTTGGCCCAAAAAGCGGCCCATATGACCCAAGAAGAATTGGCAGGAACCTTGTTCGATAGTCTGCGCAACAAGATTATGCCATTGGCCGACGATGTTATTGTATATCCTGCCCACGGCGCTGGTTCCGCATGCGGAAAAAACATGATGAAGGAAACCGTGGACACCTTGGGCAACCAGAAAAAGATGAACTATGCCCTTAGGGCGGATATGACCCGTGATGAATTTATTGATGAAGTGACCGAAGGTCTTTTGCCACCACCACAATATTTCCCACTCAATGTAAAAATGAACAAAGAGGGTTACGAGGATATTGATAAAGTATTGGAAAGAGGCACCCAAGCCCTTGCCCCAGATGCCTTTGAAGCGGCCGCCAATGAAACAGGTGCCGTTGTACTCGATGTGCGCCATCAAGATGATTTTGCCAAAGGGCACGTGCCACGTTCCATATTTATTGGGCTGGACGGTAGTTTTGCCCCATGGGTGGGAGCATTGGTAGCCGATGTAAAGCAACCGATACTTTTGGTGACTCCCGAAGGTAGGGAGGAAGAAACCATCACTCGATTGTCTCGTGTTGGGTTTGACCATACCTTGGGCTTCTTAAAAGGCGGAATCGAGGCTTGGAAGGCAGCAGGAAAAGAAACGGATACCGTGGACAGCATCAATGCCGAAGAGCTTAAAGAATTAATAGAAGAAAAAGAGGAGGTTCCGGTATACGATGTCCGCAAGGAATCGGAATACCAAGCAGAGCACGTGGAAAATGCAAACTTGACCCCTTTGGATTACATCAACGACCACCTATCGGAATTTCCGGAAAAAGAAACCTTTTATGTTCATTGCGCAGGAGGATATCGTAGTATGATTGCCTCTTCCATCTTAAAAAGTAGAGGGATTCATAATTTAGTGGATGTAGCTGGTGGTTTTGCCGATATTAAAAAGGCTGGAATACCCGTTACGGACTATGTTTGCCCCACAACACTGAAATAAGTCCAAATCCCACTGGAAAATTGATTAAAAAGATGGGCTGTGTAACCGTGGTTACTGACAGCCATGGGTTGTATGAAGTACTTTGGTCTCACAAAACAATGAGACTATGTCAATACTCGGTTTTTTGTTCAAAGAACATAACCTTCCCGATGAAATCCAGATAATGGATCGGGAAGAATATAGAAAAGCCATATCCCGCGGAAAGGTGCAGTTGGTGGATGTGAGGACCAGGGCGGAGTTTGCTTCTGGCCACATCAATGGAGCCAAGAACATTGATTTTTTTCAAGGTTCCGCTTTCGAATCAGCATTTTCCAAGATGAAGAAAGATGCCCCGGTATTTATTTATTGCCAATCCGGAAACAGAAGCCAAAAGGCAGCCAAACGATTGGTAGAATTGGGCTTCGCCAAAGTGTGCGACCTTAGGGGAGGCTACAGAAACTGGTGCTATTAAATTCATGTTGCTGTGCAAACTACTTTTCAAGTACAAAACTTAAAATGCGGAGGTTGTGTAAAGAGCATCTCCAACAAACTTTCTGAGATAAAAGAAATTAAAAATGTGATTGTGGATAAGGAAAGCTCATCGGTTAGCTTTGATCATCAAAGCGCCGATGATGCTTCCTTGATTAAAGAAGCCCTTAAACGCATGGGCTATCCCACCATTGATGACGAAAATGGTTTTGGGGACAAGGCAAAATCGTTTGTAAGTTGCGCGAGTGGAAAGTTGGCTTAGGTAATTAGATGGAGATTACCCTTTATCTTTTTTTCTAAAACCGGATACTGATTGACCCCAGAATCTCTTCGGAAGTTTTTCATCACCGGGAAACCCCAACTCTATTTTACCGTCGCTTTCGGGAATATAATTTGTTCGGAATATATAATCCCAAAGACTCAGGCTAATTCCAAAATTCATTCCATAGCGATGCCCCTCGGGAAGATTATAGGCGTGGTGGTACAGGTGCATCACCGGATTGTTCAGTATATACTTTAAAGGACCATAGGTCAGTTTAATGTTCGAATGATTAAAGTGTCCAATGGCAATGGCAGCAAAATGGACAATGTAGGCTTGTTCGGGTTCAAACCCTCCGAGGACCATCAATCCCAAAGTTTTTAAGGGTTTGTAAAGAACATTTTCCATCCAATGGAAACGCATGTGGGCAGCGAAGCCCATTTCCTTCACGCTATGGTGTACTTTATGAAATTCCCAAAAAGCAGGGACCCTGTGCAATAGGATATGAGTGAACCATTGAACAAAATCGAGCACTACAAAAAACACAAGCAACTGAACCCATTGGGGCCAATTGGCAATATCCACAATGGCCAAAGATTTTGAAGTAATTCCGAAATCGTTAAAAAGTATCGTCAAAACTTTATAAACCCCGTTTATAATGATGGCGAATACAAAGAAATTGAAGAACATATAAAATATATCCAGCCAAAAGTCCTTTCTAAAAATGGATTGTTCCTTGCGCCATGGAAAGAGGATTTCCAGCCCCCATACCAAGAGTGAGATAAGAATCAAACCCCAAAAATAATTGGTGTACCAGGGAACATCAAAAATAATGGATCTCCAGGTCCATTGGACCATTCCTAAAAACCCGTTGACCAAAGCATCAATATATTTCATCACAGCTAGTTTAGCTCGTACCATTCAATATCCTCCAGATTTTGGCGGCGGCCTTTATCGGTAGGAGCATAGTTTTTGGCCAAATAGGTCAAAATCAATTCCTCATTAGCGCCCAAATCCCAAAGGTTCTGGGTTTCTTGCATCCATTCTATAGTAGCTTTCCACCCTTCCCTGCTCATTCGGTTTTGGGTGACCAATTTTGCGGAGTGACAGGCGGTACAATTTTGTATGGTCTCCTGCATTCCTCTATCATCAATAAAACCTGTGGCCACGTGGATACCGTTTTCTACTTTGTCGTAATCTTCAGAGGATACTTCCAAAGGAATTTCCGTTATTTCAGGTTTTGATTTGTGGTTTGCCCAATAGTATAAACCACCGAACAATACCAAGATCAAAATCAAAAAAGAAAGTAAGCTTTTGGAAAGTGAACGCACCTGCTTTTGAAACTCCTTGCCCATGTTACACAATTTTAACGGCTATACGATGGCAAGCATTGTTGAGATAGCCTTTTGGGTTCCACCCCGGAAGTACCATTGGTTGCGCTTTTCCGTTGGTGTCCGTAGCCCTTCCCCACACCTCGTAATAGCCCTTTTTGGGAAATGATACCGTTGCGTTGAAATGTTGCCAAGCCAAACGGTTTTTGGGTCTTTTAAGGGAACAGGTATGCCAAGTACTGCCAAAATCGATGGAATACTCCATTTTTGAAACCTCAAGTTCACCTGCCCACGCATGGCCATTGATGTTCAATGTTTGGCCCTGTTTGATCAGTGCTCCACTTTTTGGGTAGGTTATCAAGGACTTTACCGGCATGGACTCTATGATGCACATATCAGAATCTTCGACCTTGCTGCCCGGGGCAACAGTTTCGCAAGGGACACGGTACGAGGTGCCCCCCATTTTTTCACCATCGTGCACTTTATTTCTGATACTGATTCGATTGACCCATTTCCCCGACGTGGAGGCGGGCCACCCCCCACAGACCAATCGCAATGGAAAACCGTGTGCCAATGGAATATCCTCCCCGTTCATGGCAAAAGCGAGCAAGGTTTCATCTTGAAGTGCTTTCCAAATTGGAACGCCCCTGGAGATAGGTTCCTTATTTGGGTCGCCACTCAAATGGGTATCCGTGGCATGGTAGCCAATATAAACGGCGTCGGAATTGATTCCTGCATCTTCAAGGACATCGCGAAGCCTTACTCCGGTCCATTCGGCACAAGAAACCGCTCCGACAGTCCATTGATTGCCCTTTGCGGGTGGATTGAATTCACTTCGGCCATTTCCACCACATTCCAAAGTCAATTGATAGGTGTAGTGTTGGAACTTATCTTTTAAATCTGCCAGGGAATAGGTTTTTTTGTTTTTGACGGACTCACCATCTAAGGTCAATGTCCATTGGGAAGCTTCAATATTCTCAGGAATTCTTCCATTGTTGCGAACGAACATATATTTGTTGGGAGTAATGTCATCGTTCAACAAATGGGCCTGAGCCTCCATATTCCATGGTTTGTTGTTGAGCACAACCATTTCCTTGTCTTTGTGGAACATTTTAAAGGGATCGGGATCCTGTAGGCCTAGTGGTCGATATCCTTTTGGCATCCGATGGCCATATACGATCTCTAAACCCAATATACTGGCCACGGCCGCCAACGAAATTTTGTTTGTAAAACCTCTTCTGTTCATTCAGGTCAAAATTTAAATGTATCATAAAAATAAACAAAGCTATGTAACCAAGGTTACCGGACAATCCGTGATGAACCGTTACTTTTGAAGTAAATATTTGAAAATCAATAAGAGGCAAGGTGCAAGCTGATACGATTTTTGAAAATAAGTTGTATGCAACAATCATAAACTATCCATTATGAAAAAAAATATGGGCGGTGCAGACCGCACAATTCGGATTATCCTAGCACTTGGTGTAGGAGCATTGTACTATTTTAATGTAATAACAGGAACATTGGCCTATGTACTCTTGGCCTTTGCAGTGATATTTGTTTTGACAAGTTTTGTAAGTTTTTGTCCGTTGTACACCCTATTGGGAATCAATACCTGCAAGGTCAAGAACTAGGTTTTTTGGTTGTTTGATAAGAATGAGGCTGTCTAAAAAGTCAAGACAGCCTCTTTTTTATTCGGGTAGGTATCGGATAACTATTCTCAAATACGCAAATTATAGAGGGGTAGAAATGCTTTTTAGACGCCCCCTTTTTTGTTTTCAATAACACAGAATTGCATAGCGAGTGTTTAAAGTTCGGATGCTTGTCAAGGATTTATGAGCATTATCATGTTTTGGCTATTCCTTAGCAACTAAATTTGATTCAAACTTAAAACCAATACATCGTGAAATCATTAATAAATATTCCATTGGTATCATGGGAAAACGGCATCTGGATGATAGGCGTTTTTGCCCTAGTTGTCATTGTTCTTGTGATTGCAGTATTCGCCTTGATGAACAGCGGTAAGAAATAACACTGACCAAACATAAGAGAAATGGATTTAGCATAGCAGATCTTTTTATGTTAAATCCATTTCATTTGTAACATGGGTAACTTATAAAACGTGTTCCGCTCCTTATTTTTGAGGCACAAAACATTATTCATGGAAACCGAAATTCTTGCCCGGATTCAATTTGCGTTCACAGTAGCCTTTCATTATATCTATCCGCCTTTAAGTATAGGCATTGGTCTACTGCTGGTCATTTTTGAGAGCATTTATATCAGAACCAAAAACGAGACCTACCATAAGTTGGCTCGCTTCTGGACCAAAATTTTCGCCTTGACATTCGGTATTGGTGTTGTAACGGGCATTGTCATGGAGTTTGAGTTTGGTACCAACTGGGCAGTATATTCCCGATATGTAGGGGATGTGTTCGGTAGTGCCCTTGCTGCCGAAGGTATCTTTGCCTTTGCTTTGGAAAGTGGATTCTTGGGCGTTCTGTTGTTCGGTTGGAACAGGGTCAAGCCCTGGGTACATTTAGTGTCGACTATTGGAGTTTTTCTGGGTTCCATGTTCTCCGCCATTTGGATCGTTGTGGCCAATAGTTGGCAACAAACACCAGCGGGATTCCATATTGTGGGCGAAGGAATGGATGCCAGGGCCGAGATCACCGATTTTTGGGCCATGGTATTCAATCCCTCCAGTATGGATAGATTGACCCATGTTTGGCTCGGTGCATTTTTGGCAGGAGCTTTTCTGGTATTGAGTGTCCACGCCTACTATTTGATAAAAGGAAAATATGTGGAGGTTTCCAAGAAAGCATTTAAGATAGCCTTGGTGGTTGCCACCGTCTTTTCTTTGGGCCAATTGTTCACGGGACATCAATCAGCGGACGGAGTAGCGGAGAACCAACCGGCAAAACTAGCGGCACTCGAAGGCCATTTTGAAGCATCGGGACCCGCGGACATGTACATTTTGGGCTGGGTGGACAAGGAAAACCAAGAGGTATCCGGAATCAAGGTGCCAGGAGGATTGTCCTTTTTGGTGGAAGATGATTTTGATGCACCCATAACGGGCCTCAATGCCTTTCCCGAAGATGAACGCCCCTCACAGATAAACGCAGTGTTTCAATTTTATCACATCATGGTGGCCATAGGGATAGCCCTGATATTTTTGACCCTTTTTGCGTCATTTTTATGGTGGCGGGGGAAACTCTTCCATACAAAATGGCTGCTTTGGATTTTTGTATTTGCCGTATTTCTTCCGCAGATTGCCAATCAAGTGGGATGGTTTGCAGCCGAAATGGGCCGACAGCCATGGGTGGTCTACGGTCTTTTGAGGACCAATGAGGCATTTTCACAGGCCGTTTCTGATAATCAGATCATGTTCTCCCTGATTTTGTTCTTTTTGGTATATGCCCTGTTATTCGTATTGTTCATTTACTTATTGCACAAGAAAATCAAACATGGGCCTTTTGAAGAATCGGAATCGGACGACACCCCTTTTGGCGGAACACTAACTCATATGATGAACTAAGCTTATGGAAACGTTTTTAGGATTGGATTATCCCACTTGGTGGTTTTTGGTAGTAGGAGGACTTTTCTCAGGATATGCCATATTGGATGGTTTTGATTTTGGAGCAGGGGCATGGCATCTCTTTCTAAAGAAAGAGAACAGCCGTAGAATTGCATTGAATGCCGTTGGCCCGGTTTGGGATGGGAATGAGGTTTGGTTGGTCATTGGTGGAGGAGCACTTTTTGCTGGTTTTCCGGTAATGTATGCCACGATGTTCTCGTCTTTATATATCCCCTTTATGTTGTTTTTGTTGTTCATCATTTTTAGGGCCATTTCCATAGAGTTTAGGGGTAAGGAAGCCATGTTGTGGTGGCGCAGGCTCTGGGATGTTTGCTACAGTATTTCAAGTATAATGCTCGCTTTTTTATTGGGTGTTGTGCTGGGCAATGTATTGCAAGGAATAGCCATTGGCGAAAACTACCAGTATCAAGGAGGTGTGCTTTTTGAATTTTTGAACCCCTATGCCTTGATGACGGGCTTTACCACATTGTTCTTGTTTATGACGCATGGTGCCATATTTCTTTTACTGAAAACCGAAGGGCGATTGTTTGCCAAACTGACTAGGTTGTTAAAACGTGGAATGATATTGTTCATACTAAGTTTTTCGATAACCACACTGTATACCTTGATCTATATTCCCCATCTGTCCGATGATTTTAAAAGTAACCCGGTTTTGTTCGTGGTGCCTTTGCTCACGTTTCTCAGTATTGCCAATGTGCCCCGTTTGGCCGAAAAGCGCAAATACAAATGGGCGTTTCTGTTCTCCTCGTTGACCATAGCATTTTTATTGGTCTTGGTAGCGGTTGAGCTGTATCCTGTTTTGCTCAGCTCCAGCATAGATCCAAAGTATAATATTGACATTTACAATGCGGCATCCTCCACAAAATCCTTGCAGATTATGCTGACCATAGTGGCTATAGGCACACCTTTGGTGCTTTTCTACACCATATTCGTGTACAGGACCTTTTGGGGAAAGGTTAAATTGGACGAGACCAGTTATTGATTGTAGATTTTTTGTTCCAATTGAAGAAAAGGGCACCAAACGCGGTGCTCTTTTTTTTTGTGTGACCTAGGTCACTTTCTATGTGGTTGAGGGCGAGTAAATTTGGGTAAATAGTTCAAAAATGTCCAAAATAGTCGTATTGGGAGCTGGTATTGCAGGTCATGTGGCAGCCTCCCATTTAAGAAGAAAGCTCTCCAAAGAGCATGAGGTTGTGGTGGTGTCCCCCAATGGAAACTACCAATGGGTGCCGTCCAATATTTGGGTCGGGATCGGTAGAATGAAGCCAAAGGATATCCTATTCCCATTGGCGCCCCTGTACGCCAAAAAGCATATTGATTATAAACAGGCCAAAGCGGTCAGTTTTCATCCCGAAGGCGATTCGAAAGAAATCAAACCCTATATACTGGCTGAATATGTTACGGGCGATGAAAAAGGAACACGGGAGAAGGTAACCTACGATTACCTGATCAATGCCACGGGACCCAAACTCAATTTTGAAGCCACGGAAGGGTTGTCTCCGGGCAAAAACAAAACCCACTCTGTTTGCACCTACACCCACGCCCAAGAAGCTTGGATCGCACTGGAAGGGCTCATCAAGCAAATGAAAGCGGGCAAAAAAACGAAAATATTGATTGGTACGGGACATGCGAAATCCACCTGTCAAGGAGCCGCCTTCGAGTATATTTTGAATGTTGAGCAAGAGCTCCGAAAGCACAAAGTGAGGGATATGGCCAAAATCACTTGGATTTCCAATGAATACAATCTCGGCGATTTTGGTATGGACGGTATGCTGATGAGCTATGGAAGCAACATCATGAAATCCAACGAAATGGTGGAAATGATCTTTGAAGACAGAGGAATTCAATGGATTTTGGAAGCTGGAGTCAGTAAAGTAGAGGACGGAGTGGTCCATTACGAGACCTTGGATGGAGAATATAAAAAGAAAAAGTACGACTTTGCGATGCTGATACCTTCGTTTTCGGGCCACGGTTTTAAAGCTTACGATAAAGAGGGAGGAGATATTACCGATAAACTCTTTAGAGGATTTATGATCGTGGATGCCGATTACACCCCCAAGCCCTATGAGGAATGGAGTGTTCAGGATTGGCCGGAAACGTATCAAAACCCATCGTACGCCAATATTTTTGCTCCCGGTATTGCTTTTGCACCACCCCACAGCATTTCCAAACCCAGGAAGAGCAAAAACGGAACGGATATTACCCCTGCTCCGCCAAGAACGGGTATGCCATCGGGAATCACTGCCAAACTGGTAGCCGATAACATTATTGGGATGATCAAGCATTCCAATAATGAGCTCCATCACAAAGGATCTATGGGAAATATGGGCGCAGCGTGTATTGCCTCCGCAGGTTTTGGTACGACCACGGGAAGCGGTGTGAGCATCACTACCTATCCCATTGTTCCCGATTACAATAAATATCCCGATACCCAAGGAAGAAAATTGGGTAAAACCTTTGGCACAATCGGTCTTGCAGGTCACTGGTTGAAGTTGGCACTGCATTACGCCTTTATTTATAAAGCAAAAATGAAACCCTTTTGGTGGTTAATCCCAGAATAGAAAGTTATGACACGAAGAATCTCAAAATACAAACGATTTACGATGATGAACCCCATTATCCAGTTCTTTAAGTTCATTTATTTGAGCATTAAGGTACTGATCGTGGTGGCAGGCGGGCACGGTGGAACCCGAAATGTTTAGTCACTTACTTCCATTATCGTGGAACACCTCAATACAGGCTTGCTTTGTTTGGATGTCTTCGTATTGAGGTGTTTTTTTTGAAATTTTCTCGGTAACCCAGGTTACTGTGTAGGTGCCCTGCCAAATCTACTTTTGCTTCAAACTAAATAAGTAGATGAAACGAGGATTAATTATAGCTACGCTAATTTGGACTCAGGGGCAACTGTTTGCCCAAGACCATATCAAGATTTCCTTGGCGGATGTCCTGGTCAAGGTACAGGAGTCCAATGCCAGCATTAAGGTTTCCGAGCAAGAAGCCCAAATGGCCAAATACGATTATAGGTTTTCCAACTCCATCTTTTTGCCGCAGATCGCTGTGTCGCATACGGGAATGGCCACCACGAACCCATTGATGGCGTTCGGTTCCAAACTGAACCAAGAAATCTTGACCCAGGCAGATTTTAACCCCGCCCTTTTGAACAATCCCGACCAGATCGAGAACTATGCCACCAAAGTTTCGGTGGAACAACCCTTGATCAATTTGGACGGATTTTACCAGCGTAAAGCAGCAAAAACCACTATGGAGGCCAAGGAACTTCAGGCCATGCGCACCCGTGATTACCTTGATTTTGAAGCTCAAAAGGCCTACGGACAACTGCAATTGGCCCACAGAGCTGTTGCGGTGTTGCAAAAGGCACATGAAGCGGCAAACGCCAACCTGAACATGGCACAGAACAGTTACGATCAGGGATTGCTTCAAAAAGCGGATCTGTTGGAGGTAAAAGTTCGGGTGACCGAAGTTTCCGATCAGTTGAAGACAGCCAAGAGCAATGTGCAAAACGCATCGGACTATCTATCCTATTTAATGAATGAAGAAGGGGACGTGGTCTATGCGCCATCAGAAGAACTCATACCGGAGAATCTTGCGGAAACTACGGAAGGTTCATTGGTGGACAGGGCCGATATAAAAGCGATGGATTTGGTGTCCGAAGCGTATAAAGCAAACATGAGGGCCGACAATATGACGTTTTTGCCAAGGTTGAACGCCTTTGCGAGCTACGAAATGTACGATGATCAAATCTTTAAGGCCGATGCCAAAGGATACATTATCGGGGCAAGTTTGAGCTGGGATGTTTTTAAAGGATCCCAACGCTTTGCCAAAGTGGGAAAGAGCAAAACAAGTTATGAAAAAGCGAAACAGGAATACGAACAGTACGTCGCCAAAAGTACTATGGAGCTTCAACGCACCAAACGGATGGTCGAGGATGCGAAAAGCAGGCTCGAGACCTCAAAATTGGCTATGGAGCAATCCGAAGAATCATTGAGGATCCGCACCAATCGATTTAAGGAAGGTTTGGAAAAAACAACAGATTTGTTGGGGGCGGAAGCCACCTATGCCGAAAAACAATTGGCATATTATCAGACCATTTTTGACTACAATCAGGCACAATCCCTATTGACATTTTTAACCAAATAACAATTGTAAGATGAAAAACACTACGATATATAAAAGTTTTATGCTAACCGTATCCTTGGGATTCTTCCTGATGGGGTGTGTAAGTGACGCGAAACAAACTGCGGACATCACGGAGGCGGTTCCCGTAACCGTTGCCGATGTGGAGCTGGGCGATAGTTCCACCATTATGGCAGGCAGTGGTCAAATAAAGGCGGTGAACAGTGCCACCTTGAGTACCCGAATGATGGGCTACGTGGAATCCCTGCCCGTGAAAATTGGCCAGAAAGTAAACAAGGGTGATTTGTTGATCTCCATAAACAATGTGGACCTACGCGCCAAAAAAGCACAAGTGGAAGCCTCCATTACCGAGGCACAGGTAGCGTTTGCCAATGCCAAGAAAGATTATGAACGATTCCAGAACCTTTTTAAAGAAAACAGTGCTTCCCAAAAGGAACTGGATGATATGACCGCGCGCTACGAAATGGCCAAGGCCAGATTGGAGGCCGCAAACCAAATGAAGAACGAAGTGAACTCCCAGTTCGCCTACGCCAACATTCGGGCGCCCTTCAGCGGAGTGGTTACCAATACTTACATCGATGCGGGCGATATGGCCAACCCAGGGGTCCCTTTGGTGTCAGTGGAATCCCCTGGCGGATTTGAGGTGGAGGCCAAGGTAGCGGAGAACAACATTTCGGCCATCCAAGCGGGGACCAAAGCATACGTTTTGATCAAGGCTCTGGATACCACAATTACCGGTAAAGTATCGGAATTGAGTGCCTCCGCACAAAATACCGGAGGACAATACGTAATGAAAGTATCATTGGACAAAACGGATGCCAAGATTTTGTCGGGGATGTATGCCACCGTTAGGCTCGAAACGGAAAACGGAAGCGAAGGTAAAACTGTTGTGACCGTACCGTCCGAAGCCTTGGTGCATAAAGGCCAACTCACAGGGGTGTACACTTTGGGCCAAGATGATGTGGCCTTGCTTCGCTGGTTGCGATTGGGCGAAAATTATGGAGCGGAAGTAGAGGTCTTGTCAGGCTTGTCCGAGGGCGATCAGTACATCGTATCCGCCGAAGGAAAACTCTACAACGGGGTCAAAGTAAGCATTCAATAACCCAAAAAAGCTAACAATGAAAGACGGACTTGCAGGAAAAATAGCCAAAGGGTTTATCAGCTCTAAACTAACGGTGCTCCTAATGATCGTATTTATGGTCATTGGCGTGTACAGTTCTTTCCTTATCCCAAGGGAAGAGGAACCACAGATAGATGTGCCGATGGCGGACATATTTGTGGGGTATCCAGGGGCCAGCCCAACCGAGGTGGAATCCAGGATCACAAAACCGCTGGAAAAAATTATATCCAACATTAAAGGTGTGGAATACGTGTACACCACCTCGATGCAAGAGCAGGGGATGGCCATTGTGCAGTTCTATGTGGGAGAGGATATCGAAAGATCTTTGGTGCGCCTATACGATGAGATCAACAAGCATATGGACGAAATGCCCGCCGGTGTGACGATGCCCTTGGTGAAAACCCGTGCCATTGATGATGTGCCCATGCTGGCGTTGACACTTTGGAGCGAGGAGTACGATGATTTTCAGTTGAGGCAGATTTCAGGAGAGCTTATCAACGAGATTGAAAAAGTAAACGGGGTTTCCATCACCAAAAGGATAGGAGGGCGCAGTCCCCAACTTCGCGTGGTGTTGGATAAGGATAAAATGGCGGAATCTGAATTGGATATGTTGGCCGTTGCCCAAATGATCAAGGCCAACAATCAGCAAATGGATGCCGGTAACTTCCTGTACAATGATACAGAGTTCCATATCAGCACAGGAAATTTTCTGGAGACCAAAGAAGATCTCGAAAACTTGATTGTGGGAACGAAACAGGGTCAACCCATTTATTTGAAGCAATTGGCCACCGTTTTGGATGGCCCAGAGCTTCCAAAAAACTATGTTTCCCTAGGATTTGGTGCTGCCAGTGAAAAAGCGGAGACCTATAAATCTGAATATCCCGCGGTCACCATATCAATTGCCAAAAGAAAAGGTGCGGATGCGATGCAGATTGCCGATGTGGTACTGGAAAAGGTAGACCACCTGAAAACAACGCTCATTCCAGATGAGGTAAAGGTCGAAGTGACCCGTAACTACGGACAAACCGCATCACAAAAAGTATCTGAGCTATTGATGCACTTGATCGGGGCCATCATTGCAGTGACCTTTGTGGTCATGTTGGCCATGGGATGGCGAGGAGGACTAGTGGTGTTCCTATCCGTTCCCATCACATTTGCATTGACTTTGCTGAGTTACTATATGCTGGATTACACCCTGAACCGAATCACTTTGTTCGCTTTGGTTTTTGTGACGGGTATTGTGGTGGACGATTCCATCATTATTGCGGAGAACATGCACCGTCATTTTAAAATGAAACGCTTGCCGTTCAAAGATGCCGCTATCTATGCCATCAACGAGGTCGGCAACCCTACCATTTTGGCCACGTTTACGGTAATTGCATCCGTATTGCCCATGGCCTTTGTATCCGGTTTGATGGGCCCCTATATGTCGCCCATGCCCATCGGAGCTTCGATTGCGATGTTGTTGTCGCTGTTTGTGGCTTTGACGATAACGCCGTATTTGGGATACATTTTCCTAAGGGAAAAGGACAAAAAGAAGAAAAAGGAAAAGAAACCCGTCGAAATTCAGGAGACCTTTATTTACAAAGCCTACGCTCGATTTGAGAGACCTTTGATCGAAAGCAAGAAAAAAAGATGGTTGTTCTTGGGGATTACATTCTTGTTGCTAATGGCCTCGGTGGCCATGTTCTTCACCAAATCAGTGGCGGTAAAAATGCTTCCTTTTGATAATAAGAACGAGTTCCAAGTGGTCATAGACCTTCCGGAAGGCACTACCTTGGAACGGACATCGGCAGTGACCAAGGAAATAGGCGCATATCTATCCACACGACCCGAAGTGGTCAACTATCAGGCATATGTGGGCACCTCTGCTCCGATAACCTTCAATGGTTTGGTAAGGCACTACGACCTGCGCGGTGGCAGCAATATGGCCGATATCCAAGTCAACCTTGTAGATAAACATGACAGGAGCGAGCAGAGTCACGACATTGCTAAATTGCTCAGGCCGAAGATTCAGGAATTGGGCAAAAAGTACCAAGCGAACATCAAAATTGTTGAGGTGCCGCCAGGGCCTCCCGTGCTTTCGACCATAGTGGCCGAGATTTACGGACCCAATTACGACAAGCAGATAGCACTTGCTGATAAAGTGAAGGGCATCTTGAACAACACGACCGATGTGGTGGATGTGGATTGGAGGGTCGAGGATGACCAAGTGGAGTATGATTTTGTGGTCGACAAGGAAAAAGCGATGCTTTATGGCATTACTCCGCAGCAAATTGTCCAAGTAATGGCGATGGCTTTCCGTGAGCAACCGGTTTCCCATATGTATCGCGAAGATGCCTTTGAGCAAATTGGAATTGTGCTTTCTATTGACGAAAAGGATAAATCCCGCTTGGATGAAATCAAACAAATAAAAATAGCATCCCAACAAGGAAATATGGTTTCCGTTGGTGATTTGGTTACAGTCAAAGAAGGCATCAAGGCGAAGAGCATCTACCGAAAGAATCAAAAAAGAGTGGTTTATGTGATGTCCGATATGGCAGGTGAACTGGAAAGTCCCGTGTATGCCATTTTGGGTATGACGGACAAGTTGAACCAATTGGAGCTTCCACAAGGATATTCCATCAACGAACTTTATATGGAACAGCCCCAATTTGAAGATGACTACACTGTAAAATGGGATGGCGAATGGCAAGTAACTCTTGAGGTCTTCAGGGATTTGGGAATTGCTTTTTTAGGGGTGATCGTCATCATTTATATGTTGATTGTTGGATGGTTTCAAAACTTTAAGGCACCTGTGGTGATGATGGTGGCCATTCCACTTTCATTGATCGGGATTGTGCTCGGGCATTGGTTGCTCGGGGCATTTTTTACCGCTACATCCTTTATTGGTATGATAGCTCTGGCGGGTATCATGGTGCGGAATTCGGTTTTACTGATTGACTTTGTCAATTTGAGGCTCAAGGAGGATATTCCTTTGAAACAGGCCGTGATAGAAGCTGGTGCCGTGCGTACAACGCCTATTTTATTGACCGCGGGCACCGTGGTTATAGGAGCCTTTGTGATTTTGTTCGACCCTATTTTTCAAGGTTTGGCCATTTCACTTATGGGAGGAACCATAGTGTCCACCATTTTGACGCTATTGGTGGTGCCACTAGTGTATTATTTGATTGAACGTAAAAACTACAAGTAAAATGAAAATGATTATTGTTACCACGGTCGAGGAATATAAGAGCGAAGTCTTCAAACTGTTCAAGAAGGCCGGTGTGGAAAGTTTCAGCGAATCCGATATAGATGGGTATAAAAGTGCCGCACCACTGATGTACACCAGCAGTTGGTTTCCCAGTGAAAAAGGGGGAGCAGCATCGAACATGTTCTTTTCGTTCACCGAGGACGAAAAAGTTACCGAATTGTTCAAACTGATAAAACAATTCAACGAAAACAGCGAGACCACCAACCCGATTAGGGCAGTGGAAATTCCCATTGAAAGAACCGTTTAAAAATCAAGAAATGAGAAATAGAATCGTAAGAGGGGTAGCAGGGTCTTTTGTGCTGATCAGTTTGGCCTTGGCCATCTATGTAAATATCAATTGGCTTTGGTTTACTGCATTTGTAGGGGCCAACTTGCTGCAATCATCGCTCACTAAGTGGTGTTTGTTGGAAGACATTCTGAAGAAATTTGGAGTTTCAGATTCCGATAAGAACTGCTGCTGATATCCCACAAGTTTGTTTATTGAAGCATTTTGGTGACCTTTGTCCAAAACCTCACTAAAATGCTTTATCAACCTTGGCCTTGGTATGTGGCGGGCCCACTTATCGCTATCATCATGGCGCTGCTTATACTCATGGGCAAAAAATTTGGAATGTCCTCCAACTTGGAGACATTTTGCTCCATTGGTGGGGCAGGAAAGTTTTCGGATTACTTCAAAATAGATGTAAAATCAAAACGATGGAACCTTTTGGTCGTTCTTGGCGCTGTGATCGGTGGATTTTTTGGGGCACATTGGCTTTCTCCCAATCCGGCCGTCAATATTTCGGATAAAACCGTGACCAAACTGCAAGAACTTGGTTTTGACAGTGCAGGAAAGGCCTATTTGCCCACAGAGCTTTTTAGTATGGAGGCGTTATCGAATCTCAAAGTGTGGATCATTCTTTTGGTAGCTGGATTTTTGGTTGGTTTTGGCACTCGTTACGCCGGAGGTTGTACATCGGGACACGCCATTTCTGGATTGAGCAACTTACAGCGGCCCTCTTTGATCGCCGTCATCGGATTTTTTATCGGCGGACTCATCATGGTTCATTTGCTATTCCCTTTAATTTTTGAGTCATGAGAAGTTTGGCATATATCATCATAGGCACATTTTTAGGTGTTGTTTTGTACAAGTCTGAAGCAGCATCATGGTTCAGGATCTATGAAATGTTCCAGTTGGATTCTTTTCATATGTATGGCATTATTGGGTCAGCCTTGGCAGTTGGAATCGTATTGGTGCAATGGATCAAAAAATCAAAAACCAAATCCTTTTTTGGGGAAGTGATAAACATACAGGATAAGGAAAAATCTTTTGCTCGATATATCTTGGGAGGAACAATGTTCGGATTGGGTTGGGCGTTGGCAGGGGCATGTCCTGGACCCATTTATATATTGGTAGGAGCGGGTTATTGGCCTATAATTCTGGTGCTTATGGGTGCTATTCTCGGAGCTTTTGTATATGGTATTGTTAGGAGTAAATTGCCTCATTAAGGTTGACTCAACGGTATATTTGGGCCAAACAACGAAAATGAATGGCGCATTGATGGTTTGCTTCTAGCTTTGCTCTCCCCAAACTTACGTAATAGTTCCTACATGAAGTTAACTACGTTTATCATAGACGATGACTTGGTGTCGCAATTTGCGACTCGATACTGCATACAGCAATCCCACGGCAATTTTGATATTGTTACTTGTTCCAGCGGAGAAGAAGGCTTACAGGCTTGTTTGAGTTCGATAGAGGAGCAGAACAGATTGCCCGATATTATTTTTTTGGACTTGGTTATGGATGGAATGAATGGGTGGGATTTTTTGGAAAATTTAAAGAATTTGTTCAAAGGACATTTACTTCCAAGTGTGTACGTTCTTTCTGCCTTTACTAACACAAAAGATAGAGCCATAGCGAAAAAAAACGGAATGATCTCGGGATATGTCGATAAGCCATTGTCGCGTTCCTATCTGGAAAAAATATTGAAGGAAGAAACAGCAAAACGAAGTTAGGTGGTTCCCCCATTTTTTTGATGTAAATAGATTAGTGTGTTTGCATAAAATCCATCAAAAACCCTATTTTTGCAATCCATTTTATGGAATGGCCCCGTAGTTCAATGGATAGAATAGAAGTTTCCTAAACTTTAGATGCAAGTTCGATTCTTGCCGGGGCTACTTTTTGACTTCAGAATGATTCAATAAAGCATTTCTCTTTCCAGATAGGCTTCAAGTCAACCCGTATTGGTGCAAACAGTTCTTCAAAATATGGATGTGCGTAATGTGACACGCAATCTGGCCACAAGCGAATTAGATTACAATTTCCTGCCTGCACTCTATCAAGAAAAAAGGATATTTCCGCTCTAAAGAGAACAACACCTGGTTTGCAAAAGTTCCTCTAAAGAAGTAATCACCAAATTCCAATTTTAACCAAATCACGTAACGCCAACAATTAATATTTTAAGCCGATGGGCAGGGCAAAAATGAAAATTCATCATCCCCCATCATGTTTATTAAGTTTTCCAACCCGTCCATGCCGGTGATGACTCCTTGTGCCTTTCCAGCTCCCATTTTTCCAATAAAAGTCATAATGATACTTTTATATACATTACAGGCCAATTCTTTCAAGGCCAAGTTTACCTGCCCCTCCAGTTTATCGGGATTCATCACTATAATGGCCTCAGTGGCAAAGGCATACAATTTCACCAAGGTCATGCTGTACAATGCCACGATCGGGGCCGCAGATGTTGCAGCTCCCGGAATCATCATCATGAGCTGAACTCCCGCCAACACTTTTTTATATTCATCAATCACATTTTTCAGCGCTAATAATTGTTCCGCTGTCGAGGAGCTTCCGCCGCCGCTTCCATCTGGCAAAATTCCCCGAAGCTCCCCTGTGTTTCGATCTATTTCATAATAGGATGAAACATTCATTTCCTTGTCAAAAAAAGACAATTGGTTTTCCCTGAAAATCCGGTGTTGGAAAACCTTGTCTTTTTGTTTCAGAATATGGTAGTGGTATTCAGGATTGTTCCGGACATTGTGCAAACAGACCAGGTCATGCCCCTGCAACTGTTTTACGGCACTTTCGTCAAACACTGCTTCTTCCAGAAAGGCAAATTGTGCGGTCTTTTTAATGGTTTCATATAGGTTTTCCCTTTTGGTTCCCTTTCGGGTCACACTGGCATATTTTGCAGTGGGCAAATAATCGAAGAGGATTTTTGTTTTGTCCTCATAATACCCAGGCTTCATTCTTAATAAACAGGATCGAAATTGGGTAGGGTAGGTGACCGACTGCTCTGTGGCATGATTACTTAAGGGCTGCATCATGGTAAGCAACAATGGTGGATAACCAAGTGAGCCTTTTTCCAATGCTTCTACCGCTTTCTTTGTATCGTTCTGCTGTTGTGCCATAAACCAGTCTTCATTGCTGATCATTGACTTTAGGTATTCTGTGAGCCTGACGGACAAAGTAGGGGCTTCCCGTTCGAATGCCAATAGGCCCCCGCCCAGCATCATTTCATGCACATCGTCAATATACTTTCGGCTCGGTGTGAACCTATTTACATCCAAATAGTTGTCCCAACCTGCCAGTGTACGTTTTATTTTAGTGCTTCTCCAACTCATCTCAACATAAAGCCCTATGATGCGTTCGCCCAAATAAAGGTCGTTTTGTTCAGGAAATTTTAGGGTGGCCTTGTCCGAAAGTTCTTTTTCTTTAATGGATACGTTGATGCGATGTTCTGTGGCCTCTTCAAAAGAATGGTAGGTAAGCACATAGGGTGGAAAAGTCATATCCCCTATGATGTTTCGGATTTTCTCTTTTGTTTTTTCTTGGTCATCGGCAGGAATCTCATTAAAGTCAAAATTTTCCCGTAAGTGTTTATAAAAGGTATCAACATTAAAAACATTCAACAAAATGGCTGGCGGTCCCGTTTCGTACACATCTTTGTATTCGGCTTGGAATTGATCGTCATTATGACCATCAGTGGCATATAGGATGAGGTCAGAATCGCTTTGTTTGGCCTTTAGTAGAGAGGTGTAAACATTGGAAGTGGTCGCCGTGCTTATGACCATGGCATGCGGATACATTTCCTTTACCATTGCTTCCAGCGATGCTGCAAATTCTTTTGCACCGTCTCCCCGGTATTCTGATGGCATACTCAAAGAGGTATCATACAGCAGCATGATCTTTGGGGAAAACACATTTTGTTCCAACCACCCGGTAACGGCTTTACCATTATCGGTTATCTTAAAATTGGCAGCGGACAATCCTTCAACAATGGTTCCTGATCGGTCCTTTGGGTATAGCTCTAACTTCACTTTTGGAAAAGCCATTGCTGTGGCCTTTACTTCAAAAGTCTCTACTTGTGAAACATCTCCAAGCTTTCCACTCTCTTCTTTGACTACCACGTTTTTAAGGATTTCCTTACCTTCCAAGGTAATGGGCTTGCCCACAAGCGAGCGTTCTTCCATAAAGGACAAGTCCTTATCAAATTTCTGATAGGCAAAACAGGGGGTGAATGTACTGATGTCGGAAATGGACTTTGTGGCCTGTTGGGTGAAATCCATATTCTTCATGAACAGAATCTGCATTGTGCTGCCCATCAGATCGCTCAGGTTCCATGTTCCGGAAAGGAGTTCCTTTTCTTCCCAAAAATCAATGGCGGTCCTATAGGTCAGTGATATCTTGATGTCTTCCTCACGTACTTCTGAAAGCTTTGGGGCGTTCTTAAATTTCTTGTCCTTGTTACTTGGGTGCAATTGGCCGACAGCTACTTCAGGGTCAAAAACATGGGCGTAATGTTCTACTCCGTTCTGGACATATATCACAGAAGGGACTTCGTTTTGGTGAAAGCGGAAGGAGTTGGGTTTTATGGAAGAAACATTTTTATCGGTAAGTTGGGAGATAAGATTATCTGCCAGACTGGTACATTTTTCATCCAATTCGGATATTTCATGGGCACTCCCACTGCCGTTGTTGGCACCCAATAATTTTTTCCATTTTTTAAGTTGTTTTTTACTGATGGGTGGAGCAAATTCTGCACGATTGGTACGAAACACAATGTTTTTTACATCCTCTTCGGTGATTTCTGTTGCTTCCAAGACCACTCTTGCTTCAAAACCCGCTTCGGTGAGCATGTTCTTCAAGATTTCAGCTTTTTCTCGGGGGGTGGCCAATCCGCATCTAAGAGCGACTTCGGTCCCATACATGGACATACGGTTTGCTTGGTGGAGAAATTGCCCAATTTCAGGGATCATTTGAAGGCTGTCCCGCACAAATTCAACCATGGCCTTCGGGTCTTTGGCAGCGACCAAGGCCTTTTTTCTGCCTAGAAGATGATCTGGACTTTGCTCCAAGGCTGCAATCATTTCTTTCCAAACACCAAATGGCACAGATGGATCGTTACTTTCACAGCTAGAGAGCAACAACGGTGAAAAGGAGAGCCCTGCTGAACCAACTCCGACCAGTCCGATAAATTCTCTTCTATTAAATTTTGATTCCATATTTGGTTTTTCCAAGATTGAAACTTCTGGGTGTGCCCTTTTAGTAATGTTATGTTTGGGCCCTTATTTGAATAGCCTATCTATTTTAAGTTCTTTGAAAGCATCCCAAACGGCCTGCTTGTCGATATTGTCCGCTTGCATGTTTACTGCGAATCGGTCTTTGTACAGGAAGTTGATCAAAACCTTCTTTTCTGCTTTATAAACAGTTTCTACACCCAACATGGTGTTGTGGTTCAGGATTTTTTCCGATTTAGTATCGGTTTCCGAATCAGTGTTCAGGTTTTTGAAGGCAATGTACTGCGAGGTGAGCATTGTACCCTTTTCCCCGGCACCATCATTCACGTTCACAACTAATCTGCTTTTATCGGAGCCTTCGTATGTGGCCGTGGCACCACTTATTCCATAGCCCGTCAACGTACCTTTTACTATTTTCTGGAGTTCCATGCCCTGGAGGGTTTTTGGAAACCAATTGTTGAGTGTTTCCTCGGAAACAGGCGCGGTTTCTTTTAAGTCTTGTGACTGTTTGGCCAAATCTTGTACGGTTTTGCCCATTTTTACGGTTTCATCAACGGTGTTGTCTTTTTTGTTCTGCGTATTGCATGAGACCATTAGCAACATCAGGCCCAGTATTTTCAATGTTGTTTTCATTTGATTACAATGGATTATGGTTTTAATAAGAGGCATTTATTTTGCCCGAAATCGGAAAATTGCCATCACGTTCTATCATTCCACTGCCTTCGCCCGTAAAGGTCATTTCCAGCTTGTTTGCTGTTAACTTTTTAATGGTGATGATCCCTTTTTTGAATACAATGCGTTTATTGGTTCTTTTTACATTCCTATCGGCATTGAAGAAGTTCAGATCTACCTTAATGTTGCCCGAATTCACGCCCGGAACTTTGTATTCGGCCTTTTGCTTGTCCAGAATGTTGGTGTTGGTAAGGTTTAGGTTGAGCTGGAACGGGTTCTCATCCGCCCTGAACAAAAGCAAAATGGTATCCTTTGCAAAGGTTCGTTTTACAGGTAGTAGGTTTTCTTGCTCAATATGGAACACTTGGTTTTCCATGCTGACTTCCACTGCAATGTTGCCCGTAAGTTCGCCAGTGGACGCTGCAACTTCTTTTTTTTGGTCATTTTTACATGAAAAAAATAGGGTTCCGACCAATAAAATAGAAAAAAGATAATTGTGGAAATATGATTTTCTATAATGCATCATTTAAGTTTTAAGATTGTGCTACTTTGATTTTAATACGACCATTTTTTTCTTCTTGTCAAACATGACAAGAAATGTGTCACCTGGAATGAATGTGTCACCTGGAATGAATGTGTCACCTGGAATGAATGTATCGCCAGGGATATAGGCTTGCGACAGATCAAAGGCCAGTATGGCATCTTTTTGAAGCACCACTGAAAAGTTTTTAGTGTTTTTTATGGATAGGAACGTCCTTTTCTCGATATCCGAGTACTCATGGGGCCGTACTGAGCGGGAATCTGTTTTGGAACTGTTGCTGGCAAATTGCCTTTTTTTAACATCCGAGTACTCATGCGGATGTACCGAACGGCTGGATTCCCCATATAGCATACCAGCAAAAAAAGTGCTGCCCGGGTATTTTTTTGCTGCGGTGGTTTTGTCTGGCAGGGCATCTGCTGGAAGGATATCAACAACCGTTTTTGTTTCATTGTCAATGGCCAAAATGATTTTTTTACCATTTTTGAGTGGTGCCGACATTGATTGTGCTTGAGTCAGCGTAGCGATACCAATACATACAATCGATAGGATAATTGTTTTTATTTTCATTTGTTATTATTTTTAAATATTTAGAATGAAGCCTTTTATCGCAATCTTCACCTGTGCTTTTGTTTGTGAACTGCAGCGATTTGAAGATTGATTTCATTGATAATTTTTTGAATAGCCTACACTACTATTTATGCTCTGTTGACGGATTAATTTCTACATTTTTGTGCCGAACTTTCTGAAGCTATTTCCAATGCCTTTTTCACTTGATAACCAGGGGTGAACATTTTTCCAACAAAGTCCACTAAAAAATCTATAGCGTCATCACTCTTTATAATTTCTTTTAAACGATTATTGCTATTGCCATAATCGTTTAGTTTCAATTGATCGTTTGCAAACTTGAATTTTAAGTATAATAACATATGGGGGAGCTCATTTTTTGTACGGGATTCAAGGTCTAATTGAAGTTTTTTTGCCGAAAGGTTGAAAACCTCTTTTTCTTCCATTGTTAAGTCAGAATATTTTTTCTTCCCATTATCCCTTAAATAATCGGAAAGATTTTTGTTGTATAAGTCTCCTATTGTTTGCTCAATTTCCTTTAATTTTTGAAAATTTTCCCCCCATGCAACTCCTCCATATATGACTGAATTGCCAAAAAAATAGTTTCTAATTTCCCATTCGTAGTTTGTTATGATTTCTCGTTGTGTCTCTTCATCCGGGTCATCAAAATCGGCCAAGCCATAAAACTCTTGCGGGCAGTAATTAATGGAAGTTCCGGCCAATAAAATCATAGATTCAATGCCCAGCCATTCTTTCTTTTTGCATGGCTCTGTTTCAGATTCAGCTCTCATATCACAATAGGCCAATAATTCTGCATATGCCCCCATTATCTGTAGGCATTTGCCTGTCATGGATTCCCCCTCAAATTTTTTCAAAGCCTCAGAAAAGCCCCCCATCAGCTTTTTCAACTTAGGGTCGTCCAACTTTTTATTTATCTGATTGTTGATATTTTCCCAAGCTGCATCATCTGCTTCATTTTCTGCTGTTTCAGTAGCATTTCCAAAAAAATCCTGCGCTTCGCCCATGATGTCGTCCAGGTCAAAATCCTGTGCCTGCATTCCAGTGCCCATAAGCAAGAAAAGCATGGCGTATCCCAATATTTTTTTCATATCAATATTCTATGGTGATTAAATAATCTTAAAACCCACCCATGGTGGAATATTCCGCTTTTACAATGGACATGCTTTCTTTTTTCAGTTCGGTGCATACCATGCTGAAGTTGTCCTTTTTCTTCTTAGCAGACTCAAACTGCATTTCCATGAACATGGTGTTCTCGCCAATGGGCAACACACTGCTCGGCAGGCCTTCCGTGTTGGCTATGCCGCCCAAGTATCCCACAGGGGTCTCATTGGTGACCCATACTTTGGATACCCCATCTTTTGAGGTGATCTGATACCCCTTGCAATTGTAACCTAGGATGGTTTTGCCGGCAATGGCTGTGACCTTAATGTCTTCCGCTGCCTGTTTGTTCTTTTCCTCCATCTTTTTGGTCAACTTTTCAATGGTTTTTTTGCTGGAGGGCATTTTCATGGCCATTTTTTGTTTGCCATCGTCAGTGAACATCACCATGGTCTGGTTGCCCATGTCCATAACAGTGATGCTGCTCATTTCGCCCTCTTTGTGCCAATTGCCAAAATACCGTTGCCCCGGCTCCATCCAATAGTGTATATCGCTCACATCTTTTTGGGTGGTGATTTTCATTGTGGCCTTATACGAGAATTCATAAACATCAGGAACCCCTTTTAGGTCGCTACCCCCGAACAAACCTGCCATCTTCTTTTGCATGGCAGCTTCTTTGGCCAGGTTTTGTTGCTTTGTGGAGTCAAGGTTCTTTTCGGTTTCCCCGATATTTTTCGGGGCGTTCTTTTTTCCTTTACCTCCCTTGGTAATGGAATCTATGGCATTATCCGTTCCTTTTGATACTTCTTCATCTGTACGGTTCATTATGGTCCGTTCAACGGCATTCTCTGCTTTTTTCTTCAATTTTTTAAAAAATTGGGCTTCTGCGGAGTATGATATTGCCAGGCAGCACATAAGCAGAACAACTACTTTTCTTTTCATGACGATTGTATTTTGTTTATGTTTAATTGAGATAATGAAAAAGGGTAGGGGGAGTATTATGCCTTTTTCGTTATTTTTTTAACCTCTTGGTTTCTTCTTTCTTGATTTCCAAAGTTTGGACCACCTTGTTTTCCAATAAAATATTCAGTTGGTACTTACCGCTCTTTAAGTGGTCGATACTCATATAAATTCTATTGTCTTCCGTGGTTTTTTTCATCATATCATGGAAGGCATTGAACCTGTCCGGTTAAAACTTGTTGTAAAGATATCTGGACGTTGAGGGAGTGGATGAAAGATATGTTTTCAATGATGGAAGATATGTTTCCGACTGTAAAAAAACCTTGTTTTATACCTTTTTCGAGAGATATTCGTTAGGAGTGCAACCAACAATTTCCTTGAAGACCTTGTTAAAATAGGAAGGGGTATTAAATCCAACTTGATATGCAATTTCTGAGATAGTGGCGTCGGAATGGGAAAGTAGTTCCTTGGCCAGATTGATGCGCTGTGTGCGCACGAACTCCGTTGTGGACATTCCCGTGACGGCATGTAGTTTTTTATGCAATTGGGAACGGCTCATGAGCATAAGCTTGGCAAATTTTTCGCTAGTGAACGAGGTGGAGGTGATATGTTTGTCCAATACGCTCTGCAGCCGTCGTAAAAATTCTTCCTCCGTTTTTGTAGGAACAAGTCCGGGATTTATCTTAAAGGTTTTGGAGTAATGTTCTTGAAGACGGATTCGATTTTCCAGAAGTTTTTCTACCCTTACTTTTAATATTTGGGGACTGAACGGTTTGGTTACGTAGGCATCTGCACCTGTTTCCAAGCCTGATAATTGACTTTCTTGGTCGGCTTTGGCGGTGAGCAATATAATAGGGATATGGCTGGTGGCCTCATTCTTCTTAATGGTCTGACAAAGCTCAATCCCGCTACAAACAGGCATCATAATATCGCTTATGATCAAATCGGGAAGTTTTTCTTGGGCCACTTCTATACCTTTCTTTCCGTTTGGGGCCTTGAGGATGACATATTCATTTTTAAAAATGGAAACCACATAGGAAAGGATATCCTTGTCGTCTTCCACAATGAGCAAGGTTGGCTTTTTAAATGTGCCCAATACAGGTTCTTCCATGGGAGCCGATTTGTCATAAGAAGTAGGAGAAGGGAGGGTTTGAGTTTTGTTAAAGGGTTGACCTATCGGCAAGGTGAGCGTAAACTGGATTTTGCCCTGTCCAATATTGTGTGCGATAATGCTTCCCTTTGATAAAGATACAAGTTCCCGTACAAGAGCCAGCCCTACGCCAACACCTTCGGATTTTTCACTATTTTGATGAAAACGTTTAAACAGCTTGCTTAGGTCCTCTATTTTCAATCCATCGGTGGAATTTAGAACGGAAAATACAAGATTTTGCTGTTCTTCCTCGGCAGTTACGATTATGGTACTGTTCTTAGGGGCGTACTTTATGGCATTGGATAACAGGTTGGAAATAATTTTTTCCACAACGTCCGCATCAAACCATGCGTTGCCCATTTTTTTAATGTTGTGCTGTAGATCCATGCTTTTGTCCTTGGCAACATATGAAAAGGCCTCGATCAATTGAATCAACAATCCTTTTAGGTCGCCTTTGGTAACATTGGGCTTGTATTGACCGGAATCTATCATGGATAAATCCAACATTTGGTTGACTAGGCCCAAGAGTCTTTGGGTGTTGTTTTTGATAAGGGATAGTTCCTTTTTATCGTCATTGGAAAGTCCAGCTCTGTCCAATTGATGCTCTATTGGTCCCGAAATAAGGGTGAGCGGGGTCCGTATCTCGTGGGAAATATCTGTGTAGAGTTTGGTTTTTAATTCATCAAGTTTTTGAAACTTGTTTTTTTCAATCTCCACAAGATAAAATTTGTGCCCCAGACCCAATGAAAATATGAGAAGTTCTATAAAAACCCCTAATTGCGTAATATTAAAGCTGTAAAAACCAAAGACATTATTGGATTCCACTCCCCCTGAAAATGAATGCTGATTGCCCAAGTTCAATCCCACCATGCTAAACCCGATCAGGAAAAAATTTCCGAGAAGAATATAATAACGTAAAGGTGACTTTACCACTATGAAGGCCCTGATCACTGCATAGATGCCATATAAATGTAAGGGTAATAAAAGCAGGTTCAAATGCCTTTTTACCAGTAAAAAATCTTTAGTGAGAAGAACATAAAAGAATATGGAAATTGCGGCCAAATAGGTGGCGATGGAAAACCATTTGAGTTCACGTGAAAATTTGGCATGATGGTCCCGGATTTCTGCAAACGAGTCAACAAAAGCAATGAAAACCCCTGATAGTAAAAACACCAGTGGGGCTAAAAAATAATAGGAAGTGTCATAATTCTTAAAAAAAAGTTGTAATTCCAGTTCAAGGTCTATTCTTAAAAAGAAATAGGTGGCAAATATCAAAATATAAACACCGTACAATAGATAATCCCGTTTCCTTAGCCTAAAGTACAGCAGTAGCATAAAAATGCCAATGGCAATAAAACAGCCTTGGAATATAAATGTGGTAAATACGGCGACGGCCATGTTCGTAAAGTGCCACGGTTGTTCTATTTCAAAACTGTAGGTGGCCGGGACATCGCCCCAAATGCCATCATAATTGCTGGAGAGCACCTGAAAGGTATACTCGCCGGGAGACAAATTTGTATATCGGGCCGTATTGTTGTTGCCTGCATTAATCCAATTTTCATCATTGCCTATTAATCTGTATTTATATTGATTTAGGCTGGGTTGAGAGAATTGCAATGATGAGAACGCGAATGTAATGGTGTTTTGTGTATGCTTTAAAGGAACGTTTTCCGAAAGATTCCGCGTATCGTTAAAAACCTTTACATTGGTGATTACGGTTTTGGGTTTAAAGGGATTGGTTTCCAATTGTTCCGGCCGAAACCAATTGAGACCTTCCAAACCACCAAAGTAAAGCGTTCCCTCTTCATCTTTGAAATAGGCCCCGGTATTGAATTCGTAGGATTGTAGACCATCATAGTTTCCATAATTTTCCACGGCATGTTTCCCATTATGATATGAAAACCTGGAAATACCTCGATTGGAGCTCAACCAAAGGTTCCCTTGTTCGTCCGGTAGGATTCCATAGACAACATTGTTCGGCAATCCAGTTTTAACCGTAAAATGTAGAATTTCTCCTGTGGATGGTTCATAGGACTTCAGTCCATTTCCGTTTGTGCCTATCCAAAGTCTTTCATTTTTATGGAGCAAGGATTTTATATCATCGGCAATTGAGTCAATTTTCACTATCCTTCGGGTATCCATGTTAAGGGAAAAGAGGCCGCTCTGTTCAGTTCCCACCCAAAAAATATTGTCTTTGAAATGTTCAATGGTTCTAATATTGTCCGTGGTCAAATTGGAGTTTTCCGAATTGAATTGGGCTACAATACCATTTTTCTTATCGAATAAGATGAGCCCCTTGTTTCTTGTACACAGCCATAGATTGTTGTTGGGCGCCTTATAAATCTTCCAAATCGTATGATTTCGTAATTCTTCAATGGTTTCAATTTGATTGTTGCCCCGCATTTTTTGGAGACCATGTTCTTGATGTCCGATCCATAAGGTATTGCCATCGTGATACAGGGACATAATCCTGTCCCCGATTAAATTGGATTCCCCGATTTTGATGGTGAAGGCCTGTTGGGTATCCAAATTAATTTTGGTCAACCCTTTGCCCGAGGTTCCCAGCCAAAGGCTTTGGCCTTCCTTGGCAATGGCCCTTATGACATCCACATGGGCCTCTTTGGGCACATTTTTGTTGGTGAGACTATTGAACTTGGCCAAGTACTCATCATAATAGCTGACCCCCGCACCATCCGTACCTAGCCAAATAGTTCCTGTGAAATCCTCGAATAGAAATAAAATGTCATCATAATGAATGGCATCGGGATTGTTTCTATCGGCCAAAAAATGCCTAAAGCTCTTGGTGGAGAAATCAATGATGTACAAACCTTGTCCGTACGTTGCAACCCATAATCGGCCATATTTGTCCAACAAAAGGTCTTGTATGACCAAATCCGTTGGGAATTTTTCATTTCCAAAACCCTTGAATTGAGCAAAGGTTTCTGACGAGGCCGACTTTATAAATAGTCCTTTTTGATAAGAGCCCACATACATATTTTCTTCATTTGTGGTAAAAGCACTAAAGTTTGTCCCAGATGATCGGTAGATAGTGTCCAAAGCCTGTTTATCATTGTTCAGCTTATAGACTCCTCCCGATGCCGCTATCCAAAGATGATCCCCCCTTTCGATTAAATCGTATATCTCCAGTGACTTGTTTTGACCGCCCAGCATCTGGATAGTATCCTTCTTATTGGCTTTGATTCGAAAGAGCCCCTTTTTATAAGTGCCAATATAGATGTTCCTTCGTGAATCTTCGTACACAACACTGGCACTATCTATGGATTTTATTTTTTGAAATTCTTCCTTTTTTCTATCATAGAATTTCAAGGTCCCGGGATTGGTGATGACCCATAAGGTGTTATCGGAGTCAATGAACACCTTGCCAAGTTTACTGTAAGTGGGTCTGGTAACATCTTCAAACTGTTCTTTATAGATGTTAAATTCTCTTCCATCGTATTTGTTCAACCCATCCTGTGTGGCAAACCAAAGATATCCGGTGGTGTCTTGGGCGATGCCCACTACACTGTTCTGTGAAAGGCCGTCATTTACTGTAAGGTTATTGAATGAAAATCGATTGTGGGCCTCGGGTGGACCTTGAGCTTGACTAAATGTAGACTTGCCAAGGCACAATAATAAGACCAGCATGCTGCACCGGTATAAAAAGACAAGGCCGTTATGGCTACTTTTTTTTTGCAATGCCTTTAATGGTTGAGGTTTGTTTTTACAATATACCTTTTTTCTTAAACCTAGAGCCCGATTTTGGCCTAACATGTTCGCTTTGATGAATCTAGAGTAAGTAATTGGCCTATTTATATTGTAAACGCGTAAATGATTTCAAATTTCTTAAGGCGTTATCTACTAATCATGGGACGTAGCAGACTAGAATCATCTCAATGGTTAAACAATCTCAAGTTGAATTTTAGGGTAGTACTATCTTATTTTCAACACGCATAACATGTTTAATCAGTTTTACTTCATTGATGATTTTGTAATTGTTCAGGTATATTTGAAATGATGAAAGACAAATCAATCACAAAAGTTCACAAATCGTAAACATTTTCAAATCAAAAAGTGGAAACCCCAATAAAACTAGGGATCCAAGAGGAAATTTCGATTCTTGCCGGGGCTACTTTTCTACAATCAATTAAAATGAATTAACCAAAATTTTCTTAATTGGTGATCTACCCCACAATTTTCAAATAACAAAAGGCATTTCTGTCTTGATTTTTATCCGCTCATTGTTAATAGGATGAACAAATTCTACCTGTTGTGCATGCAAACAAAGTCGTTTTGAAGGGGTGCCATATAGATTATCTCCAACAATTGGTGCATGAAGTCCCAGTTTATGGGCACAATGTACCCGCAATTGATGTGAACGTCCCGTTATAGGATTCAATTTGATTAAGGTTTGACTGACTGTCTTTTTTATGACCTCATATTGTGTCAAAGCAGGTTTACCGTGTTTATAATCTACCATTTGCATGGGCCTGTTATTGATATCCAAGATAAGGGGAAGCGCTATCTCTCCGGTGTTTTCTTCAATTGGTTTCTCTAGAACCGCAAAATAGGTTTTGCGAATCGTACGCTCCAAGAATTGTTGTTGCAGTAGTTTGTTCGCTTTTTTGGAAAGGGTAACAATCATTATTCCAGAGGTATCTTGATCCAGTCGATGTACAATTATGGGGCCGGAAGCTTTCGGATACTGTTCCAGAATACGGGATTTTACAGAATCTTTTATGTGCCTGCCTGGCACAGACAACATGCCGGTAGGTTTATTTACGACAACCAAATGTTCGTCTTCAAACAGCACTTCCAGTTTCTTTCCTGCCCCAAAATTTTCCAACAAGGGATTTGGTTTTACAGGGATTCCTTTGAGCATATGTGCCAGAATAGGCTGGCACTTGCCTTTACATGCCGGGTAAAACTTACCATGTTCCCTAATTTCCGAATCGGGAGACGGTCCCCACCAGAACTCAGCTAGCGCCACAGGTTTCAATCCTTGTTTAAATGCATATTGAAATAGTTTTGGAGCAGCACACTCTCCTGCACCTGCAGGTGGTACATCCACCCCAAAATCGGTAAATACCGTTTTAACGGATTTGCCTTCTCCCTCACCGTTCAAAAAAATGAACGATTCAAAAATAGCATCCTGTAGCTGATTGGACTTGGTTTTACGTAGCATTTTGAGTGCTTCAATTCGTTCTTCCAACTTCCTGTATGCACCAATAGCTTTTTCTAACCGCAAGTTCTCGGAACGTGTAAAACGTCTCAGGTCCATCCCGGCATTGGTACCTTGCTTCACCAAATCGTCCAAAAGTTCCTGGCGCTCTTTATCAGGTAGGTAAATAGACTCTTTTCTAAGTCTGTCACGTTCCAATTTGCTCTTTTTTGCCGCTTTCTTGGCAGCAAGTATATTTTCTTTGGTCTCTTTTGTGGTCTTTTTTAGGCGTTGCTTGGCAGTGATGAACACATCACTTTCTTCCAGCGCTTTAACTTCTTTGCTAATGGCATTGATGCTGGCCATCTCTGGAAAATCTTCTCCTTTTGGTAATTGATGAACAGGAGGTACAAATAGTAATTTTTCCAGCTCAGGTTGAAGCTCGCCAGAATATGCACTTAGATATCCAAGTTCACCGTTCTTGGTTTGTACCACAAGGACCCCTAACATACGTCCTGTAGGTTGATTCATCAATTCTGGCAAATTCTGTTGCAATCTATTTTGAAGGTCTTTCGCTGCTTTCTTGGCAATGGCAATGGGCGTATAAAAATGAGGATATTCAAATGACTCAGGTATTTTGTCCTGCCCATTCGTTTTCAAATAAACTACTTTGTATTCCTTTAAAGGTAAGCTAGTTGCCAATATTTTTTATATTCTAAGTTTGATTGGCAGTCCATTCAAAACTTGATTAACCCTACAAATTTACAGTTCTTCTGTAGATTCAACTATTGAAGGATTTAAAAGTAAAGGTTCACTTTTGACTGGATTGTTAGTTCTCTTCAAATATGATCCTATCATTCTCATGGTTCAATAAAAATTAATGAATAAATATTGGCACTTGTTCATTTATCCCATGGTACAAGATTGAAATGAGCAAACAACAAATTCTGATGTTATTTGAATATATTTACTACAATAGACAATGTTCCAAAAGTTGCTTTACTGTTGGAAAGCATTGTTAAACGTATTTGCTATGAAACGTTTTATCTTAGGTATATTTTATCTTTTGCTCACCTTGTCATGTGTGCTCCAAGCTCAAAAATTGGAACCGAAGGAAGTCACTGTGCTTGTCAACAAGTATAAGAATGATATTCGGGGACCGTACAAAGACATTCGATGGTTCTGTACCGATGGAAGCATCCGTCCACCCAAAGACCCTTGCCCCGATAACATTGGTACAGGAGTCCAGCATGCCCGATATAAGGATGAGGTGGTAGCCCTGGGGAAATCGAACCATATCTTTTTGGGACAAATCTTGGCGTACACTGATATGGAATCCCTTTGGGACGTCGAGAACGACCATTCCAGGCTCAAACAGTACCAACTTGATAAATATTTAAGGAGTGTGGACAACGGTTGGATCAATCAAAAAGGTCAGTTTTACCGTGGCGCCATACAATCCGAAGATGAGCAAGCTTGGGGGATTGAATTTTATAAATGGCTCTTGGCCAAGGATGAAATTTTAAGGAACGAGTACTTTTTGGTTCGTCAATCGCTAAAGGATATTCCACATAATGGGGATGACAATGTTGCGCAAAAGATGAGGAGCGAATCCAAAGTGATATCAGACTTATATCTGCCTTTTATGGACCTGCGGACAAAGATTCACAGTCAGCCGGAAGAATCGGATATCCAGAAAGTGATCAAGTTTAAAAAAACACATAGTTCAAAGTTACCTGCGGATATTGCACTAAAGATAGATGCCTTGGTCACCACCATGAAAGAGTTTCATAAACCTGTAGATATTTTTGCCCTGGCACAAATGGCTCCGTTGACGAAGGGAACTCCGCTTGGTAATTCAATAAGTGGTTTTGCCGCAAGTTCCTCAGAATTGAATTCACCAAAACTATTGGTTGAACAGGCTTCTCAGCTCTTATATGATATACGGGAAGGGCTCTTGGAAGAAGAAAGACCCATGGCAAGGCTTCAGTTGCTTGATGTATCATTGAAATTGGAAGAGATCGTATTTAAGAGTTCACCAGAGTACCAACCGCAAAACTTGAAAGACCTACTGCATAAAATCTGTTATTTGGGTATGGCCGTTACTGGATCGGGCTATCTCGAACAATGGGAATGGAACCAATTGGCTCCCGGGCTCACAAACTATGATGTGCCGGAACAATCACTTGGGGAATTAACCGAGGTGTTGAACAGGGCAAGGGCCGCAGTGGAATGGAGCGCCGCGATGACAAAGGCAAATTATGATGCCATAGTAAAGCAATATGTGGCCTTTGAACCCCTCGCAGCAGGATTTATAGATGACAAGATCCGTGGCTCGGTGTCGCTCCATTTGGGGCAGAGCGTTGGCGAATTGGGCAATATGATTTCCATGGAATCGCAATTGGCGAACAAAGTGATGGATGTACAGAACCAAAGTACCATTCGAGGTCTCAACCCTGGGTATGCTTTTGGTGAACTTGTAGTAGTGGGGGGCAGTTCGGATGATATTGAGGTATCGTCGGATAAGATCTATGTATTCCAACGGCCGCCGTCAGACTTAAAGCCGGTGGCGGGCATTGCCACGGTGGCCGAGGGCAACATGGTCTCGCACGTACAATTGTTGGCGCGAAACCTTGGAATTCCCAATGCCGCCCTTTCCGATGAGAATTTGCAAGCCTTAAAAAAATATGACGGCACAAGGGTTTTCTACGCCGTATCGAACAAAGGGAACGTAATTATTAAGCCTGAGAACCAAATGTCGCAAGAAGAGCTGGCTCTTTTTGCGATTAAGGAAAGAAGGGAAGAACGTATTGAGGTGCCTGTAGGACAAATCCGTTTGGACGAGAACAATGTGCTCAACATGCGAAGCGTGGATGCAGATGACTCTGGCAAACTGTGTGGGCCCAAAGCGGCCAACCTTGGCCAGCTCAAAAAAATGTTCCCCGATAAGGTTGTTGAGGGATTGGTGATTCCATTTGGGATTTTCAGGACCCACATGGACCAACCAATGCCTGACCAAGAAGGTTCATACTGGCAATTTTTGACCAATATGTTCCAAGAGGCAAATCGAATGTTGGATTCCGGTATTACCGAGAATGAGGTTGAAAATTATCAGCTAAGACAACTGGAAATATTACGGGCGGCCATTAAAAAGATGGAGTTGCTCGACAGTTTTGTAGATCAATTGGAAAATGGGTTCAAAGAGGTACTGGGCGGTGATTTGGGGAATGTTCCTGTATTTCTGCGTAGCGATACCAACATGGAAGATCTTAAGGAATTCACGGGAGCTGGCCTAAACCTTACCATTTTCAATTCAGTGGATAAAGCCAAAATTTTGGAGGGTATAAAAGATGTTTGGGCATCGCCCTACACGGAAAGGAGCTTTAAATGGCGCCAAAAATATTTGTTGAATCCTGAAAATGTGTACCCATCAATCTTGGTGATTCCGAGCGTGGACGTGGACTACTCAGGAGTTTTGATCACCAAAGGAATAAGTTCAGGAACGGATAAAGACCTTACCGTTGCCTTCAGCAGAGGAGCCGGTGGCGCTGTGGATGGTCAGGCTGCGGAGCAATACCTGATCAAAGATAGCGGAGGCTATACCTTGTTGGCTCCAGCCAGGGAACGTTTTTACAATGTGCTTCCTGTAACGGGCGGTATCGAAAAGAAGAGTGCAACCTTTCAAGAGCGAGTGTTAAAGGAAAGGAACATCAAAGAAATCCGTGATTTGGCACGCACTATTCGGGAGCGTGTTCCCAAAGAGACCAATTCGGATTATGAGGGTGCTTTTGATGTGGAACTTGGTTTTAAGGACGATAAATTGTGGTTGTTTCAGATTCGTCCGTTCGTTGAGAACAAGAAAGCTTTGGGGTCAACGTATTTGGAATCCATCACCCCAAAGATTGACCTCGAAAAGCGTATATCACTTTCTAAAAAATTGTAGATGAAAAAGATAGTTATCATAGTGTTTTTAGGATTGATGGGGCTTGGATTCAGCGAATTTGTGGAATATCCTATCGATGGATACGAGCGTACGGGGATCAAACGTCTCAAAAGACTTGAAATGATCAAAAATGGGGAGTTGAAAGAATCCACACCATTGCCCGCGGGAGCCATGAAATCTTGGGAGGACATCAAACTCAATCTCTTATCCAGAAAGGAAGATAGCGTTGGAAGTTTTTTTGAAGTGGACGAATCATTTCAGAAAGATATAGGTGCCCTGTTCCGAGGTCTCGACAAAAGTTACTCATTGACCATTATGGATATTTCCGATCCTGATAGTGTCCGCTATGCCGAACGAAACAAATCCTTGGGGTATCAGCCGGGAAGTGTGGGCAAGTTGGCCGTGCTTACCGCGCTTTTTGAACAGTTGGCCAAAGTCTATCCCGATTCCTTTGAACTGCGTACACAATTGCTGAAAAATAAAATGGTGAAAGCTGGGGTATGGGGGCTCACTGATGAACATACCGTTCCCATTTTTAATGTGGAAAAAAATACATTGGTAAAACGGCAAGTGGTAGCAAGTGATGTATTTAGTCTTTATGAATGGGCGGACCACATGCTTTCGGTTAGTAACAATGGTGCTGCCAGTATTGTATGGCGTGAGGCATTGCTAATGGCGGCCTTTGGCGAAAAATACCCAGAGCTTACCGAAGAGGAGGCAATGGCCTATTTTAAGGAGACCCCCAAAAAAGATTTGACCGATATGGCCAATGATGTGGTGAACCTTCCTTTGCGTGATTTGGGTATAACAGCTGATGAATGGCGCTTGGGCAGCTTTTTTACATCAGGTGCCAATACCTACGTAGGAGATAAAGGCGGAAGTATTGGTACTCCTTATGGTTTGATGAAGTTTTTGGTCCAACTCGAACAAGGAAAAGTGGTAGATAAGGAAAGTAGCCTCGAAATGAAACGGTTAATGTACATGACCGATAGACGGATACGCTACGCCCAATCGCCAGCACTAAAGGAAGCAGCGGTTTATTTTAAATCTGGTAGCTTGTACAAATGCGATAGGAGCAAGGGCGAGGAATGCGGAAAATATATGGGAAATGTACAGAACTTTATGAATTCGGTTATCATAGTGGAACATCCCGATAACTGCAGATATATGGTGGTCCTCATGACCAACGTGCTTCGAAAAAATTCGGCATCCGACCATATGTATCTGGCTTCGGCGATTGACAAGATTGTTAGGAAAGGTTGATTTCCTTAATGGCATTTTGAGCAAAATCCTTGATTTTAGGATTATCATCTGTTACATAGCGTTCCAATAGCTCCTTAAAACGTTTGTCTCGCTGTTTGCCTATCAGATAGATTACCGCCAATCTTAACTTTATATCGGGCACCTGCAACAGTTGCTCAAAGCATTCGATTTCACTAGGTATGGCATGTTTGATCTTTTGTATTGCCTCTTCTGATGAAAAATCCATAGTGGCTTCCTCTATTATGGGCAGTAATTTTTGTTTAAGATTTCCTGTGAGTAGGTTGTCCAGAAACTCAATGGCCTTTATACGAGATTCTTCTTTGGGACTCAACAAGCCCAAATAGGCATTATGAACATCTTCCTGTACATATTTAAGCCCTAGTAATTTGAATATACGTTCCAGACCAGAATCAAGTCTACGTTCCAATAGCTCCAATAATGATGCTCGTGCATTCCTTTCTTCAACATTAATTTGTCCACCGGATTTTTTACGGTTTCTATATGAAATAATGATCTGGGTATGCATCGCTGAAAGTGTTTGGTGGTACAGTGTGCATTCTTCAAAGATCTTGGCAACTATCTTGAATCGGTTAAAACGGAGCGTGGGGCGCTCTTTTCTGATATCGCTCAACGACCGTACCACAGCCAGTCGTACACTGAGGTCCACATCATCAAAAAGTTGGAACAATGAATGTACCGCATCTTTGGACATAAAGGTTTTTATGACCGAAGGTACCAGTCTGCAAACATCAAGGCTTACCGTCCTGTTTTTTACATTTGAAACCAAGATGGGAAGGATTCCCGGTCCGTAGTTGTGCAAGGCCTCTATGGCAAGCGGACGCATGTTCTTATGGGTGAGCAATTGCAGTAATTTGTTGATAAACAATGGCCGCATGCTCAATCCGGCCGCCCTAATCGCTGCTTCCCTTAAATGATTGTCCACACTATCGAGATGTTCTGTTATTGCTGGGTAGAATTGAGGGTAACCCGAAGCGCCAATGGCCTTTAATACAAGTGGGTTAATTGCGATGTCGTTTTGTGATAATCGTCTTTCCAATCTGCCCGGAAGGTCATATTTTGTTTTTAGGGTTTGGTTCCCCGTACTTTCCAAGGCCAAACAATACAGTGCGGTATCTTTGATCAATTGACTATCTGCTTCCAGAAATTCGTCGAAGATGTATTCTTCATTTTGTTCGGCGTGCAGCAATAAATATTCAAAGGTGGCCAAGGTCAGTTCTTCATCATTATGCTGTAATAGTTCGTTGATATTGGTTATCATGCTGGAGCTGTTCAAAAAATACAGGTTCCGCATGGCGGCAGCTTTTATCTTCAGGGAAGGATGATCAAGTAATATTAGTACATCATCCGTAAACCTTCTATCATTGATTTCCATCAATTTGTTGAGCATAAAAAGAATCTGTTCGTCTGTGCCACTGTAAAAAACGTTTTTCATTCCTTCAATAGCGGAAATGGGCTTCGCCTTTGTATTGGAAGGATTGGTGGAGCTTGGAGAAACATTTTCCAGGTTCTTTTTGAAAGTGGTGTAATATTCCTGCCGTAGAATACTGATGAAAAAAATCCAAATCATCACCAAAACTATGATCAATAAGGTAATGCTCGTAGTTCCAAGGTCTAGTGCGCTAACAAAAAATATGAGCAATAGGCCTGCTACGCCGGTGGCAATGCTATCCACTACAACATCAATGAAAGATTTGGTACGGTTTTTCAGCTCGAACGGTAATGGGAGAACCAATAATTCGGAAGCACTTTTGTTTATCGATTGTTTTAAGATGCCGTCCATGGCCTTGATGACCACGATTGCGGACAGTTCGGGCAATATCAAAAAAAAGATGGAGCCGAAAAGGATGCCCAAGGGCAGGAGCAACAGCGAAAATCCAACGCCCCAAATACCAACAACACGATGGGTAACAAATAATTGGATTCCCAAGGACAACAGGTTGAATGTGGAAAACCAAAATGCCAAAAATGAGGTGAGTTCCTCGGGATCATCAAAAGATTTTGCAGCAAAATCGCTAAATTGATAGTCTACCAACTTGGCCACCAACACGCCTACAGCTACTGTGAGTGCCATATAGGTCAGATGTCGTGATTTTTTGATCAGTTTGTACGGATGGCCATCTGTGATGGAGATTCGCTTCTTTTTTTTGAAATCATCCAGTTTGTTCACCCGAAGTTTCCAGATTTCCCGTAAAACGGGAAAACAACCCATAAGCATGATTGCGGCGATAAAGATCATGGCATCGTTCCCCACGAAAGGTGCCAAAATGGAGGTGATGTAGCCTCCAAATATACCGCCCAATATGGCTCCAGAACCTATAAATCCGAAAAGCCTTTTGGCGTCCCTGACGTTATAGACCAGATTGGCCAACACCCAAAATTGTGAGGCTGACAGCACAGCATAAATGGCAGACCAGATATAAAAAAAGAACAGTAAATAGGGGTTGATCAATCCTAGTCTTAAAAGTACGGCCAATGCCACAAGTATTATAATTGACGAGAGCAATGTGGTTCTTATGATATGGTTCAGTCCAAATTTGGCAAGTACCCTTGTGTAGAAAAAGGAACTTAGGACTGCAGTAAAGGCAACCAAGACGTAAGCTACGGATAATTTTTCCGCACCAAGTTCTGAAAGAAAAAGTGCATTGATTGTCGGCTTTATGATCAGTAGCACGGAAATGATCAAAAAGATGTAGCAAAACATAAAAAGGGAGATTTTAAACTCTCCCTTTCGTATGTCAAAAAATTTATTTGTTAGCTCAAATATCATTGGCCATGTAACTTTCCAATGATTAAATTTCGGGTTTTTTCAATACTTTTTCGATGGGCTTTACCAAATTTCGAATAATCTGTTCGCCATTAGGGTCATCGATCAGTGCGACCAAGATGTATCTTCGATTGGCCTCTTTGCCCCATACCAGAATGGAATCGGAATGATAGGTTTTCCAAGAGCCGGATTTTCTAAAAAGACGTGCAGAAGGTGCAATGATTTCCAAGGTGTTCACGAATTTGTGGTGAAGCTCCGGATTCTCCATGATGTTTAGCATTTGTTTGGAGCGTTTTTCATTTACCAGCTTACCATTGGCAAGTAAGTAATAAAAGCGGCACACCTGTGTCACGGATGCGGCATGGCTAAGTTGTTTTAAAGGTTCCCTGTTGGTATTGCCACCTCCACCATATCTTTTGCCTACCCAGAGCCCGCCCCCGTTGCCCTCATCATAGAAAGCATACGTTGGATCGGTCATTACGGATTCTATCTTGGCATACCCCAAACGGTCTATCATCCTAGTAGATGCAGCATTATCCGATTTGCTGATCATTAACCTCATGTCCTTTTTGATCTCAGAAGTTTCAATAAGCTCACCTTTTTCTATTGCATCCATCGCAGCAAGTAAAATGGCAATCTTTGGCAGGCTTGCGGCATACATCATATGGTTGCCATTGATTCTTGCAAATCTAACATGCTCGGGGTTGCTCAGATCCACGATGCCAATTGCCATCTTTTTTTGACCTATTAAGCCGGCCCATGTCTCATTGCCCAAAATCTCGTCTTCTAAATTTGCTTGTAACGAGGTGTCTATCAACTTGGTCAACGGTTTTACTTTTTCGCTCCCAACTTTTATTGGGAGAGTCTGCTGACCAAAGATGGAAAGACAAACGGTAAAAAATAAAAATGCGAAATAGGTGATTTTCATTTAAAACGCATATTTTAAAAATTAGTCAAAATTATATAATCGTAAGACACACAATGTGTTAAATGATAAAAATTAGTTAAAATGCTAAATTGAGCATTTATAGGTTGTATGAGCTGTGTTGGAAATTCAACATGTTAAAATTCATATGGATTAATACGATTGTAAATATTGTTTCGGTTTTTCGGTAAGGGCTAATTTTTTCTATGATAAGTAAATGTTTATGAAGAAGTATCCGAACCTTAAAAATGGATTTCTTTTTACAACAGAGTTCCTTTTTTGAATTAAGTATAATTTTTTGTAAGTAAAACGCTACATAATTATACTGTTTCCCCAAAAAAATGCTCAAAAGATACATACTTATCATTTCTGCTATCATCAATATCGTGTCAATTTTGGCCATATTGGGATGGATGTTTCAATTGGAATCGCTTACCAGGGTTGTCTCCGAACTCCCTTCAATGAAATTCAACACAGCCTTGTGCTTTATTTTTTTGGGAGCGACCATAGTACTTATTGTAAAACACTATAATATAGTTTTTGCGCATATCGTCAATGCATTTTTATTGATTGTAGGTTTGTTAACTTTGAGTCAGGATATTTTTGCAATTGATTTGGGAATAGACCAATTTATTGTGGAGGATTTTTTGGGATACAATCAGGTAACCCGTACCCGGGCAGGATGTCGTCCGCCACTTCACTCTCTTTTTCGCTTTTGGGGATATCACTTTTACTGATTTTATTAGGAAAACCTAACAAAATGAGGTTTGCCCCATATATGTCCCAGGCAGTGCCATTTTTTTGGGACGATTGTACACCTGGGATAAACAACCCGATAACGCAAGAAGAATCCTAGGAGCAACTTTCAATTCGAATTCGGGGTATGAAGACGCAGCCTTGGCTTACGCCAGCTTGGAGTTCTGGAATCAAGATTCGGAGAAGGCCTTGGAAATTGTTGACAAAGGATTGCAATCCCATCCAGATTCAGAGAGCCTGTTAGTGCTCAAAGCAAAAATATTGATGGATTTAAAGCGAAGTCAAGAAGCAAGCAAAACGTTGAACACCGCTTTGAAGTATCATCCAAAATCCACCAACGTACGGTCCTTGCTACAGAATATGGCCACGGGCGAAAACTTGAATGAGGTAGGAGTCTCCTATAATTTTGTGCACTTCAAGGAGCGTTTTGACCAACCTTGGCATTTGGCCAGTCTGCATTATGGAAGGCAATCAAGCATTGGACCGATTTTTGGCAGGCTAAATTATGGGAATAGGTTTGGAATTGGTAGTACACAGTTCGAGGTGGATTTTTATCCAAGAATTTCAAAAATGTTTTATGCCTATATCAATGGGGGAATATCCAACGACAAAGCTATTTTTCCAGAGTATCGCGCTGGATTTTCACTTGATACCAATCTGCCTGCCGCCTTTGAAGTCGATGCTGGTTTTAGGATGTTGCAGTTTGATGAAGCCTCATGGACTTACACCTTTGGATTGGGTAAATATTACAAGAATTACTGGTTTAACCTTAGGACATATCTGAATACGGTAGATGCTGAGATAGCAGATGCGTATGCACTTACGGCAAGATACTATTTTGGCGGAGCCGAAGATTATTTTAGCGTACGGGTGGGGACCGGTTTTTCGCCGGACAATACATCGAACAATGTGCTGTTCAATAATACAGCAAGGTTGCGCTCTACTAATTTTGCCTTGGGCTATAGAAATCTGTTGGGCCAAACCCATATTGTTTATGTAGAAGCATCGTATGACCGTATAGAGTTTGCTTCGGACACTTTTGATGACCAATACACTGTGAAATTGGGTTATATCAAACGTTTTTGAGATGTAGTATGGACATACAAGAAGTATCGAATATCTTAATTCCTAATATTCGATACTTCTTGTAAATCAATATCCTCAATATTTCTTCAAATACTATTGCATCAGTTCAACTTCCAAACGGTATTGTCGGTTGACGAAAAATTACTCCTTTGGGTCCCTCCGATCGCAAAAAGTTTCCCATTTAAATTGACCAACGTAAAGAAAATAGCTTGTATAGGGAAGGAATCAATCGTAGTGGCCAACTCCCAATCTTCACCATTTTGGGATATATAAAAGGTGGAGTAGCTGTTGGGGCCATCAACAGGAGTGGTCATCAATATGATTCTATCGTCGAATACCACAGTGCTTACAGAGTTTATACCTCTTTCTCGAATATTGGAAACAACTGGGTCGGACCAATTGACGCCATCAGAACTAGTCCTAGTGCTGATTGCTTCGATGTCCGAATCCGGGTCGGGTTCAAAACAATAAAGGATATCGTTAAGGCTTTCAATTCGAAAACCGTATTTGGATTCAAACCCATGGTTTTCGGTTTCCAGCACCCAATTTAAGCCATCCGAACTGCTATAAACATTTCGCTCAGGGGAAAGTTCTTCCACATCGCCCCTGTAGCCGGCAATCCTAAATATTTGATTTCCAAGAATCGCAAATCTAGAGGACTGATATTGAGTAAAGGGTGTGGTCTCCGTTTCCTCTACCCAAGTGATACCATCTTCAGAACTAAAAATCTTATTGGACAGAATACCCTCGGAACTACCTCCGTAGATCCATAATCTGCCATTGAACGAGATCAGCTCGTGCCCATAAATGGCCCCAAAAGAAAGATTGCCTTCAAATGTCCAGTTTTCACCATCTGCACTGGACCAAATATCCGGAAGCGGAGTATCCGTTTCGTCTCGGCCTCCGATCAACCATATTTTTTCATTAAAAACTTCAACAGCCGCACCCTTTCTGCTCCCGTATGCTGCATCTTCGGTAATCAAGGTGGCGAATATGGTTTCGGTGGTAAAGAGTTGTACCTCACTTTCTGCCAGGATGGTACCATCTTCAACGGCTATTACCTGCCAATAATAGTCGGTGTTCAGTTCAAGGGGGTCGGTTTCCTCTATATCAAAGGTGGGCATGTCAAGTCCGGATGCGAATTCTGCTAACCCGTCTTCGGAGGTTCCAAGAAAAACGGAGTATGTTACCGTTTGCTCTCCGTCGTACTCCTCCCAGACTATGGTAGGTGTCTTGGAAACGGGCTTTTCGTTATTGGAAGGACTCAACGTGGTCAAGGTCCCAACGGTAATTTCCCCTTCGTCATCGTCATCATCTCCAACGTCATCGACGTCTTCAATTTCATCTTCGATTTCACTTCCATTGTCATCATTGCTGCAGCCCTGTAACAAAAGGGCAAAGCAGATAAATAGTAGTTTAAAAAATGGCTTTACAGTATTCATGATTTATTTTATTTATAAAAAGTATTGTAGTTTTCGTTCACGGTAATTGCTAATAAGAAAGACCAAAGTGGTCCATTACTTCATAGTAGGTCATTTTATTAAAGTTTATGGTCTGCCCGTCTTTCATGGTAGTACTGCTATCGGGTATAATCACATATCTAAAATCCGTGAATACACCAAAGGAGGTGAGGGAGTTATCAACTGATCGGGCGATAAAGATGATTTCGCCCAAAGTTTCGGGCAATACAAAGTAATAGGTTTGGTCGTTGAAGACTACGGGAATAGGAACAACGTAAACGCCATCACGCCCATATACCAGAACGGTTCCAGAATTTAAAATATCGCTGGTAAATACCTCATCCTCAATATAGAACTGGGTATAGCTTACAATATCATTCGAAAATTGTTCCGGTATCCATTCAGAGGCGATTACATTGGCATTTCCATTTTCTCCAGGTTCACCTTGGGGTCCAGTTGGCCCTTGTTCACCTTGTGCTCCTTGAGGCCCTGTCGGACCTTGCTCACCATCTTCTGCGGAACAGCCGATGAATAAAGTGGTCAAGAAAATAGCAAGCGTAGTCTTAATATATAAGTTTGAGGTTTTCATTTTTAAGGTTGTATTTAATTGTACTGTTAAAAACTTACGTTTTACTGGGGAATCATTCTTTGGAGAAATGTGTGTTCTTGATAATTTTGTTTTGGTTCATGATTTTTAGTAGGTATTTCCCTTTTTTTAGTTTGTTGACGTTTAGATAGATTTCAAAACGGGGAACTTCATCCAGTATCCCTTCATATCTCTTTTTCTTCATGTTGATATGAAGTTTTTTTTTAGTTATTGGTAAGGTGGAATACGTTTGTGACTTACACTGCCAACCTTGGAATCAAACTTAATGGTATTAGGGACAGATGGCTATGAATTATGTATCAAAGCCTGTGAAATATGTAACATAACTACGGTTTTCCGATCGGGAAGAATTTAAAAAGTCTTGTTCTTACTGAATTCAGAAGGGGAGAGGCCATAGGTTTCCCGAAAGCATTTTGTAAAATAGGAATGATCGTTAAAACCTACTTGATATCCTATTTCTGAGATGTTGACATCACTTTCCTGTAAAAGTTTGGCTGCCAGTTTTAGCCGCTGGCCCCGGATAAACTCCGATGTGGTCTGACCGGTGAGTGCCTTTAGCTTGCGATGAAGTTGCATTCTGCTCATGCCAATGGCAACGGAGAAGGCCTCCGCGTTAAAATTGGACGAGACCAATTGTTCGTCCAAAATGGTTTGTAGGGATTCCAAGAACCGTTGGTCATACGAACCAATCGAAATGTCCTTTGGGGTTAATATTACCTCTTGGCTAAAGCGTTTTTGTAATTGTTTACGGCTCTCCAAAAGATTTTGGACCGTTTGCTTCAAAACTTTGTTGTTAAATGGCTTGGTCAGATAACTATCGGCTCCAATCTCCAATCCTTGCAATCGGTTTTCATCACCTGTCTTGGCAGTGAGCATTATAATGGGTATATGGGATGTAGTATCGTTGGTCTTACAATTTTTGGTAAGTTTCAGACCATCTTCCTTTGGCATCATTAAATCTGTGATGATTAGATCGGGCACCTGCTTTAGTGCCTTTTGAAATCCGACATCGCCATTTTCGGCGGTAATTACATGGTATTTGTTATGCAAAATGGAAGAAATATACGTGCGTATATCTTCATTGTCATCCACAATTAATATAATGTCCTTGGCCTCATTGTGTTCTACAGAAACACTTTCATTGTTATGGCTATCAATGATTTCGCTCTCTTGGTATGGAGTTTGGTAAGTGGTAGGTTCCGAATGCATGTCTTTCTCGTTTATTGAAAAGGCATTTTCATGAACGGGGACCTCAATATAAAAAGTGATACTATCGGCATCGTTTTTTACGTGTATTTTGCCCTTGTGCAGTTCCACCAGCTCTTTGGTAAGTGCCAGACCAATACCTGTTCCCGGCTCATTTTCGTGGCTTCGGTGGAAACGGTCGAAAATGTTATTGAGCATTTCTTTGGAAAGTGAAATGCCGGTGTTTTTTACAGATAACGAAAGGTTGCCATCCCCAATGTTTGCACTTACATGGATTTCGGCCTTTTCGGGACTGTATTTTAGTGCATTGCCCAAAAGGTTCACCACTATTTTTTGAAGCACATCGGCATCGTACCAGTATAGATGTTCTTCAATGGAAATCTGAATGTTGAGCAGCTGTGATTTTTTGTTGGTCTGGAACACAAACGATTCAGCAATGGATTTTAGAAACTGGGACAACAGCCCTCGGCCAACCTGTAATTTGTAAAAACTGGATTCGAGTTTGGACAGGTCGAGCAATTGGTCCACCAATGTGGTCAGCCGTTCGGCATTTTTTTTGGCAATGGTCAAATTTTGTTTGTCTTCCTCACTAAGACGGGTGTTTTCTAGTTGCTGTTCCACCGGGCCCTTTATCAAGGACAATGGCGTGCGCAGCTCATGGGAAATGTTGGCGAAAAAATTTGATTTGGCGGTGTCCAGTTCCATTAAGCGTTTATTGGTCTTTTGACGGTTGCGGTAGAGCAAAAATAACGAGAGGGCGACCAATGAGATAAGCACAATTCCTCCCAAAAGAATATTTTGCTGATTTTTTTTACGCTCCTCGGCCAGGTCATTCTGAGACTTTAGCAAAGCGATTTCCTGCTCCTTTTTTTGGGTTTGGTATTTGGCTTCCAGATCCAATGCAAGACTTTTTTGTTTTCGGGCATCCAAAGAATCTTGATGCACCAAGGTTTGGCTATAGAACTCGGTAGCTTTTTCAAAATCCCCCGTTTTTCTATAAGACTCGGCAAGTGAGCTTGTAATTCCCAATAGAATGCCGCTATGGCCCGCATCGGAATCTTGGAAATAATCATATGCCTTTTCCAAATATGGGATGGCTTCTCGGTGTCTGTTGATTCTTTGAAGGAAACCTGCATGGACCCGATAGGCATTTGCGATTTCTTCGGGGTTTCCCGCCTGTGTCAATAGGTCGAGTCTTTTCTTGTAATAAAATTCGGCTTGCTCGTAGTTGTTGAGGTCCGTCTCAATAATACCAAGGGACCAATAGATGTCCGCCACCCGTTTACTGGAGCCCATACGTTCAAAATAGGCCAAACTTTTTTTAAAGTAAGGGATAGCTTTTTCATATTCCCGTCGTTGCCCATAAATATTGCCCAGCATTATATAACCGAAATGTTCTTCTTCAGGATTTCCGATTTCCGAAGCCATTTTTTGGGCACTGCGGAAATAACGCTCTGCTTTCCCAACATAGGATGTGTCCTGTACGCTGTAGGTTCGCAACAATACCTTTCCCAGATTGAACAGTGCATTTACCACATGTGGGTTTTTTTCACCATAGCGCTCGGAAATGGAATCTATTTTTTGATAGTGGTCTATGGCATCAATGTCTTCGAACTTTGAATAATGGACATTGCCAAGTGAAAGCAAGGCGCTTGTCATTACCTCTGGTAGTTTATTGGCACTCGCCAAGTTCATTGCTTGCTTTGCATAATGGGTTGTGGAATCGTAATCGCCCTTCCTGAAGTATAGATGTGAGATTTTGCTCTTTGCCTTTCCCAAAAGCAGATGGGAACCTTCTCTTTTTGCGATTTCAAGATTTTGAAATGCAAGGTGGAGCGCATCATCATATTTTGATGATTCGGATAAGGAATCTATTTGTGTTTGATTGGATAAAAACCCATCAGGTACATTTTGACCAAATGATGAAAACCAAATTGACGTAAGAATAAAAACTAAGCCTCTTTTAATCATGATATCAATTTTATCATCAACCTGACAGGACAAGTTAACCAAAATTCCACTTTACCCTCCGTTCCCATGTTAATTTGCCAAATAACGGAGGTTTTCATCAACAAGGCAACCAAAGGGTTTTTTAAGAGCCTAATTCTTGCCGATACCAATTTTAGCGCGGGTCTTTACTCTGTTCCTTTATGACTATTTCCCTAATCGGAATATCATCTATCAACACATCTTTTAGCACGGCATCCCCGTTTTTAATGGAAACCAGGGCGTATGTGGTTTTGGTTGTGTCAATCTGTGATTTTTGATAGGTGGCTTCGGCATCGTACGCCTTGGATTCCTCCATATAAAATCTGTTAAACGGGTAATCGATTGATACCTTGTTTTCTCCGTTTCTGGACACAAACCATGCCTTGGCCTCTACAAAATCCTGTTGGCCGTTGGGCGCCTGTTTGGAAATGGAATCTATTTTTGCAAACCCGGATTTGTTCGTGCCAAGAAGGATATACACTTTTTCACCACGGGACCAGTCCTTTTCATCCGGTACTGTAAAGGTGTTTTCTTCAAATGTCAATGTAATGTATTTCCCCCTAAAAGGATCGTTAGGGTCGACCGGGACAGTCTTGAATTTGTATTCGCTGCCTTCCTCCAGTATGCTTTCTTGGTTCCAAATCATTTTGGCGGGAACATAGAGCTGAGCTAGTGCCACTATGGCAAAAATGAGTATTTGTTTGTTCCTGCTAGTCATTTTCCTGTCTTTTTTTAATCATTCTATAATTGACAAAATAGAATCCCACACCAACAGATATAAATAGCAATCCACGGATTACAAAACTTAGGTCGGTATCAAAAAACCTGCAAACAATCAATGCAGCTATAATAAGAAGACCGTAGTTGAGAATACCCAAATGGTTCTGTTTGGAACCAGCTCTAATTGTTAGGATTCCAATGGCGAAAACCAAAAGATTTATCAAGAATACCGCCGCTATGGATGAAAATGTTCCCATAAAGAAAATAGGTATAAACAATAGGAAAGCAACCGAAAAAGGAGATATACCTTTAATCGATGACGATTTTAACCGTTCATACAAAAACATCATGGCCAATACGGATAAAATGACGGTAATGATGAATTCTGGAGCAACAATAATTTCATTCAGGAACATTTCTTTTTTAATGAGATGCTCCCAAAACTCATTAAAACTTAAAATCAATAGAATCACAACGGTCCCCACGCTTCCCAATAGGGTAAAGGCATTTTTTGTGGTCTTATCCGGGAGGAATTTACTTGTTCCAAAAAGATAGAACAGGCCGAACAAAGATGCGTATGCCAAGAACATGAGTTCGTCCATTTGTTTGGAAAAAGTACCCAGAACCACAGTAAGGGACAAGGCGACAAACCAATTATGAAAGCGTAGAAAGTTGCTGTTGGGACTTTTCTTTAGTAAAAGATAATAGTGTGGAACAATAGCGGCAATCATCAGCCAATAAACATAAGGTATCTCAGTGGGGTAGTCCCAATATCCGGTTTCGCTTGCGAAATAGGTTGTTCCAATAATGTAGAGCAAAGAAACCATTGAGGATTTCATTACATAAACAAGGGGCAACATCAAGAGCATCCAGGTCAGTAGATATGAGCTTAAATTTCCGGGAATATTATATATCTGACTGATCAACGCGATGCTGGCGCCAACGGCAAAGAACAGAAAAACCGCTGAGCCTTCTTTCCAAGCAATATTTTGATGCTTTTTTAGTAGGGTGAACGAGCATAAAGCTTGCCCGATTAATAAAGGAAGAAATGCCGCCCCTGTTTTTAGCCCACGGGACAGTTCATCCCAGTTATGCGCAATGATTAGAATCGTCCCCAGACCGACCAAAATTGCCCCCAAAATGCCAAAAACCACAAAAAGCTTGTTGGTGGATGGGTCTTTCTTGTTTTTGTAGTAAGATTCGATTCTTGTCGAGGTATCCTTGGAGATTACCCCGGCACTTTCAAGTTCTTGCAGGTCGTTGAGAATGCTCATGGTCCTCGTTTTGTAGGTTAAGCCTTGAATTAGATTAGGTTAAGATACATAATTATTGTAAAGTCGGTAGAATGACTTAATCTTTCCTCTCAGTTGTTTTTCTGTATTCTTTCCCTTTTTTTAATACCAACTTCAGGTTAACATCATTTTTGGTCGATAAAATCGCCCCAATTTTGAAATGCAAAGATTTTTTTTATAATTTTTCCATACAATCACAATAGTTATATAACTTAGGATAAGTAACCAACAACACCATGGACAACCTCAAACGCGTAATTGTAGACTATAAAAAACTCACCTCCGAGGTACTCAAGCTTTTGGTGGAAAAATATCCTGATGGATATGGGGATGATGATGTAATTAACTTCAAGAATATAAAGGGAGAATATATAGAGGCTGTGGAAGTATCTACCGAGGATACCAAATATCTGGTAAAGATCAGCTCAAAACTGGAACGTTCCATGGCCGACTTTGATGAGGATGATAGCGATGAGGAAAACTTTGATTCCGAGGATTATGATAAAATCCCTGAGGAAGACGAGGACTTTTCAGATTCAGATTCTGATTCCGGTGAAGAGGAGTAGTCGCCTAACCCTTCAGATTTTCTAACATCTCCTTTGTGGTCTGGTCCAAATTGAATCTAGGTTCCCAGCCCCACTCATTTCTTGCCTCTGTATCATCAATGCTACTGGGCCAAGAATCAGCAATTTCCTGTCTAAAATCAGGGGTGTAGCTTATTTTGAAGTTTGGAATGTGCCCAACAATGCTTTCGGCCATTTTTTCAGGGGTAAAGTTCATACCGGCCAGATTATAGGAAGATCTTACTTTTATTTGCTCTGATGGACTCTCCATTAAATCAATAGTTGCTCTAATGGCATCGTCCATATACATCATGGGAAGTTCTGTATCACTCTTTAAAAAGCACTCATATGAACCTTTTTTAAGTGCTTCATGATAAATCTCAACGGCATAATCGGTAGTGCCACCACCAGGCATCGTTTTCCAGCTTATCAACCCTGGGTAGCGGACACTTCTAACATCCACGCCATATTTTTTATGATAGTATTCGCACCACCTTTCCCCCGATTGCTTACTTATGCCGTACACCGTACTTGGTTCCATGATTGTACTCTGCGGAGTATTGGTTTTAGGGGTGTTTGGTCCAAACACAGCTATGCTGGAAGGCCAGAATACTTTGGAAATCTTTTTGTCCTTTGCCAAATTCAGGACATTGAAAAGGGAATTCATGTTCAGGTTCCATGCACGCATTGGGAATTTTTCTGCCGTGGCGCTGAGCATGGCAGCCATTAAGTAAACTTCATCAATCTCATAATGCATCACCACATCTTCAATTGCGGCATAGTTGGTGGCGTCCAATAGTTCAAAAGGTCCTGACTGCATCAAGGCGTCTCCGCCTTCGCGAATGTCACTTGCAATTACATTATCAGCACCGTACTTGCTTCTAAGTTCAAAGGTGAGTTCCGTTCCTATTTGGCCACAGGCGCCAATGATCAATATGGGCTTATGCATTAAAAATGAAGTTAATTTAGTTCGAGGTCAAAGATACCCTTTATTAAAATTTGTACATTCGCTTATGCAAAAATTGTTAGGTATTCTTGTTCTGATAGTACTTCTAAACGCCTGTAAAAAGGTTGAAGAAGCCCCTGTTGAGGTGAACACAGAGGAGTTGGAGTTCAACTATCAAAAAATGCCCGAAAAAGTTGAAATCAATCCCGCAGCTGCTGCTATAGTAGCTGATTGGCAACAGTTCAAAGATTTGAACAGTAGTATCGATGTGCTTTATAAAGCAACCAACAATGAAGATTTGGCACTTGCTATTGACGATTTAATAGAAAAGGAGAAGAAACTGGAAGCGGGCCAATACCCAGAACTTTTCGATTCGTTTCAAGTGAAGAGCAGACAAATGGTGATGCGCACTTTTCTCTACAAGGCCAAGACCAGCATTATGGAAAATCAACCGACCACAGAGCCCACTATAAAGGTGTTGGAGGCATACAATTCCATACGTAAGCAGTTGAATGTGATCATGAACAGCCAATTGGATAAAAAACTGATTCTAGATGAAACATAAGATTCTTGTCTTGGTGCTTTTAACGGTATCAGCGACCCTATTTGCTCAGAATACGGAGGAGGATAAAATCAATGATGTGCTGGATGGTTGGCACCTTGCTGCGGCGAACGCTGATTTTGAGGCCTATTTTGATAAAATGACCGAGGACGGTGTGTTCTTGGGAACCGATGCCATGGAAAACTGGCAGAACGATGAATTCAGGGTATTCTCCAAACCCTATTTTGATAAGGGCAAAGCATGGAGCTTTACGGCGGTACAGCGAAATATTTATGTAGGCGAGTCTGCCGATTTTGCCTGGTTCGACGAATTGTTGGATACCCAAATGAAAATTTGCAGAGGTTCCGGAGTACTTAAAAAAATAAATGGGCAATGGAAGATTGCCCATTATGTATTGTCAATAGCGGTACCCAACGATAATGTGGCCGAGCTGGTCCAAATCAAGGAAGAAAAGGATAATGCCCTACTCCAAGAACTAAAAAAGAAGCAGTAGCTTAATTTTTAGTCCCTTCCGAACCTTCGGCAGCTTGTTGCTTTCTCGATTCCAAAGCTTGCTTGCTCAAACTTGCCAAATTAAAATTCGGGGCTATTTTCAGTGCTTCATCAATAGAAGCAATAGCGGCATCGATATTCTCTTTGTTCTGGTTAAAATCGGCCAATCCCTTCAAATGGTAGAAAGCCGCTTTTAGAGGAACTTCATAGGGTTGTTGCCTTTCATAAAAGGCATACTTCATTTCATCCGTTGCATTGGCAATACCATATTCGATATTTTTAACGGCTCCATCCATATCTCCAGTTTGAATTTTAAGATCGGCCATTTCATAAGCCAAGTAAGGAGATGGGTTTCTGGAATTCAACTCCTCAAAATGTTCCAAAGCTCTTTTGGGCTGGTTCAAGGACTTGAGTGAAAAAGCCTTTACCTGTACCGCCAAATCCGAATCATCAGCATTCTTTTCAATGCCTATAGTGTTCAAGGCTTGCATGTGTTTGCCATTGTTCATGTAAACAAAGGCCAAAGTATCCCTTCTCTCTTTGGATGGAGAAATCACGTTAAGGTGCGTCAATGCACTGATTACACCATTTATATCACCCTGAAGGCGCATTTCTTTGTAGTAGGCATTATAGTGCTTTAGAAGTGCATCGTTTGTTTGGGAAATACCTGTAAAGCCCACAAATAGGAGCAGCAAGAGTACAGACTTTTTCATTGATCTTCAATTTAGTGCGCCAAATCTAACAAATTAATCCCAACCCACCTGTTAAGAATTCGATAAGTAAAAGGCTATGCCCCTAGGAGTCAATTGCAGTTTGAAAGGTGTGGCCTTTGCCCATAAAGTTCTTGCTCAGTACTATCTTCCCTTTTGTATCGGGTTCTTCGTCATATGCGGGAGCGGGCAAGCCTCTCTTTTGGGCTTCTTCAAAATAATATATTTGCTTTTTGGGGTGATGCGGATATACACCGTTAAAGAGTTCTCCCCAGTATCCTTGCTCTAGAATGGTAGCAATCATGTGAATGCAATCATGAAGGTGGATCAGGTTTATTGGATTGTTTCCGCCAGTCAGGTTCTCCCGACCGGAAAGCATTGTGATGGGATGCCTATTTGGACCAATCAATCCCCCAAATCTGATAATGGTAGTTTTGAATCCGTTTTCATTGTGAAATAAGCTTTCGCATTCCACCAATTGTCTACCCGATTCGGTTGCGGGCTGTGTAGGTGATTCTTCGGATACTTCGCCTTCGGAATCTCCGTAGACTGCCGTACTGCTCACAAAAATGAGATGGGATACATCACTCTTTTTGATTTCCGTGATGAGATGCTTGATTTTTTCAACATAGCTTTCGGTTTGTTTGCCGCGAAGTTTCGGCGGCACGTTGATGATCACTTTATCAAGATGGGAAAGGAAGCTTTGGATGTCGCCTTCAATTTCTTTTTCCGACAAACGAACCTTGAAGGGTTTGATTCCCTCGTTCTCCAAGGCAGAGAACTTATCGGATGATGTTGTGGTCCCGTGAACGTTGTATCCACCTTCAATTAATTTTTTCGCTAAGGGCAACCCTAGCCAACCGCAGCCCAAAACACCAATGTTTTTACTCAAATCGTAAAGTTTTAATCGTTAATATAGCATCATTTAGAACAAATGGCATGGGAATACTGTTTTTTGGACGTTCCGGAATACTGAAGTCAGGATGTGTCAAAAGGTCGTTGGATGCCTCATAAAGAGTAAGTTCCAGTACAGAATCCTTGGAAAACTCCAATTGTAGTTCCGTGAAATTGTTGTCTGTTATGTAGTGTGTGACCAATCTGTTTTTCCTGTTTTCCAAGAAATGGGAGGATAACTCAATCTGGTTTACTTTGGCTTTCCCCAATTTTATCGGGTTTGTAAAAATCTCCAAACGGTTTACGTCTCTTTGCGGGGTTATGCAGATTTCAATTACTCTGTTTTCACCAACGATGGTGTCCATTACCGTGTCAATGTACGGCACGGGTATTTCTTTTTTCGGAGCATCGGCAACATAATTCAAATTGGTGCGGTATTTACTGGAAATTGTCTCTGCTTCGGGTTGCTTTTTATCCTCTCCAAGAAATTGACCGTTCCAATCAATCAGAACATTGTCGTAAGTGGCCCATTGGGAAGTGTTTTTGTCTTCATTGTAAACATATAGCAAGCTGCTTGGTTTTGGTCTTTTCTCGTTAAAGTCGGATTGGATATGGCTTGTGATTCCAAATGCGAAGAAGAGAAACAAACAGAGATAGGCCAAACGCCCTTTACTTTTTAACTGGCCAAAAAATGGGAGTATTAGGAAGAACAACAGTGTTGTGAACAGCGTTGCGGCGACCATCATTTTTAAACCAAGACCAACGGGGAACATTTTAATGAATGGGGAGTAGATGAGTACTGCTGGCAATGCCAGAAATACCATAAGGAAAGCGTTTGGTTTTTCTTGATTGACGGTCACCAAGAGTCCTGCCAACAAACCAAATAGAGGAATTATAAAAAAGCTGGCTCCTTTAAGGTAGTGTGCCACCAATCCGCAAACGATAAGCCAAATAAAAATGGGAGCAACCAATAAATTGGGTGTGCTTGTTTTTCGATATTTGTGATAGGTATAAAAACACACGAACAACGAGAACATGACGTATACCACAATGTAGAGATGTCCATTGTAAGTGAATCCATGAAGCATATCCTTAAATCCGGGATACCACCATGTAATGATGGACCAACAGAAATATCCTGCAAGTCCGTTGACGAGCAAAGTGATGAGCACTGGAACAAAACCCTTGAAAACATCCTTGATATTGAGCTTTTTGTTTTTGAAACCAAAAAATAGCAGCAGTACAAACGCAAGAACTGCAAAACCGAACATAGGCCAGATCCATTCAAAAGGGTAGGAGACCATCTTGTAAAAAGGGAGATTATAGTATACTTCATCGCTCAAACTTTTTAGGTTATCCAAATCGGCATCACTAAAATGGGTGAGCAGGGGCATTAAGTAGCTGCCTTGGTGGGCAAGAGTGTTCCTGTCCAATCTTTCGTAGTTGTCCAATGCAGTATGGTAATCAAAATGGTCGTCGATAAATGCAAAATTGAAGCCTTCGATATCGCCGTCCTCCCTAAAAACAGTAAGGTCTGTATCGTTCGGGAGCATTTTGTAGATACTGTAGGCCAAGGAATTGGCCACGGGATATTTTGGATTGGCCTCTTTGAATTCTTTTATCAATTTGGCATTGCCCCTGTTGGTTTCGATGAGCATGTAACTGGGGCCACCGCTGCCCCGTGCCTCAAAATTAAGTACAAGGCCTACATCTTTGGCCCACGGGTGCTTGTTTACAAAAAGGTCCGCTCCGTTAAGCCCAAGTTCCTCTGCATCACTGATGAGGATAATGATGTCGTTTTTGGGCGTCCTGTTTTCGCTCAAAAAGGCGCGAACCCCTTCCAAAATAGTTGCTACGCCGCTCCCGGCGTCGCTTGCACCCAATGATGAATGTGGATTACTGTCGTAGTGAGACAGTAAAAGAAGTGCTTTTCCATCTCCACTTCCTTCTATTCTTGCAAGAATATTGGTTGCCTTGCTCAAGTTGCCCCAATCTCCGGCAGTATACCCATCCTGAATAGTGGTTTTCAAACCTAATTTGTTCAATTCGGAAATGATATAGTCTTTGACACGTTCGTGCCCAGGAAAACCAACGGCATGGGGTTCCATGGACAATTGTTTTACATGCTCCAGCGCCCTGTCTGTGGAAAAGGCTTTCAGCTCAACATCTTGGTCGGGGCTGTAGGAAGGCATCAAGGATTTAAAGCTCCAGTATACGGCAAAAAGAAGGAGTAATAGGGCAAGGGTTCGGGAAAATTTCATGGCTTAGCGTTGTTGGTGATTAAATGTATGAAATTCTAAAAAGTTCTCATATTTTGACGCCAAAAATTAGGTTATTCGCTAAAAAAGTCTATATTTATTATTCAACTTTAAAATCTAACCATATGGCAATCAAAAGTTTTCAAGGCGTACGATGCAAAGAGGAGGCCAAGAAGAAATACAATGCCCCAATTTTGGTGGAGGATTACATGACCAAAAAATTGATCACCTTTTCTCCGGACCAGTCCATTTTGGAAGTGATGGAGACTTTTGCCAAACACCATATTTCTGGTGGGCCCGTTGTGGACAACAATGGTTTTTTGGTAGGGATTGTTTCGGAAGCCGACTGTATGAAACAGATATCCGAGAGCAGGTATTTTAATCAACCTATTTTGGACAAGAGTGTGGAGCGGTTTATGACCAAGAATGTTGAGACCATTCCCCACGATATGTCCATTTTTGATGCGGCTGGTGTTTTTGATAGGCACAATAGACGTAGGTTGCCTGTGATGAAGAACGATATTTTGGTAGGTCAGATCAGCCGAAAAGATATTGTGGTTGCGGCCCTCAAGCTTACTTCCCATAGTTGGAAATAATCATTCCCTTTTTACGATCATAAAATAGTCATTGTCGAGGGGTAGATAGCCCAAATCGTAGACAAAAAAATAGGTGCTGCCTTTTTTGGTGGTATATAGGTTGGTGAGGTATTCAAAATCGAAACCTTTGTCCAGCAACCGCATTTTGGTGGTCTTGGTTTTGCCGTCCTTGAGAGGGAAACTGTCAAGAACTCTGTAATTCTTGCGAAGTTTGTTGTTGATGTTTCGAACAAGGTTTTTGCTGTCTCTGTTCAGTAGGTTATTGTATGCGTTTCTACAATGGTCGGAACAGTACTTTTGGTCGATACGGCCCAAGAGTTTTTCGCCACAGACCAAGCATTTTCTTTCAGGCATAGGATAAGATTAGGTCACCACAATATCATACTTTTTTAATAAACCGATTAGACCGCCCTCACTGAAACGGGTTTTATTTATGTGATTGATGGATGGGTCGATGTTGAAATTAACGGCCGAGGTAAAATCGGCCTGTTCTAAATGGGTGCCGTCGAAAAGAGCATTTTCAAAATCACATTCTGGGAACTTAGCTTGTATCAGATTACTGTCTGTAAAGTCGGTTTGATGGAACTTGCACCCATCAAAAATGATACGTGGCAAATCCATTCCATGAAAAGATGCCACCGAAAGATTACATCCGCTAAAACGTAGTGATAATAAAAGTTGATTGCAAGTTTCAAACTGAACCCCCACCATTTTACAGTCCTTAAAAATTACATCGTTAAAAGTAGTATTGGCGATATTGGTATTGGTAAGGTCGCATCCTTCAAAAGTGCACTCCACAAAATTTTGGTTGTCCAAGTACCCCTTGGAGAACAGGCAGTCCACAAAACGGCAATTTTCGTAATCGCCCTTGGGCAATTTTTGCTTAGTATAATCCCGTTTTGTGAACTTCTGATCTGTCCAAAAGTTTGCCGACATGGTCTTCACTTATTTTGTTACTTCATTCGGTTGTATGCAAAAAGAACTTCTCCGGTATTTCCGTTTTCCTCGATAAGGACCCAAACATTGATTTGGTCTTCGCTTATTTTTTCCATGGTAAGTCCCTCAAAATATACCTTGTTGGGTTCAAGTTTCACCAGTTTAAAGTCGATGGTCTGGTCTTTTTCTTCCCAACCCCTCATGTTTCCATCAAAATGTTTAAGCTGTAGTATAATGGAATCGTCCAATTGTTGAATGTGTCCTGACTCATAGAAGGATACTTTGTCATCGTTTACCAATCGGAACACGAACATCATGGAGTTGCCCAAAGGTGCACTCCAGATTTCTTCAGCAATTCCACCGAAGGCTTCACCGGTCCAATGGCCTTCTATCCATGCGACTTCCTCTAAATTTGCCTTGGGGGATGATTCTCCTTCGGAAAGTTGAAGCGTTTCCTGGGCAGAAACGATTCCTGCGCAAAACAGCAAAATAAGTACGATTGATTTCATGGGTTGGTCGGTTTTTGATTGATGAAACCCTATCCATTAATTGGACAGGGCGAATTTTACGTTTACTGTGGTCTCCACTCGTATTTTTTCAAAATCGATGTCCAAAGGTTGTGCGTTGCCCATGTCGGCGGAAACAGCTTTCATTTCCATCATCGGAGCTTGGTTGTATCGTGGGTAGTATTGCGAATTGTCGGCAATGTGAATGGCCATTCCCACTTTTTGACCCAACGGTTTTGTTAAGGCTTCCGCTTTTTGCAACGCTTTTTTTACGGCCTTTGTTCGTAGTTCGAGTTCCAGTTCTTCCATTTTGGAGTACTCGGTTTTTTCAATGCTTGTGTTGGCAATGTCCAATTGTTCCAAGGCAACCATTACTTCGCCCAGTTCTTTTCCAGAATAAACCACTAGGGAATATTGCTTGCTTTTGAGCACCTCTTTTTGGCGCAGGAAATATTTTTTAAAGTTACTTCCCATATCCTTGATGACCAGTTGCTCATCCAAATCAATGCCCATGGCCTTAAAGCGCTGTGCCATTTGGTTTTCCTGTTCTTCTACGGAGACACGGCCTTTAGTGTCCTTTTCTTGAATAATAATGTTCAGATAGATTTTATCCGGGGTTACCAGCGTGTCCACTTGTGAAGAGGTTTCCAAATAGGGAGTGTCCAAAAAGTTTTTGGATTGGGCAAAGGTTGTCATAGTAATTAAAGCTGTTGCTACAAAAATTATAGTCTTTCTCATGATGTAATTTTATTAAAGATAAATACTTCCGCCTTATGTTCAAAACCTGTGCCGTTTTGGATTTTGCTCCCTTGTATTGATTCAAATCTTTGGATTAACTCGATAAACTTGAGTACATTGTAGGGATGAAATTTATTTTGGCACCCGATAAATATAAAGGCTCGCTCACAGGACGCGAATTTTGTAAAACCGTTGCTCAAGGTATCGATAAAGTTTTCCCAAAATCGGAAATTTTGAAGATGCCTTTGGCCGATGGTGGAGATGGCACCATTGATGTTGTGGCGGATTATCTCAAAGCATCAAAGGTGAGCGTAAAGGTCAATGATCCTCTTTTTAGGGAGATTACAACACAATATCTGCTGTCGGAGGATGGGCAAACGGCTTTTATCGAAATGTCCGAAGCATCCGGTTATAAGTTGCTGCAAAAAACCGAAATGGATTGTATGCAAACCACTACCTTGGGCACCGGTGAGATGATTTTGGACGCTTTGGAGCGTGGTGTCCAAACCATATTGTTGGGGATTGGAGGCAGTGCAACCAATGATGGTGGCATGGGGATGGCTAAAGCGTTGGGCTATCAATTTTTTGATACCCATGGAAATGAATTGAAACCGATTGGGAAAAATTTGAGCCAGGTGAAGGAAATCAGTCAAAACAATATCCATCCAAAGCTGGCCGAAGTTAAAATTCAAGTGGCGTGCGATGTGAACAATCCTTTTTATGGGGAAAGCGGTGCGGCCAAAATTTATGGCGCCCAAAAAGGTGCTTCTGAGGAGGATATCGAGTTTTTGGATGGAGGGTTAAAAATTTTTTCCGAAATTCTTAAAGCATCATTCGACATTGATGTCCAAAATATTCCAGGTTCTGGAGCTGCCGGCGGTGTTGGTGGGGGAGCGGTAGTTTTCTTGAATGCCGAACTGGTTTCTGGTGTTGATTTGATTATGCAGCTAGCCAATTTTGATGAAGCGTTGCAAGGAGCGGATTGGGTGATTACGGGCGAAGGACAATTGGACGGACAGACTTTTTCTGGAAAAACCATTAGCGGGATTATAAAATCAGCAAAAAAAAGAAACGTTCCCGTTGCCGCCTTTTGCGGGTCTGTTGATGTTGACATTAACGAGATGCAAGAAATGGGATTGGACTATGCAGTATCCATTCTTAATCAAATTGGGAATTTGGACGATGCCAAAGCAAACACGGTGGCGAACTTAAAATTGGCCAGTTACAATTTTGCCAACTTGGTGAAGCTGAGCAAAGGTTAACCCAAGTAACTCCTCGTCATTTTAAATTCCAACGAAGTTTTTACGGTTTTCCATTCGCTGTCCAAAATGGAGAATACAACGGTATCCCTTAAATTGCCGTGTTCATCTACCCGGTGGTTTCTTAAAATACCATCCTGTTTGGCACCCAACCTCAAAATGGCATTTCTGGAAGGATGGTTGTGGAAGTGCGTTCTAAATTCGACCGCAATACAGTTTAAGTTTTCAAACGCATATTTTAGCAAAATGTACTTGCATTCGGTATTGATTCCTGTTCGCTGGACTTTTTTGGAGTACCAAGTAGCACCTATTTCCACGCGTTTGTTCTTGGCGTCCACATTAAGGTAGCGGGTGGTCCCTACAATAGTGTTTGTTTTTTTGTTGATGATGGCAAAGGGCAATGCTTTTCCCGAAGCCTGTTCGGATAACGCAGTCTCAATATAGGTATCTATGGTTTTTGGCGAGGGAACGGCTGTGTACCACAACTCCCAAAGTTTCCCATCAGATGCGGCAAAGGCCAAATCCACTTTGTGCGTTTTTTGCAGGGGAACTAATTTTACCAATTCTCCTTCCAATTGAATAGGGCGCAGCCAAGAATCCATAGGTTGAAATTAAAGTTCAAATATAAGTTTTAATCCATCGATTTGAGCAAAGAAAAAGCCAGGGAAAATCCCTGGCTCCATCATCAATCAAAAAACGAAATCATATCAACTATTCCGATTCAAATTCCTCAATTATAAAGAAACTTTTATCCTTCTTGTCAATGAGGTAATTGCTTTCCAACACATTGTAGTGCATGGATCTATCGTCAACGTTAATATCAAAACCGTTATCGGTCTGTACCACCTCAAAGTTGTTCCTTTCGGAACCTTTGTATTTTAGTACCATATAATCGTCATAGTTGGGGTCTGAGTCACTATCTATGGCTACCAATTTGGTGACATATGCGGATGATGGTTTCCTATCTTGGTTCACCATTCCTTTGTCCTTGCTGTCCAGTTCCATGGTATAGTTCCTTCGTTCCATCACCTTTACGCTATATTCCTTTTCCTTTCCATTTTCGGAAATGGTAAAGGTTTTTAGTTGCGTAGTGGCCTTCATGACCCCGGAATTTTTATTCTGACCATAACCTGCAAAAGCGGTTAGGGTTGCTAGTGATAGTATGGTAATCAACTTTTTCATAGTATAGTTTTTATAGTTAATAAATCAGTTCGCTGAATGTGTGCTTCAACTATTTGAGGTAAGCGGTGAACATCCAGTGTCTTTTCTCCAACGCTGTCATAAATTCCGTCAGCATATTCTCTGTGACCACATCACCTGTTTCAAGAGCGGCGTTTATGGCGTCCAACATGCTATCATGTAGAATTTCGTAGTCGTGCAAAACTTCCCTGACCATTTCTAGTGCGGAGATATTTTTTTCTTGTTCTTTTATTTTTGAGAGCTCCAGTGTTTTTTTAAGCGAAAAATTGCTTTTTACGCCAAATACACGGATTCTTTCCGCAACAATATCAATGTTTTCTTTAACTGTGTTGTATTCGTTCTCAAACTCTTCGTGCAGTTCAAAAAACTCTGGCCCTTCAATATTCCAATGGAAATTTCTCAGTTTATTATAAAAAACCTGATAGTTGGCCAAAAGGGTATTTAGGCTTACTACTATTTCAGCAGTTTCCAAATAAGTGAATCCTAGTTTTTTGAAAGTTTTATTTTTTGCTTTAACAGCTTCCATATAATAGATTTTTTTGATTTGTTTTCTATAAAATTACATACCAACACACGCGCGGATTGATTGAAATGATGTAAATATTGATGCAAAAGGTATGCGAGGATTCTTTTGGTGCTAAATTGGCCTGTGGCCACTATTGGGTAGGGGATAAGTAAGCTTTGGCTAGACGGATTACTAAAAATCGTCTTTGTTTGGTGCTTTAACGCAGTTGAGATCAGTCTGTTTCCTGATCGTCTATAATGAATCCTTTGCGCAATGAAAGGTATACGTCTGAAGAAATGTCAGTAACATATTCCTTCTCACCGTTGAAAACCTTCTGGGGTTCTTTGTTTACAGGGTCATGTTCCTGTACATAAATGGTATCCAATTTATCGTAAAGCATCTTGCCCAAACTAAATCTTTTGAGAACAATATATTTATTGATACTTCGGATTGCCATGGACTAAGTAGTTATTGGTTAATTAATAAGACACAGTTAACATTCTTAGGTCACTTTTAAATACGTGTAATTGTTTACATATGTTTACAAACGAAAGCAAACGATTACATGTCAAATAACACTTTCTAAAGCTTCTAAGTTTGCCTCGTCGAGCAATGAAGTTCGATGAGCACATGTTCAACTCTTAAATCTTATTACTATGAACTCACTTAGAAACAAAGTACAATTGATTGGAAACTTGGGAAACGACCCTGAAATCATCATTTTGGAAAATGGCACCAAATTGGCCAAATTTTCCATCGCAACAAATGAATCCTACAAAAATGCAAAGGGCGAAAAGATAACAGACACGCAATGGCACAATATTGTGGCGTGGGGCAAATTAGCTGAGATAACAGAGGATTTTTTATCAAAAGGAAAAGAAGTCATAATAGAAGGTAAGCTCATGAACCGGTCGTACGAGACCAACGAGGGTGAAAAAAGATATATCACCGAAATTAAATGTAACGAATTGTTGATGAAGTGATTTAAACTTTTTTTGGATCGAAAGATAGGGCTA
>NZ_JAHZSV010000020.1 GCF_019457905.1 Flagellimonas abyssi | reverse complement strand
TTTGTTGCTAAAAAAACCATTTCTGTCGGGGTGGCAGACTTGGCTGACCACACACAAACCACTGTTATTCAATATTTTACATGTTATTCTAGAATTTTGCACACCTGATTGCACAACAAAACCATGAAAAGAACTTCGGAGAGATAATTTGCTCTCTTTTAATTCCAATAAGATACAAATAATTGTATAAACAATTTAATGATAGACCCACATTAGTCGGTTCTTTCTGTGATGTCAGCAGTGCACAAAGCGTTTTAAAAAAAACTGTCCTAAAGATCGGGGTATCTACACCTGTAACAAAATTGGCATTCTATTCTTAATTTTTTTAATTGATTTGGTAACTCCGTTCTGCTATAATCTTATTAAATTTTTAAAAAACCCATATTCTTCATCAATTAGTAATGAACGGTCCAAGAACGAATTAAACTCTTCGCAAGCGTTTTCTGGAATTAAAGTACAGCTATAGCAGGCAGCCATATTTAAACCACCTACTCCTTGACCATCTTCGGTATTATAGCATATTGGGTCTGAAGCACAATCGGTAGCTCTATGGATTGCAGATTTTAATAACCTCAACGTTCTTTCTTCGGTCGCTTGAGAAACCAAGCCACCATAACTACCTTCTGCCCCTGCGATTGTATATAACAAAACTCCTTGCATTCTTGTGTCATCTACAAATAGCCTTTCATTTAATGATGTTGAAGGGTATCCACAAAGAAATTCTAACTCCTTAATTAACAAGTGGGATAAGGTATGAAGCAATAAAAATCTAATTATATGCCCCCTACTGTTTTCTGTGTCAAATTTTTGATTTACAGAACGATAAGCATGATTTAAGATATTATTTTGTAAACGGTCTATTTTATTTTTAAATCTACCGTTTGATTCACTTGATTCTATCCATTCTTGAATTTTATCATTAGATAGACTAATAAAAATGCCTTCACCAAAGCTTTCTACTGCTGGTAAGTACTTTGTCATTCTTCCCCATTTTGAAGTATATTTTTTCTCAATCAAGCCTTGCGTAGCATCCATTTCTGTAAAAAAGTCATCACTACTCAAAGGTTCCTGTCTTGTATAGCCAATTTGTACCGAAGTCATTTTTATTCTTCTTAAACCAATAAGCTGTTCAAAACCATAATCAATCAGTGTTTTTAATTTTTCTTTCTGAAAAATCAAATTCTGACTTTCATCTTCAAACTTATCTTCTTTATGATTAACTAAAAAATTATACTCATATAGGCGATATTCCAATTCTGGAATGTACTCGTTTTTGTCTTCCTTATCCAATAACTTTTGTATCACTTCTAATGAATACTCCTCTAATAGTGCATCAAAAATAAATTCAGCATCTTTACCTTTTTCTTTCCATTTTTCAATTTTTTCTAAATCTTTGGTTCGAATACCTTTATCCGTAGGCAAAAATATACTGGTAACCAAAATTGGGTAGTACACACTATTACTGCTTCGAATAACAGGTTTATAATAGACTTTTAATTCCTTGTTCTCTGTGTGGCGCTCCAAAATCTCTTCATCTGAAAACCACACACGCTCTCTTAAACCAAACATACCTGCCAATGTAACTTGACGACCTTTATGTTCGCAAGAATCATTCATGCAATTAATATTGATACCAGCCATATCTGAAAACTTCTTGGACTTTATGTAGCGTAAATCTTGATTATCACAACAAAGGCTTTCATAATCTAATCGAATCGATCCACTTGATGTATCTTCCTCATTGGCTTCCTTTTCTGCCTTATTCCATCTTTCCCAAGGAATTTCTTTATACCTACCTATGGGCGAAGTCATAATAAACCTTACTTGTTCTAATTCTGGTGCAAATTTTTTACCATTATTTTTGTAACACACTCCGCATTTAGGAGGTGCAAAATCTTTTTTAGTTGCTCCTGTTTTCTCATTTTGCCAAATATCCCACCACTCTTTAATTTTCTTTAATCTATTGCATTTGTTACAATAAAACCATTTAGGAAAAAACTCTGCACTCACCGTATTTTCAGGTGTTTCAGGAATATCTGCTCGACTTGATGATGATACATTATCCGGTACATAAACGAAAGCTTCTAATTGCTCGAAACCATCCTTATGTGATAACCTTTGCAATAACCTTTCATCTATTACATGAAACAAACCATTTATATTAACTACCCATTCACCATCTTTATATTCAGGTTTAAAAAATGGCCATTTATCAAAATCCTCAATCATTAAAGCTCCAAATGGTGTTTCTATAATTGAACCAGAACCTCCATAAGCACTCAATACTTTACGAGTTTGAAGTTTGACATATTTATTGTCAGTGGCTGTGTTATTTCTTCTTACTGCCATTTAAAAATTTGATTTTATTTGAATGAATGTATCTGTATCTATTTCCCTCATGGATTGCATCACTGTCCAATCTACATCACCTTCAGATTTCTGGGAAGGCTTTTTTAATAAGGCTTTGTATTTCAAATCTCCTTCTGTATTTGCCCTTCTATACCAATCATCTACGACATCGTTTAACTTGTTATCAAAATATGCCAACATCTGAACGTCTTCATTAAATCTTCCCATTACAAATTCTTTAAATGCCCTTGCGTTTTCTTTTACGAATTTTGATGCATCTTTATCTTCGTTCATTTTGGTTAACTTATTTCTTATATATGCTACTAAAGCAGTTGTTAGCATTTTATCAATTGTACTTTCTGTAAATGGCGTGATACTTAATGGTTCAACACATTTATAAAATGCTTGGTGGAAATTAGCAAAATGTTCAAAGTATGATTTTTCTCTTGCCCTATTTGGGTCTAATAAAGCAATTGCTAATCCTTTATTTTTTCGTCCTACACGACTGGATGCCTGAATGTATTCTGCTATATTTTTTGGCATACCGTTGATAAGCATCACATTTAAACGGCTAATATCAATACCAACAGAAATCATATTGGTGGCCAATACAAAATCGACTACATCGTTAAGGTATTTATGCCCGCGCTCACTTGTTACAATGTTTTTAGTATCAAACTCTTTTTCTAATTCTTTTAAAACAGATTTAATTCTGGCACTTTCCACCCTACTTGTTAGCTCTTCTGTTCTATTGGTTATACCTAAATAATTAAATTTAAAATTGTCGTAAGGGTTAAAAAGTTGTGCTAATCTATATTGTAAAGTTGATGTAAACGTTGTTATTTCATCACCTATTTTGTTATAGATTTTACCAACATCTTTTAAACTATTGTAATAAGACACTATTGTCCAATACGGGTCTGTTCTTGTCTCCGTTTCCTTATCTCTATGCACTTCTAATCTCGCTACGAATAAATGTGCCAGTAATTGTAATTGTGTATCGATAGATGTTTTACCAGTAGGCATAAATCCTATATATCTCCTTTTACTCGTTTTGCTTTCTCTTGAAAAGAAACTATCATTGTGATTAATTCCTGAAGGTGGAAATACGTTCACTGTCCGATTACCATATAATTTTTCAATCTGGTATTGCGTATTACGTGTTGTTGCCGTTGAGGATATAATTTTAGGACCAATACCATTTTTACTACATAATAATTCTATTGTAGATTCAAATAAGCCAGTTATTGAACCTAAAGGTCCATTAAGTAAGTGCAGCTCATCCTGAATAATTAAATCAGGTGGGTATCCTTCATCAATATTTGCCTTAAAAAAGTTGTGTGCATCCTCCTGCCATGCTAACATTGCAAACTTATCTACTGTACCGAATAATAACGTGGGGGGATTTCTATATAAGTTTTCATCAACTACCTGAATTGGAAGGCTATTGTGAAAATGGCATTTACTGTTTATGCAATGAATATTCAAAACACTACTTCTTACCCTAAAGCCATATTTCCAATTTAGCTCACCCTTTGCATTTTTCTCTTGAGACACTAATTTTGTGCCACACCAAGGACAACTACTTATTTGAAATTCATTTTTCTTTGAAGGGTCTCCATCCTTTCCTTTTAAAGCTTCAGCTTCCATTCCGTATTTGTCATCCAAAAGCTTTTTAGCGGCACTAATTTTATTTGGTGTTGAGGCTTGACCTACCCATAAACCAATAGTTATTGGCTCATCTTTTAATTGGTGTGTAAACTCCTTTTGTTCTCTTAAAAATTCCAATGTTGCTATTAATCGTGAAGCTCTTTCAAATTGCTGCGCCGTTAGTAATCGCAAGGTATAACGCATCATAACCGTTGTACCTCCATAATCTTTGCTTTTACTTATTCTACGGTAAGCAATTGTAAATGCTGCTACTGCTAAATAGGCTTCTGTTTTTCCACCACCAGTTGGAAACCAAATTAAATCTACTGTACTATTTTCCTGTCTTTTTTCGGGTATGGCAATTTCTTCAATACTTAACAACAAAAATGCTAATTGAAAAGGTCTATACTTTGGAATGAAACCCAACCCTTTTATTGCACCATAATTTTTAAAAAACTCCAAGTGATTTGCATTGATACTTTTATCTACTTCGTGCAGCTCTTTTTCATATTTCCCCAACTTACTGTCATTGGCAATAATAAACTGAACAAGCATTGCCGTATTAGCCAGTTTAAACGCTTCATAAATATCCTCATTATCCAATAAATCTATATTGTTATTTAAGCGATTGTAATTGGCCTGCTGACGGTCTATAATACGTACAGCTATTTCCTGTTCGTTTTTAGATAATTTACTTTTTTGGTCCAGTTGTTTCTCTATCCATTCTTTATAACTAACTACAAATCGTCTTAAATTGGATTTTAATTGCTCTTTGGAAACACCCCAGATTGAGAGGTTTCGCATATCTAAACAATCATCTAATGAAGAATCTTCAAACTCATTAATAACGTCATTAATGTCCTTTTGAGGAAGGAATGTTGTTTCAACGGTTTTGTTCTCAATATCCCAACTTACAGAACAATTATGTCCAATGCCATAACTCTTAATATTTCTGTAGATAAACTCAATTTCTTCTGCTTCAAAATCTCTAATATCATCACCAGCTGCATATGTGGAAAGTGTATTGTCCTTATACTCAATAAGCTTTTCTGAATGTACTTTTATTTTTCCTTGAAATAAGGATTTCAAGTTTAAATTTTCAGACCTATTGGAAAACCTATTAGCAGGATGGTCATCGGATATGTTTACTAATTGAACCTTTATGTATTTCGCCCTACTATCTTCAAATATCTTAATATTATATCCTGCCCTTGTTTGTTTAAAAATTTCATCTTCAAACTGAAAATATTCTGGTATAGGTGTTGATTTTACAACGGGAACTTTCAATTTAAAATTGTATTGTTTCCTTTTCCAAGAGCGACTTAACAACTTGTCTAAATACCCTATATAATAGTAGGCTGAAAAATAACCGCCCTCTTCTGTTTGCCTTGTTAAATTTTGTGTCCTCTTAAATTCATCATACTGTCCATATTCTCCATTAGCACGTTGAGGTCTTCTTTGTTCTCCTTTTAGTTCTCTTTCTAAATACATAAACCCATCCTCACTATATTTTAGAATATTTCTAAAAGGTAAAGGGTATGGAATACCTTCCTCAAAAAATGAATCGTACCCTGCTTTTGGTATTATAATTTTTAGTTCCTCATTTTTAGGTTGGTGATACAAACCAAATGAAAATTCCACATCAATTTCATTAACCGATTTTTCAACTGCTACTGTTACTCCAATGTTGGTAGGGAAAAAACTGTTTGTACTTAAATTGAACTCTTCTTTCGTTGTAACGGTTTTATCGGTGACGTCTTTTTCTTCAATGTCAACTTCTTCAATTTCAGGATTTTCTTCATTTACATCTACATCATCTTCTAATCCATCACTATTTCCATCTGCATCATCTTGTGCACTTTGAGTAGGGCACACTGACTTATTTGGAAACAAAACACCACTAAAATATCGTGGAAGCGGATAATCGGAAATTATTTCTTCTTCATCAGGCAAGCCCCAAGTATCGGAACCTGGACCAATCATTCCCCGGTTAATCCGATTTTGAAAAAATTGTCTTGCTTTATAATCTATTTCATCCGTTGGATTCTTCATCGTCTGTGATTTTTATACTTTGTATTTTTTTTATTGGTGCTGCATTATGAATAAAGGATTGAATTTCATCTTGATTGAATTTAGATAAAATTCGACCTTTATATAGGCCTCTTGATTTTACATAGTCCATGACATCATCACTCAAATCTCTTCCCAAAGAAATCATTACACCTCTGTAAAAACTTCTTACTTTAAGGACTTGGTCAAAGTTTTCATTTAACACCTCACTATTTATTAAAGTTTTAATTGCCATTACATTTTTTGAATCGTTAGGAAAACGCTCTTTATCCGATTCATCCAACCATTTATTTATAGTAATTGGGTTTGATATAGTAGCCCCTTTTGCTCTTAAATCCTCTAATAAATCTGAAGTATCATAATATTTATTACTCATTACTTTAGAAGAAAAATAACTACGAAGTTCTTTTTTCCAGAGTTGAGAGAGTTCTATAATTTCTGCAAAACGCCCATTACTATCTTCGCCTGCCGCTATTTCAAACAATTTTTCCTTTGAAAGGTTGTTGTAAATTCTAACCGAATCACCAGCTACTAAATTGTAAGTTTTTGTTTTAATCCAATTTTCTCCTTTAAGCATTAAAACAGTTTTTGAACCATCTATTACAATAGGGGTACCTTGGTCTTCAAAACACACCTGATAATTTACCTGACCTTGAGACTCATATTCATATTCATACGATTTTCTATCTTGCCTATCGTATAGTTCATCCATTATTTCTTCAAGAGATTTAGGTATATCAACCTTACTTAAAGGAATTTCGAATTTAATACCAGACAATTTTTTCCTGTCTTTAGATTTGTATTCATTTAGCAGATTGTTATTCCTGTTTGTTATAAATAACTCAATTATTTCTGCTTCTTCAGGATATGCCAAAAAGTTGAAATTATGCTTTGTATTAGCTGCTGTTTCAATAAGTTCCCCTTGATTCATTCCATTACCGAACAAACTCAATACAAAAACGTTTTTACTTTTCTCAAACTTATGCTGAAATGTCATAAATTCTTTGAAAGAACAGATAGTACCTACAGTAGTTTGAAACTCTTCTTTCCAATTATCAACAAGTTTCTCTGGCACAATCAATACTTTCACAAAGTTGAGTTGTTCCAAGAATTTGAGTTTCTCATTATTGAAACAATCAAAGATGTTTTGAATTAATGGGTTTACATATTCCAAAACCTCATATGGCTCTAAATTTTGATTGTAAAACTCTTCATAGATTGTATCGTTAGTGACTTTACCAATAAGATGTTTTACATATTCTAACTGTGTAAGGTTTCTACTGTTTTCTTGTTTAGCTAAAACTAAAGCATATAAGAACTTACGTAAACCTTTAATGTTTTTAAGCGAAATTCCGTATTGCTTTTCCAAATTAGACAAATAGTCAGTGAAACTCTTTAAGGCTTGCTCAAAAGGTTGGTCTTGTATGTTGGCTACAGTAATTTCCCCATTAGGGTGTTTCATTAAATAAGCAAATTCAGGATAGGTCCAATTCCATTTTAAAAATTGGCCTGCATTATCGTGTAAGTCTTCGCTACCAATAATGATACAATTCTTCACAACTCCTTCTCTAACCGCTCTTTTTATGTTGGTTCCATGTTCTTCTTTGTATTTATTTTTGCCAATTACCACCAATGTTTCAATTTCGATCCCTTTATCGAGTACATATTCTTCCAATGTTTCAAAATCAGGAACACAGTATATCATAGGCTCAATGGGTAAGTCCTTCCAATATTCTTTTCCTTTGGCTGTAATCCACCTCATTGGAATGGATTTTTTTATATCAGCTTTTAGATATTTCTGGTTTTTTATTTCTTTTTCGAATTCTTTTTTGACAAGTACGATTGCAGACTTATACTTAAATTTTGAAGGAACTTCAGATTCTATTGAAAACAACGTATTGTAAAACTCTTTATACTCTTTGAGACCTGTTTTCACTTTTCTACTTGACAGCCCCGTAGTAACCACAGAATATTCTTTAATACTACTATGCTTGACTAATTTTTTATACTCTTGATTTTTTTTACCACCAAAGACCCAATACCCTTTATCTGTTTTGCTAATGATTTTGAATTTTTGTCTATTCTTTTGGATTATATCCCCTTTTTGAAATGACATTTCACTATCACAATAATTCTTAAAAAACATTGATATTGCTACAGAAAGTACAGTTGGAAATTTTGAGAGTGATGGTAATTCTTTATTAAAAGACCCTATAAATAAATTATCGCCACTATCTAAAGATTCCTCTATTAATGCAAAATTCAACCATTGAAAATCATTAAACTTCAAATAATTAAAGCTGTATTGATCAAAGAACTTCTTCTTTGTTTTATATTTAAACTCCTTTAGATATTGATGAATTTCATTCATTGTCTTCTATAAAAACCATAATGTATTTTTTGCCTCTTTTGGAACACCATTTTCAAAACGAGGTGCTATTTGCGCTACCATTTAAGGGTGCTTAGGATTTTTAGGCTCGTGCGGATTATCTGAAAAAGTTAATAATGCTAAATCACTTTCTTTAGATAGCTTAACTGGATGAGCCCAATTCGCTAAATCCTCCCGTAAACAATTTATTTGGTTGTTTCTGAAATCAGTTGTCCCAATAGTTTCATTAATTTGATTGTTTGCCAATAATGAATTAAGTCTTCCGGAATAAGCATTTGCCTTTAGGTTTTTATCATCTATTCCTACAATTAATGGAAGAACAAGAAAAACCAGATAAGAAATGTAAGGCGGATATAAAACAGGAACATCGTCTATTGTGGCAAAAGTTCCTTCCGTTTTCTTTATGCCGACAACGTTGCTTTTAGAATGGGCGTATTTTGCTTTTGCAACCACATTTCCGTTTGAACCCGGAATACCTCGCTTAATGGAAGCAATAAAATCAGTCCAAATTTCATCATCCGTTTCTTCGTTGAAATGCTGTCTTGCAATATTGATGATGTCGTTCTTTGTTAAATATAAATGTATATCCTTACCTGTGTTAAAAGGATTGAAAAAATAGGCTGATATGATATTATTCCACTCTAAATACTTCATAATTTCATGTTCCTAAAACAACACATCGTTTCTCTTTCCACTTGTTCAAACTCAAGCAAATCCTTGATTTGTTTTTTAACGAAGATTGCCAACGCCCTTTGTATTTCGGTAAACCCTCGCCTAGTTTTATTGTAAAATCTTCTGTATTCAAATTCTTGCTTTCAAATTTGGCTTTAAATACGCTTATATAAAAATCTACTTCTATTTCGTATTGATGGACCATCCACTTGCTACAGGTTTTGCTTTATAAAACAAAACCTGTAGCATTAAATTTTTAACTTGTATCCCTCCCCAATATTTTTTTCAAATAAAACTAATTGAATAATTCTTTGAAGCGACCATAGTTACATGAAAGGAAAAATAATAAAAATAAGTTCTAATCTCGGATTCATAGAATATGAAGAAGGTGAATCCTAATTTCGGATATAGCGAATATGCATCTAATGGCTTTCCTCTTGGCAGCAAGCTGCCAATGCAACTCTTCATATCCGCGTGGCGTTGGGGCCAATGTAAAAACCATGAGCACAATTTCTATCGGCCGATAGAATTTTATACCTTTGAGCATGGCAAAAAAAACAGTTAACAAAAGTCCTCTTGGTGAAGTTTTTGGCTTTCCAATTGAGAATGACAATTCGAAGGCACAGCGATATCGAAAGCAGAAACTTTGTCCTTACAACAATAAAGTACCAAACTGCACAAAGGATAAAGCGAATAATCCGCTTGGTGTATGCAGTGTTTGGCACAATGGGACATCGGTAATAACATGTCCAACAAGATTCAGAGAAGATTGGCTTATTATTGAACAGGCTGCTGAATTTGCATTTGGCAAAAAAGCAAATTGGACTTCACTGTCTGAAATAAAGCTTGTTGACAAAAATGGTCAATCAGCTGGAAACATAGACTTTGTGCTTGTTCAATACAATGATAAGGGACAACTTATAGATTTTGCCTCATTAGAAGTTCAAGGCGTATACATTTCAGGTAATCTCCGAAATCCATTTGAAGCTTATATGAAAAAGCCCTCTAAAGACTTTGAATGGCCATCAGGATACAACTACCCAAAACCCGATTACCTATCATCATCACGAAAGAGACTTATTCCACAAATGCTATACAAGGGTGGAATTTTTCAATCTTGGAAAAAGAAACAGACTGTAGCACTACAGAAATCATTTTTTGAGACTCTTCCTTCTCTACCGACAACAACTAAACCAAAAGCTGATATTGCATGGTTCCTATACGACCTAGTTTTCGACAAACAGCTAAAGCAAAACAATCTTGTTTTAACTGAAACAATTTATACAGAATTTGAGCCAGCTCTGTTAAGGGTTACGACCCCTGAACCAGGAGATATTTTTGACTTCATTAATATTCTACAAACCCGTCTTGACGAACATTTGGATAAAAATCCGCCAGATGCTCCGTCTTTAACAGACATTATAAGCAGTTAATCATGGGTGGACAATTATCAATGTTTGAAACGAAACAGAAAAATGCTATACAAAAGGTAGTTAATGTGGCTTCAATTCCCCAGAGAAGTCCATTCAGATATCCAGGTGGCAAGACTTGGTTAATTCCTGTCGTGAGACAATGGCTCAAACAATCCAAGGAACATAAAAAATTGATTGAACCTTTTGCGGGTGGTGGGATTGTTAGCCTTACCGCAGCATTTGAGAATTTAGCAGACAATATTGTAATGATTGAACTTGACCATGAAGTGGCCGCTGTTTGGGAAGTGATAATTAATGGTGACCAAAATTGGTTGGCCGACAAAATTTTTTCTTTTGACCTAACACCTGAAAACGCCAACTCGATTCTTCAAAAGGAAAACAAGACCAAAAAAGAACAAGCATTCAGCACCATTCTAAAAAACAGAATTTTTCATGGAGGAATTATTACCAAGGGTTCAGGACTAATAAAAAATGGTGAAAATGGAAAGGGAATAAAGTCGCGATGGTATCCTAAAACTTTACGAGATAGAATCAAAGCAATTGGTCATGTTAAGAAGAATATGAAATTCATTACCGGTGATGCATTCACTGAACTTGAGAAAGTCAAAAATGATGAAAGTGTATATTCATTCATTGACCCACCATACACAGTTGCAGGAAGACGGCTGTACACACATTTTGAATTAGACCATGATGCACTATTTGCATTGACTGCACAACTCAAGGGAAAGTTCATGCTTACCTATGACGATACTGATGAAATCAGGCAATTAGCCGAAAAGTATAATCTTGATTTTAGAACAATTCCAATGAAAACCACTCACCATATCCAAAAAAATGAAATCATCGTTTCGGACAATTTTGATTGGTGGAAATAATAAAACACTGACCCATCAATGGCAAAGAAAACATAGGACAGAAAAGGCTTTTAGAAGGATTCGTTCATTTAGCAAAATTCATTTTAGGTGGACAGGTAATCGCTCCGAAAACCTTACATTTCTTAGCTGAGACCGCTTCATTTAAAAGAACCAAAATATGTCAATGCCCATCTCACGGGATATATCACCGACCTTGCGGCCCTGTTCGTTCTCTTTCAGTGCCTTGATGATCTGGTTCTCGGTAAGCTTACTTTTTTTCATGTGTCAGTTAAAATTTAAAGTTAGAAAATCTGAATTTTAAACTGTCCTATTTTTAGGGAAGGCTAACAGTGACAATTCGGGGGACAAAGAATACTGTTAATAAGTATTTCTATCTTAGGGCGACAATTGGAAGAGAATGCAATTAAAAAAGAAAACATTAGAAAAACTTAGAAACCTGATCAACGAAGAGACACAATATAGAAGTGGCCCTCAGATTGTGCGCTTCTTTAACATGTTAGGCTTCAATGACACCTATGGACAAGGGTTTCCTTCCAGATGGATTTATACGGATGAAAAATTAAGTCAAATTAATGGGACACCCGAATTGGACAAGTGCATCAAATTATTGCTTGACCCATCAGAATTCATTGGTAGAATTTCTGTTCTAGACGAGCATATAAAAGATTTAAATCAATATTTAGCTTTTGATAAATGGAAGATTGTAAGAAATGACGATGTCCTGACATTTCAAAAAACTTCAAAAATAATTTTGAATGACGACAATCTAGAACCTACTATTGATGAGGATGCCTTTTTAGAAAAAGAGTTTAGTGAAATTTCAATCCAGTCTCTGAATTTAGACACTCAGATTTCATCTGTTCTCGAAAAAAGGTTGTCTGAAATAAAATTATGCCTTAATGCCAAATCTCCTCTTGCCGTAATATTCTTATCAGGTAGCACATTGGAAGGTATTTTATTAGGTATTGCATTAAATAACCCACAAAAATTTAATTCTGCCGTATCATCAGCAAAAGATAAGACAGGAAAAGTCAAACCTCTCCATAATTGGACGCTCCAACAACTTATAAACACGGCTTGTGAAATCGGCATAATTATGGAAGACGTGAAAAAATTTAGTCATTCCTTAAGGGATTTCAGAAATTACATTCATCCATACCAACAGGTCAGCACCAAATTTCACCCAACAATGCACACTGCTAAAATATGTTTTCAGGTCTTAAAAGCTGCAATTGCACAAACAAGCTCATTTAAACAATTGACATAGCATAGAGATTCATCCACTAGTTTTAATAATTTGTACTAGCCACTACTTAACCTAGCGCTGACCTTACAGTATATCCCATACCTTTGACAACTTTTGCCATTAGTTTACAATCTCGATATGCTGCTTGAATTTCCAAATCCTCTAATATATCCAGTGATTCCATCTTTTCAAAAAATGCTGGGTTAAGTAGTAGCCACAAATCCATATTGAATAGCATACTTTCAATTTGAAATCGATAAAAATTCTTAAGCCCATTTTCAAGATTACTCTTTCTTATTTCACTAATCATGTCTTTTAAAGTAAATAATTGACTTCTGACAACTTGAAAAGGTTCTCTAACCCTATTGTTTATTTCTGCTTTTCTATATCTCTCGTCATAAAGATTTGTTGGGTCACTTTCCTTATATCTAAGATTGAGGTTTCTGATAAATCTGTCTTTACTTTCATAAGACAACATCCAATCATAGATATACTTGAGATTACTGACCGGGCGGCTTCCAAGGTGTATAGTGTTCCTTTCCTCAAAATCTGTCTTCACCAAATTGAATAAATTGACAACATAATTAAATTCATTTTCCTTGTTCAACTGTTGATTTGCTCTAATTTGTGCATTGAAGGAGAGATACACTAAAAAAGCAGCGAGCAGGTTAATGAAAGGAGCTGTGACTCCTCCAATAGTATCACCAATCACACCGCTTGAAGCGTCAAAACTTATCCAAGTTGAAATCTTGGAAAACAATACTGGGCTGAAAATTATTAGAACCAAATAAATGACCAGCCAAATAATCCATTTACGCTTAAATTCAATTGTAAACCTAACGGGTTCTTTTTCTTCTTTCTTGTCCATAAGAAATATCCTGTTAATGATGATTACAAGATAGCAAATAAAAACGCCCCGGCTATGAGTTGGCCGAGACGTTGGGAGATAAGCAATAAGACCGAAAACTTATCTCAATGCTGCTATGCGTTTCACCGCAGGGGTCAGGGTCTCACCATCTGGATTGTAAGCTCCCCTTAAAACCGAACTGTTTAAAAGTAGAACAATAAAAACCCCAAATCTTACCCCAAACTTTTGCGCATGGATCCTATCGGGTTTTTGTAGTGTTCCGGTAGATAAGCGTGAAGCAAAAACACGATAGGGCGCAACCTACTTGTTGGATTTCAGCACCCCATATCCTCACCTGTGCCCCTGGCCCTATCTATACCCTTTCCAAGGGCTTTGATGATTTTGGCCGCAATCTGTACTTTATTGGTCGGGATACTGGGAGCTTTGACACCCATCGTCTTCAGAAGTTTAAAGGCCATGTCCTTTTCCTTGGTGGGCAATCCCATCACCTTGGCAAAGAACTTTCCCGGTTCTTTGGCATGGGCCTTTCTACCAGCATAGGTTTCAACATAGTTCCTTTTGAACCCCGTTGTCCTGTCAAAGGTCTTCTCCGCTGCTTGGTAAAAGCTGTCCCGATCAAATCCTCTCTTGACCGTCTTTCCGTTCAGTTCCACTGCGGATGCCTTGTGCTTGGCAATTGGGGAAAGGGTATAGGTATTCGTCACATCCCTTCTACTGACTATGATATGGATATGGGTCTGTGGTCCCTCTTTCTTCATTCCGGCTGCCACTAACTGTCCATTCTTTTTATGCGGGGCCAATCTCGTTTGCTCTGCAATCTGCTTTTCAAGCTCCTTGACATTCCCTATGGATTCGCCCCGTTCCACTTTCCGTATCTCGTTCCTGAGCCTTGCTATTTCCCCTCGGTAGGGTGCATTTTCCTGAACCTGTTTGTCTAAGCCCCGATAGGTGCGCTCATGCTCTATCTTGGCGTAATATTTTAGGTTCTCGGCCTTGACCTCTTGGTTCCTATGGAAACTCTTGGCATAGTCCTCCATTAGCTTCCTAGTGTATTCCCTTAGCAGATTTGGGTCATTCCCGATAGCCTTCAGTTCCCTTTGGTTGGGACTGACCACTATGGAATAGAATTTTGGGTCTTTCTGCCTTAACTTGGCCGTATTGGCATCTATGTCCTCGATGACCGTTTGAGGGCTTACGCTGTCGTTCTCTTGGTCAAAGAATTCCTCCCTTTGCTCGGGCAGCCTGTCCTTGTTCTCCTTTTCCAGATAGTCCACATAGTTCCCTACACTGGAGTTGTAGGTACTGCCCATTTTCTGTGCTGAGATGGTAAGGTACATGGGCGTTATTTTAATTGGTACTTTAAGCTTTCAAAAACCCCGATGCCCATATTGATTTTCAGATACGGCTTTCCCATCATGGGTTCTACCTTTTCAACACTGTTGAGGATTTCATTGCAACGCTTTTTATAGCTTTCGAATTCACGAAGGATTCTCTGGTGCTCTATTTTCGGAACGGTATTTCTAGGCTCCAAAAAATCCATACGCTCTTCCTGTAATTGGACTGGTTCCCGCCTCGGCTTCCTCCCATCCTTTACATAGGCCTCGTAAAGTATGAGCATCATTTCATAGGTGGGCCGGATACTGGTCTTTTCCATGTTCTTTATAATGGCGATGAGCCTATCGATTTTTTTCATCATCTGACGCTCCAACTTTTTGATACTGTCTAGGATGATCTTTGTCCCCTCTCCAAAAGGGTGAAGATTGTTCTCCTTGAAGTATTGTATCATTCCATCCAATACCTCACTATGCGATTTGCTGAACCTTTTGGAATAAGTGCGGAAGCGTATGGCCGTTTCTTTCTTTACCGTGATATTGGAATAACCACTTGTTCCTTTCTTTGTTCTGCCGTTTGTTATTTGCTTTTCCATAGGTACGATTTTGTTTTTTAGTGAAATTGCGTCAATTTTTGCGTCAAAAATTCCCAGTGTTTATTGGGCTTCCCAAAGGATTTACTGTAGATTTCGGAAAAGTCTACTGTAGCCCCTGATTTTGTACAGTATTCCAAAATCCATTCAATTAACTGGTTTTCAACTTGTTGAAGACCCGAAAACAACCGTGATGGCGCAATTTGCGCATCACCCTCTTGCTATTCCTCCGTCCCGCAAGCGGGACCGAAGAAATACAGCATGATTGAAAATCAGCTGCCACATAAACATACTTTGGTTTGTACGGACTTCAGGAAAGTCAAATCAAATATGCCGTACATTATACTGTTGTTTTTCAACCACATAAATATAGAATTTAATGGCAAAGGAGAAAAACACGGTTTGCATTCAATTAATACGCTTTGGAACTGGAATAAATGGGATATGAAAAAATGGGGAAATATAACCACCTATGAACGGATGCAAATTGTTCCGTAGCCGTAAAACAGTTAACCCAAAAACTCTTCAACAAGTGGACAATAAATGGAAATAAGTAAGGTTACTGAAAATTGAATAAAAGGATTAAATTACAATTCAGAATTATTTGTACTCATAGCTATCATTCAAAAATTCCCCATACTTTTTTTCCACCAATTTAAAGAAATCCGATAGTTTGATTCCGTGGTTGAAACAGATGGTGCTTAAGGTGGATAATGGTATGTTGTAACCATTCTCCTGCTGTATTTTTTCTATCACGTGATAGTTGACACCGTATATTTTACCATACTTTCTGGCACTTGTGTCTTTTGAGGTCAACCATTCCTCACTGATAAACCTGCATACATATTTATCAGAAAAATAAACTTTACTTTTATTTGTGTTTTTCTTTGCCATTAACACAAATGAAAAAATTATAGGAAGTTTTTTTGAGAGCGTTCGCTCTCATTCAGGGGTTTTTATTATATTTATCCCGGAAATAACATATTTGCGAAACTTCTTAAGTTAATCATATTAGAAGCATTCGCTTTGATTCTCGCATCAAAAACTGGTAATTTTTAACGACGAGATGATAAGTGCAAATGCTCACGGCCCGGGCGTGAGCTTACTTATTGTCGTGCGGTATACCAGTACCTTGATGCTATAAGTTAAGTATTCACGCCCTCTTTATCTTGTTTGAAAGGGGCTTTCTCAACTTTTCAAAGCTATCTTCTCTTTATCCTTTTTTAAGAAATCGCATCAGCTTTTAAAGCTAATCAATTTTAACCATGGTGCATTGACCATCTTAAACGAGGCCTGTTATGTCATACAGTGATTTTGAACTTTTAAAAATTGGCGATTCTTCTGCTTTGGACCATATCCATGCCAAATACTTTAGGAGTATATTTTGGATAGGTAAGCAATGGCTTAGTGATGAATTTTTAATAGAATCCCTTGTCCAGGATACCTTTTTAAAATTATGGGTCAATAGGGACAAATTGGAATCACCTGAGCACATTTTCTATTTCTTGAGGTTTGTGATGAAAAGGGAATGTATCTCATATTATAGAAAACCAAAATATAAGTTCTACAAGAAGGTCAACTCTCTGGAGGATTATGAAAATTACCAAGATTACATGGCAGGGTATGATCCGGTAAATGATTCCAAAAACCTCGATGATCAGGAATCGACACAAAAATCCTTCGACCATATCAAAAGTATATTTCCCTTGTTGAATGCCGATAAAAGGCATTTGATCGAACTCTGTTTAAAATATGGCTTCCAGTACAAGGCTATTTCCAAGGTAATGGGTAAAGGCATTATTGAAACCAGTAGGGAAATAAAGGAAGCCATTGAACATATTAAAACCATAGTCCATCAAGGAAACAAACTCGATTCCAGTGACACCATGACAAATCAAATCAAGTTCAGTGGGGAGCTGAGCGAGGAGCAGGCAAAAGTTCTTGAAATGCGCTGTGAACTGAAATATTCCTTTTCTGAAATAGCCAAAGAACTTGAACTGTCCCAAAAGGAAGTCCATCAGGAATTCATGAAAGCTTATAGGCTGATGAAGGCAAATCATCAATTGCAATTACAATCAGCTTAATATGGGAAAGTCAACGCTAAAACACACTAGAAAGATTCAATTATTGATCGACCTCCCTACCAAGGACGAAAAAAAAGAGGTTATGGATATGATGTACCAGTGGCGGGACCGATGCTTTAGAGCAGCCAACCTCATAGTAACCCATCTGTATGTTCAGGAAATGATAAAGGAATTCTCTTATCTATCCGAGGGGATAAAATATAAATTGGCTGATGAAAAAAAAGATGAAAAAGGAATTCTTAATCGTTCTAGGATAAACACTACCTATCGATTGGTATCTGATAGATTCAAAGGAGAAGTTCCTACAAACATATTGTCCACCCTGAACCATGGCTTGATCTCCTCATTCAATAAAAATAGGATTCAATACTGGAAGGGCGAACGCTCATTGCCGAATTTCAAGAAGGACATGGCATTTCCTTTTGGCTTGCAGGGTATAAGTCGGATTGTCTATGATGAAGAGAAGAAAGCCTTTTGCTTCCGTTTGTACCGGGTTCCATTTAAAACCTACTTGGGCAAGGATTTTACGGACAAACGAATGCTGTTGGAGCGTTTGGTAAAAGGTGATGTCAAGCTATGTGCCTCCAACATTAAACTGAATGGCGGAAAAATCTTTTGGCTGGCGGTGTTTGAAATCGAAAAGGAAAAGCATATCCTAAAACCAGAGGTCATCGCTGAAGCATCATTGTCCTTGGAATATCCCATAGTTGTGAAGACAGGAAAAAACAGACTTACAATCGGCACCAAGGAAGAATTCCTTTATCGTAGGCTGGCTATACAGGCAGCCCGGAGAAGGGCTCAGGTTGGGGCGACCTATTCCAGATCAGGGAAAGGGTGCAAACGAAAACTTAAAGCAGTGGACAAGTATCACAAAACAGAAAGTAATTATGTGGCACACCGCATACATGTATACAGTAGAAAACTTATAGACTTCTGTATCAAGCATCAGGCAGGGACACTTATTTTAATGAATCAAGAGGACAAGGTCGGGATTGCCAAAGAAGAAGAATTTGTATTAAGGAACTGGAGCTATTATGAGCTAATGACCAAAATAAAATACAAGGCAGAGAAAGCAGGCATTGAGCTGATTACTGCATGACAATTGGATATTGAGGGTGCTTGTACACCCGTGAGGTGAGGTTGTCAACAACACTCACTAAGTGTGAACAACACATACAACTTGTGGGATACACGCTAACAATAACAATCTATAACCTTAAACACCGATAAAGTTTTTTTGAACGATTGAAAATGGATACTTTTAATGAAGTGTCCAGAAACCGTCAAATATTAGATAGAACCCTTGGGATATTGCTTCTCCTTATAGGTATCGCAATTGGGGTTTTCCTTATTCCTAATTTTTTACCACTACTTAAAAGGACTCCTTATTTATTGCTCGATCCCGATGCAGGTGTAAGACATGAGCTTGGATACGCTTGGTTTATGCAATCCATTGGTTGGATAATTGCTTTTTTCGCATTTAGGAGCGGTAGGGCATTTTTAAGGGATAGCAAGAAACCCACCAGTACCAGTAAATAAATCAAAGGTGTAAAGAGGTATATAGTTGCCAAAACACCATATACAACTCACTGAAAAACCACTCTGGAACGCAGTATTCTGTGATGACAGCCATTCATCTGGTAGGCTAAAGTATGTAAAAAGAAGCTAATATCATCTCCCCTTTTTTCATGTAACTGCACTTTTTTTGACTGCCTTTTCCTTGAACCTGATCAAAAGATTGCCAATGTCCTCACTTATCTTGGATTCCACGACCCTGGCATAAATCTGTGTGGTGGACAGTTTGCTATGCCCGAGAAGTTTCGAGACTGTTTCGATGGGTACACCATTTGACAACATGACGGTTGTGGCAAAGGTATGTCTTGCCACATGAAAGGTCAGGTTTTTGTCAATGTCGCAGGAATCCGCTATCTCTTTTAAATAGGCGTTGGTCTTTTGATTGGAACTAATCGGCAACAGGCTTTCCTTATTTTCCATTTCTGGACATTGCATATACTTTTCCAAGATTTCCCGTGCCTTTGGGAGCAAGGGTACCTTAACGGGCTTGTCCGTTTTTTCACGCTTGGTACTTATCCAATGGTTGCCGTCGATTCCCTTTACGATATTGTCACTGTTCAGCTCCTTGACATCCACATAGGAAAGGCCTGTATAGCATGAGAACACAAAACAGTCCCTTATCCGCTCCAAACGTTCGTTCCCTAGTTCCGTGCTTTCCAATTGCTCCAGTTCCTCTTCGTCCAAAAACTGCCTATCATATCTGTTATATTTCAACTGGAACTGGTTGAACGGGTTCTTGTCCATCCATTCCAATTTGACGGCAAGGTTGAGCATCTTCTTGAACCTTTCCAGATGTTTCATCACCCCATTGTTGCCCAATAATAAATTCTTCTTCGAATCTTTGTAATTGCGCAGAAAATGCTCAAAATCGGTGATAAAGGCATAGTTCAACTGTTTAAGGTGGACATCGTTTACCTTTCTTTTCTTGGCTAAAAATCTGTGCAGGTACTTTTCCGTTGTATAATAGTTCTTCATGGTCCCTTTTTTCAGGACAATTGACATATTCTCATTGTGGTACTTGATAAGTTCCCTTAAGGTCTTACTGTTGTCATCCTCGCCAAGATAACGGGACTTGATGGCATTTGAGGAAATAACCCTGTTCTCTTCCAAAAGTTCTTTATGGCAGTCCAATAGTTCACCATAAACGCTGTCCAGATAGGCGTTCAATGCTCTGATCCTCTGTGAACCTCCCCTGCCCCGGTTCCGTGAATTGTCCCACTCTTTGGAGGGAATGTTTCTTTTAAGACTGATTTCGGCACGTTTGCCGTCCACTGTAATGCGAACATAGATGGATAATTGGTTTGGAATGCTCCTTGATTTTCTGGTAAAGAAAATTACGGTGAAAGTGTGTTTTGATTTCATTTTCCATGACTTTGGTTAAACAATAAATTGTAAAGACGAAAGTCAAATCGTACTCTAAAGTCCTTTCAAGTTAGTACATTCCAGATTAATCGCTGTACACCGAATTGCACACCTTTTATTTGGTTTTAAATGAAATCAAATGAATGCATAAAAAACAAAAAACACTGAAAATCAAATGATTAACAGTGTTTTGTTGTGACCTATTTCTAGGTTCGTCGGGGTGGCAGGCCCACCCCTAAGAATATAAATAGCTGATTTTTAATTTTTTACACTGTTAACCAAGACCAGTTAACCGAACTCTGAACCGTGTTCAAATCGGCACATCCAGAGGCAAAACTTATGGGAGTTTCACACCACTAATTTAGGCATTTTTTTGAAAAGCAACGATTTAACCTTGAGCGTTTCAGATTCATCAGTTTACGTTTAAATATTAAAAACCTGATTATCGAACTTTTAATTAAGCTCATAACTCAAATCCGATATTACCGACATTCAAAATCATGTAGAAAAGGACTTAAAACAATTGAAATGTCTTTATTAATTTTTTTTGGTGAAATATTCCATAATTGCTTTGTACTTCCGGATTGTTCACATAAATTTTTCTTACCTATTTTTAATACTTTAATTATACCCGATTCATTTTCTTTGAGACTTACTGTTATTGGTGAGGATGGGGAAACACTTCCCATTAATTTGTAATTGCGGCAATCAAAATTTCCATTTGTAGTATTAATAAAATATACATCATACGTACATTTTTGCGACTTAACAATAAAGTCCCTATTATAATAAAACTTAGTGCCAGCACTAGAATTAGTTTTTGGCTTATTGCTATTAGAGTTTGTTGCGATTGCTGGAGATCTCAATAGTATGTGTCTATTCACCAGTATATTATTTTCATAATAATCTAACAAATAAGGTTTCCTGCTTTCCGTTGTACCACTCTTACTATAATAAGTTACCGTGCCTTCTAATTTTCCATTTCTATAAAATGCAGTACAATTATCTGCCATTTTCAAATTCCACGTTTCTGCCAAATAACTATCTTTGTTGAAAGTACCGTGTAAAGTACCGTTTTGATTATAATTAATAACATCTAAGGCTACAACTTTACCTTTAACATTGACAACAAATTTCTTGTAGACGCCTTTATGTTTGAAATCTTTACTATACTCGTTAATGTGTAGAATTTCTCCTGTCTTTTTAAAATAGTGTTCAAAATATATATTTCGGCTATCTGTATTAGAAACCTTTCTTTCCAAAAATTTCAAGGGTTTATTAGATTTGGAGAATTCTCTCCTGTAATAATATGTTTCAGTTTTGTAACCTGGATAGTATTTTATCTCGCTAACAAGATTTTTATTGGAATCAAAATTCTTTCTTTTTATTAAGTAGCCATTTTCATAATACAATTCATCCCCATTCTCGACTAGCTTCCCTCCATAAGGAGTATCATCTAAATTTAATCTTTGGTTTCTATTATAAATATTTCTTTTATTCAACACAAAATACTGTGGAACACCGTCTTTAAATACTTTTGTTTTCCCCTTCAATAAGTAATCTATATCACGGATTCTGTTATTTTTATCGAATCGTTTAACTTCAATTAATTGACCAGCTTTATAGATTTTTTCAACAACCAATTCGTTTTCTTTAGTTCCATGGTCAATCCTGAAATATTGTTGTAATCCATGTTTAAAGCCATTTTTATAATTGAGTATATCATATGATTCTTTTGAATTTGTTGACCTTTCAACGGTACCTTGAGGAAATCCATTTTCGAAATTTCCAATAATTTTTAATGCAGAGATAACCCTATTTTTGCCGTATTTTGATTTTTTAACATCAAATAGAAATTCGAAAGTAAAATCTGACTCATTAAGCAAATCACCATCTGAACTATAAAAGCATTCCTTTTCGTATGTTGATGTAATCGTTTCCTCTGCTAGAATTAGACCGTTAGATTGGTTGTAATATTCTGTAATAATATCTTCTCCCGTACGACTTTTTCTTAAAGCAGTCTTTCCATCTTTAAAGTAAAACTCTGTAGTATCTACAGAATCATTTACAGCATGATATATTCCATACAACTTGCCGTTATAATCAAAATTTTTTTGGCTAATTTTTTTCCCCTTATCGTTATAAATGGAAATGCCCCTTACTGAACCGTTATCGTAATAATGGATTTGTTCATATAGGACACCATTCTTAAATCTGCTCTCAGATTGCAACTCTCCATTTTCATAAAAAAGTCTTTCAGTTCTACTATCCCAATTATCTAGAATTACTATTTCTTTTTCTAATTTTTTTTTAGTTGAACCCGAATTAAATACTTTAATGTACATGTCATCAATTAGATGATTTTGATAAGTATCTACAAGTAGTATTTCTCCTTTAAGATCTTTTAATATTTGAAAATTATTTTCATTTATTTGATACTGACTTATCAATAAAGTTGGGAAAAAAAACAAAAAAAAGTAAAAGGCTTTCATGGTTTATAATAGTATTTTAAATTTTTGTCCACTTATAAAATAGAATAAGATAATATTATTAATAATAATTAATGTCAATAATCCCTTGAAGGGCACGAACAGTCTCCATTTGGGAATCAGCCGATATTTTTACTTCTTTTTTAGTTTCAATTAACTTTTTGCACTGTAATTCAAGTACTCTTTTCTGGAGGAGTGCTTTAACTATAAGGAATGCAAATGCCAAAGCTCAAAAAATGCTATTGGCCATTCCAAAAACTATCTCCAAATTCATGTGCCCATTTAGGAATACCGTACCAAGACTTTAACATTAGCCAACACATGGAAATTACTAAGGACACTATTAAAACCGCAAAGAGTATTCAGAGATAGAATTTGCACGTATTTATTAGGATTTTCATTCTATTTTGAATTAAAAAGGGATTTGGTGCTATCAAACATTTTAAGAACTTCATCATAATAATTACCTAGAAGTGTAAATTCCCTTACGATTGTGTTCCTATAAACCCTAATCAAACTTTCCGGCATGGAGTAAAAAGTACTTTTAAAAAGCTCAAACGAGTGCAGGTTCTTATTTTCGATTGTGACCGATTCCATAAGATACAATCCTTTTAGGAATTTAGAAGTAACATTGATAACCTCTGGATTGTTGTGTACACTATAAGAAAGATTTTCGAGGCATTTGCCGTAGTAATTCTCATTACCGGACAACAAAGCAAAGAATTCATTTTTTAATGTATCAAGATTAATATCAACACCTATATAATTAGTCTTTAACAAAAATCTATAAAATTCGGTATTGCACTTGGTTGCGTGGAAGTGTAGTAAGAACTTTTCAGGACCGATTATATTATTTTTCAATTTCGATTTAGCCTGAAAAAGGTATAATGTACTATCACTAGTTATTAAATGATTATTTTCCCGTAAGGCAAAGTGCATATTGTCCACCATTAGCTTCATAGTTAAATCAGCTTCATCCATATTATCTTCTAACTGATATGCTATGTCCAATTTCTCTTCCACCAAATCCACAACACAATTTTCCTCTATCCAATTCAAAATACTTTCGAAAAAATTAATGCGATTATCTTTGTAATCTTCGGGTACCAAATATCTTTTAATACCTTTGGTATCAATATTAAGACTTGCAAAAGGCCCTCTGGAACTTTTTTCTTCCACAAGTAGTAATTTGACCCAATCTTTGATCAAATATGAAATCTTGAACTTTATTTTGAAATTAAAATCCAGATTCTGTTCGAGTTGATAAAAAAGTAAAAGCGATGTAAAATCAAGAGTAAACTCTGTTTCTTCCAATATAGTTGGGGTAATCAATAGTGGGATAGTAGTAAACTTTTTGTCTCGTTCGTGGGTCAAGGCAAGGTAGGCTTCAACAGGATTATTAAAGACGGATCTACTTACTTCAGTAAATCCAATTCTATAATTGTAATAATCGTTTAGATGCTTCTCTCGAATTGCATTCTCTTGGCTTTGTTTTGGGCCGAATTGTTTAACAAGAAAATCTTCAAAATCTTCAATCTTTTCAGGAAATTGAAGTGCTGCAAATCCTAAATCGTTCATTGGGTTTTGGGCTTCCTTTTGTATATCATAATTGAGCTTTAATGCATCATTATAGATATTCAACACTTCAATCACATTTATATTTCCGGTCAACGGTTGTTCGATTGAAAATTTGTCTCCAACTTTTCTGCCTAACAGTTCCTTCTGAATACCAGTCACCTTGGTTATTTTCACTTCCTCAACTACTCCACTATTTATTGAATATTTGACCCACACCCCTTTTTCAACAAATTCAAATTGTCGAAAAAAATCTGCATTGAACAAATGAGCAATACCAAAAAATAATTTTCTGGCCTCAGTATTGGAAGGCTCTATGGCAAGGTTGTACATTATCTGTGCTCCCTTTTCTTTATACACCTTATTTCTCAGCAGTAACTTACTCACCTGTATTCCAACAGATACATTTTCAAAATTAGTGGGTGTGGTTTTTGAAACCTCTTTTAATTCTTCAAGTAAATTGAGTTTTTCGAGACATAGTAGGTAAAAAAGCAGATATAATTCATTGTTTGGAAAGGACTGGAACAAAATAATATCAACCTCTTTCAAATTCTCCCAATCATTTTTCGCGAGATTAAGGTTATGTTCAATACCCAACAAATACTCATCCGGCTCTTTACTGTTCAAACGATAAAAGGACAGGAGGTCAAGTAACTCTTTATATATTCCCCGACCACTTTCCTTGTTCTTGGTTAGTAATTTTTCGAGCAAGACAATATAAAATCTAAGAGAAGGAGACACCTTCGTTTTATCCAAGTAGGTTCCAATAAATTTAACTGCTTCTTCCGTTCGTCCAATATTCTGAAAATTCTCTGCGAGTAAATCCTTATAGTTTTGGTCTAATTCCTTTACCTTGGACAGTTTCGTTAATTTATCAAACAACTCATGCTCATTTATATCCTTAGTGTACCTTATTTCACATGTGATTTGGAATAAATTTTTCAAGTCCTCTGATTTGAAATTCTTTTTAAAGACACTATCCAGAATCTTTTTAAATTCTTGTTCACTAGTGAAGGACGAAAGTGGATTCAAAAAAGCATTTAGAATATTAAACCCTACAGGCTCGTCAATAATGTTGACCGTATTCAAATATTCACCAAAAACCTGTGGAATCCCATCTCTTTTACCAGATAAAAAAAGTAATGAGGCCTTAAACAGGAATAGTTCACTAATCTTTTCACCTACCTTATCCTCATATTCTTGAATGACCTCAATGGATTTTTGGAAATTTCCATTATGGTTAATGGCTTGACAGTAGGTCATTGTATAAAACCAATTTAACTTTGGAAGTTTCGAATAGATTGTTTCCAATTCATCAAGAAACCTACCTTCTTTCGTACTGTGATATTGAAAGTAGTTGTAAAAAAATTTTTGATGATATATTGATTCTTGAATTTCGGATTCTTCTAAGGGAGCAATAAAGTTCTCTAAAAATTTTATTGCATCATCGATTATATATTCATCTTGAAAGACAAAGTTTTTGCCAGCAACATATCGAATCGGAAAATCATTGAAAATTTTATTGATGAATAAATCCAGTGCCACTATCCACGCATGTTTATTTTGAAATGTAAGCTTTTTGTATTTCTCAACATCTACACTCACTTTGAGTCCTAAGCGTTCCCATTCCTCGGCAAACTCCCTTTTCGCAACCCCAAGTACCCAATAAGCTATATTCAACTGGAAATCATAATTTTCAAAAATCACTTTTGGCACCTCTCTTATAACAGATTTCAAATTCTGAGAGGTAATGATTTTAACATACCAGGCATTCAAATTATATTCATCAATCCTAAGAATTTCATCGACGAGTTCCAAGGATTTCTTTTCATTATCAAGATTAAGATATTCAACACAGGCCTTTTCCTTAAGCCTTTTGTCTTCTTTAGCCAAAAGATAGGATTGAATAAATTCGTTAGCAGTAACTTGTACGGGATAATCAAAAAGTTCACTTTTGCAAGTAGCCTTTAGGAACAATATTTTACTTTGAATCAAGTTGTCATTTATCCCATTTTCCGTTATCCTTAATTCAATTTCTTCCAGTAATTTTAGTGCAGTTCTTGGTTTAAAATCATTTATAAGTTGTTCTATGCTCTTTAATTGTTGCTTGTATTCATGCAGTACCAAGGAAAGCCCATCAATTAGGTTTGTGATTTTATCACCAATGTGTACATCTCCGCTTTCGGTAGTTATCTCCCCTTGATTTATATTCTTATTTGTCATATTTATCACCTATGTTCACATCACCGCCTCTAGTTTTTATCTGTCCAGTATTGATATTTTTATAGTTAGTTATGTGGTTTTGGTTCTTCGGTAATATTTCAATAATTTCTCTTAGATAGTTCAAATTGGTTGCATTATCCTCAATGGAATTCTCTATTATGGATTTTACAATTAGCTGTTTTTCTTCCTTTTCAGGATTTTCCTGTAATTCCTTTAAGGCTTTTTTAGGGCTGTTATCTTTATAAAGCAAGGATTTAAGCCAATTAATGGCCCCTTCAGAAATTTTTTCTCCAGCTTTTTCAAAAGCACTTTCGAAGCCCTTATGAGCAAGAGATGTAATTAAAGCTGTTAAAGCTGCGGTTGTTATCATTGGCATATTATTATCTATTTAAATTACAGATTATCTGCAATTTAAAGAATAAACTATCAGAGTTTTCAGATAGACTTAAAATTAAATTGGATTTGACCATGCAAAATTGCTTGATTTTTCACATGCTATTATATTTTTTCAAATCAAAGCTAGCATGGCATATAACTTCAGCTATCCTTTCAATAAGGAACTTGAACATTTCATAGCTGCACATATTTTTCCCGACGGTAACCTTGAAGTGATATATAAAGGCCCCGGCAAACCAATAAGTGATTTTCTTAAAGATAGAAAGCGTAAGTCGTACAGGAATATATGGTATGGAATCTCAGGGAACCACCTCAGGAATCTAGATAAATTAGTAAGTCCTTGTGAAAGGCTAAAGGAAATCAATTAATTAGTAATCATCCGTTATTTAAATAAGAGAGCCCACGCGTTGTATATGCCACAAGCATTTAGTGAGTGTCATTGACCTCACCTTACGGGTGTACAAGCACCCTCGACCATTCTATTAATCAATAATTAATTCGAGACCTGCTTTCTTAGCTTTGTATTCTATTTTGGTAATCAAATCACAATAGCTCCAGTTCCTTAATACAAACCCTTCTTCTTTAGCAATCTCGGTTTTTTCCTCCTGATTCAAAAGTATGAGGGTTCCTGCTCTATGTTTAACACAAAAATCAATCAACCTCCGGCTATAGACATGCAAACGGTTATTGACATATTGACGTTCCATTTGACCAAGTTTGTTAACCGCCTTTAGTTTTCTTTTGATGCCTTTACCCGATTTGGAATAGGTTGCCCCGATTTTTGCCCGTCTGCGTGCCGATTGTATCGCCAGCCTTCTGTATAAAAATTCTTCCTTTGTACCAATAGTAAGCTTTGCTTTGCCGGCTCTTACAACAATGGGATATTCAAGGGACAGAGAAGCCTCTGCAATAATCTCAGGTCTTAATTCATGGCTTTCTTTTTCAATTTCGAATACCGCTAATAAGAAAATCTTACCGTCTTTTAGTTTGATATGTGATGTGCATAGTTTAGTCTCTCCCTCGACTACCCGTTCCAACAATTTTCGTTTATCCGTAAAGTCCTTTCCCAAGTAGGTTTTAAACGGAATCTGAAACAAACGGAAGCAAAAGGCTTTTTTCTCCTCACTGTAGTGTAATCCACTCATACCTTCCAAATCAAAAGGGAAGGCCATATCCCTCCTGAAGTTTTTCAAGGAGCGTTCACCATTCCAATACTCTGGTCTATTTTTCTTGAAAGATGAAATCAAGGCTTGGTTCAAATTGGACAATATGTTTGTGGGGATTTCTCCTTTAAAACGATCCGATACGACTCGATAGGTAGTGTTTGTCCTAGAACGGTTAAGGATTCCTTGTTCATCCTTCTTTTCATCTGCCAATTTATATTTTATCCCATCTGATAGATAAAAGAATTCTTTTATCATTTCCTGTACATAAAGGTGGGTTACTATTAGGTTGGCTGCCCTAAAACACCTGTTCTGCCACTGGTACAGTTTATCCAAAGCCTGCTTTTTCTCTTCTTTCGTAGGGAGGTCTATCAAGAGTTGGATCTTTCGAGTGAGTTTTAGGGTTGATTTTTCCATGCTAGGCTGATTGCAATTGATGTTTTGCTTCCATTAGCCTATAGGCTATCATGAATTCCTGATGCACCTCCTTTTGGGAGAGGTTAAGTTCATTGGCTATTTCGGAAAAGGAATATTTTAGTTCACAACGCATTTTAAACACCCTAGCTTGCTCTTCGGTCATCTCGCCAATAAACTTTATCTCATCTGTATTGTTATTACTAGAATCGAGCTTATTTCCTTGATGTAGGATGGTTTTAATATCTTCAATAGCTTCCTTGATCTCTCTACAGGTTTCTTTGATGCCCTTTCCCGTTGCCATGGAAATGGCTTTATACTGAAAGCCATATTTCAAACACAGATTGATCACATGCCTCTTACTGTCATCCAATAAGGGCAGGACGCGTATGATACTTTCGAACTTTTCCTGTTCTCCTTCTTGTAGTTTAAAATTGGTATTGTCTTCATCAGGGTCATACCCGACCATATAGTCTTGGTAATTCTCAAAACTCTCCAACGAGTGGACTTTCCTGAAAAACCTGTTCTTAGGGCGCGTATAGTATGAAATACACTCCCTTTTCATCACAAACCGCAAGAAAAAATAAATATGCTTAGGGGATTCCAGACTGTCCCTATTCACCCACAACTTCAAGAATACATCCTGAACCAATGTTTGCACAACAAAACCATCATCGAGAAAGCTCTTTCCCAGCCAGTAAATTGGTCTATTGTATTTTGTATAGATTTCTGCAAAAGTCGAAGGGCAACCTTTCTTCAATAATTCAAGATGTTTGTTGTCGATATTTGAAATCACGAGCATAAAATTTTAATGAATACTTACCAAATGTAATCATTTATTTATTAATCGTAATTATTAACTTATTATAAGTATATTTTACAGTACTATAAATGAATTACTTGTCATTTTAGGGTTAACAAATACGCCCATGACAAAAAAAGATGATAATAAAGACCCTGCACTGGTTTCCATAGGTTCAATGTTCGAGACGGGAAAAATTCGAAAGATGTACACACTTGCAGAATTATATCCGACCCGAATTGCGAAATCCCTTGGCATAAATTATGGCAGGTATATGGTCAAGCTGAACCATCCCGACAAGTTCACTATGGGAGAAATAGTTAGACTTGCAGACTTACTAGATATAGAACCTGAAATGATTACCAAGGTTATATATGCAGAGTTGAAGTAAAAATTGAAACTAGCTCAGGAGTAACATTTTTTCCTGACTATTCCTTTAGAGGTATTTCAAAAGCTCAATAAACGATGAAACTCCATCCAATATTCAAATCTAGAACTGAAAATTTTAGATTAAACACAGATTTAGCAGTTTTAAAAAAGCATTTGAATGACGAAAGCAAAAAGTTTCATTTCATATGGCTATCGTAAAACAGTTTCATTATAAGTCTGAATTTCTCGGTCGGGACCAATTTAATCTTTGACACTAACTACCCAAGTACTAAAAGTGATATTATTTATTACGGGGATTTATTCGAAAATATAACATAGGCTAAAAAAGACAAAGAATTTGATTATTAGTCCTTATGATTACTGAATCTTTCATCCCAAAATTTGTGGCTTTTAAATTCTTTATTTTCTTGCCATATGAAATACTTTTTAACTCGCTGGGCATAAAAGTCCTTGTCTAATTTTTCATTAAATGGGTTCTGTCTCGAAAAAAATTGGGAAAACCACAATATTTGAAGCCCTTTGGCCTCCAATGCTTTTCGCAACATGTCCCATTTAACAACAAGCAACTCCTGTCGGTCTTTGAATGAGCCCTCTGAAACCTCGGAGATGGACCCGACAACTGTATTGGTGGTATCCAAAAATTTATCGTCTTTATAATCACTGATTCCTAAAAGGGCTCTTACTTTTTTTGCTGGGATAAAAACCTCCTTTTCTCCCTGGGTATCATTTTTAGTGACACTGGTTCGCGTAAAGAAGAAGGAAATTTCGTCAGTTATCCAAATTTCATTTTGGCTTTCCCCAATCCAGTCCATCCATACGATATCCGTTGGATTGGCATATACATAGGTGTCTGCCGAAGCTTGGTAGTTGTCACTGCCTCCCAGCCAATATCTACCGCCAGGTTGGTTGATAACAATGTCCTTGAGTACTTCAAAATTCCTTTTTTCTATTATACAAGCCTGAGTCTTCAAGGAAGTAATAAGTGTTTCCGACCTATTGTTCAACTCTGTCCACCCGTAGAGACTTACGGCTAATTCGTTTTTATTTAAGAATTCAAAATCTTTAAAAAAAAGCCACTTTTTGAAATCCAGATCGGGATCCTTTAGAACAGCTTTTTCTATATCTTCCCGAAAGCTATCAGATGGGACTATTTCTTTTACAAGGGACTCCTTGATTCGCCAAATGCTATTCCGTTTTTCTAGTTGATGGTTTATGGTTTCCTCATCCATAACATTTTCAACCGGATTGTGAATCGGTGTAAGCAAGTTATAGTTGGCAATCCAGTCCCTTTCCACACTATAAGAACGTTCCGCATAGGGCAAGTAATCCGATAGGTACCCCTGCAGATAATGAACCGCCAACCAAGTATATTTTTCCTCATAGGTATAAATCTTGCTTTTTGATCCATGAGAGGCATCAGTGAACCAACTGCCCTTAGTTCTGGTCAGCCCCAGCCCTTTAATATAATGAAGTGCTGCAGACATGGTCCAGGATCGCGGATATATCTCCTTATTCCCATAATTCTTCCGGTATTGGTCAAGAAATTGGTGTTCTAGCCTGATACTTTTATTCTCGGCCTCGTTCTTAGCCTCGTGACCCGTCAAAAAATTTTGATAGCCCTTTTCAATAACATACCATGCCAGGTCATGGACAATTGGATAATATTCTCGTTGGGCCTTGCGAAAATAGTCCGTATCCAATTTCAAAAGCCTAAAATCCTCCATGGGCCTTGGTCTGGCTAGGGCCACTTTTTCCTCGGAAATTAAACCAAACCGGAATGCCCTTTCCACTATGGACCTAAAACCTTGGCGGACGATAACATTTCGATGTACGCTACGATGTTCAAATATGGTGGACAGAGCCCATCCGGACAGTTCTTGGAGACCATCGAAGTCCTTCAGCCTGCTGGCAATTCCCAATGTAATGGAGGCCAAATCTTCTTGGACTTGGGGGTCGTTGCAATTAAAAATTTTAGTGAGAAGTAGCTTGTACTCCCTAGGGTTTAGGATACCCCATTGGGTTAGGGCGGAAGAAATACCCTCCCGTAATTCCCTGTCTATGGTAGAAAGCCCCCAAGCAAGGATCAAAGGGAACCCTTCATGTGTAGCATCATCGGATACCCTAGCCCTATCAAGGATATTGTCGGTCAAAAGTTTCCTTAGAGTATAGTTGGCCCTATAAAGATAACGTTCAGACTCACTAAAATCGTTCATTTCCTCATTGTCTAGATCCGACCAGAGTTTATCCCTTTCAAAGACCGTGGACTGCCCCATCAAGATTTCGTGCAACCAATTGGCATTAAAAAATTTGCCATTGCCTTTTGAGGAAGGGATGATCAGTTTTTTAATTACTTTAAAACGGATTTCGTAATTTTTGAAAAAGAGACCCCTAACAAATGAATCATATTTTACGGCCAAAGATTCGGGTGCTCTTAGCAATGCCTCAAATTGCAAATCCAGAACTTGGTCCTGGGAAAGCCCATCTACTAAGAAATCTTCCTCACCAATGAGTTTTTCCTGTTCATTGAAGATCCGTGAAACTAGATTTTGAATTATTTGCCTGTTTGGGGCAATTGATTTTCTCCTAAAATCCTTAATGGGCTCCTGGTGTTTTGGAAGGGCAAGGGGCCTAAAAAGTATATCCGGAAGTTTATCCTCACTCTCCACTTTTATGTTTTCATAGATTTCCTCGCTGATCAGTATCTCGATAATGGATTGGTACGTGATGCTGTAATTTGTTACTTTTTTTTCTAGAATACCTGTCTTTTCCAACTGTTCATATTTTGTCAAGACACCATTGTTAACTAAGAACTGTATAAGGCTCGCAGCTGTTTCAGGGGTGAAAAAGGCAGCTTCGTCTTGACTAAGCAGTTGGACCAACTCCTGATGCGTTATGCTTCCACTTTCATAGAATGCTTTGGATAATATGGACAAACCGTCCGTCACAGGGTTTTCAATTATGGTCATACCCGTTCCGACGTTCTTGGTGAACTCCGCATTTAAACGCGCCACTTTCAGGTTCAGTAGCTTTTGAACGGTTGTCTCGACCTTCCCGAGATTATCTAGGTTTTGACCCTCATATTCCTCGCAAAACAGCCTCAGGGCAAAAAGACTAGTAAGCCCCTGTATTGGGTGTGATAGTTTTCCGGTAATCCGATATTGTTCAAAATACGCGCCGATGACCTCGTATATCTGAACGTCACCATCACCCTCCAGGTGCACCTCTTCCGATAATGAATCGATACCCTTGGAATTGTCGTAAAAATAATGTCGTGCGGTAAATACAAATTTGATTCTCGGATATCGTAGGGTGATTTCCTTGGTTTCCGCTATTCGGTCATACCATTCCTCTTTCTTTTCAACGGCTTCCTCAAGTCCATCAATACAGATGAGTGCAACCGTTTTGGAATAATCGGTTTCTACACCATAATCTAGGGCCATGGCCTTTTGTATGTCCTTTTTGATTGCTAGGGCCTCCAATGCCGAAAAAAGCTCGTTCTTGTTCCATCCCCTAACATCCATAGCCTTCTCCAAAAGACTGGTCCAATTACCACTATTGGCGGTTTTGGCTCTGATCAAGATTGCTGGGTAATCATTGTCAATTGCCAGTTCAACAACATTGGCCAAACCTTGGGTCTTTCCAGTTCCGGGGCCACCAAAGATAAACTTTCTTGAGACGTTCAATAAATCCCCAATATCCATGAAAAAACCCATGGGGCGTATCCGAAGGAGGTCCTGTACTAGCCCTTTTAGGTCATAGACCGTATTTTTTTCAATGCCAATGGGCTTGAAGTCATCGAGATAATTGGCCAAAATAGAAATGCCTTCCGGTTCCTGACAATCCGAAATTACCCGGTAATTCATATTGGAAGCTACAATTTCCCTTATCAGATCGGAAGCGACCACATTTGTTTTGGCCAAATACGCTTCCACTTCCTTTATGGCTGGCAATAGACTTTTTTCGGAAACCGAATCGCTAAAACTTTCCAGCAACTTAGCCGTTTTTTGGATTTTTGTCTGTACATCCCTGACTCTGGAAATAAGTGCCACACGGTACTTCTTGGAAAAAATCAGTTGACCCACTTGTTCATGGATGACACCTCTTGTATGCAGGGCAGGAACATAACGTTCCTTAAGCCAATTATTGGTTTTCTGAAACCTGAATTGCTCCGTTAACAACGAAAAGTCTATGGTTTCCTTATCAAACCAATAGCGGTGGATACCTTCGTTGGCCGCTAGTTGTAATTCTCTTAGAATTCCATCTGTAGTCCACCAGGTCAGTTTTAGGTCGTTGTAAAGCTCTTTTATATCAGACACGAGTTTGTTTACCCTATCCTCTTCTGTATTTTTGGGAATCTTACCCTCTTTCCCTCTTTTTTTTGAAGCAAAATTTCTTGGGACACAAATGATATATTCCGAAATATTTGGCCTTATCTCCAATGCTGTGGTAATGGATTTCTTAATTTGATTGATCTGGGAAGTCTGCATCGCGGTAGGGAACCATTTGGACTGTACTGCCACAATACCTCCGACATGGAGTTCACCATAGGCTTCAATACCTCCGTCTCCCCCAGCTCCATTAATTACCCTAAACCTCGCGAGGTCTTTTTTATAATTTCTGTGCATAAACCTTTCAAAAAGTTGATTGCACAGTGTCTCGAAAGCTATTTCGGGACTATCTCCATAAGTTTTGAAGTTATTCCACATGTTTAGTCCATTGGAGCATTTTGAAAAATAGGCTTTCTAAAATAATAAATTAGTTGAGCTTTAACATATTGCTTTTGATACTTTTCTTATTTAAAAATAGTAATACGAAGGATTTCTTAAGAAATCGAATGCGTATTTTTCGAAGGTTTCCGTGGATATCGGAATGGTGTAGAAAACAAGCTATGAAAATCGTTTGCTCTTTTCCTATTCGCCAATTCAAATAATTAGGGAGTCATAAATGACTAGTTAGTTTATATTTATTTTAGATATTAACGGAGATAGGCATGATATGCTAAACACTCAAATGCCTAAGAATCATAAATTAATATCTTAAATTAATCCTAACGAATAGATATCTTTAAAGAGCAACACTTAACAAGATACTTTTTAACTAACATTAATAAGTTAAAAAAAACAATAGAAAATCAACCCTCCAAATTCTATTAAAAATCAAGAATTTCATCTCAATATCACTGCTTTTTACCACGTTGTTTCTGTCATGTAATGATTCTGGAAAAGAACAAAACTTGACAAAGGAACAGATAAAGGAAGTCCATCAATTTGTTGGGAACTTGAACGATGCTCTTAAAAATTTTGAATTCGATTTCATTAAAAATGCTTGGAACCATACCCTGTTCAAACAGAGAATCGGAAAATTGGGCAATATAGGTCACGGGGTATTTAACCATGTTTATGAAACTACGGTAAAGGGAAATGTTGAAAACCACAATTTGGACTTGATCAACAGGGTCAAACATTCAGGTGCTACTTTGATGCATATCAAAACCAATATCATAGATACCTATGCAGAAATAACTTATATCCTTATCGAGGATGGATATTACCATTTAACGAGGTACAGAGTTGATTTCCATCGAGGGAAACCATATCTGACCGACATATATAGCTATAAAGATGATCAATGGTTCAGTAAAAGCATGCGGGATGTTGTGCTATTGAACACAAAATACACAGCCTTCTCCCCAAAACGTCATGAAGCCAATAGGGCACTGGTGAACTACCGCAGTGCAATAAACAGTGGCGATTTTGAACTAGCACTGCTCTCTCTTGAACAAATACCGCCAAGCCTACAGATTACCAATGAATTTAAGATTGCCAAAATCAATACGGCCGCAAATATCAGTGATTCACTTTTGCTGAAAACCATTGAAGAAGTTGACGATCCACAAAACGGGAACAATATTTACGTGGATTACTTAATGGCATTATACTTAAATGACTCACTTTATCAAGATGATGTGAACGTAAGGATGCGTATGGAAATTGGGATTTCAAAACCTTTGTTAGATTCTCTAAATACAGAGGGCCTAATATGGAACTAGATTCAGTAGAAATCAATGCAATAATTAGAATCTAAATAAATGGCGAACGGAACGCAGTGAAGTGCTGCAAGCGTCCCAAATCCTTACCCCAACTTTTGCGCATGGATCCTGTCGGGTTTTTGTAGTGTTCCGGTAGATAAGCGTATTGCAAAAACCCGATAGGGCGCAACCTACCTTTTTCATTTCAGTAGCCCATGTCCTCACCAGCTCCCCTTGCCTTATCTATTCCCCTACCTAGAGCTTTGATGATCTTGGCTGCCATTTGCACTTTATTGGTCGGGATACTAGGAGCCTTTACCCCCATTGTTTTAAGTAATTTAAAGGCCATGTCCTTTTCCTTGGTGGGCAGTCCCATGACCTTGGCAAAGAACTTCCCAGGTTCCTTGGCATGGGCCTTTCTCCCAACATAGGATTCCACATAGTTCCTCTTGAACCCTGTTGTCCTGTCAAAGGTCTTTTCCGCAGCTTGGTAAAAGCTGTCCCTATCAAATCCTCTCTTGACCATCTTTCCGTTCAGTTCCACTTCGGATGCTTTGTGCTTTGCCATTGGGGAAAGTGTATAGGTGTTCGTTACGTCCTTTCTACTGACTATGATATGAATATGGGTCTGAGGTCCCTCTTTCTGCATTCCTGCGGCCACCAATTGTCCATTCTGTTTGTGCGGGGCCAATCTTGTTTGTTCTTTGATCCTCTTTTCAAGCTCATTGACATTCCCAATTGATTCGCCCCGTTCCACTTTCCGTATCTCGTTCCTGAGCCTTGCTATCTCACCTCTGTAGGGAGCGTTCTCCTGAACCTGCCTGTCAAAGCCCCGATAGGTGCGTTCATGCTCTATCTTGGCGTAATATTTCAGGTTCTCGGCCTTGACCTCTTGGTTCCTATGGAAACTCTTGGCATAGTCCTCCATCAGCTTCCTTGTGTATTCCCTTAACAGGTTCTGGTCATTGCCGATGGCCTTCAGTTCCCTTTGGTTGGGGCTGACCACTATGGAATAGAATTTCGGGTCTTTCTGCCTTAATTTGGCCGTATTGGCATCTATTTCATCGATGACCGTTTGAGGGCTTACGCTGTCGTTCTCTTGGTCAAAGAATTCCTCCCTTTGTTCGGGCAACCTATCTTGGTTCTCCTTTTCCAGATAGTCCACATAGTTCCCTACACTGGAGTTGTAGGTACTGCCCATTTTCTGAGCTGAGATGGTAAGGTACATGGTTGTTATTTTAATTGATGTTTCAGGCTTTCAAAATCCCCGATACCCATATTGATTTTCAGATAGGGCTTTCCCATCATTGGTTCTACCTTCTCCACATTTTGGAGCATTTCATTGCAGTGCTCTTTATAATCTTTGAATTCTTTTAGAATTCTGTCGTGCTCTGTTTTTGGAACGGAATTTCTAGGCTCCAAAAAATCTATTCGTTCTTCCTGTATCTGGATAGGTTCAGGCTTGGGTTTCCTCCCATCTTTTACATAGGCCTCATAAAGAATGAGTACCATTTCATAGGTGGGCCGGATACTCGTCTTTTCCATGTTCTTGATAATGGCGATGAGCCTATCGAATTTTTTCATCATCTGACGCTCCATCTTTTTGATACTGTCAAGGATAATCTTTGTTCCCTCTCCAAAAGGATCAAGGTTGTTCTCTTTGAAGTATTGTATCATTCCATCCAAAACATCGCTATGGGATTTGTTGAACTTTTTGGAATAACTGCGAAAGCGTGTGGCCGTTTCTTTCTTAAAAGTGATATTTGAATAACCACCTGTCCCTTTCTTTGTTTTACCGTTTATAGAATGCTTTTCCATAGGTGAGATTTGGTTTTTAGTGAAATTGCGTCAATTTTTGCGTCAAAAATTTCCAGTGTTTATAGGGCTTCCCAAAGGGTTTACTGTAGATTCCGGAAAAGTCTACTGTAACCCCTGATTTTGCACAGAATTCCAAAATCTGTTCAATCAACTGGTTTTCAACTTGTTGAAGACCCGAAAACAACCGTGATGGCGCAAATTGCGCATCACCCTCTTGCTATTCCTACGTCCCGCAAGCGGGACCGAAGAAATACATCCTTATCATCCTTCGGCTGCTTTTTTGGTCTGCATATGATTTATCAGATTTTGCATGTCCTCTCCTATCTTATGTTCCAATACTCTGGCATAGATTTGGGTAGTGGTCAGTTTTGTATGGCCCAGCATTTTGGAAACGGTTTCTATCGGTACTCCATTGGATAGGGTTACCGTTGTGGCAAAAGTGTGCCTGGCAGTATGGAAAGAAATATTCTTATAGATTCCACAGGCTTTTGTAATCTCCTTTAAATAACTGTTGGTCTTTTGGTTGCTCAATACAGGTAGCAACTTTCCGTGTACCAATCTTTCATTGCAGTTTTTATATTTATCCAAGATTTGTTTTGCTTTGGGGAGTAAGGGAACCTTGACCGCTTCATCAGTTTTTTCCCTTTTCGTATGAATCCAAAGGTTCCCATCTATACCGAACCGCATATGATCAATATCCAGTGCCTTTACATCTCCATAGGCCAATCCTGTATAACATGAAAAAAGAAAGGTGTCCTTGACCCTCTCATACCCCCTTCCTGAAAATGTTGTTTCCTCAATGAGCCTGAGTTCCCTTTCGGTCAAAAAAGAGCGTTCACTCTTCTTATAATGCTTTTTATAGTTTACAAACGGGTCTTTGTCCAACCATTCCAACCTAACGGCAAGGTTTACCATTTTCCTTAACCGCTCCAAATGTTTCATTGCCCCATTATTGGTACACTTCTTTCCCTTTTGCAGATCAGGCCCATTTATCAAATAGTTCTCAAAATCAGTAATGAACTTATAGTTCAATCGCTTTAAGTTGATGTCTTGAATTTTGCGGGTATGCTCCAAAAACCTTTTGAGATATTTTTCTGTACCATAATAGTTTTTCATGGTTCCCGGACGAAGCTTACTCTTTTGTGATTCGTAATGATACTTGATAAGCTCCATAAGGGTCTTGTGCTCTTCATCCTGTCCCAGATAACGGGCTTTGATTGCTTGTGAGGTTATAATCTTGTCCTCACGTAACAACTGTTTATGGGTATCCATGATCTCGCCATACACCTCATCCAGATAGCTGTTCAACAAACGGGCCTTGTGGGTAAGTCCATGTAGCCTTCCCTTATTTTCATCCCATTCATTCACCGAAACATAACGTTTCAAACTTATCTCGGCACGTTTTCCATTGACGGTGATACGGGCATAAATGGTCAATTTTTCAGGGTTGTTGGAAATGTCCCTAGTGAAGATTAGAACCTTTAAAGTGTTGGAATTGCGCATAATACATAATTTTTGGGTTTGACAAAACTGGTTTTGCAAAACACCCATAAACAGCGTCAAACTGAAGCTAAATTATGCACAAGAAACGTACCGAACCATTCACCGAACTCTACACCTTTTATATGGTTTTATTTGATATCAGATGAATGCATAAAAAACAAAAAGCACTGTCAATCAGTCGATTAACAGTGCTTTAATACCACCTATTTAGTGGTTCGTCGGGGTGGCAGGATTCGAACCTGCGACCTCCTGCTCCCAAAGCAGGCGCGATAACCGGGCTACGCTACACCCCGAAAATTTTGGAAAAAGCGGAGAGACTGGGACTCGAACCCAGGCAGCACTTACGCGCTGACAGATTAGCAATCTGCTCCGTTACCACTCCGGCACCTCTCCTATTATGTTCTATGAACGTGCACCCTAAAAATGCGGATGCAAATGTACCTTTTCAGATGTAAGATCGCAACTATTTTTTCACTTTTTTAATGGAACTTTTATAATACCCCTGCTATTCAGGATATTCCACACGCAAATGATAAATATTTGTAAGCTTTTGTTTGAGTACTTTCTTTACCATCTCAATCTCCTTTAGGGTAATATTGGCGTTCAAGTATTGATTGGCCTGCATCTGACCTTTTACGATTTTCTCCACAAACTCGTCAATAATGGTAAATGTAGGATTCTTCAAACTTTTTGATGCTGCCTCAACGGCATCGGACATCATTAATATAGCTGTTTCCTTGGAAAAAGGTATGGGACCCGGATACTCAAAATCACTCCTATCCACATCCTGTTCCAACTCTTGTTGTTTTTTATAGAAATAGTAGACCAATGTTGTTCCATGGTGGGTTCTGATAAAATCTATCACCCTGTCGGGCAGCTTATTTTTTCTTGCAATCTCTATTCCATTGATCACGTGGTCAATAATGATCTTGGCACTTTCTTTCGGAGGAAGGTCATCATGTGGGTTAACATTAGTGATTTGATTCTCCGTAAAGTAAGTAGGTCGCTCCATTTTACCGATATCATGATAAAGTGCACCTACCCTTACCAGCATGGCATTTGCCCCTATTTCGTTGGCAGCTGCCTCCGCTAGGTTTGCAACTTGCAAAGAATGATGAAAAGTTCCGGGCGCCTTGTCCGAAAGCTCTTTAAGCAATTTGGAGTTGGTGTCAGAAAGCTCCAATAAGGACACGTCGGACACAAGTCCAAAAATTTTCTCGAACATGTATATCAATGGTTGTGCAAAAAGTGTCAACAACCCATTTAGAACAAACACACCGAATAATATCCATTCAATGTTGTCCATATTGCCTTCATGTATCGCATGGAAAGCGAAATAACCAACAATATATATCAAGGTTATCTGACCTACGGAAATAAACAGGTTCGCCCTCTTATAAAGCTCAGAGGCAGTTAATATGGTAACTATACCCGTTATTATCTGCAAAAAGATGTACTCAAAACTATTGGGCACTATAAAACCAAGGATAAGTACCGTTAGTACGTGTACAAAAAGGCCTAATCTAGCATCAAAAAAGTTTTTTAAGATCAATGGTAGGATGCACAACGGAACCATATAAATAAAATCCTCATAATGCTTGACCATCAACGTTGTGGCGACAACCATTAATAAGATGTTGAAGAAAATGAATGTTACCTTGTTGTTGTTCTGAAAGATCTCGTTCCTGTAACGTTTTAAAAACAAAAACAACATAATCAACACCAAAGCCACCAAAATGGTGTATCCCAATAAAATGAAATAGTAATTGCTACCCATCCACAGATCGGACTCATATTCATCCTTAAGGGAATTAAGGATTTTAAAGTCATCATTCTCTACAATCTCACCTTTGGAAATAATCAATTGACCCTGATCGACCTCTCCTCGTGTGTAGGATACTTTAGAAAGTTCTTCGTTCAAGGCACTTTCCGTAAGCGTGTCATCATAAAAAAGATTTGCCTTGAGACTGCTCCTCAGTATAGGTTGAACACGTTCCGCCCCATCTACCCCCACGTTCGAAAAAAGCTCGGTCACCTTCTTTTTTGCCTGTTCAAGGCTCAAGTAATCACTTGGAGAAATGGGCTGTACTTCATTGCTCTTGACCACCACGGTAGATTTTGATTGTGGCAGGTTTTGAAAAATACCGCGAAGATATATTTCATCAATAACTTCTTCAGAAGCGTTTCTCAGGGATTGTCGTTCCGAAGTGGTGTAGTTTCCCGATTGAAGAAGTGCATTTAATTCTTCCCGTACTTCTTGCTTTACATCAGAAATCAAGGACGCATTGTAGGTATAATAATCTGTTTTGTTGGCTCTAATGGAAGACTGCTCCTCCTGTATTTCTTCTTGGGTCTTTTGTATGGAAAAATCTATTGGGGCATAAAGGTTTTCATATTGCCAAGGTTTTCCTTTCTGGAACTCATACTTAAACTTGCCTCCTTTTGGAAAGAAAAAAACAATGAGTGCCACCGATACTACATACAGGAAATACTTGTAGACCAGTGATTGATGTTTATATACATTATCCAAAGTTTTTCCCATTCCGTAAAACTGTTAGCTTCAAAAATAGAAAATTAATATATAAGAAGTGAGTTGCCCCAGCTCTTATCCGTTTGCATTTAAATTTAGTATTTTCGCAGGAGTAAAAATGCACATATGAAAAAAGTAGTAATCGTTTCCGCAGCAAGAACCCCAATAGGAAGTTTTATGGGAGCTTTGTCCTCTGTGCCCGCACCCAAATTAGGTGCCGTTGCCATTAAGGGGGCATTGGATAAAATAGGCCTTAAACCTGAACTTGTAGAAGAAGTTTTGATGGGCAACGTGGTACAAGCTGGTGCTGGACAGGCACCCGCCAGACAGGCTGCAATATTTGCCGGAATACCCAATACCGTGCCCTGTACCACAGTGAACAAAGTATGTTCTTCCGGAATGAAAACGATTATGCAAGGGGCACAATCCATCGCCTTGGGCGAAAACTCGATTGTTGTTGCCGGAGGCATGGAAAACATGAGCCTTATTCCCCATTACGCCTACATGAGAAGCGGAACCAAGTTCGGCCCCGCAACTTTGGTGGATGGTATGCAGAAAGACGGCCTAGTAGATGCTTATGACCAAAATGCCATGGGAGTTTGCGCCGATGCATGTGCAACCGAATATAAATTTAGCAGGGAAGACCAGGATGCCTATGCAATCCAATCTTACAAAAGATCTGCAGAAGCATGGAAAAGTGGAAAATTTGATAATGAAGTTGTTCCTGTAGAAGTACCTCAGCGAAGAGGCGAACCCATAATCGTTAGCGAAGACGAAGAATATAAAAATGTTAAGCTGGAAAAGGTAGCGTCATTGCGTCCCGCATTTTCAAAAGATGGCACGGTAACCGCTGCAAATGCCTCGACCATTAATGATGGTGCTGCCGCAGTTATCTTAATGAGCGAGGAGAAAGCCAAAGAACTTGGTTTGACACCATTGGCGACCATTAAAGGGTATGCCGATGCCGCACATGAGCCAGAATGGTTCACGACCGCTCCGGCAAAAGCGCTTCCAAAAGCGTTGGACCGCGCAGGGGTATCCATCGAGGATATTGATTATTTTGAGTTCAACGAAGCGTTTTCGGTAGTGGGTCTGGCCAATATGAAAATCCTTGGCCTTAATGATTCAAATGTAAACGTTAACGGTGGCGCAGTTTCCTTGGGGCATCCCCTGGGCTGCTCAGGAGCAAGAATCACCATCACCCTCTTGAATATATTGGAGCAAAACAATGCCAAATTGGGAGCTGCTGCTATTTGTAATGGCGGTGGTGGAGCATCATCCATTGTTTTGGAAAGAAATTAGTGATTCAATCTGTACAGTAAATGCAATATGGAATTTGTCCTCTAAGTATTGTTCCCATTAGAACAAATCCGGACGATTGTGCCGAAATGTCTTCCCAGTTATTATACGGGGAGCATTTTAAAGTTTTGGAGAGTAGGAAAAAATGGAGCAAGATCAGGTCGGCTTATGACAAATTTGAAGGTTGGATTCCCAATAACCAATTTCGATTTATCACCGAGGAGGTCTATGACCAAATAGGTAATCAGGTTCCACAAAAGATATCCTCTGACATTATTTCACACATCTGCACTAACGATGGCATGCTATTGCCCATCCTTTTGGGCTCTATGATAAATTCTTCTGCCCTGCTCAACCATACTTTTGAAGGAAATGTATGCATGGATAAAAATCCAAAGGAAAGCTTGGTGGATATCGCTGTCATGTACCTTAAAGCACCATATTTAGCGGGAGGAAAAACTCCGTTCGGAATCGACTGTTCCGGCTTTACACAAATGGTATATAAAATAAATGGCCATATGTTGGAACGTACGGCGGAAGGTCAGTCCAAGCAAGGAGAAGCGTTGAGTTTTATTGAAGAAAGCGAACCTGGCGACTTGGCTTTTTTTGATGATAACGAGGGTGTTATAGACCATGTCGGCATCATTCTAAAGGATAATTACATCATCCATGTAAACGGTCACGTGCGTATTGACAGAATAGACCATACGGGCATTTTCAATTCCGAAGAAAAACTGTACACCCATCAATTACGGGTCATCAAAAAAGTGATATAAAAAAAGCCCCGAATTATCGGGGCTAATTTTTTTATAGGAAGCGAAAGTGATTACTCTCCCAAAAGCTTTTTGATTCTCATGAAGTTTTCATTGTCTCCCAAAGCTCCATAAATATTTTTCAACTGGGTCAAGATGCTTTCGTTATCCGGGTTTGATTGCAAAGCATCTTCCAATACAGCAGCTCCTTCTTTGAACAAGCTATCTTTTTTCTCCTTAAGCTCATCGTACTTGGCGATATCGGCTTTGGAGGTTCCCAATGCGTTCATTTCATCAATAAGACCATTACCTTCGTTCACATAGGTAGTAGAAAGGTTCAATAGTGCATTGATATAACCTGGATCAATGGCCAACGCTTTCTTGTACGCATCCCTTGCATCTTGCAAGTTTCCTTGTTCCATATTGATCACACCGATATTGTACAGTAAATCGGCATTGTCGGGAGCCATAGCAGAGGCTTGCCCCATCAATTCTTTGAATTTGTCCTTATCCCCGATGGCATAGTATAAGTTAGCTTCACCCAATACCAAGTTTACATCTTCTGGATTTTCAGCTCGTGCATCTGCGTAAGCTTCAATAGCTTTTTCGTTCTCTCCCATTTGTTGGTAGATCAAAGCGATGTTCTTAACGATCTCAGGTTTTTTGGATGGGCTAACTTCCTCTTTAGGATCTTTGTGCGTACCTGCTTTTACATAAAGGTCACGGGTTGCCTTGTCCATGGTTTCAGTTTCACCGGACTCAACGTTTACAGCAGTATATGTTGTAGACTCACCATTGTAACCCAAATCTTTAAGCTCTTTGTAATATTTCAAGGCTTCTTCATAATTCTGACCGTTTACAGCACTACTGGCTGCATAATATAGATACACGGTATCTTTAGGGCTTAGTTTGTAGCCCATATACAATTTCTCAGCTGCGTCGCCGAACTTTTTGTTGTTGTTGTCCTCAACTGCAGAGTTAACCAAATCAGCCGTCATTTGGCTCATTTTTTCTTGGGCCACTGAAGTGTATTTGGATTTTCCGTCCGCTTCTTCTATTTCAACTACTTTGTTGTATGCATCAACGGCTTCTTGAAAGGCTGATACTTCTCCTTTCTTAGCTAGTTCATAGTTTGCATTTCCCAAAAGGGCATAATACTCGGCCTGATCTTTCTCCTTGGCCGAACCGATTGTGGAAGATGCACTTACCAAAGCAGCTTTTGCAGCTGCAGCATCACCATCTTTAAGAGCTTTTTCTGCCGTCTTCATCTCATCCTTCTGGGCAAATCCTATTGCAGACACCCCTACGGCCAATAGCATTAATATTCTTGTTCTCATGTTTAAAATTGAAATTATTTAGTGTTTATCGATTATTACTTAATATACTGATTTATTCTTTTTCGTCCGTAGTATCATCAATAGCCGTGCCATCTTCCCCTTTGACCTCGATATCCAAGATATCATCTTCGTCCACTGGGTCATCCTCTTTCATCACTTTTGCAACGGCAGCTATTGAATCACTATCCTTAAGGTTGATCAGGCGAACCCCTTGAGTGGCTCTTCCCATAACCCTAAGATTTTCAACTCCCATTCGGATGGCGATTCCAGACTTGTTGATAATCATTAAATCATCGGTATCGGTAACGTTCTTGATAGCTACAAGACCTCCTGTTTTCTCGGTGATGGAAATGGTTTTGACACCCTTTCCTCCCCTATTGGTTATCCTGTAATCTTCAATATTGGAACGTTTACCATACCCTCTTTCAGATACTACAAGAATGTTGTCTTCAAAATTATGAACGGAAACCATGCCTACGACCTCATCATTGTCATCGGCCAAGGTTACACCTCTAACACCAGAAGCGTTTCTTCCCATCGGTCTTGTCTTGGATTCTTCAAAACGAATGGCTTTACCAGATTTGAGCCCAAGGAATATTTGACTGGTTCCTGTGGTCAACTTAGCCTCTAAAAGCTCATCCCCGTCTTTTACGGTAATCGCATTGATACCATTTTGACGTGGTCTGGAATATTGTTCCAAGGAAGTTTTCTTTACCGTTCCCTTTTTGGTTGCCATAATAACATAGTGACTGTTCACATAGTCTTCATCCTTAAGGTCTTGGGTACAGATAAAGGCCTTGACCTTATCATCCTGTTCTATATTGATCAGGTTTTGGATAGCCCTACCTTTGGATGTTCTGCTTCCTTCGGGTATTTCAAAAACACGCATCCAGAAACATTTTCCATTTTGGGTGAAGAACAGCATGTATTGATGGTTGGTACCCACAAACAGGTGTTCCAAGAAATCCTCATTTCGGGTAGAAGATGCTTTTTGACCGACTCCTCCCCTGTTCTGCGTCTTGTACTCGGTAAGCGATGTTCTTTTGATATAGCCGGCATGCGAAATGGTAATCACCACTTGTTCATCCGGAATCATATCCTCGATGCTCAAATCACCGCCCGCGTAGTTGATTTCGGACCTTCTATCGTCACCGTACTTCTCCTTTACTTCAAGAAGCTCATCTTTGATGATTTGCATTCTACGCTCCTTCTTTTCAAGAATATCCTTTAAATCTTCGATAGTCTTCAAAAGTTCCGCATGCTCTTCACGCAATTTGTCCTGCTCCAGTCCGGTAAGCTGACGCAAACGCATTTCAACAATTGCCTTGGCCTGAACCTCGGTCAATTTGAAGCGCTCCATCAATTTATTACGCGCTTCCTCAACATTGGAAGAACCTCTAATAATGGCAATTACCTCATCGATATTGTCAGAAGCAATGATGAGTCCTTCCAAGATATGGGCACGGTCCTCAGCTTTTTTTAGCTCGAACCTGGTTCTTCGAACCACGACCTCATGCCTGTGCTCCACAAAATGGTGGATAATATCCTTAAGGTTCAACAATTCCGGCCTGCCATTGACAAGCGCAATATTATTGACACTAAAAGAGGATTGAAGTGCGGTGTACTTGTACAACATGTTAAGTACAATGTTCGGAATTGCATCTCGCTTCAAAATATAAACGATACGCATCCCGTTTCTATCGGACTCATCCCTAATAGTAGATATACCTTCTATCTTCTTTTCGTTGACAAGGTCGGCAGTCTTCTTGATCATATCCGCCTTGTTCACTTGGTAAGGAATTTCGGTAACAACAATACTTTCCTTCCCCTGGACCTCTTCAATAGTGGCCTTGGCACGCATCACAACACGGCCGCGTCCTGTATGAAAAGCTTCTTTTACGCCATCATAACCATAAATGATTCCACCCGTAGGGAAATCAGGTGCCTTAATATGCGTTATAAGCTCATCTATTTCAATATCATGGTTGTCAATATAGGCTACGGTACCATCCACAACCTCACATAGGTTATGCGGAGGCATATTGGTAGCCATACCCACAGCAATACCAGAGGCTCCGTTCACCAATAAATTGGGGATACGGGTCGGCAATACGGTAGGTTCCTGAATGGTATCATCAAAATTGAGTTGATGGTCCACCGTATCCTTATCGATATCGGCCAACATCTCCTCTGCGATCTTGCGCATTTTGGCCTCGGTATAACGCATGGCCGCCGGGCTATCACCATCCACAGAACCAAAGTTACCTTGACCATCCACCAGCATGTACCTAAGGCTCCACTCCTGGGCCATACGCACCATGGTATCATATACGGAAGAATCACCATGTGGGTGATACTTACCCAAAACCTCACCCACGATACGGGCGGACTTTTTATGCGAACTATTGGACCTGACACCCAAATCGTGCATTCCGTAGAGCACTCTACGGTGAACAGGCTTTAAACCATCACGAACATCTGGCAGGGCACGTGACACAATGACCGACATTGAATAATCAATGTAGGCAGATTTCATCTCATCCTCAATATTAATGGGAATTAACTTTTCTCCTTCCGCCATGCTTATTTATTATAGATTTTTTGTGGTTAAATTATCATGGCAATATACAGAAAATAGCAGCCTTTATAACCCTTTGCGAATACTTTATTAAAAATTTTATCAACATTACAGGTATTATCAACAATGCGATAATAAAGCTTTGTTAAATACCCAGAAAACATGAATTATTCCGACATTTACCACTACTTTATCGAATTAGGGTACGGTATTTGACCACCATAACAATACTTTTATTAATTTTAATTGCTGAAAAAGAAACGTATGGACGACAATTTTTCCCCCCGCGTAAAGGACGTTATAGCATACAGCAAGGAAGAAGCCCTTAGACTGGGCCATGATTTTATTGGCACGGAACACCTTATGCTAGGTCTTTTAAGAGACGGAAATGGCAAAGCCATAAATATATTGGATGCACTCGATGTGGATTTGGACCACCTGCGCAGAAAGGTGGAAATTCTTAGCCCCGCGAATCCAAATACAGGAACGATGCAGAAGGACAAGAAAAATCTTCATTTGACCCGCCAAGCGGAAAGAGCATTGAAGACAACTTTTTTGGAAGCAAAGCTATTCCAGAGTTCTTCTATAAACACCGCTCACCTGTTGCTCTGCATCCTAAGAAACGAGAATGATCCAACAACCAAGTTGTTGCACAAACTGAAAGTGGACTACGACAATGTCAAGGAACAGTTCAAATCCATGATCACCAGTGACGATGACTACATAGATACCCCACAAGCGGAATCTTTTCCCGGGGACACAGATGATATGGGAGATAGCAAAGAAGGCTCTTTCGGTTCCGGAGGCGCTGCACAAAAAGGAAATAAAAAATCCAAGACCCCTGTTCTAGACAATTTTGGACGCGACCTTACCCGTTTGGCCGAAGAGAACAAATTGGACCCCGTTGTGGGAAGGGAAAAGGAAATTGAACGTGTTTCCCAAATATTGAGCAGACGTAAAAAGAACAATCCGCTGCTTATTGGCGAACCTGGGGTTGGTAAGAGTGCCATTGCCGAAGGTCTGGCACTGCGAATCATCAACAAAAAGGTTTCGCGCATACTTTACAACAAGCGTGTAGTGACCTTGGACCTTGCCTCTTTGGTGGCAGGTACCAAATACCGTGGACAGTTCGAGGAGCGCATGAAAGCTGTGATGAACGAGCTGGAAAAAAACGATGATATCATCTTGTTCATTGATGAGATACACACTATTGTCGGCGCAGGCGGAGCAACTGGAAGCCTGGACGCCTCCAATATGTTCAAACCCGCCTTGGCAAGAGGTGAAATTCAATGTATCGGAGCCACAACGCTGGATGAGTACAGGCAATACATAGAAAAAGACGGTGCCTTGGAGCGTCGCTTCCAAAAGGTAATGGTAGAACCCACTACCGTGGAAGAGACCATCGAAATATTGATGAACATTAAGGGCAAGTACGAAGAGCACCACAATGTTAATTATACGGACGAGGCTATTTTGGCCTGTGTAAAATTGACCAACCGTTACATGACGGATCGTTTTCTTCCCGACAAGGCCATTGACGCCTTGGATGAAGCTGGGTCAAGAGTACACATCGTCAACATGGATGTTCCCAAACAGATCTTGGAACTGGAAAGCCAGCTCGAAGATGTTCGAGAACTCAAAAACAGCGTTGTCAAAAAACAGAAATACGAAGAGGCCGCCAAGCTAAGAGACGATGAAAAACGTTTGGAAAAAGATTTGGCAACCGCTCAAGAACGCTGGGAAGAAGAAAGTAAACTTCATAGAGAAACCGTATCAGAGGACAATGTTGCCGATGTGGTTTCCATGATGAGTGGCATCCCTGTTAACAGAATAGCACAGACCGAAAGCAACAAATTGGCCGAACTGCCCAATCTTATCAAAGGATTTGTAATCGGTCAGGATGAAGCCGTATCCAAGGTAGCAAGGGCAATCCAGCGTAACCGTGCCGGACTTAAGGACCCGAACAAACCCATTGGCTCATTCATTTTCTTGGGCCAAACTGGAGTTGGAAAAACCCAATTGGCAAAAATTTTGGCCAAAGAGCTATTTGATTCCGAAGATGCCTTGATCCGAATAGATATGAGCGAATACATGGAGAAATTCGCCATTTCAAGATTGGTAGGAGCACCTCCCGGATATGTAGGTTACGAAGAAGGCGGACAGCTGACTGAAAAAGTACGCCGCAAGCCTTACTCTGTGATTTTATTGGACGAAGTGGAGAAAGCTCATCCCGATGTATTCAATATGTTGCTTCAAGTATTGGATGATGGCTTCCTTACTGATAGCCTTGGGCGTAAAATCGACTTTAGGAATTCTATAATCATTATGACTTCCAATATTGGTGCAAGACAATTGAAGGATTTTGGACAGGGCGTAGGATTTGGTACCGCAGCAAAAAAGGCACAGGCCGACGACCACCAGAAAAGTGTCATCGAAAATGCCTTGAAAAAAGCATTTGCACCGGAATTCTTGAACAGGATAGACGATGTAGTCGTTTTCAATGCCTTGGAAAGAGAGGATATCCACAAAATCATTGATATAGAACTGAACAAGCTCTACAAAAGAATCAAGGAAATCGGTTACGATTTAAATCTATCCGACAAGGCCAAGGACTATATTGCCGACAAAGGTTTTGACAAGCAATATGGAGCAAGGCCCCTAAAGAGAGCAATCCAAAAGTATATCGAGGATTCATTGGCAGAGGAAATCGTGAATTCCAAACTGGAGGAAGGTGACAGTATTTTTATGGACTTGGATGAGAGCAAAGAGGAGCTTACCATCAAAATTAAAAAAGCTGAAAAATCTCCAGAAGCTGAAAAATAATAATTGTGATAAATTAAGGATAAGCCGGCAATAGCCGGCTTTTTTATGTTCAATCTACCCCATCCATACACTATAACCAACCATATAACACTTATAAACCCACCACAATCCGTATCCATGTCAAAAAAATCATAATTCGGTCAAACCGCTTGCCCATTGCCGAGTAAAAAATTATGTTTGGAATTTATTCGCAACTAACCAATGACCTATACACTAACCTACGAATCGGAAATCGTAAAACCAATGGACAGCCATGAGATGGGCCTTCTATTAGAACAATCCCGCAACAACAACAAACGCGACAATATAACAGGTTGCCTTATTTACTACATGGGTGGATTTATCCAAGTTCTCGAAGGGGAAAAGACAAAAGTTCTTGAATTATACGAAAAGATAAAGTTGGATGAGCGCCACAAGAACGTACATATGTTTTCCGAAGATGACAATGTGGAAAGAAGCTTCCCTAATTGGGGGATGGCTTACTACCCTATTGATGCCAACACAACGAACAAAAGTGAGTTTGAACAGTTCAAGAGAAACTTATTGCTTTTAGCTGATTTTACCGTACCAAAGCATCTTACTGCAAAATTATTCTGGGACAGGACAAAGTTTTTAATCACAAATCCACCAGAAGACCTTTAAGCCAAATCTTAAAATATTGTGCTAGAAAAAAGGTTTTTAAAATAGTGTTTTAAAACAGTCAAAGATTGTGCTAAACCATGTTTTATGACCAGGATGTACCATACATAAGATATTTTAGCGTTTAATCTATTATTTTTCCATCAGCCTCCCCTCCCCTCTAATTTCGTAGACGAGACACTATAATTACATTTGGGGATGAAAATAACTTCTAAAAAGAAGACCGTAGTGGTACGCGAGTACCAGCTGGAGGTAGGGACCGTACAGGTTTATCAAAATTACATGGTTGCTTCCTTCAACGAGGGCGCCACAATTACATTGGAAAGAACATATCAAATCATCGGAATATCAGAGATTCACTTTAGAGACCGAGATTTTGGCTATATCAGCTTAAGAAAAAACTCCTACGCAATCGACCCCACCGTTTACAACTACCTTAGAGGTCTTGATAACCTAAAGGCCTTTGCCATAGTTTCCAAAAAGGAGATAGACATGCATAATTTCAATATTGAAAAAATGTTCTATAAAAAGCCCATGGAATTCTTTATTGAGTTTGATAACGCCCTGGCATGGGTCCAAAAAAGACTTAAGATCAATATAGGGGACAAAAAATCCTAATTGCCCTCATTCTGTTCAATTTCTGGTTGACGGAGCAAATCAGCATAGGCATCCCCAATACTATCTACCAAAATTGAGGCCTTTAAAGCTTCGTATCCTTTTTTGGAAGCTCCCACATCTCCTGCCAATCCGTGTAAATAAACACCAAATATTGCTGCTTCTACGGACGGATATCCCTGTGCCATAAGACCGGTTATCATGCCCGTTAGCACATCACCACTTCCAGCAGTTGCCATACCGGGATTTCCGGTAGTGTTCACATAACCTTTGCCATTATATATAGTAATCGTATGGGCGCCTTTGATCACAATCACCAAATTATGCTGCAGGGCAAATTCTTTGGCCTTTTCCAACTTTTCAAAATCGGATTCCCAATGGCCAATCAACCGTTCCAGCTCCTTTGGGTGGGGCGTCAGCACAGATAATTGAGGAACATCCTTCAACAGTTCTGGGTTCTTCGATAAAATATTCAACCCATCCGCATCGATGACCATAGGTAATTTAATCTTCTTTAAGAATGAAGAAAAAGCATCAATCGTATCATCATCCTGTCCAATACCAACTCCTATCCCCACAACCGATGGTTCAAAAGGAATTTCTATCCTTGAAATATTCTTGTCCCTGGAACCAGTGAGCACCATCACTTCAGGGACTGCTGTTTGCAAGGAATCATATCCGCACTTTGGAACAAAAGCGCTGACCAATCCGCTTCCCACACTCAAACAGGCATTGCTTGCCAATTGCACAGCTCCTATCTTGCCATAGCTTCCCCCGACTATAACCGAATGCCCGTAGGTCCCCTTGTGGGAGAACTTTAGCCGGGGGCGATACATGGGCAATACCTCGGGTCGCCCGATCAATTCAAAATCTGCTTCGGTATTGGCAATAAAATCTTGGTTCAACCCAATATCAAGTACTTCCCATTGGTTTAGATATACTCCTGTTTCCGGTAAAAAGAAAATCAGTTTGGGTAATTGAAAACTTAATACATAACTCGCCTGTATCACATAAGAAGTATTCCATGGCGCTCTATCCACAGATAAACCAGAAGGGACGTCCACAGACAGCACAAATGCACGAGAATCATTGATATGTCCAATCAATTTTCCGACCCAATCATCGGGAACCCGGTTCAGTCCAATACCAAAAATGGCATCCACGACTATATCGTTAGGAGAAATCTCCGGTAAATCACTTTCTTTATTGATAAAATCAGGCCACACCTTAAGATCCTTTAACCGCTCCAAATTCAATAAGAAATCTTCTGAGCGCTTGTCACTATAATTCACCACATGGACTTTAATGGAATAACCATGTTCGTGCAACATTCTCGCCAACGCCATCCCGTCCCCACCATTATTCCCGATGCCGCAGAACAATTGAATATTGACTTGGGTGCCCCTTAAACGTGAATGAAGCCATTCGAACAACTGGGCTGCCGCCCTTTCCATAAGCTCTTCACTCTTTATCTGTTCTTTTTGTATTGTGGATTTATCAGCTTGATAGATTTGATCTGCAGAGAAAATTTTCATTCAGCAATAAAAAATGGTTATTTGTGATATTTTCGCAAAAAACAACACCAATGATTTGATGAAGCACACAAAAGTACTACTTTTATCATCTCATTATAGGGCAATGCAGATAAATCAAACGAATATTAACTTTATTTTGATGAATCCTTTTTCATCTACTTTCACTATTACTACTACCACCCCTTTGGGGTAATCTGCTATATATAATTCCGTCCGTTTTTTCAATCTATTTTCAATTTTTCACAACAATATTTTATCATGAAAGTCTTAAAATTTGGAGGCACTTCCGTTGCCAATCCAGAGAATATAAATAAGGTCAAATCTATCCTAAGCAATCAAAGTGAAGGGCAAATCGCCGTTGTGGTCTCGGCATTTGGAGGAATAACCGACCTACTGCTCAAAGCTTCCCGTTCTGCATCCGAACAAGATATCAGCTATACAGAAAGTCTTAAGGAAATCGAGGACAGACATATATCCACTATCAGGGAATTGATTCCCGTGAAATCGCAAAGTGCGGCCTTGAGCAAAGTAAAGAGTGAACTCAATATTTTGGAAACTTTGTTGGAAGGAGCCTTTTTAATAGGCGAGCTTACACCAAAACTATCCGACAAAATTGTAAGCTACGGGGAACTCCTTTCTTCCTTTATCATAAGTGAGTTCCTTAAATCCGAAGGATTGGACGCCGCTTTCAAGGACAGCCGTGAACTTATCAAAACGGATAGCAATTTTGGCAAGGCCAATGTGTACTTTACATTGACCAACACACTATGCCAAGATTTTTTTGCCACTAACAAGAACCAAATAACCATACTACCGGGATTTGTGGCCTCCAGCAAAAGCGGCGACCTGACCACTCTGGGCAGAGGTGGTTCCGACTATACCGCAGCTATTATCGCTGCTGCCGTAGATGCGGATATTTTGGAAATATGGACCGATGTCAGTGGCATGTACACCGCCAACCCAAAATTGGTAAAACAGGCCAAATGCGTAGCCAATATCAGCTATCAAGAAGCAATGGAGCTATCCCATTTTGGTGCTAAAGTGCTTTATCCGCCCACCATTCAACCCGTACTGGGAAAAGAGATTCCCATTGCCATTAAAAATACCTTCGCCCCGGAAGAACCAGGAACATTGATTGCCAAAAACAATAATGGAAATGGAAAAACAGTACGTGGAATAAGCCATGTAGGAAACATTAGCTTGCTTTCATTGGAAGGTCCCGGAATGATAGGTATCCCCGGTATATCTAAACGGTTTTTTGAAACGCTTTCCGTAAAAAACATCAGTATCGTACTAATTACACAAGCATCTTCCGAACATTCCATTTGCGTTGGTATTGCAGATGAGGATGTGGATTTGGCTGCAGAAGCAGTTAACGAAACCTTTGAATTCGAGATATCAACCAAAAAAATCAAGCCTGTTATCGTTGAAAAGGATTTGACTATCGTGGCTCTGGTCGGTGATAACATGAAAAGTCACCAAGGTTTGAGCGGTAAAATGTTCAGCACTTTGGGGAAAAACAATGTTAACATCCGCGCCATCGCCCAAGGTGCTTCGGAACGGAACATTTCTGCAGTCATAAAAAAGGAGGATGTAAAGAAAGCGCTGAACTCGTTGCATGAGACCTTTTTTGAAGAAAACATCAAACAGCTGAACCTGTTCGTGATGGGTGTCGGAAACGTGGGTTCCAAGTTTTTGCAACAGATACGTCAGCAGAAAAAATACTTAAAGGAAGAGTTAAAGCTCAACGTTCGTGTCATTGGCATCAGCAATTCCAGAAAAATGGCTTTTGATGAAAGCGGCATTTCCCTGAAAGACTGGGAGAACATTTTGGAACAAGGAGAGCCGGCGGACAAAGATTCATTTTATGATCGCATCATTTCCCTAAACTACCGTAACAGCATTTTCGTGGACAACACTGCAAATGCCGAGGTTTCCAAAAGCTATTCCAGCTACCTCAAAAACAGTATTTCAGTGGTCACCTGCAATAAAATTGCGTCATCTTCGGATTACGCCTATTACAAGGAACTGAAGCAATTGGCCAAACAATACAACGCCCCATATTTGTTCGAAACCAATGTAGGCGCAGGCTTACCTATCTTGGACACCTTAAAGCACCTGATTGCCTCGGGAGACAAAATCAGGAAAATACAGGCGGTTTTATCCGGCAGTCTGAATTTTGTCTTCAATACTTTTGATGATTCCACTACCTTCCACGATGTGGTAAAACAGGCTCAGGAACAAGGCTATACCGAGCCCGACCCAACCATTGACCTGAGTGGTGTTGATGTGATGCGAAAAATATTGATTTTGGCCAGAGAAAGCGGCCATCAATTGAATATTGATGATATTGAAAATGAAGCCTTTTTACCAAAGGAAAGCCTGGAAACCGACTCCAACAAAGCTTTTTTTGAAAGCTTGAAGAAATATGAGGCCGATTTTCAAAAATTGTACAAGGATGCGGCCGACTCGGATTGCAAATTAAAATATGTGGCCCAATTTGAAGATGGAAAGGCCAAAGTGGGGCTACAGCAAATACCAAAAGGACATGATTTTTATAACTTGGAGGGAAGCGATAATATCGTTCTTTTCTTCACCGATAGATATGTAAACCAACCTTTGATCATTAAAGGAGCCGGAGCAGGTGCCGATGTTACCGCATCGGGTATCTTTGCGGATATAGTTCGAATCGGAAATTTCTAAACGATGGAAAAAATTAAAGTATTCTGCCCGGCAACCATAGCCAACGTATCCTGCGGGTTCGATGTTTTGGGCTTGGCCTTGGATTCCGTCGGTGACGAGATGACCGTTCGAAAAACTACAGAAAAAGGCATTCGCATCACCAAAATATTGGGGCAAGACCTTCCTCTTGAAACCGAAAACAATGTAGCCGGGGTAGCAGGTCTGGCCCTATTGGCCAAAAGCAGCTACCAAGGTGGTTTTGAAATCGAAATCGACAAGCGCATCAAACCGGGAAGTGGTATCGGCAGCAGTGCCGCCAGTTCCACGGGGGCCGTTTGGGCCATGAACGAGCTTTTGGGCAAACCATTTTCTAATTTAGAATTGGTGGAATTTGCCATGCAGGGAGAAAAATTGGCCAGTGATGTGGCCCATGCCGATAATGTGGCCCCAGCAATTTATGGGGGCTTCACTTTGGTTAGGAGTTACGAGCCGCTTGACATTATCCCGATACCAACACCATCGGAACTGTATGCCACGGTAATCCATCCACAAATCGAGATAAAGACCTCGGATTCCCGAAAAATTTTGAAGACCACCATTTCCATGCAACAAGGCATTCGGCAATGGGGAAATTTGGGCGGACTTGTCGCAGGGCTATTCCAAAACGACTACGATTTGATCGGGCGCTCGTTGCACGACCATATTGTGGAGCCCATCCGGTCCATTTTGATTCCTGCTTTTGACGATATCAAAGCAAATGCCATAAAAGCAGGGGCTCTGGGAAGTGGAATCTCAGGTTCCGGACCATCCATTTTTGCATTGAGCAGAGGAGAAGAAACTGCAAAAAAAGTGGCGGAGTCCATGAAAGAAACATATCAAAACATTGGAGTGGATTTTGATATCCATGTTTCCAAAGTGAATAGCCAAGGCGTAAAGAAAATTGCTTAAATCCATGAAATTCTACAGTCTAAATAACCAAAATATTCAAGCTACCTTCAAAGAGGCGGTCATTGCAGGAATAGCTCCTGATAAAGGACTTTATTTTCCAGAAAGTATCATACCGCTTCCTGCTGATTTTTTCGAGAATATTGAAAAACTATCCAACCACGAAATAGCCTTCCAAGCTATTCATCAATTTGTGAGCGAGGACATTCCAGACGAAGCTTTAAAAGACATTATCGCCAATACGTTGGATTTTGATTTTCCCGTAGTCGAAATCGAAGAAAATGTGGCCACTTTGGAACTTTTTCATGGTCCTACAATGGCCTTTAAAGATGTTGGGGCTCGTTTTATGGCCAACTGTCTTGGATACTTTTCACAAGGAGAAAAACAGGATGTTACCGTACTTGTTGCTACATCTGGGGATACTGGTGGTGCCGTTGCCAATGGCTTTTTGGGGGTTGATGGCGTAAAAGTGGTCATTCTCTACCCTAGCGGAAAGGTAAGCGAGATCCAAGAAAAACAATTGACCACGCTTGGACTAAATATTGAAGCCATGGAAGTTGATGGCGTTTTTGATGATTGCCAACGTATGGTGAAGACAGCTTTTCTGGACACCGAAATTACCGACCACAAAAAACTGACCTCGGCCAACAGCATCAATGTTGCAAGGTGGTTGCCACAGTTGTTCTACTTTTTATTCGCTTACAAACAAGCGAAACCAAAAGGAAAGGAAATTGTCTTTTCCGTACCATCGGGAAATTTTGGAAACATTTGTGCGGGGATGGTCGCCCAAAAATTGGGCATGCCCGTCAAACACTTCGTGGCCTCCACCAATGTGAACGATGTGGTACCAAAGTTCATGGAAAGCGGGGTTTACGAACCCATGCCATCCGTGGCAACCATTTCTAATGCCATGGATGTGGGGGACCCCAGTAATTTCGTCCGCATCAGACATTTGTATCAAGATGATTTGGAGACGCTGCAAAAAAGTCTTTCCTCCTACTCCTTTACAGATGAAAACACCAAAGCAATCATGAAAGAGGTGTATTCCAAAACTGGCTACGTGATGGATCCCCATGGTGCCGTCGGTTATCTTGGACTGAAGGAATATCAGAAATCCAACCCGAATACCTTTGGTATTTTCTTGGAAACCGCCCATCCTGTGAAATTTTTGGATGTTGTGCAGGACACCTTGGAAATCAGCCCAAAGATTCCTCCCCAAATCATGAAAGTGATGGACAAAGAGAAAAAATCATATAAAATATCATCTTACGAAGAGTTAAAACAATTTCTTCTTGATGATTAATCCAACTTGGGCAGTTTAAAACTGTCCAAGGGACTGGGTTGTTTCATTATTTTTTCGATTTCCTCAGCCTTTCGCGGTGCCATCCCTGAAAGATTGACGGGACCATTTTCAGTAATCAAGATATCATCTTCGATCCTAACGGCGATGCCCCACCATTTTTCATCGCAATCACTGTTTTCAGGAATATAGATTCCGGGCTCTACGGTGATAACCTGGTTAGGTTTGAAAGTTTGATAAGTCCCAGGGTCGTGCACATCCAATCCCAAATAATGGGATGTCCCGTGCGGAAAATAGGTCCTGGCCTCTTTGGCGTCCTTGATAATGCCTAAATCCATCAATCCCTTTGTCACCACTTGCAAGGCAGCATTGTGCGGCTCACGAAAGGAAGCACCGACCACACTTGCGGCAATGCCCGCTTCCTGCGCATTGTAAACGATATCGTAAATGGCCTTTTGCTCTGGAGAGAATTTTCCATTGGCCGGGATGGTACGGGTCACATCGGCCGTATAACCATGGTATTCCGCTCCCAAGTCCATCAAAACCAAATCGTCGCCGACCTTGGTTTTATTATTTTCAATATAGTGAAGAATACAGCCATTGTGTCCGCCACCTACAATGGATGGGTAGCCTTCGTATTCGGCACCATATCTTTTATAAACGTATTCGTGCACTCCTTGGATCTCGGTTTCTGACATATTGGGGTGCATGGCCTTCATCACCTCAATTTGGCCAACCGCAGAAATTTCAATGGCCTTTTTCAACAGCTTCATTTCCTCTGGGGTCTTATCTTGGCGTAATTCTGCCATTACCTTTGGTAAAATACTGGAATCCAAATTGGTGGAACGTTGAATCACCAGCACCTTATTCTTGATTTCATCACGGATTTCATCATTATTGGCCTCTACAAAATCGTTTAAGATATCATCCTCTTGCAATTCTGGGTAACGCTCCATATACCGCTTTATGGTTTCCGCTACCTCACCACTGTTCTCAGAGTTTGCAGTTGCTATTCGTTTATAAAGGCTATTCCGTGTGGGATTATAATCCGAAGGGTAATTCGCCTTTATCTTAAAGGTTTTGATAAGATCAAATAAATCCGCTTTTCCGGATTTATCCCGATAATCATTCTGGAAATCCACAAATGAAACATTATCAAAGGAAGTAAAATCCAAGGGGAAGTTTTCAAATTCACTTCCATTGTAGACCATATCGAATCCCAATTGTTCCTTCACTCCTTCTACACCCAAGCGTTTTCCTGTCCATTGCTCTGCTCGCGCATCTCTTTCCTGTACATAGAAAATCTCATTGAAAGTATTGCCTGAAGCATCGGTCTGCTCTTCGGAAAAAATAACCAAGACTGCATTGGGCTCCTTATAGCCTGTCAGGTAATAAAAATTGGGGTCTTGATGATACACATAATCAACATCATTGGCCCTATTTCGTTCGGCATTGGCAAAGAGGACCACAGCTGTATTTGTGGGCAATTTTTTCCTAACAGCATCTCTTCTTTCCTTATGAAAATCGGCGGGCAAGTAGTCCGTTGGCAAATTCTGTGAAATTGCCATTGCCCCCACCAACAAAGCGGAGAAAAGGCTCAATATAAATTTTGACATGCTTTTATTTTTTTTCAAAATACGAATTTTGGACATATAATGAGACGCTTGTTGATTCAGTTTTAGGAAAATCATAATATCCAAAAATAAGCGTATCCCTAATTAATTACATAAATTTGCCAATCTTAAAAATAGAGTCAATGAAAAATACTGCCCTTACCAAAACACATGAGGCCCTTGGGGCCAAAATGGTACCTTTTGCCGGTTATAATATGCCTGTTTCCTATGAAGGTGTGAATATTGAGCATGAAACCGTCCGCAAGGCGGTAGGTGTGTTCGATGTGTCCCACATGGGCGAGTTTTTGATAGAGGGCCCAAAAGCTTTGGAGCTGATTCAAAAGGTATCCACCAACGATGCTTCCAAATTGGAGATAGGTAAAGCGCAGTATAGCTGTTTGACCAACGAAACGGGGGGTATCGTAGACGATTTGATTATTTATATGATCAAGGACGAAACCTATCTTTTGGTGGTAAATGCATCCAACATTGACAAGGACTGGCAACATATTTCCAAGTACAACGAAAGTATAGGTGCCGATATGCGCAACCTATCCGATGATTATTCCCTATTGGCCATCCAAGGACCAAAAGCTGTGGAGGCCATGCAATCTTTGACTTCTGTGGATTTGTCGTCCATCAAGTTCTATAATTTTGTAGTAGGAGATTTTGCAGGAATCGAACACGTCATCATTTCCGCCACCGGATACACGGGTTCTGGCGGTTTTGAGATTTATTGTAAGAATTCAGAAGTACAACAGGTGTGGGACAAGGTTTTGGAAGCAGGTACTGATTTTGGCATCAAACCCATCGGTTTGGCCGCTCGTGACACTTTACGTTTGGAAATGGGGTATTGCCTTTACGGAAACGATATCGACGATACTACTTCCCCTTTTGAAGCTGGACTGGGCTGGATTACCAAGTTCACCAAAGATTTTGTGAACAGCGACAATCTCTCCAAAGAAAAGGCGGAAGGATCTAAACGTAAACTGGTCGCCTTCCAAATGGAAGAACGTGGGATTCCCAGAGCTGGTTACCCCATCTTGGATGCCGATGGCAACGAAATCGGGAAAGTAACCTCAGGGACTATGTCTCCTTCGCTTTCCAAAGGAATTGGTTTGGGTTATGTGACTACAGCTCACTCCAAATTGGACACCCCGATTTTTATTCAAATCCGAATCAACAAAGTTCCTGCAACCGTAGTCAAATTACCATTCTACAAAAATACCTAGGTAGCCTTTGGATAAAAAAAAGATATTGATATTAGGTGCAAGTGGATTTGTGGGCAATGCCATATACAAAGAACTCTGCTCCTATTTTGATACCTACGGTACTTACTATTCCAACCGCTCTTTTGCAAAAAACAAGCAATTTATTCGGTACGACTTAGAGGAGGATGATATTTTTCAGGTACTCGAACAGGTTAGGCCCGATGTCATCGTCTCTGCTCTCCGCGGAAATTTTCCTGCACAGATACAGGCTCATCAACATTTGATGGAATATTTGATAAAAACCGATGCCAAGTTATACTTTATTTCATCGGCCAATGTATTCGATGCCTACAGCAAATTTCCATCCTATGAGCAGGACAAAACATTGTCGTTAAGCGTTTACGGTCGTCTAAAAATCAAAATTGAGAACATGATGATGCGGTTGCCCAAGGAAAAGACCGCCATTCTCAGAATCCCCATGGTTTTTGGAAACTTCTCGCCCAGAATCAAGGAAATCAAGGAAAATATAGAGAACAACGAACCTATTGAAGTGTTTCCTAACCTCATCATCAATGTGACCAACGACGATAGGCTTACCCAACAAATCCACTACCTCATCAATCGGAACAAAACGGGCATTCATCATTTAGGCAGCAGCGACCTTATCCAGCATGAGGAATTCATCAAAGAGGTTATTGCACATTTGGGAAATTATCATCCAATCTACAAAAGGGTCTACACCACCAACGAAGACCGATACTTGGCCGCTTTGCCCAAGGATAACTTACTTCCTAAAAATTTACGAGTCAGCTGTCAGGAGATAATCGACCATCATCTTCCCGTATAGTTTTCTTTTCAGTGTTAAATTGGTTATCTTCTGAAAAAACATATTTATGAAGAAGATGAACACCAATGAAATTGAAAAAGCCCTTGAAACATTATCTGGCTGGTCCCTAAAAGAGGAAATGATCGTTAAGTCCTTCACTTTTGAGGATTTCAAGGAGACGTTTTCCAAAATGACCCATATCGCGTTTGAATGTGAAAAACAAAATCACCATCCGGAGTGGGAAAATGTGTACAACAGCCTCACTATAAAACTGAGCACTCACGATGCCGATGGGGTTACACAAAAAGACATTGACCTCGCTACATCCATTGAAAAAATTATTGGCTAGCTTGAAAGATAATCATCTTGACAAAGGTGCATTTTTTGCTAAATTTGCCAGCATCCAGAATTTAAGAATATATGGGAAGAGCGTTCGAATTTAGAAAAGCACGGAAAATGAAGCGTTGGGCCGCCATGTCCAAAGCATTTACCCGAATTGGGAAAGATATTGTAATGGCTGTTAAGGAAGGTGGCCCGGATCCAGATGCCAATTCCAAGCTACGTGCCGTAATTCAGAATGCTAAGGCGGTCAACATGCCCAAGGACAATATTGAGCGCGCTATTAAGAGAGCTTCTGACAAAAACCAAGGGGATTACAAAGAGGTGTTGTTTGAAGGTTACGCCCCCCACGGAATCGCCATTTTGATAGAGACCGCAACCGATAACAATACGCGTACGGTGGCGAACATCCGTAGTTATTTTAATAAATGTAATGGAAGTTTGGGTACATCGGGCTCGGTTGAGTTTATGTTCGATCACACCTGTAGTTTCACGATCAATGGCGAAGGATTGGACCCAGAGGAACTGGAATTGGAACTGATTGATTTTGGTGCCGAAGAGGTTTTTGTTGATGAAGATGGCATTCATATTTATGCGCCTTTTGAAAACTTTGGGGCCATTCAAAAAGAGTTGGAGTCCAGAGAGATTGAAATAATCTCTTCTGGGTTTGACAGAATTCCACAAGTGACCAAAGAATTAAATGAGGAAGAGGTTGCAGATGTAGAGAAATTGCTGGAAAAAATAGAGGAAGACGACGATGTTCAGAACGTATTTCACAGCATGAAAGAGTAAGGTTGTACCTACATCTCAAAAAGTAATCACTTCATCTACTTTAGTTGCATTTTGGACTAAAAGTTAAGTACTTTTATTCTAAATTTAATTTGTTCCCCAATGAAGAACTCCATAAAGGCTCTTGGTTTATCCGCATTATTCCTTATTATATTTTCCTGTAGTAGTTCTGATGGAGAAAACTCGCCGGAAGTCATCCCAACTGGCGAACCCATAGAGTTTACTGGAGAATGGTCGGCAGAAAAAGCCGTATTTGATATTGAATTTGAAGACTTTACGGAAACAGCTGACTTTATAGCTGAAGGGGGTTCCATAAATCTGACTGTTGAAGAAAATGGAAGGTTTTCCATTCAATTTGTACTGGGGCAAAACTCAGAGAACATCACAGGTCAAATGAGTCTAAATGACGACTTGCTCACCATTGTTTTTGATTACTCCCCTTCCGATAGATCTTATTTTGAAGTCCATCATACGGATAATATTCTTGAAATTGATGGAGGTCCATTGGAGTATGACTTTGATATGGATGGAAATCCTGAACCTGCCTTGGTAAGTTTTAGATTCATTTCCAATCAATAGAACAGTACAATTTCCCCGAACTTTATTAGAGATCAATATCTAAGGAAAATTTAAAGAACATAACATAAAAAAGGGCTTGCCGAACGGCAAGCCCTTTTTTATTCATTTCAATAGGTCCTATTCAAATTGAGATGCATCCAAATTGAAGAAACGTACGGCATTATTGAAGAATATATCCCGTTTTTGCTCTTCTGACAGATAATTGGCACTCTCAATAACCTGAATTGAAGTTTCGAAAAGTTCTGGCCACATCATAAAATCGGTCCCGTATAAAATCCGTTTTCCAAAACCGGCCTGCACCAATCGTTTTAGGTAATCGTGGATCTCTTCTAAGGGATATGACCAGATAAATCCGGCCAAATCTACATACACATAGGCATTGGCCCCCATTAAGGCAATCATTTGGTCGGCCATTGGGTATCCGGCATGCATTACCCAAATCTTTAACTTCGGATGTCTGGCCAACATATCTTCCAACAAAAAGGGTTGTCCCAATGAGGCTCTATAAGCCGGTCTGGTAATATTAATGGTACCATTGCCCCCTGTTCCCATGTGGATTCCAACTGGGATTCCCCACTCTTCGGCTACACCAAAGTACTCATCCAAGGACATATCGCTTGGGGACATTCCTTGATATTGAGGAGCCACCTCCCCCATCACTTTGTAAAATCCAGTGGACAGTGAATCGCGAAATGCCTCCACCGTCATTTGGTCAGCATTACTGATAGCCAACGATGGAATGATTTTATCAGGAGCGGCCTTATGCCATCTATGAATCACTTTAGCATCTCCACTTACCACCATTGTGATGTTCAACTCCTTATTGGCCCTAAGAATGGCAGCGTCCATTTCGGCGTCGCTTCTGGCGGGTTGCAATGGATTAATGCAATCAGTATCCATAAAAACAGGCGGTTCTTGATTTGGGTCACCCCCTGGCATATCCTTTAAAAACCATGGACACATGGGAGAGCCATTCGGATTTCCGCCCATGGCGTGCACATGTACATCGATTATGGGCAAGCGTTTTTTAGTTTCCTGGGCGGTTGAAACAAAAACAAAACAGAAAGATAAAATACATGGAAAAATAACTCTTCGCAATAATAGGTTGGTTGAAGGTTTCATATTTAGTTTGTTAGTTAATAAGGCTTCAATTTAAAGCTTTTACCTAAAATATGATTACTCAAAAACCGCTAAAAAAGCCAAGGGGCCTACAAAAATGTAGACCCCTCAGTCACCAAAATAACCCAACCTAAAACTTTATCTTAATTTATCAAACTACTTTTTTGTACGTAATTTCCTATACTTACGAAGAAACAGTTGAACCGGTTTGCTTTTTTTTAAATTTTTTTTTGAAATAAAAAAGGGTCCACAAAATGTGGACCCCCGTGACATCTAATTCACTTTCCCTAGCTTAGTATTTCAATAGTTTTTAGTTGTTATACAAATACATAGAGGAAGACCCTGCCAAATCCATACTCCATGATGGATATACATTACCTTCCGACTCCAAGCTGTTCTCAAAACCAAGGACTTTTCCATTTCCTATTTCGGATATGTAAACGGTCTGTGTTTTGGCATCGTAGGCTACATCGATTGGGTTGCCCAACTCTGTGTAAGATCCTGCAATTCTCTTTTGACTGGAGAGGGCAATAGTTCCTCCATTCTCCGTATTACTTATTAGCCCACTAAAGTTTGCCATGGTATGGATGCCTCCATCGTCTGTTGTATTTGCAGCATCTCCTATATCCGTCATCACCAAAACGTCGTCTGAAACACTATACGTAATGCCATGGGTTCTCACGATACCTTCAATGGTCACTCTTTTTGAGGCTGACAACATAGAATCTTCAGTATTTGCAAAAAAGTCAGCGAATATCGCCAAGTCACTGGAATTATCAACTACAGCCAATAGGTTGTCCCCCATAAAGGTGATTCCCCAGACATCAAAATCAATATCAAAAGTGTTCATCAAAGTAAATGAGGAACCATTTTGGGTATACACATAAAAGGTATGGTTCATGTTATCGGAAACCACTACTTTATTTCCGTAGACAGCTATTTCCCGTGGACTCATTAAATCAGCTGAGCTGGAAAAATCAATATCCAACGTTACTCCATCACTGTTAAATCCAAAGCCTCCGTAATATTCCAAAGCAAGGTTAGATCTTGAGGCTTGAATCAAATAATCGTTTAAGCCAGAATAATATATTCCTTCGGAAGTAGCCGAACCTGTGATTATTGTTTTTGAGGTGCCATTCATCAAATCGTATACAACCACATTTCCGTTGGCCGTACTTGTTGTGTAAAGTTGGGTCATACCCATTTCACTGGAATCGCCCATATCTCCATCGGTCTCATCACTGGAAAAATAAATGGAGGAGGCCGCGGTCAAATCCACATTGAACGTTGGCGCAATATTACCGCCGCTACCTATGGATGAAAAACCAAGTACTTTGCTGGTCCCGATATCCGAAACATATACAATATCAGTTTCCGAGTCATAAGCTACATCAATGGGGTTGCCCATTAAGGTGGAGGACCCAGCTACCCTGATTTGATTATCAGTAGTCAATACGTCACCATCGGAAAGGGCATCAAACTTTAGGGAAAAATCGCTGATGATGTGAAAACCTCCATCATCATCGGTATTTGTCGCATCTCCAATGTCGGTCATGACCATTACATCATCGGAACCACTATAGGTAAGTCCGTGGGTTCTCACTATTCCCTCGATAGTAACTCGTTTGTCCGGATACATTGTACCGTCCATAGCTTTGTCCAAAAAGTTGTAATAAACGGCCAAATCACTGGAAATATCAACCACGGCGTACAAGTCGCCTCCTTTAAAGGTTATTCCCCAAACTGGAAACGGGACATCAACTGTAGTTTGTAAGGAAAACATTGTTCCTGTTTTTTGATATACAAAAAACTTATTGGAACCGTTATCCGCAACCACAAAATAATCACCGTAAACGGCCAATTCACGTGGGCTTTCCAAATCCGCATCACCGTTGAAGGAAATATCCAAGCTTAGGTCTACGTCCAAAAGGTCGGTTACATCAAAAGATTCAAGCCAATTGCTCGACCTTGATGCCTGTATTACCAAATCTTCGGATGCATCATAATAAATACCTTCTGCTGCCGTGGACGAAGTTCCAATAGTAAGTTGAGTGTCATTGGTGATATCAAATTTGGTGATGTCGCCATTGTCATTGTTCGTTACGTACAGCTCTGCACGTCTACCTTCTACCATTTCATCATCATCGTTGCCACCCATATCATCGGGCATCATAGAGTTGTCGTCTTCACTACAGGATACCATGACCATAAACATGGACAGCAATCCCACTTTAAAAATTGAGGTTGTTAATGTGTGTTTCATATGACAATTTTTGATTAGTATTTTGCCATACTTACGGAAACATGTGTGGGAGGGTTTGGTTTTTATTGAAAAAACTAAGCTTTAAAACTAAATTCGGGTATTCTTCCTTTTACCCCGCTGTAAAATCTATTGATTTTCTCAAAGTCGTCTTCTATACTACCTATAGCATAAAAAGGCTCTGCTATCTTGATTTCCTTTTTATCAAAATCAAAAGCGACCATCACAATGGGCACGTTGGCCTTTTGGGCAATATGATAAAAACCTGTACGGAGCTGTTCCACTTTTTTTCGTGTCCCTTCCGGGGCCAATGCTAAACGGAATATTTTTCTGGAGTTGAAAATCTGGACTATGTTATCCACTGTATTGGACGTTTTGGAACGATCTACGGGAGTGCCACCGGTCCATCTAAAAAACCAACCAAATGGAGGTTTGAAAAGACTCTTTTTTCCGATATAATTGATTTCCTCGTTGATGACTTTTCTAATTAAAAGTCCTAAAAAAAAGTCGAGCCAGTGCGTGTGGGGAACCACAATCAATACACATTTATCCAAGTTGGGAAAGTTGCCGTTGAGCTTCCAGCCCAATATTTTATAAAAAATAAATTTCGACAGCGATTGCATTTTATGTGGTTGGTCCCATAGTGGACCAATCTTATATTTTTTGATATATGGCCTGAAGACGTTCAGGCGTCATGATACTTTTCCAATCCTTACCCAAGGCATTCTCCCAAAGTGGCTCCAATCCCAAGGAAATGTTCACCATAACATCAAAATCATTTTGGGTAAGCTCTGCGCAAATGCCTTTTGGCAACACTATTCCGTGTTTGTCCATCATTTTGTTGAAAAGTGAAACCCCTTCGGGATAAAACTCTTCCAAATGTTGGAATACCAAGCAGTTTCCTATACCATGCCTGACCCCCAAAAGATAGGACAGCCCATAGCTCATAGCGTGGGCGACACCAACTTGCGAGTAAGCAATGCTCATACCTCCATGCCAAGAAGCCATCATTAATTTATCACGGGATTCCTCTGCCGGGATATCCTCAAGAAATACTTCCTTGCACAGTTCCATGGATTTTTCACCATAACTCTGACTGAATGCGTTCAAATAGGTTCCCGTTAGCGATTCCACACAATGAATAAAGCAATCCATTCCCGTGTAGAACCATTGCTCCTTAGGAACGGTTTTGCTGAAATCGGGGTCCAAAATCACTTGATCAAAAGGCGTAAAATCTGAATTGATGCCCAATTTCTTTTCAGGGCCGAGAAGAACAGTGGTCCGGGATACTTCGGCCCCAGTACCGCTGATAGTGGGTATGCCCACATGATAAAGGGCCGGTTTGTTCACCAAATCCCATCCTTGATAATCCTTGGCCTGTCCTTTGTTGTTCAATAATATGGAAACGGCCTTGGCCAAATCGAGCAAGGTGCCCCCTCCTATTCCAATAATGCCAGAGGGTAGCTCCGTGTATTTTTCCCTGATTTGGGCCACCAAAGCATCAACTTGTGCTGTTTTGGGCTCCTCATCTGCAGAAATGAATATGATTTCATCATGGAACATTAGCGGAACTTTTGCCATGAACTCTTCATTTTCAAAGAAATCGTCCACCAAAAATATAAAGGGTGCCTCCGAACTTTTGCGTTGGGGCAATAAAATATCTCCCAATTGCGAAAAACATCCCGATCCAAACACTACTCTGGGTACCATGGGAAAGTTTTTATAAGAGGTTTTATGACTTGAGGCTGTTACTTCTTGCTTCTTCAAATTATTGTCTGTCTTCATTAGTTGTCCAAATACTTCAAAATATCTTTTAGGCCGTTCAATTTAAGATGATTGTTCTCCATTTCGTCTTCCGACACCATTTCATGGGCCCATGTGGTATGAAACGGCACATGTACCGCTTGCGCACCAATATTCAAGATAGGCAATACATCCGACTTTAAGGAGTTTCCTATCATTAAAAATTCGTTGACATCTATTTTTAAATGCTCCAACAAATTCTTGTAATTGCTTTCCTTTTTATCGCTCAATACCTCCACATGATGGAAATATTGGGACAATCCCGATTTTTCCAATTTTCTTTCCTGATCTAAAAGGTCACCTTTGGTGAGCACGATCAATCGGTATCTGCCCATCAACTTGGAGAGAACCTCCTCCACACCATCTAGCAACTCTACCGGGTGAGAAATCATGCTTTTGCCAAGTTCCAATATTTTGGCAATGGTTTCTTGGGAAACCTTGTTGTTGGATAGGTCCAGGGCAGATTCTATCATGGAGAGCATAAATCCTTTTATGCCATATCCATATATATCCAAATTGGCCATTTCCATCTTAAAAAGCTCTTGGTCTATCTTGTTCTTGGTCTCGTAACCTTCCAATAGCTCTGCAAACTTTTCCTCTGTATCACGGAAATAGGTCTCGTTTACCCAAAGGGTATCATCTGCATCAAAGCCGATAGTTTTTATGTTGGAAAAATCTACTTCCATACTTTTCTTGCTCGTTCTAGGTCCTCAGGCGTATCGATTTCGATACCTGTGACATGGGTTTCGACCATTTTTATTTTTTTGCCATATTCCAAAAATCGGATGGCCTCAATTTTCTCCTTTGCCTCCAATGGCAGCATGGGCAATTTTTGAAAATCCATCAACGCGCTTTTTCTGAACACATAGACTCCCTTGTGCTTGTAATATTTCGCGTCCACCTTTTCGTCCCTCGGATAAGGAATCGGTGACCTAGAAAAATACAGGGCAAAATCCTGATTGTCCACGATCACTTTTACCGTATTGGGATTGGCTATTTCTTCCCAATCGGTAATCGGGGTCATCAAGGAACCCAGGTCAATCTCTTTCTCGGTATCATTTTTAAAGACCTTGATTATTTTTTCCAAGCTTTCAGCATCAATGAAGGGCTCATCTCCCTGGACATTTATCACAATATCCACATCCATATCTTCGACCGCTTCGGCAATTCTATCGCTTCCGCTTTCATGGGTATTTTTGCTCATGATCACCTTGCCCCCTATGTCCTGAATTACATCGGCAATTACCGGGCTGTCGGTTACTACATATACCTCGTTAAAAAGTCCAGTTTTTACAGCCGCTTCGTAGGTTCTTACGATTACGGGCCTCCCGCCAAGGTCCTGCATTAGTTTGGCAGGGAAACGTGAGGCTTGGTAGCGAGCGGGAATCATGGAGATTATATTCACTTTATTCTTTTTGGTTGAATGATTTCTATTTTGACTTAGGTCTTATTTTTCTGTATATCCTGAAGATGACCACTAATATGATAATGACCAAAATTGCCGCTATCGGAGGTACTAGTATAGATGCTGTACTTACAGTGACGGCCGCACCGGTCTCCAGTGTGGACACCAAAGGATTGGCGAGCCCTCCAGTAGCGCCCGTAGAGGCCAATCTACCGGTTGCATTGGCTCCTTTTATAGCAGTTGCGGTACCCCCTCCTGCTATAATGGCCAAGGTCCAAGTTATCACAGGGTCCAAATTGGCTGCCGTGGAAACAACCACCGCCGTACCTGCTATTCCCGCCAAGGGAATCGCAATACTGTCCAAAACATTGTCCACCCATGGGATAAAGTAGGCAAAAATCTCAACAACGGTGGCCACTCCCAACGTTATGAGTGCGGTAAGGCTGCCTATCCATTGCCAACTATCGTTCAATTCCCAAACGCCCATATATGCCGCAAAACTGAGGGCAAAAAGAGGAAGAAAAACCCGAAAGCCTACAGAAGCCGCCAATCCGATGCCGAGGAACAAACTTATTATGGTATCTGGTTCAATATTCATTGTTGCAGTCTAAAATAGCCTTTTCCTAGTCAAGAAAAAAATCATCCTTGAAACCTATAAGATAGAGTTGTCGTTCCGCTCTGGTCACAGCGGTATATAGCCACCTTAAATAATCCTTGTCCACGCCGTTGGGCAAATAGGGTTGTTCCACAAAAACGGTATCCCACTGCCCTCCCTGCGATTTATGGCAGGTTATGGCATAGGAGAATTTAACCTGAAGGGCATTAAAAAACCTATTGTTCTTGACGCCCAAGAATTTTTTGTACTTGGATTTTTCATGGGCATAATCCTTCATCACCTCTTGATACAATTTGTTTCCATCATCGTAAGAAAGTGAAGGGGTCTCCGCGGTAATGGTATCCAACAAAAGAACTGTCTCAAAAGGTTTCTGGTTGGGATAATCCACCATTTTCACCTTTACCTCTGCAAACTTGAATCCGTATAACTCTTTAATCGCAAAAAGCTCCAAGACTTCTATAATATCCCCGTTCGCTATAAAACCAGCTTCGGAGTTGGGTTTTAGCCAGAAATAATTGTTTTTCACGACCATCATATAGTCGCCAACGGAAATCTCATTGTCCAGAAACAAAATTCGTTCTCTTATATTTTGATTGTAGAGATTGGCTCTTTTATTTGAACGAACGATAATAGCCGTCTGTTCCTTTCCATTATCGCTGTATGATGAATCTATGGCCTCTTGTATTTCGTTGCCATCGATCAAACGGACAATATCTTTATAATGATGGAGCTCAAATTTAAAATCTTCAAAAAACTCCGATTGTAATTGTTGCCTAAGGTTGGTGGCATTGTAAAGAATCCCTGAATCGTCGGATTGCCTCATTACCTCGTCCAGCTCCAAACACTCCACTTCCTTATCATAATTTAAGGACAAACGGTTTTCGTCCAGGGCAGGGCTCAGTTCCAGTTTTACGGGAGGTAACTGTGCTGTGTCCCCGATCAATATCAACTTACAGTTATGGCCAGAGTGGACATAAAACATTAAATCGTCCAACAAAGAACCGTTCTCGAACAATTTGGAATCGGCAGGTGTATCGGGAATCATGGATGCTTCGTCAACTATAAAAACAGTGTTTCGATGTTTATTGGGGGCTAAAACAAATTGAATTCCCCCTCCTGATTCCTTTTTGGGAAAATAGATTTTTTTGTGAATGGTAAATGCCTTGTTCCCCGAATAAACTGACATTACTTTGGCCGCTCTACCGGTCGGTGCCATTAAAACAGAGCTCATTTTTACTTTCCAGAGGCTGCTCACCAAAGTGGCCACCAAGGTGGTTTTTCCAGTTCCGGCAAACCCCTTTAACAGGAACACATCATCCTTTTTTCCTTCTAAAACAAAGTTAGCCAGTCTATTAAGTGCTTCCGCCTGTTTTGAGGTAGGTGTATGGGGAAATTTTTCGGTTAAAATCTTTAAAAATCCAGGTGCGTTAAAATCCTTCATGAGCGCTAAATATAGTGGTCTTTTTTAAAGCAAAAAGTTTCGCAATAAAAAAAATATTGTAGATTTGTCTGTAACCACTAAATTAACTTTGAAAGACAGTAGCAGATATGTTAAATTTAATTCTTATTGTTGTTTTAATATGCCTTGTGACCGTAGGGCTAGTTTTCTTGATCGATAGATTTTTACCTCAAAAAGTAAAGCCGGTTTTAGTAATTCTATTCGGAGTTCTGAGCATTTACCTAGGATACAAAATCTATGATTCAATCAATGCCCCCATAGAGTTCAACAAGGTAAGAAATGAAAGGTTTACCCAAGTCATTAAAAAACTTAAGGACATCAGGGATTCCCAAGAAGCTTATAAAACCGTGAATGGTAAGTATGCTGGTAATTTTGAAAGCTTGATTCAATTTATTGATACTGGAAGCTACACCATTACAACGCAGCGTGATTCCTCTTTCATGAGATATGACAGAGCTTATCAAATCGATATGCAGCAAGACACTATCATCATCGACACTTTGGGTACTGTAAAGGTCAAAGATTCGCTTTTTGGAGCAGATGATCGTTACAAAACCATGATGAATGTGCCTTTCGCCCAAAACAACGAGAAGTTTGAAATGAAGGCCGATATCATCGACAAAAGCGGATATAAAGCACCTGTTTTCGAAGCTAAAGTTAAGAAAGAGGTTGTACTATATGATCAGCCACAAGACCTTCTTGAAAAAGAAAAGTCTTATCAAAGTGTTGAAGAAGTAAACGGTACTGAAATAAAAGTTGGTTCATTAACCGATGTTAGCACCAACGGTAACTGGCCACCTATCTACGATAGAAAAAAGAAAAACTAGCTATAGCACAGAACGTACAAAATAGCACTTATAGAAAACTGTCCATTCAAGCTGGCTTGAATGGACTTTCTTTTTGTGTAGTGGATACCATTACCAACAAAATTGTTGCTTTTGAGAGGGTAAGTTTTAAAACCCAGCTCACCCCATATCTGATGCTCAAAGAGCTAAAGGAAAAGTTGGGCAATCAAAATCAAATCGGGAAAGACTTTTCCGAGGTATTGGTCATCCACAAGAACAATATGTTCGGTTTGGTGCCAAAGCCACTTTTCAACAAGGAAGAGTTGCCAAACTATCTTAAGTTCAACGCCAAGATCATGGCCAGCGATCTTATAGCATACGATGAAATCCCCAATCAGGATATTGTAAATGTTTATATTCCCTATACCAATATCAACAACTACATTTTTGAGCTATTTGGGGAGTTTGAGTTTAAGCACAGCGGAACAGTTCTCATAAACGCACTGCTAAACCACAACAGAACTTCATCAGAGCCCACATGCTACATACAGGTATCCGAAAGAGAGATGGAGATGTTGGTGGTATCGGAGAAAAAACTGCTCTTTTATAATCAATTTGAGTTCAAGAACAAGGAAGATTTTCTCTACTATTTGTTGTTCAGTTTGGAGCAATTGGACATGGACCTGGAAAAAATACAACTCAAATTATTCGGTGTTATTGAAGAGGACGACCCTATTTACGAGCTCTGTTACCAATACGTAAAAAACATATCCGTTTTTGTTCCCAGCAATCCCTCCTTTACTTTGGAACAGTTGGAAAACGAAAGCATTGACTTTTCCATATTAAGCGCACTGTAAATGCGGATCATTTCAGGAAAATATAAGGGCAAAAGATTGACGGCACCTAAAAAGCTGCCCGTACGCCCGACCACGGATATGGCCAAAGAGGCCCTGTTCAACATCTTGAACAACCGTTTCTATTTTGACGAATTAAAGGTATTGGACCTATTTTCCGGTACCGGAAATATAAGCTACGAATTTGCATCCCGTGGAGCTAAAAACATTACCGCCGTTGATGGTTTTCCTGGATGTGTCCGATACATTTCGAAGACCGCTCAGGAACTCGAGTTTTCCATCGATACTATAACATCGGACGTGTTTAAGTTTTTAGAGGGCACACCGGAAAAATTCGACCTTATTTTTGCCGACCCTCCCTATGATTTTAGCACCGACCAGTTTTTAAAAATTGCCGATTTGGTTTTTGAAAAGCAACTCCTTTTGGATGATGGTGTTTTGATCATTGAACATTCTGACCAGACCAATCTTTCCGAGCATCATCAATTTTCGGAAAAACGCAAATACGGCGGAAGTATATTCAGTTTTTTTGAAATAGAATAAAAAGCAGGCCATAAGCCGGATTCTGTGCACCCCAAATTAAATTGGGAACTCCTTATCATTTATCTAGACAAATGGTTGCCCAAGTGTTCCAACCGCCTACCCTCCAACTCGGGCGTGCAGCCCTCGAACATTGGTTTACATGACGTTTCACCGCATAGAGTTTACCTGATTTCACTACAGCCGAACTGTACTTGCTTTCTGTTGCACTGGTCCTCGCCTCACGGCGGACGGGCGTTACCCGCTATGCCGCACTATGGTGTCCGGACTTTCCTCTTCAAGTTTGGTCGCCCATACTTGCAGCGATAAGGTGGCCTGCTGAGCGCAAAGGTAATCCAATTGTTAATAAAAAAAGTGGTAACTCCCATATTGGGTTCAACTTTGGCCAATGCTATTTTTATATTTGTATGAAATCTATTTTTTCAGCGTATTGGAACCCTTTATTGTATCAGCAAGAAAATATAGACCCCAAACATTCAAGGATGTTGTGGGACAATCCTCCATTACCAATACGTTGCTGAATGCCATTGAGAACAATCACTTGGCACAGGCCTTATTGTTCTGCGGACCAAGAGGTGTCGGAAAAACTACCTGCGCACGTATCTTGGCAAAAAAAATCAATCAAGACGGAACAGAACGGGAGGACGAGGATTTTGCTTTCAATATTTTTGAGCTGGATGCCGCTTCCAATAACTCCGTGGATGATATCCGTAGTTTGATTGACCAAGTACGCATTCCTCCACAAACAGGAAAGTACAAGGTTTACATCATCGACGAGGTCCATATGCTCTCGCAATCGGCATTCAATGCCTTTTTGAAGACGCTGGAGGAGCCGCCAAAACACGCCATTTTTATTTTGGCTACAACGGAAAAGCACAAAATTATCCCGACCATACTCTCCAGATGTCAAATTTTTGATTTCAAAAGAATAACGGTAAAGGATGCCTCGGAATATCTGAAGTACATAGCCGAACAGCAAGGCATACAAGCCGAGGAAAGTGCATTGCACATTATTGCCCAAAAGGCGGATGGCGCCATGCGGGATGCTTTGTCCATTTTTGATCGTGTAGTGAGCTTCTCGGGAAAAGAATTGACCAGAAAGGCCGTAACGGAAAACCTCAACGTTCTAGATTACGACATTTATTTTTCTGCAACCGATTTGATTCTTGAGAACAATATTCCTGAACTATTGCTCTTGTTCAACAAAACACTCTCACTTGGTTTTGACGGCCACCACTTTATCACGGGGCTGGCTTCCCACTTTAGGGATTTAATGGTTTGCCAGCATCCTGATACCTTAAACTTGCTTGAGGTCGGAGAGGATGTGGCAAAACACTACCAAGAGCAAGCCAAAAAGACTTCGAAACAGTTCTTGTTAAAAGCCATTGATATGGCCAACGATTGTGACCTGCAATACAAGAGCAGTAAAAATCAACGGCTCCTTGTAGAGCTCACCCTCATGAAATTAGCGTCCATCACCTATGATGGAGAAAAAAAAAACTCTAGTTTCATAATCCCAGCATCCTTTTTCAAAGAAAAAAATATCAATACGAACGGAACCAAAGCCCCAGAACACAAGGGTGTAGAAACCGTGCAAACTACATCTCAGATTGAGGAAAAAAAGGGAACAATACCCTCGGCAACGAAACCAACGCCCGCTGATGAGGTTTCAACTCCTAAAGAAGAAATTGAAAAAGAGCTGATCAGTGAACCTAAGGAACCTTATCAACCTAAAAAAATACAAATCAAGGGGTCCGAAAAAAGGGTTTCAGGGCTATCGTTGTCCAGTATCAAGGTGAAAAGGGCACATGAGAATACCAAATCCCCGAATATCGACGAAAAAGACCTTCCCAAAGATGCTTTTGAAGAATCGGAAATGCAGCAGCATTGGGATGATTTTGTACATGAACTGGAAAGACAGGGAAGGAAAATATTGGCCAGTAACCTTCAAACAGATGTTCCAAAGCTTAAAAACGACCATGTAATTTGGATTGAGTTGCCGAACGGCACCATGAAAAAAGAGATTGAACGGGAACAAAGTCTAATGCTGGACTACCTCAAACAAAAACTGAACAACTATTCCATTTCCCTTTACATAACCGTAAATGAGGAGATCGCCAAAAAGTTCGCTTTTACTCCAGAGGAAAAGTATGAGAAATTGAAAGAAAAGAACCCGAATATCGAGCTCCTGCGCAAGGAGTTTGACCTGGATTTTTAAGATCCCGTTCTTTCCAGTTATCTTTGCACCCATAATATCAAAAAAATATATTCATGCTAGGCCTAAAGCTTCCAACGGACCCAAGATGGGTAAACATTGTAGAAAAGAATATTGAGGAAATTTTGACCGATCATGCCTATTGCGAACAGAAGGCCGCCAGCACTGCCATTTCATTGATAATCGGTTTTCCTGAAAAATCAGAGCTGGTCAAAGAAATGACTGCCCTGGCCCGTGAAGAAATGGGTCACTTTAACATGGTCCATGATAAAATTTTGAAACGCGGATGGGTCTTGGGCCGCGAACGCAAGGATGAATATGTAATCCAACTGATGAAATTTTTCCCTAAAGGTGGAAGTAGGGATACACATTTGGTTCACAAACTTTTATACGCCGCTTTGATTGAGGCCAGAAGCTGCGAACGCTTTAGATTACTCTCCGAAGAAATAGCCGATGAAGAACTGTCCGAATTTTACCGGAACCTAATGGTAAGCGAAGCCAATCATTATACCATGTTCCTAAAATTTGCACGGAAATACGGCAATACGGAAGAGGTAAACCAAAAATGGGAAGACCTCTTGGAATATGAGGCCCAACTCATGAGGGACCTTGGCAAAAAGGAAACCATGCACGGTTAAGCCGAGTCATAGTTCATCTAATTTTCCAATTTCTTCTTATAATAATCATACATTTCAAATTGCGACCTTAGTTCGGGTTGCCCTTTCAACTTTTTCCTGTAGGCGTTGTCCTGCTTTTCGGAAAATATCCTTGCCTTGGAATTATCCTTCCACGATATCTCAAACGTATCGAGCAGTTCTTGTCTAATATCCGGGTCGTAAATGGGACAGCCAACCTCTACCCTAAAATCGAGATTACGTGTCATCCAATCCGCTGAAGAAATATAGATTTTTGGGTCTCCATCATTACCAAAAATGAACAGTCTGGGGTGTTCCAAAAACTTATCCACTATACTAATGGCCTCAATATTTTCGCTCATGCCCTCAACTCCGGGAATCAGACAGCAAATACCCCGAACGATCATTTTAATCTTTACTCCCGCTCTACTGGCCTCGTACAACTTATCCACCATTTTATAGGAAGTAAGGCTGTTCATCTTTATTTTGATGTAAGCCTCTTTGCCTGCTTTGGCCAATGCGATCTCTTTATCGATCAACTTGGTAAAAGTCGATTTGGTATAATGTGGGGAAACAATCAGGTGCTTATACTTATTGATTTTATAGTTGGTCTCAAAAAATCCGAACACTTTGCTCATATCCTTAAGAATACCCTGATGAGCCGTAAATAAGGTATAATCGGTATAGATTTTCGCCGTTGACTCATTGAAGTTACCGGTACTGATGAACCCATAACGCTTGATACCTTCTTCCTCTTCCCGTTCCACCAAGCAGATTTTACTGTGGACCTTGAGACCGGGCACACCAAAAATTAGGTTTACGCCTTCATCTTGCAAGTAATTGGCATACTCAATGTTGTTCTGTTCATCAAAGCGAGCTTGCAACTCAATCTGTACGGTAACCTGCTTACCGTTCTTTACGGCATTTACCAAAGCGGACGCAATCTGGCTGTCGCTTGCCAATCGATAAATTGTAATCTGTATTCTACGAACTTTTGGGTCCAAAGCGGCCTCTCGCAGAAACTTGGTCACATAACTGAAGGTATGATAAGGCGCATAGATCACATAATCTTTGTGGGCGATCATATCCAACAAACTACCCTTCATGCTGAGTCCTTTCACAGGAAGTGGCTCAATTTTATCGTACATAAGGTCATGTCTCCCCAAGCTCGGGAAGCCCATGTAATCCCTTCTATTATGATAACGACCACCAGGAATCACACTATCCGTGCCCATAATGTCCATTTTTTCCTTTAGGAACTGTAACGTATCCTTATCGATGCTTTTATCGTATACAAAGCGTACAGGATCACTTATTTTTCTGTGCTCCACACTGGAAGATATTTTCTCGATGAAACTCTTGCTCAAATCGTTATCGATATCCAGTTCTGCATCCCTTGTTATCTTGATCATGTGGGCGGAAATGGATTCGAAATCGAACATGGTAAATACACTGTCCAGACAAAAGCGAATCAAATCATCCAACATGATCACGTAGTCCTTATCCCCTTCTTTGGGCAATACAACGAAACGGTCGATACCTTTGGGAATCTCGATCAATGCATATCGGTTGTGCTTTTTTCGGGCGGTTCCGTTTTTCATCACCACTTTAACGGCCAAATAGGCTGCTGTGTCCTTTAGAAGAGGAAACTCGGTAAGGTCGTTCAGTATGATGGTCATCAACTCCTGGTTCACCTTTTTAAAGAAATAGTCCCGAATAAACTCGGCCTGACTTTCATTTACCTCGGTCTCCCTGATGATGAAAATATTCTTTTCCCGCAGCTCCTTATCTATCTGTTTAAAAATTTCAAGGCTACGTGTCTGCTGGTTGATTACAATTTTGGTGATTTCCTCCAAAAGATCCTTGGCCCTTTCACCTCCCAAAACACTTTTACCCGTTTTTCCAGCATCTACAATCCGCTTTACCGTTGCGTACCTTACTTTAAAAAACTCATCCAGGTTATTACTGAAAATCCCTAAAAAGCGAAGTCGGTCTATCAGTGGGACTCGAGGGTCCTTGCTCTCTTGCAACACCCTTGCATTAAAATGTAACCAACTGATTTCCCGATTTATATATTCGTTCTTTGTTTTAATCATTTATTTCTTCAAGTGTTTTGGAAAGACCATTTGTTTAGTAGTTCCTTCTAATATTTTAGACCATTCATCCACACCAAATGTAATATGGACAAGTCCGGCAGTGGGAACGTTCTCAATATACTGATCTCCCCAAGTATTTGCAAGCGAGGTGAAGGCATAATTATGCCCGAATATTGCAACGGTGGCCAAACTATTGTCGAGCTTTTTCACAAATTGCTCTACACTATTGCCCGAAAAATCGTAAAGTGCATTGGTGACTTTATATTTTGAAAGATCAAATTCAAGGTTCCTCATAAAAATCATACTGGTGTGCAAGGCCCTATTGGCGGGACTGGAATATATAAAATCGATTGCAGGTGCATGTAGTCCAAAGGTCTTGGCAACCATGTGGGCGTCGTTAATGCCTCTTTCCTTTAATGGGCGGTCCTTGTCGGAGACATCGTAATCCCAGGAGGACTTTCCGTGCCTCATCAATATAATTTGTTTCATTGTTGTGGGTTTTATGGTGCCAATCGTTCTATTTTCCAATCGAAATCTTCTTGTAGGGAATATCTAATTCTATCATGCAACCTATTGGGGCGACCCTGCCAAAACTCAATGGAAATAGGTCTTATGAGATACCCTCCCCAATATTCAGGTCTGGGCACTTCTTTTCCATCATATTTTTGCTCAAGATTCTTCAACTTGTCCTCCAAATATTCACGGGACGGCACCACTTGGCTCTGGTCCGAAACCACTGCTCCCAATTGGCTCCCATGCGGACGTGATTCAAAATAACCGTCCGAAAGATTTTCCGGGATTTTCTCTGCTTTACCTTTTATAATGACCTGACGTTCCATGTTGGGCCAAAAAAAAGATAGGCATACTGATGGGTTTGCCTCGATGGCCTTACCTTTTTCGCTGTGGTAATTGGTGTAGAAAATAAAGCCTTCAAAAGTAAATTTTTTCATCAGGACCACCCTGTTTTTTGGGAAGCCGTCCAAACCTATGGTGGAAACCGTCATAGCATTTGGCTCATCAACTCCATCTGAAGCCTCTGTCTCATAGAACCATTTTTGAAATTGTTCCATGGGGTTTTCCTTTACTGATACTTCGGTCAGTTCGCTTTTCTCGTAAGATTTCCTGTAATCGCCAAGGTCTTTTTGCATAATGTGAAGTTCGGCAAAAATAGGGTCACCTCAAAGCAACGGATTTGTAAAAGTTTTGTAATTTTTTCAGACATCAAAATCGAACACCTTGCCATCGTCGGCCAATTCTACAACTGGAAAAACTTCTTGCGCCTCTTTTTTGAACAGTTCTATGGATTTGTAGCGCGTTGAATAGTGCCCGAGTATCAAAAGCTTTGCATTGGCCTTTTCTGCAATCAGTGCTGCCTGTTTGGATGTAGAGTGCTTTGTTTTCTCGCACAGATGTACCTCAGAATCTAAAAAAGTGGATTCGTGGTAAAGTACGGTCACATCTTTAATGATGGGCAAAACGGTTTCGTTGTACATGGTATCGCTACAAAAAGCATAGCTTTTCGGTGCAGGAGGGGCCAAAGTGAGCTTTTTATTGGGTACTACTGTTCCGTAGCTATCGACACCATCAACCCCTTTTTTAATATTGTTGAACTGGCTCTTATCCACACCGAATTTTCTCGCTGCTTCGATATCCAAGGTTCGGGGAGCCTCCTTTTCCTCAAACAAAAAACCATTGGTATAGACCCTATGGATCAACGGAACCGTTCTTACCGTAACCTTATCATCTTCAAAAATGAGTTCAGACCCTTTTGATTCCAACTCATGGAAGATCAAGGGGTAGTTGGTCCATGAATCGCCCAATTTCAAAAATAATGTGATGGCCTGTTTGATTCCCTTTGGACCATAAATATGGAGTTCTTTGTCCCTACCCAACAATCTAAAAGTTGATATGAGCCCTGGAAGCCCAAAAAAATGGTCTCCATGGAGATGGGAAATAAAAATGTGGTTAATTCTGGAAAACTTGACCCTATACTTTCTAAGTTGCACTTGGGTCCCTTCACCGCAATCAATCAAAAAAAGATGGTTCTTTATTTCAAGTACCTGGGAAGTGGGATTGGTAAATGTTCGTGGTGTAGCGGCATAGCAACCTAGTACTGTTAGTTTCACTAATGATAAATTTAAAATGGAAAGTTGAAAATTCCCATTATGTTTTCGAATAATTCAACTTTGAAGACTTTACTATAGAAGCCAATAATCGAATTATTTGTTGTATTTCGTCATCAACCTTGGTAAAATCCAAGCTTCCGATTGAATTTGATTCTCTCAAAAGGTCCAACCAATACCTAGTTTCATTGGCCTCCTTTAAGGAAATAGACATTTTATGTATAAAATCCTTTTTACTCTCCGCATGTTCGGCCTCTCTAACCAATGCCCCGATTGCAGTGCCCGACCTCAATAACTGTCTTGATAATACAAACTCCTTCTGCTCTTTTTCCAAGTACTTGGTAATCCGTATTATTTCCAAAGCAAAATCAAAACTCTTGGTATATATGATATTTTGACCTGCCAAACTAAACAATTTTTAATTTTGCACTTTTAACTTTCAAATTCCTAGATCGCGTTCAATTTCCTCCATTTCGATAAGGTCCTTGGCCTCTTGCAGGGTAGGCACCACACTGATTTCGTCGGGAACTTCATCATAACTTAACTTATCGGTCACCAAAACAAAGGATTGCCCACCAGCTTTATGAGTGTTGGAAAGGTCTAAAAACTCCAAGATATCGTTGACCTTCAGTTTGTCAAATGAAAAAAGGTTGATGACAATGTTGTCGTGCTTTATTTTGGGATAAGCCTTATTGAGGTTCTCCAAAAATCCAGATAATGTGGTTTTTTCCTGAAAAACAATGGTTGTTGTCCCGTCTTTGTCGAAAATCATGTTACTTAATTTTTGATGCCAATAGGTAAAGTACGGCCATTCGCACGGCCACTCCGTTTTCCACTTGGTGCAGAATTATGGACTGGTCGGAATCGGCCACATCACTTGTAATTTCAACACCTCGGTTGATAGGGCCCGGGTGCATGATCACAATTTGTTTGTCCAGACTGTTCAGCAGTTCCTTGTTGACCCCGAATTGTTGGGTATACTCACGAGTGGACGGAAAATAGCTGATATCCATCCGCTCGTTCTGTACGCGGAGCATATTGGCCACATCGCACCACTCCAACGCTTTTCTTAGGTTCGTTTCAACTCCAACGCCCAAGGATTCAATATGCTTGGGAATAAGGGTTTTTGGACCGCAGACTTTTACGTTGGCTCCTTGCAATTTAAGTGCAAAAATATTGGAAAGTGCCACTCGGGAATGCAGTATATCCCCAACAATAACCACATTTTTTCCACCTACATCGCCCAGCTTTTCCCGGATGGAAAAGGAGTCCAATAATGCCTGTGTCGGGTGTTCGTGAGCACCATCGCCTGCATTTACAATAGATGCCTTCACGTGTTGGGACAAGAAGATTCCAGCTCCAGGATTGGGATGTCGCATCACCACCATATCCACCTTCATGGACAGGATATTGTTCACGGTATCGATAAGGGTCTCTCCCTTCTTCACGGAAGATTGCCCTGCCGAAAAGTTCACCACATCGGCAGAAAGCCGTTTTTCCGCGAGTTCAAAAGAGAGTTTTGTACGGGTACTGTTCTCAAAAAAGATATTGGCTATGGTAATATCTCGAAGGGTGGGCACTTTTTTAATGGAACGGTTGATCACTTCTTTAAAATGGTCTGCCGTTTCAAAAATGAGCGATATATCCTTTTTGTTCAGATACTTAATTCCTAACAAGTGATTTACACTTAACTCGCTCATTTTCTATTATTTGCTTACTAAATATACTTTATCTTCACCGTCGTTTTCTTCCCACATCACCTTGACTTTTTCCTCGTTTATGGCATCTACCTGTCTACCACGGTAAGTAGGCTGTATGGGCAAGTGTCGACTAAATCGCCTATCAATCAAGGTCAAGAGTTCTATATTGCTCGGTCTTCCAAAGGATTGGATGGCCGTAAGGGCCGACCTAATGCTTCTTCCCGTATAGAGGACATCATCAATAAACACCACTTTTTTATCTTCCACCAAAAAATTCATCTGTGTGGAGTTGGCCTTGAGGATTTCCCCTCGTCCAAAATCGTCTCTAAAAAAAGTGATGTCCAAGAAACCAAGGTCTATATGTTTGATCTTGTATTCCTTTTTGAGAATCTTTACCAATCGTTCAGCCAAAAAAACACCTCTGGGTTGAATACCGATCAATGCGGTATCGGTAAAATCCAAATGATTTTCCATTAGTTGACAGGCCAACCGGTGCAGTATGATGTTGATTTCCTTTGAAGTAAGCAGAACTTTTTGACTCATATGCTATGTGCGACCAACTCGGTTGAATACAAAAGTAAGGAATTCTTTAAATTTTCGGGACATAAAAAAGCCCCGTCTGTTTCCAGCGGGGCTTTATATTATTGAAAAGTCTAATTACTTTTTCTTGGAATCAGCTTCCATCTTGTCTTTCAATGCTTGCAACTGTGAGTTGGCATCTCCAAGGGTCGGAGCGGCTTCATCACTAGATGCAGCTCTTTTCTTGGCAGCAGCCTTCACATTTCTATCTTCTTGCTCTCTAAAGATTGCAGTGTGGCTGGCCACAACTCTCTTGAAATCTTTGTTGAACTCGATGATCTTGAATTCGGCCTCTTCTCCTTTTTGAAGTTTCTTGCCGTCTTCTTTTTCCATGTGACGTTGTGGAACAAACCCAACGATATCCTCGTTGAAGTTGATTGTAGCTCCTTTGTCAACAACCTCTGCGATTGCAGCAGTGTGCACTGTGCCTTCAGCGAACTCATCGGAATATTTGTCCCAAGGGTTCTCTGTGGTCTGCTTGTGACCAAGGCTCAATTTGCGTCCTTCTACGTCCAATTCCAATACTTCCACTTCCAACGTGTCACCTACAGTAACAAATTCGGATGGGTGCTTGATTTTCTTGGTCCAAGAAAGGTCGGAGATATAGATCAAACCGTCGATTCCTTCTTCCAACTCTACGAATACACCAAAGTTGGTAAAGTTTCTAACGATTCCTTTGTGACGTGATCCAACAGGATATTTAGAAGTGATATCGGTCCATGGGTCAGGAGTCAATTGCTTGATACCCAACGACATTTTACGATCCTCCCTATCCAAGGTCAATACAACTGCTTCAACCTCATCACCTACGTTTACGAAATCCTGAGCAGATCTAAGGTGAGTGCTCCAAGACATTTCAGAAACGTGGATCAATCCTTCAACACCTTCTGCAACTTCGATAAATGCACCATAATCAGCGATTACAACTACTTTACCTTTTACCTTGTCACCAACTTTGATTTCATCACCAAGGGCATCCCATGGGTGTTTCTCCAATTGTTTAAGACCCAACTGGATTCTTGACTTGTTATCATCAAAATCAAGGATAACAACGTTCAATTTCTGGTCTAGGTCCACAACCTCGTTCGGGTGGTTGATACGGCTCCAGGAAAGGTCGGTAATGTGTACCAATCCATCCACACCTCCAAGGTCGATAAATACCCCGTAAGATGTAATGTTCTTGACGACACCTTCCAATACTTGACCTTTTTCCAACTGGCCGATGATCTCTTTTTTCTGTTCTTCGATGTCCGCTTCGATCAAAGCTTTGTGAGATACCACTACGTTCTTGAACTCGTGGTTGATCTTCACTACTTTGAACTCCATGGTCTTGCCTACGTACTGATCGTAATCACGGATAGGCTTCACATCGATTTGAGAACCTGGTAAGAACGCCTCGATACCGAATACGTCAACGATCATACCACCTTTGGTACGACATTTAACGAAACCTGTAACGATTTCTTCTTTATCGTGGGCGTTGTTCACACGCTCCCACGCCTTAATGGTTCTTGCTTTTCTGTGAGACAATACCAATTGACCGGTCTTGTCTTCACGGATATCAATAAGTACCTCAACTTTATCACCAACTTTTAGGTCAGGATTGTATCGGAACTCATTCAAGGAAATTACACCTTCGGACTTGGCATTGATGTCAATGATGGCCTCACGGTCCGTCATGTGGACAACTTCTCCTTCCACTACTTCCTCATCGGCAGTGTCCACAAAGTTTTCCTCTACAAGTGTTTCGAATTCCTTAAGCTTAGTATCGTCTACGCGCTCAATTCCTTCTTCGTACTTGTCCCAATCAAAATTTTCAAGAAATTCCTTTGGATCTTGTTGGGGTTGTGTTTCTTCTTTTACTGGTGCTGCGGTAGTTTCTTCTACCTCAACGTTTTGTTTTTCTTCAGCCATGCTTTGCTGATTAAAATTTGTATTCCACGTTTTTACAAGAGTTGAACAATTACCGCGGAAGTGGTTTTAAATTGATCTTCTAAATTCCCTTTTTTCTCTTGCCTCCTTGCCAAAAGGGGTGCAAAAATACAATTAAATTATTGATATACAAAGCATACAAGCAAGGTTTCCGCAAAAAAAGTATTACAATTATTTAATGGCAAAATAAAGGCAGATTGATTATCTTGAGAGTTCTAATTATTAACTGTAAAAAAGTACCCTTATGAGTGTAAAAGCAAAGTATCAACCTGTATTGGACCTAGGTGAGAAATTGGAAGTGAAAAACGGCGATGTAAACGTTGAAGGCGACGTTTTAAAAATAAAGGGAATGACCAAAACCCAGTATGAAAAAAACTTGCTGTGGGACAAAATCAAAGAAATAGGCGGCGAAAACCCTTCGGACATTAAAGCAAATATAACGGTGGAGGATGACTCCGTATATGCATACCACACTGTAAAAAGTGGGGAATCTTTGAGCAAGATTTCCAAGCATTACTATGGGGACCCGATGAAATACAATAAGATATTCGAATCAAATACCGATCAATTAAAGAATCCTGATGTTATACATCCGGACCAAGTTTTGAAGATTCCGAATTTGTAAAGACGTTGTCAGTTCGAGCGCAGTCGAGAACTTATTTATTTACATCTCGACTCCGCTCGATGTGACATTTATAGAATTGATAAAAGCGCCCTTGGGGCACTAGTGGTCGGAAGAAATTCCGGCCACTTTAAGTTT
>NZ_JAHZSV010000002.1 GCF_019457905.1 Flagellimonas abyssi | reverse complement strand
AAACTTAAAGTGGCCGGAATTTCTTCCGACCACTAGTGCCCTAAGGGTGCCTTTTTTATAAATAATATTCAGAGGAACTTACTTGTCCATCTTCTCAAAACGTTGCATGATTTCTTTCCAGTTGGTAAAGATGATGTCTTCTTCTTCCAAAAACTCTACCACAGCTGGATCAGCGAACATTTCGGCTTCCCAACCCCGTTGTTGCCAAGAGTCCGTAATGTTCTTTAGGTTTTCCGTAGGTTCAGATGGATGAAAAATGATTTCGGTAAGCCCGCTAGGAAAGGAAAGAATCGTTTGTTTGAACGCCTCTATTTTTTCTTCGTAGGTTGAGGCACTGGGAACATATCCGAAGAAATCAAGTTTGGGTAAATCATAATCCTTGATCAATTGAATCATTTGGTCGTCAATTGGGTAGCCCATATTTCTAAAATGTTGGGCAACTTTAGGTTGTGTAAGGTCAATGGCATTGGCAGGAATCCCATACTCCATGGCCAGCCTCAGAAAGGCTTCGGTGTAACCTTTATCGGCATATAAAGTTCCCATATGGGTATCTATGTGGGTTGGCCTATGCCCCCATTCGATGGATTTTTCAATCTGTGCCCGAATCTCGGTTTCAACTTCTTTGGCGGTCGCATGTTCCACTACTTCTGGTACGGAACGCCAAAAGTTACCGGTCTCGTCCATTAAACCTTTAACGGAATCTTTAGGACTTACTGGACCCCATCTATGTGTTTCCCATTCGCTTGTTAGGGTGAGGTGCAGACCAATGTCCAATTTTGGCTCTCCTTGGACCCAGTGCATAAACTCCTGTGAATTGGGACAAGGAATCATAACTGCGGCCGATTGGATTTGGCCTTCGGTAAGCATGGGTTTTACCGAATGGTTCGCTTCTGGGCACATGCCAATATCATCTGCATGAAGCACCAAAACCTTTTTCCCTGCCGGCCAACCAAGTCTCTCGGCCCAGGTTTGTGGTTCTGTGACCTTTTTGGTCTGGATCACAGGTTCTTTGTCATCTTGATTTTTGTCTTTACAGGCCAGGGTCAACATGCCCAAAGACAGGAATGTTGCCATCAGCGGAAGTTTGTGTTGTTTCATTTTTATGTTGCTGGATTAAATTATTCTGATTTGTTCATTTTCTGGTTTCTGGCCGTAAATAAGCATCACAATAAGATGATTAAGTGGACTTTCTGTTTATAAAAAAGAAAGGGTTTTTTACGCTTTCAAATTTATTTTCCAAAATCATGTCTGCTGCGGTCTCTCCCATTCTAGCGAAGTCGGTTGAAACTGCCGTGATGCCCAAAAGTTCTTTAAGGGGTGTGTCGTTATAGCAGATGATACCAACATCCTTGCCCATTTCCAACGAGCTTTTACGGACTAATTTGATCAGGCTCACCAAGTCCGACTCTTCAATGGAAATATATAGGTCCCCGGCTTTAAGTTCCATATCCTCATAGACCTCATTGATTATCTCGTATTCAAATCCATATTGAACACAGAATTGTTTAAAGCCCCTGGTAATCCTCATAGGGTAGGGGTAAAGTGAATTCTCGGGATAGATAAGAATCAGGTTTTCATATTTCTGGATGATTTCAAGGCCATCCACAAGGGCGTCAAAAAGATCTTCTTGAAAGTTTTGATATATTTTTGCAGCATTTTCCTTGGGGTTGGACTTGATGTTGTCCATTATGATCAATTTATTGTCCGGAATTTTATTGACAGCTTCGAGTGTTTTTTCCGTAAAACTTACATGCTTTAGGTCATCCGTCTTAAAATGCGGCATGATCACAAAATAATCATAAGCGTCAATATTTTTGTCCAGAAGGTTTAGGAACATCGTTTCATCGCAATGGTATACATTAAGGTCAATATGGGCTTGGTCGCCCATCCTATCGATGAACGATTGATAGACTTTGAGCTTATAGGAACTCAATTTGTTGATGAGAAAGAAAACGTTGATCTTGGATACAAGTTCTGTACTTGAAATATAGGAGCCCTTACCTGGGATAGAGGAAATCACTTTTTTGCTCTTTAGCAGGTTATAGGCTTTTTCTACAGTATCCCGCGAAAGATAAAATTCTTCGCTCAACTCATTGATAGAGGGAATCCGGTCGTTCACACTAAAGTTCCCGTTGGCAATGTTCGTTAAAATGGAATTTACGATTTGTTTGTACTTGGGGATTTTAGAGTTCTGTTTTACCTCTATGTAACTCAATACTTTTTTGGATGTCATCGGTATTCTAGGGGGAATTTAAGGTTAATTGCAACGTTTTTATATCGACTTTGAGAGTGATGGCAAACTTTGTGTTCATTAGACTTTGGATTCGTAAAATACTTATTTTAGTCAAAAAATATGGCTGAACAATTAATTTTTTGAATCCAAAAACGGTTGTATTGAAATAAACAAAAGATTAGCAATGTTTTGCATTCCCTTATCCCCAGGATGGATTCCTATCCCATCTACCTTCCAATCATTTTTCTCTCCTGGATAATCAGTTTCATTTTTTGCATAGTTCTCGGGATCGATCAATGTTAAATGGGAAAGGTCGACCAAATGAATACCCGTTGCTATGGCCGCCTGCTGTATTATTTTGTTTTTCTCCAGTGATGGAAAAAAAGGAGTGGTAGCGACAATATGTCTCTGATTGTCCGATTTGAACGAATCAATCAGGTTGATATATTGTTTTCCGAAGAGTGCCAATACCGAAGCATTTTCCCCATCCACATTTTCGCCTAATTGAAAAACCACAATATCCGGGTTATAGTCTTGGAGTTCCTTTACTGTCTGAGCATTCCAACCCTTGGGCTCCCTTTCAAACGTGGCAAAGTTGGATATCCTCATGCAGACCTTATGATTGGGACGTTTTACCTGAATAGATTGAAATAGTTGATGGGCATAGTCGTTTTCCTTTTCGGAAGCGGCCATTCCGCTATTGTGGTACCATCCAATCCCGGGCGCTATTCCATGATAGGAAAGGCTGTTCCCTATAATCAGTAGTTTGAGCTCCTTGCCCATGCCAGTGTTACAAGTATCGATATAAGAGGGAATAAAAACATTGTTCATTTGCCCTAACATATCTCCTTCCTTTTTTTTTGAAATGTTCGCAACCTCTTTTGGCTTTATGGCACAGCTCCAATTAAACAATATAATTAGTAGGATGATTGCTGTTGGCCTTTTCAATTTAGATTGTGGCATGTGTTTATGTTTTGAACGTTTTGGCTTGTTTATGACCAGTGTTCATTTTATAGAGGCTCGACTTTGATAGTTCTACCAATGCTTCCGATATCCCTCAGATTACTTTCACCCGTAAATTTACCAGACTATTTTCTTTTAAGTGTTCTGTACTGTTAAGTAAGATTGCCAAAAGGACCAAGAACCAGACTTGTAACAAAAAAATAAGCGATTAGATGGGAGTCATACTTTTGATTTTGGTTCTGTCTTATTAAATATGGTAGTTTAAAAACGAATTAATTTGAGGACTTGCCAACAACATTATATTATGTAGGAGGCCCGGCTCCTGTTCAAGAATAGGGATGTCATATACATGCCGTTGAATCGCTTTAATAAGGTCAAGGAGCTTTACGAGGCTGTTTTATGACAAGGAGTTTCCCATGAAAAGTTTTCAGAAAAAGATATTGGGACTGAATGTTCTGGAACGTTAGGGCAAAAATATACCGGAGCTCAAAATAGGGCTCCGTGTGTCTATAAATTAAAGAGATAGCTACAAAACAAGAAATCGGGATTCTAGCCGATATCCTTGAAAAAATGTAAGTAAGAGGGAATCCAGCTTCTATGGCAAAACTGATTTTGAAGGAATCCTAGCCAACAATGAGTGGTTTTTTGGGACAGGATTGTATATTTAAGGGATAGCAATCTCTTTAGTCAACAAAGATTGCCCATAAGGAACGAACATAATTTAAGCACATAAAAATGAAAACAAGATTAATGTTACTAATTGGGGTCTGCCTTATTGGGCAAATTGCAATGGCACAAACCGAAGTTGTAACCGGAGCAGATGTGGCCGTTACCGATACCGAATCCGGAAAAGTCCGCGGATTTATTCAAAATGGAATATACACTTATAAAGGGATTCCCTACGCGACAGCAGAGCGATTTATGCCTGCAAAAAAAGTAGCACCTTGGGATGGAGTCAGGAGTTCCACTATGTATGGCCCGGTAGCTCCGTTGATGACACCTACCACACATGTGCAAGATGAATCAGAATTCGTTTTCGATCATGATTGGGGATACACGAGTGAAGATTGTCTTCGGCTTAATGTTTGGACACCTAGTATTGATGATGGTAAAAAAAGACCCGTACTTTTTTGGATTCACGGAGGCGGATTTACCGCAGGCTCAAGTCAAGAACTCCCATCATACCATGGGGAAAATTTGAGCGCCAAAGGTGATGTGGTCGTGGTTTCTATCAATCATAGATTGAATATTTTGGGCTTTTTAGATCTTTCCGCCTATGGTGACAATTACAAACATACACCCAATAATAGTATGTTGGATATTGTAGCTGCCTTGGACTGGGTAAAGAGTAACATCACCAATTTTGGGGGAGACCCCAACAATGTAACCATTTTCGGTCAGTCCGGGGGTGGGGCCAAGGTCAATACACTTATGGCCATGCCAAAGGCCAAAGGATTGTTTCATAAGGCAATTAACCAAAGTGGCTCCTTTAGGGGAAGTCTTTCCAAAAAAGAAACAACAAGAGCCATTGCAGCCGAGGTACTAAAAGAACTTTCACTATCGGAGGACCAAGTGGATAGTCTACAGACTATTCCATTTGATAAATTGAGTGCAGCGGGGAGCGCAGCATTGCAAACAGTGGCCAAACAAATGAAGGCAGAGGGTATTGTTCCCGTGGGAATGAGCCTCAATTGGGGGCCAAGCATGGACGGCACTGTACTTCCTCACGATTTGATGTCCGATGAGGCATTCGAACTTTCCAAAGATATTCCTTTGATGGTGGGAACTACCAAAAATGAATTTACCCCATTTATGAATGGTCGCTTTTTTAACGCATCTGAAGAAAAAGTGATGGCACATATCAAAGAAACATACCAGGAAAAGGCAGATGCTTATATAGCAGCAGTCAAAAAAGCCTATCCAAACGACACAAGACCTTCAGACCTTCTGGATATCGACGCTACCTTCAGACCTGGGGCCGTTTTCCAAGCCAACAAAAAGTCGCAATTGGATAATGGTGCTCCGGTGTATATGTTTATGTTTACATGGCAATCCCCTGTTTTTGATGGGAAGTACAAGGCGCTTCACTGTATGGAACTGCCATTTGTTTTCGATAATGTGGAACGGGCGAGACAAATGACCGGGGGCGGTCAAGAAGCCCATGTTTTGGCGGATAAAATGAGTAGTGCGTGGATCAACTTTGCCAAAAAAGGAAATCCTAATCATGACGGATTACCACAATGGCCGGAATACAATCCCAAGAATACAGCTACCATGTTTTTTGATAATACATGTGAAGTTAAACCACAACACGACAAGGAATTCTTGGCTTTGATAGCTAAGTGATAAACCGGTCCTACATCTAAAAAACTAAGCAATGAAATTATTTTCAAAAACAGTTGCTACCCTTATATGGGCGGGTCTTCTTATGTTTATTTCTTGTGGTTCCCCAACCACAGAAACTGAAAATCTAAGGTAATCAAGAATCCAGTTTTGAAACCGGGTTGATGAACCCTGAAATATCCGCTTGGGAAGGCGCTCAATTTATCGACACCAATACTTTGACCTTGGACGCCACGTCTGCATTGCTCTTTGATATAGAAACTGATTTTCAGATTGTGGAAGGGAATACAGCGTCTCTTATCATTGGAGCCAATTATTTTAGGTTCAATGATAAGTTTCAGAACATCAATAACATGGGGGGTGAAAACTACCTCCGATTGGAAATTGATATTTCAGGGGTGGGCAGTTCCAAGGGTGCACTCTTGAACATTTATCGCGTTGGTTTTGATAAGGACGATTCGGCCAAGAAACCTTATATGTCCATTTCCAAGGCCAACTACCCTCAAACCAATATTAATGCATTGATTACACCGGGCAACAAATCCCAAATGAACAAACTCAGAATCGGAGTTAATGCCAGCAATATTGTAATCAAAATTAATGGGGAAATGCTGCTTTTGGAACCTGAAGACCCCAATAATCCCATACCTCCTCAATTTAGGGAAGTAGGTTTTTCTGTTACAGGTGTCGGTGGCGGAAACTTTTTGACATATCCTCATATAAATTCAATTGGTTTTGCCGCAGAACCGGGCACAAAGGCAATCTTTAAGGATTACAAAATTTTGAATGCTGGAAAAAGCGACCCAAACAATAATGAGGTCTTTGGAAAAGATGTAGGGGCTACTTATGCCATATTCAAAGATTTTGAAGGTGTTTCCTTTAATCAAGACGGCATCATCGAACTTGGTAATACTACTGACGCAACCTTGATTCAATATGCGGATCCAAGTCATGGCTCCGCAACCATGCTGCGCTCAGAATTTAATACAGGAAATAAGAATATCGCCAAGGCAAAACTGTATGTTACTTCAATGGGTTCCAACGAGGTATATATCAATGGTAATCGAATTGGTGAAGATTGGTTTGCACCTGGTGCTACCCAGTTTCGGGAAACCTTGGGGTACTACGCCTATGATGTCACAAAAAACATCAATCAAGGGAAAAATGTGATTGGAGCATTGGTTTTTCCTGGCTGGTACACAGGTTATATGACCTATACACCTGCAAACTTCATTTTTTTTGGAGATACCGAAGCTTTGTTGGCCAAATTGGTCATCACTTATGAGGGTGGGAATGAACAAACTGTGGTTACTGACCCAGATACTTGGAAAATATTTACCGAAGTTCCAGTGGAATACGGAAGTTTTTTTCAAGAGGAACTTTACAATACCCTCAAAGAAAAACACATTGCGGTTGATGGTAAAACAAATGGCTGGGCCACCACGGCATATGATGATTCAAAATGGTCCAACGCCGAAGAAGTACTATCAAGGGATTGGATAGATTTTGAAATCGTGTCCCGCTACGACCGACCTGTACGTGTTGTGGAAAACCTTCAGGCGACGGAGGTGATGGAAGTACATAGTAAAGATGAAAGGACATACACTTACAACATGGGGGTCAACATGGTGGGCGTTCCCTCCATTACCGTTCCCCAAGGATGGCTCAAAAAAGGGGATACCGTCATATTGAGGTATGGGGAACAAGTTTACCCTGGACTAGAAGGGGATGAACCTCAGTACATTGATAGATATGGGTATAAAAATGGCAAGGGCATTGCAGGACGTATCCTCACAGAGAATTACAGAGCTGCCATGGCAACCGATTTTTATATAGCCAAAGATGATGGTCAAGTAGTCATTCAACCAAAAACAACTTTTAGGGGCTACCAATACGTTCAGGTCACTTTGCCCAATCATACAGGGCCATTGCCATTGGAAAACGTAATGGGATTATCGCTATCTTCGGATGAACTGCCCTCGGGGACCTATGTGGCCACTACTACGGATGGAGCCACCGGAGAATTGGCCAATCAACTCTTTAAAAATATACGGCGTAGTCAGTTGGGGAATTTCTTCACATTGCCCACCGATTGCCCTCAACGAAACGAGCGTATGGGTTGGACGGGAGATGCGCAGGCCTATACAAGAACGGGAACCTATAATTCCGATACCTACAATTTTTTTAGACAATGGATGGTGGCCTTGCGCGATGACCAAGGTGTTGGTAGTGAAACGGAGGCCCCAGGAGGAATCGGAAGTACGGCACCCACCTACAACATGACTGATGATACGAGCTTTGCCAATGGAACAACTTGGGCCGCAGCCGTTTGTATGGTGCCTTGGCAATTATACACCCAGTACGGGGATACCAAGGTCATAGAAGAAAACATGGAAACCATGCGACTTTGGTTGGATGGGATGGATCATTATGATTTTAATGAGGAATATACGTATTTATCCTCCAAAACCGATGGATTGGCCGATTGGCTGGCCATGGACAACAATACGCCGCCCGAGTTGGTAAACAATGCATTTACATTTATATGATGGAGGTTACGGCCATAATGGCAGATGCCATAGGGGAAACCGAGTATGCCGGTACATTACGCGACAGGCATCAAAAGGCAAAAGAAGAATGGAACCAATTTTTTGTCGATCCTGAATCTGGAAGAACCAAAAACCTAGAGGGATTAATAGTGCATTCCCAATCGTCGTATGCCACTCCGCTTAATTTCAACGTTTTCAGTGAGAAAAATAAACTAAAGGCTGAAGCTTATTTGGCAGAACTGGTAAAAGAGCCCTCCACCAGTAATACAAAGCCTGATGGAACTAGGGTAACCTATCCCATGAGGGAAGGCGCCTTAGGTGGTTTTGGTATGAATAGCGAACAAGTAACCGAAGATTTTTTACCCTATACCATAACCACCGGCTTTTCCGGGACACCAAATATTTTACCATCATTGAGCAGGGGAGGCAAGGTTGATGAAGCATATAAATTGTTTTCAAGTACCGACTATACTTCTTGGTTGTATCCCGTTACTAAAGGGGCAACTTCTATTTGGGAGCGTTGGAACGGTTTTAAGGCCGCTTTCAAGGAAAACAACGAAAACAGGATGAATTCCTTCAACCACTTTGCCTTGGGTGCAGTTGGCCAATGGATGTACGAGTTTCAATTGGGCATCACTACCGACCATCAAAATGGAGAGGCTGGTTATAAGCATTTTGTTTTACAGCCACAGGTAGCCGGTACATTCGAATCCCTATCAGGTAGTTATGAATCAAATAATGGGAAAATATATAGCAGTTGGACTTCTGATGGCCAAGGAAACATGATATCTTACAAAGCAACTGTCCCGGCCAATACAAGTGCAACGCTTTATTTGCCAATGGGAATAGAGGGAGAAGATTCCCTTAAACCGATCAAAGGTGTTGAATTTAAAGGAATAGGGCAGCGCAATGGAATCAAAGTTGGCACCTATGAGCTTAGTTCCGGTACATTTGAGTTTAATTTGAAGGATGGGACAGTAAAAGTCAAGACTTTTTAGGATATTCGAATAACCGATCAGGCCCCACATTGGTATAAGGTGAATATGTTGATTTTACTGTATTCACCTTATACGATGTACATATTGAAAGGCTTGGCATACTGGCCAAATTCATTCCTTTACCAAAAAAAATCTTTAGTAATAGAACTATTTAAAGATTTTTTTATAATTTGTTAACGTTTTTTGGTACAATTTCAATTGGTTTTTTACTAGATACAAAAGGTAAAACAACTCTTCTTTTATAGAGAAGACCTCTTTTGGGAGGTTTCCATCATATGGCACTTTCGCGTTTAAGGTATTCGCTACTTGCTTTAGTTTGATCAGTAGCGTTTCTGTGGAGAAATAGAAAAGGCACATAACTAAGTTTATGTTGATTCCTTTTTGCTTTTCCACATTAAAATGAGAGGCGAAAAAATGGACCAAGACAATTTCAAAAATGAATCTTACCTAATTGCGCAGTTAAAGAGTGGCTGCAAAGAGGCCTATGGTCACCTTTTTAAATTGTACCATGGGGAGCTTTGTAATTATATGACAGCGATTTCCGGGAATCCAAAGATTGCGGAAGATATAGCGCAGCAAACCTTCATTAAAATATGGGAGAACAGAAAAAAACTTTCCTTATCCAAAGATAAACTGAAAAGATACCTCTTCAAAGTAGCTTATAATCTGTTCATTGATTCCCAAAGAAGAAAGAAAAAAGAGTTTGAATTGCTCGAAAACCTTAAGCAAGAAGCCTATTTAGAACTGGTCGATGCTGATACATCCCTTTTTGAAGAACGGCTCAAAAAAGTTGAGATGGAAATAGATAATCTGCCCGAGCAGTGCAAAAAAGTCTTTATAATGAGTAAAAAAGAAGGACTCAAGTATAGGGAAATTTCCGAGCAGCTGCACATTTCAATTAAAACGGTAGAAGTACATATGGCTAAGGCCATGAAACGCTTAAGAGCACAACTCACCTCATTTTTATAAGACTTTCCCTGCCCAGAATATGCTAGGCAGGTAACATCTGTTATCTAAAAATTCTTCAAAATAGCAGGTTACTTCATATTTAAAATGTTAAAAAAATAAATTTATGTAAGGGTTTTTTGAAAAAGTTGCGTCTCTTTTAAAAGTGACAATATTTTTCAAATGACCAAAATTGATATCAGAAGAATAATTACCAGGTATATCAACCAAGAAGCTTCTCAAGAAGAATTGGCCATTTTATATGAATGGGTAAAGAAAGGAAACAATAAAGAGGTTTTCAAAAAATTAGTACAAGCAGATTTTTTGGTCAACTACGAGGATAAATCTTGGCAGACTGAAGAAGCTTTTGAAAACTTCCTGCATACGATCAAGAAAAAGGAAAGTTTGAAGGTTAGGTCCTTATATGCCCAAAATCATATATGGAAGTATGCAGCGGTTATAATGATCACTGTCGGCTCCTCATTGTTCTTTTTGTTGAATCAAGAAACAGTTGTTAACGTTCCATTGGAAGCAGGCCCTGACCAAATAACACTGCAATTGGACAATGGGGAAGTACTTACCATTGACCCCGATTCCGATGCCACCATACAGAGTAAAAATGGGAGCACGGTAGTATCTATGGTGAAGGGTATGCTGTCCCAACAGCAAGAAAAAGGAAAGAAGGATAAGGTGAGTAACAATACGATAAGGGTGCCATTTGGGAAAAATTTATCCATAACCCTACAAGATGGTTCGGTTGTAATGCTCAATTCAGGGTCCAGTATCACTTATCCATCAAGTTTTGAGGGAACCGACACCAGAGAGGTGAAACTAAAAGGCGAGGCATTCTTTGAAGTTGCCAAAAATCCACAAAAACCATTTATCGTAAAAACGGAGGACATGTATACCCAAGTATTTGGGACTGTTTTCAATGTTTCCGCATACGAAGAGGATGGCCCGGCAGAAGTAGTTCTGGTAGAAGGTTCCGTAGGTGTGAGTAATCCAGCCAACTTAAATTCAAGGGATATACAAATGATCAAACCTTCGCAAAAGGCAACCAGTATAGTTGGAGGCGATACGAATTTCAGGATTGAAGATGTTGATGTTGCCCCATATATATCATGGACCAAAGGAATTTTGGCGTTTGAAAATGAATCCATGGTACAGATCATAAAAAAGCTACAGCGCCAATACAATATAAAAATTCACAATACATACAAGGAGTTGGATGAGCGAAGGTTCACGGGAATGTTCGATGAAGAAAACATAGACCATGTGCTGAGAACCATACAAGCCCATACCCACTTTAGTTACGACAAGAATGAAAATGTAATAACAATTAAAAATCCTGATAAACAGTAGTGCCTATGATGTAAAAACCAATTAACCAAAAAAACAATTACTAACTAACTAGACTTTTCAATTATGAAAAAAACCAAAACTAAACGTGCCATTGTACCAAGGCTGGGCAAAAGATTACTGTACGGATTTTTCTTGCTGTTCATGTTCGGCCAAGTAAGTGCCGCATCTTGTGCTCAATACGATAAGGTGGAGAATAACTTTAACCAAATCAAGCTGGGCGATGTGTTCGAGACCGTTACCGAGTCCACTGGCTATAAATTCTTTTATGAAGCCTCTGAGGTAGATGTTAACCGAAGAGTGACCATAAACGGGAAGAATCTTTGCATACAAGATTTTTTGAAGGAAATATTCAAGGGAACCGACCTGTCATTTGAAATCATCGCTAGGCAGATTGTTATAAAGAAGAACAGAAAGTCACTGCCAAGTTTAACCCCACAGAACAAGGTCAATGCAGAAAATCCTCAGACCAATCTAACAGGAACTGTATTGGACGAAGCAGGAATACCGCTTGCCGGGGCCACAATAATAGCCAAAGGCACAACTGAAGGGACAACCACTGATTTTGATGGAAACTTTGCCATTACACTGCCTGCGGGAGTTACCGTGATCCAAGTGACTTATATTGGCTACAAAGCAAAAGAAGTAAATGTGGCGGGGCAAACATCCATAACCGTGACCATGGAACAGGATGCTGCTGCCTTGGAAGAGGTTGTGGTAGTAGGTTATGGTACCTTGGCCAAGAAAAAGGTAACAGGGTCTGTGGTTTCCATTACCCCCGAAACCATCACGGAAGTACCTGCGTTAACCCCCGAAAGCGCACTTATTGGTCAGGTAACAGGGGTTCAGGTGCAAGAAGTCTCCGGTGAGCCGGGAGCTGCACCCAACATTCGTGTAAGAGGTTCCGGTTCCATATCTGCAGGTAACGACCCATTGTTCGTTGTGGATGGAATCCCAATTTCCCGTAACCTTACATCTTCCAGCCAATTGGGGGGTGTAGCCAATAGACGTTCCACATTTCAACCACCGACCATAAACCCTTTGGCCACCTTAAATCCTAATGATATCGAATCCATTCAGGTTCTGAAAGATGCCAGTGCGGCTGCCATATATGGTTCTCGTGGTGGTAACGGGGTTCTTTTGATTACTACCAAGAAAGGTTCTAACGGAGAAGAAGGAGTTTTTTCTTTTGATTCATACATGAGCATGCAATCCGTTGCCAATAGATTGGATTTGATGAATGCACCGGAATTGATCGATTTTACAAGGGATGCCAGAAACAATGCATATCTTCAGGCAGTTGATGGGGCATCGGTAGACGACCCTATTGGGCCTGGCGACAGGGGCAACGCCAACTATGAATTGCCAGAATCGTTCTTGAACTGGGACGGGACGGATACCGATTGGCAAGATCTTCTATTTAAGACGGGAGTCGTTCAGAGTTATAACTTCTCCTATGCCTCACCACTAAGAAACAGGACCAGCTTTTATGCATCTGCAGGATATTTTTCCCAAACAGGTGTTATAGACAAGGCAAAGTTTGAGCGCTATTCGGTATTGTTGAACTTAAATTCACAATTGACCGAAAAATTAAACCTGGACTTAAGATTGGCACCGACCGTTACCGAAAATCAGAGGGTGCCGGCATCTTCCCCATATTTTGCCACACCTCCGGGAATCGTGTACTCTGGAATAGTGCATTCACCTACGGTCAGCCCTTATAATTCAGATGGAACCATCAACCAATTGAACAACCAATCCTATTTGGGCGGTGGTACCACAACGGCTAGTAATCCATTGGCCATTATCAAGGCGGTGGACGATCAAATTTTTCAATTCCAGACAAGGGGAAATCTAGCATTGACCTATGATATTTTACCTGGGTTGAGCTTTAAAACCTTCGGAGGAGTCTATATCAACCTATACAACCAAGATTTTTATAGATCTAATACATTGTTGTATAGGAATAATGCTGATGGTAACCCGTATGGTCAGGCATCTTCTTCTACTGAGACCAACTGGCTTTGGGAAAATACCTTGAACTGGACCAAGGAATTCGGCGATCACTACATCGATGCAGTTATTGGTTATACCGCACAAAAGGACAATTTGACCCTAAAGCAGGTGTTGGCCAACAACTATCCGGATGATCTTGTACCTACGGTTAGTGGAGGACAAGTATTTGGCGGAACCTCTGTCAAAGAACAGTGGTCTTTACTGTCATCGCTATTTAGGGTAAACTACAGCTATAAGGATAAATACCTATTTACGGGAACTTTCCGATCAGATAAGTCTTCCAGATTTGGAAAGAACAATCAAACCGGTTATTTCCCTTCCTTCTCTGCTGGTTGGAGAATGAACGAAGAGGAGTTTTTGGCGGATTCAGAGACCATATCCGAGCTTAAACTACGCGTAAGCTGGGGACAGACAGGAAACTTTGAGATTCCAAACTACGGTGCCGTAGGATTATTATCACCTCTTAACTATAACCTTGGAGGAAACGAAATCAATGGACTTGTGCAGAGCACAATTCCAAACCCAAACCTTACCTGGGAAAAGTCAGAGCAGATCGATGCCGGTATCGAGTTGGGATTGTTCAACAATAGGGTCTTTCTTTTGGCAGATTACTACGATACCAGAACAAGGGATTTATTATTGAACGTGGCAATATCCTCCGTATCCGGGTTCGAGACTACGCTCAGAAACTTGGGAGAGGTTAAAAACACCGGTCTGGAACTTGCATTGAGCACCAAGAACTTTGTAGGGGATAACTTTACTTGGAATACGGATATCAACTTTTCTACTAACAAGAATGAAGTTCTTTCCCTAAATGAGAGCAACGAACCTATCTATTCTTCAGGTAGTGCAGGTGTAAGGCACGTGACCAGGGTAGGAGACCCGATCGGTAGTTATTACGGCTATGTTGTGGATGGTATTTATCAAACCCAAGAAGAGATTGACAATGCCCCATTGGATACCCAAGCGCCGGACCCCGCCCCCGGAGACTTTAGATTTAAGGATGTTGATGGTGATGGTGAGATCACTCCGGACGATAGAACAGTTACCGGTAGTTACTTTCCTGATTTTACATGGGGTATCAACAATAGGTTGACCTTTAAGAACATCGATTTTAGCTTTTTGATCCAAGGTGTGGAAGGTAACGAAATCCTCAACCTAACGTCAAGACATATGAAGAACGGAGAAGCGAATTTTAATTCGTATGCCATTTTTAACGAGCGTTGGAAATCTCCGTCCCAACCAGGTAACGGATCTATTCCCAGAGCAGACAGGGAATCGGGAAACCATGGAAACAACAACAGGCCTTCTTCTTTTCAAGTGGAAGACGGGTCCTATGTGCGTTTAAGAAATGTAACCTTGGGATACACGTTGCCGACCGACAATCTTTTTGGAAGCAAAATCCAAAAACTTAGGTTCTATGTTACCGCAACAAACCTCTTTACCATTACCGATTATCTCGGTTATAACCCCGAGGTCAGTAGCATTACCACGAATAGTTTAACACCTGGAGAGGATTATGGGGCATTTCCGCTCACCAAATCCTTCACACTGGGATTAAACCTAAAGTTCTAACCTAAAAACGGAAAAAAATGAAACGAATTCTATATATAATGCTATGTACGGTACTAGCTACCGGGTGTAGTGAAGACTTTACAGATCTCGCACCAATTTCCAACAGAAACGAGGCGGACTTTTACAATGAGCCAGAAGATTTTGAAGTGGCCATAAATGCCAGTTATGCCGGCTTGCAGAGCACAGGAACTTTCGGAAGGGGGTATTGGACCATGTTCGAGATGCGAAGCGATAATACCGATCAAGGACCCGACGCCACCGGATTGGCCCGTCAGTACACCGAGATAAATTCCTTTACAGAAGATGCGTTGAACGAGCAGATAACCTCTGCATGGAGCGACTCCTACAGGGTAATTTCCAACTGTAACGTAATCTTGGATCGTATCCCGGAAATAGAAATGGACGCTACTTTAAAGAACCGGGTAACCGGTGAAGCCCTGTTTATCCGTTCTTTGGTGTATTATCACTTGGCCATTGGTTTTGGAAATATACCCTTGCAACTAACCCCCTATGTATCAGGTGACGAGCTTGTTCAAGTGGACCAAAACACTGTATTGGAGCAATTGGTAACCGATTTGACCACTGCAGAAAGCAACCTTCCCGTGTCATATTCAGGAAGTCAGGTAGGCAAGGCAACAAAAGGGGCTGCAGCTACCTTATTGGCCAAAGTATTGTTGACCATGGGAGATAATGGTGCCGCAGAAACCGTTTTGAGACGAATCATTTCCGATTACGGTTACGAATTATTGCCTAACTATTCGGATTTATGGGGCGTTGCCAATGAGAACAATGCAGAATCCATTTTTGAGGTTCAGTACATCAGTGGAGGTATTGGCCAAGGAAGTCTTTACACCAATGATTTTTCACCCAGTACCGATTTGCAGACAGGTTCCGGGTTTGGAAGAAACCGTCCAACAGTTTCTATGTTAGAGGCTTACGAAGATGGAGATTTAAGATTTGAACCCTCAATGGGAGCTACGTACGTCAATCTTGAAGGAGAAGTTGTCGAAGCAAGACATGTCAGAAAATACCAATCCGATTTGGCCATAGAGAACGATTCCGACATCAATTTTGTGGTGTTCCGCTATGCCGATGTTCTGCTTATGCTAGCAGAAGCCTTGGGGGAAACACCAGAAAGTTACGACTTGATCAACGAGGTAAGGAACAGGGCCGGATTATCGGATATCGATGCCGCTACACCAGGAACCTTTGAGGAGAAGTTGCTACATGAAAGAAGAGTGGAGCTTGCCTTTGAGAACCATAGATGGCCCGACCTAAAGCGCTTCGGTGCCACGGAAAAAGTTATAGAGGCAGAGGATTTTATAACAAGTACAAAAGAGTTTTTCTTTATCCCACAAAGGGAAATGGATATCAATCCAAATTTTAATCAGAATTAGTATCAAAAATTAATGTTTTCATTCATTAGGTTAGTTTGATTGATCAGTGCACCCAAACCATGGATTTCCTACTTATCACTATGTGCGATAACTGACCTGTAAATGGAATGTTTTTAATGCAAAAGTTTGGTTGCTTCACAAGAGGTGGCTCGGACTGGAATTGTAAAATTTTAAAGAAACCATATAATAAAATAGAAAAATGAGAAAGTTAGTAATGGCAGTTTGTTTATGCTTTGCATTTACAACGATTCAAGCACAACAGAAAAAGGCCTTAAATATTCTGGCAATTGGTGCACATCCCGATGATTGTGATTCCAAGTTCGGGGGAACGGCGGCACTGTTTGCCCAAATGGGGCATAATGTAAAGTTCTTGGCTTTGACCAATGGAGATGCAGGACATTATGCCATGGGGGGTGGCGTTCTTGCCAAAAAGCGCCGGCAAGAAGCCAAGGATGCGGCAAAAGCACTGGGCATTACAGAATATGAAGTGTTGGATAACCACGATGGGGAGTTGTTCCCGACCTTGAACGTACGATTGGAGGTCATCCGCAGAATCAGGGATTGGGATGCTGATATTGTTTTGGGACTAAGACCAAACGATTATCACCCGGATCATAGAAATGCCGGCTCCGTAGTACAGGATGCCGCGTACATGAACATTGTTCCCAACGTAGCACCTGATACGCCACCATTGAAAAAAAACCCGGTCTTTCTTTATATGAGCGATCATTTTAAAAAACCATATCCTTTCCAAAAAGATATAGCTGTGATCGTGGACGATGTAATTGACACCAAGGTAAAGGGCTTGGCTGCGCACGATTCACAAATGTTCGAATGGTTGCCGTGGACCAATGGGGTAGATGTTTCGACCATTCCAACGGGAGAACAGGAACGGTTGAAATGGCTAAAAGAAAGGTGGATGAACAGAAAACCGGATGCGAGTACCTTGGAAGCTGTCAAAAAATGGTACCCCAATGTAGATACCTCAAAAGTAAGCCAAGTGGAGTTCTTTGAAATCTGTGAGTATGGAAAGCAACCTACGGATGAAGAAATCAAACAAATGTTCCCAATGTTGGGGTCCAAATAAGTACATACCACTGACCACCCAGGTAGCATCCAAATTAAATAACCAACCAATTATATAATGGAGACCAGCAAGCCCAAGACCAAAAGATACATCCACATTATAGGACTGGTAATGATCGTATTCTTTGTAATATCCTTCATAACCAACATCCTGAATTCAATAATCGTGGACGTTAAGGATAGTTTTGATCTCAGCCTAACGTTAACAGGCCTATTGCCGTTCACTTTTTTTATAGCGTATGGCATCATGTCCATACCTGCAGGCTTTTTATCCGAAAAGTATAGTGAGAGGACATTACTTTCAGTTTCATTTTTGGTCATGGCGCTTGCTTCCCTGGGTTTTGCCCTACTGCCACAATACGGCGTTTTTAGCATAACCCTTTTTGTATTGGGTTGTTGTATGGCGGTGCTTCAAGTAATTATAAATCCAATGTTGAGGGTGGCAGGAGGCGAAGAACACTTTGCGTTCAATTCCGTGTTGGCTCAATTGGTTTTTGGAGCGGCATCATTTTTAAGTCCTTATTTATATAAATACCTGGTAAGCAAGAATAACACAGGTGACACATTTGCTGAAATGTTGCGCGGATGGGTGCCACAGGATTTACCATGGGCATCGCTTTACATCGTTTTTGCAGCGATATCGTTGGTATTGTTTTTCTATGTCTTTTTGACCAAATATCCAAAATTTGAAAAGACCGAAGAAGAAAAGGCCGGAGACACCAGTTCGTATTGGGATTTGTTGAAGAACAAATGGACCCTACTTTATTTCTTGGGAATCTTTTGCTACGTGGGCACAGAGCAGGGTGTTGGAAACTGGATTTCGCAATTTTTGAACCAATATCACGGACTGGACCCACAGACGGTCGGCGCCAACACAGTATCCTATTTTTGGGCCATGTTGACGGTGGGTTGTCTACTGGGGTTATTGCTCTTAAAGTTTATGGATAGCCGTAAATTACTGGTTTTGGCAACTTCGATAACCATCATAAGTTTAATTCTGGCACTTACAGGTTCGCCGCAAATGGCACTGATCGGTTTCCCGATGGTAGGATTTTTCATTTCTGTAATGTACTCCATAATATTCTCCTTGGCACTGAACTCTGTGAAAGAACATCATGGTTCACTATCCGGTATACTTTGTACGGGTATTGCCGGAGGAGCGGTCATACCATTTATTGTAGGGGGACTGGGCGAACTAATGTCGTTAAGATCAGGAATGTTCTTTTTAATAATTCCATTGATTTTTATCCTATCCATAGGATTCTGGGCCAAACCATTGGTCAACAATAAAACCATAAGCTTAAAAAAGGACTAGTGGAGAAGAGGGCGAAAACGGTTTTGGGGGTTGATATCGGGGGAACCAAGATCAAAACAGGCAGGATCTTTGGCAAAGAGGTTGTACGGACCGGCCTTTCCGAAGTAAACCAAAACGATTCTTACGAAAGATCACTATCTAGATTATTGACGACCATTGATGAAGTCATGACCACTGACGTCGAGGCTATCGGTATAGGGGTGCCCGCCGTAGTGGACCCAGATTCTGGCATAGTGTACGATGTGCAAAACATTCCAACATGGGAGAAGGTCCCACTAAAAGAATTGGTGCAAAAGCAGTTCAATGTCCCCGTATACCTTAACAACGATGCCAACTGTTTTGCTTTGGGCGAAAAATACTTTGGCAAAGCCAAGCCATATAAAGATTGTGTGGCACTTTCATTGGGAACAGGACTGGGCATGGGCATTTTAATAGAAGACAAACTCTATAATGGAGTTTTGTGCGGTGCAGGGGAAATAGGTATGCTGCCCTACAAAAACGGAATTCTGGAACAATATGCAGGTAGCTTCTTTTTTGAAGAAACTTATGGGGAATCGGCCAAGGTACTGTACCAAAAAGCCATGGACAACGATACTGGTGCATTGTCTGCTTTTAAAACGTATGGTGTTCATCTGGGTATTGCCATAAAGGCAATTCTCTATCTGTACGCACCCGAATGTATCATACTGGGAGGATCCATTAGTAATGCATATCCGTTCTTCAAGTCTTCCTTGGAGGATGCCCTGAATTCGTTTGCCTATCAAAAACAATTGCAAAATTTTAAAATCGAAACATCAGATTTGGTGGATTCGCCCATTTTGGGTGCAGCTGCACTATGTCTGTAAAACAATAACCTTTCTACACTACACAAATGAGAATAATACTAACACTACTACTGGCATGTTTTCTGCTCAAATCCTGTTCCCAACCAAAGCAAAAAGGGAAACAGGTGGCCATAACGGTCGAGAACAACAAGAAAGGCGCACCCATAACCTTGGGAATACCTTTCCCTAAAGGGGAGTTGAATACAGTGGATCATCTACGTCTGCTGACGGCAGATGGTACGGAAATACCATGTCAGACAACTGAGGTGAGCAATTGGGGACCAACGGACGACAGTGTGAAATGGGTATGGGTATTCTTCTTTTCCGAAGAAACACAGGACTACGTTTTGGAGTATGGAGATGGTGTGGTGCCAATCCTTCCGGAAAAGAAGATCGTTTCCATGAATAACATGAGGCCTCAGGGAGGAATAGATGTAAATACCGGACCATTGTCGTTTTCCATACATAAAAAAGGGAACGGTTTTTTGGATGAGGTCTTTCTGGATTCCAACAAAGATGGAAAGTTTACCGAAGAAGAACTGATCGGTTCATCACCCGAGAAAAACAGGGGATCTTTCTTTGATCTTTTGGACGATTCGGGCATAGATGCATCCAAAGCTGTCATCAATGAGGTTTTTAGGGAAAAGGGCTCCGGCCCCTTGCACACCATTTTCCGAATAGAAGGGACCTATATCTACAATAGGGAAGATAACAACCTATCACCATTTACCATTTGGTTGCATGCCTATGCGGGCAAGAGCTATATAAAAGTATTGCACACCATGACGTATACCGGTATTCCCGACAAGCACAAAAAACAAAAGGGAGAGCATGCGAACATTGCAACCCAGAACAGCGAAATTATTTCGGAGAGTACAGAAGACGATATGGGCTGGACACAGCCCAACGACCAGATAGCCGCAATTGGACTTCAGCTAAAATATCATTTGGATGATAATGTGAGCGTTTCAATGCCCCTTTATGAAGGTTCTTGGAAAAATGATGAAGCGGATACCGTTATGGAGGAAGTTGCCGTAAATGATGAAACACCGGTTCAATTATTGCAAAAAGGACCGGATAGACGTAAAAGCATTAGTTTAAGAAGCCTTTACATGAACAACTTCAGCAAGAAAGGAAAGAACGGTGATGCCGAAGCGGAGTTGGATTTTAAGGCGACCGTCTCCAAAGGTGAAACCAATGTGGCCCAAACCCAGAAAGCCAAAGGCTGGATCAATGTCACCGATGGAAAAAGAGGTGTTGGCCTGGGCATTAAGAATTTTATGAAAGAATACCCAAAAGGTATTGAGGTAGATCCTGCCAACAACATCTTGTTGGGAAGTATCTGGCCCAAAGAAAATGGCCCGATGAACTTTGCAAGGCACAATACAGAACCAGATGGAGGCATGTTGGACAATTTTGCACAAGGTATAACCAAGACCACGGAATTTGTTTATTATTTCCACGATAACGATGCCATAGCATCCGTGGGCGACAAAATGGAGTATGTTACCGAAAGCCCGGTAGCACATGCCACTCCCGAGTGGTACACAAATTCAAAAGTGTATGGGAATATGGCACCTGCCTCCGAAACTCATACAGAGTTTGAAAACGCATTGCAGTACAGATACCAGTGGTGGGCCTATAGCCAAAAGAACGAGCCATGGTATGGCATGTTCGATTATGGTGACGGAAAAAGTTACTTTTTTGATGGCAGATGGGTGCAATGGACCAATAACGAACCTACCGTGGATTTTATGCTGTGGACCAATTTTATGAGAACAGGAGATCCTGAGTACTTCAAAATGGCTCAAGCGATGAGTAGGCACACCATGGATGTGGATAACATCCATTGGCCAAAAAAGCGAACCTATTATGGAGAGATCAATGATGCCATCGATTTTTGGAATTATGAGAAAGAACCGGAGTCCACACCATACCTTGGCATAGGAAGGAGGCATGCCAACGAACATTGGTACGCACTTCTAAGCGCCCATGTTTGGATTCAAGGCTGGATCGCAGATTATTACTTATCGGCGGACCATAGAGCATTGGAAGTCGCCAAAATGACCGGGGACACCTACATTAACCGCATTTGGGGAGAGCACGACCTAAGGGGCAGAAGACTATATTTATCAGTACTGAACTTGGTAGAGCTATATGATGCTACCAAGCTTCAAAAATATAAAGACGAATTGGATGAAAGGGTCCGGTTAATGTTGGAGTTTCAAGAACGTCAAGGTGGGAATCTACTGTTGGATAGATATGGATATAGCCAAACCTATGTGGCTCAAGGGCTGTATAAATATCAGCAAATAACGGGCGATGAAGAAGTAAGAAAAGCATTGTTGAAACATGCCAGATGGGTTAGGGACGTACCTCCATTGAACCACGAAATGGAATCTTATTTAGCCACTATTTATCCTTTGTTGCTCGGTTATGAGATAAGTGGTGAAAAAGTGTACCTGAACGAAGCATTGGCCAGAGCAGAAATGTTGAAAATAGGAGAACTGCCAAAATCACCGGAAGACTATGAAAATGCGGAGACATACAGCGATGACCTTTTGGAAATCTCTAACCTCCCCATGAGCAAGAAACGATTTACCAACTGGCAGACCAATCAAGGACTCCGGGTATTTGGTTGGACCCACGCATACAATATTCCTTATTTATTGTATTGGATGGATAAGGAGAACATCGACTAAATCTAGTAATCTTCAGAAAGGGATGGTGAGGCCGCACATTGGCCGCCGTCCCTTTTTTATGCACACCATTAAACAACAATTATATGTCGTACAAGCGGTTTGGGGCTATTCTGGGCCCTATTCTATTTATTTTGATCCACCACTTTTTTAATGGAGAAGGGCTTTCGCCACAAGGGCGGGACATATTGGCAGCAACAGTTTGGATCGGGGTTTGGTGGGTTTTTGAAGTACTTCCCATAGCAGTTACCGCATTGTTGCCCATTGTCCTCTTTCCACTATTGGGAACCATTCCATTGGGTGACACAACCGCGAGTTACGGCCACAAATATGTGTTTTTGTACATGGGAGGTTTTATGTTGGCCATGGCCATAGAAAAATGGAACCTGCACAAAAGAATAGCCCTCCAAATTATAAAGACCATCGGCACAAATATGTACACCATAGTCTTGGGCTTTATGGTCGCGACCGCTTTTCTGTCCATGTGGATTTCCAACACAGCTACCACTGTTATGGTGTTGCCCATGGCTATTTCCATAGTAAAACAACTCAAGGACAACCCCGACACACCCGAAGATGAGAACAAGATATTCAGTAAATTATTAATGCTGTCCATAGCTTATGCGGCATCTATCGGGGGAATTGCCACATTGATAGGAACGCCGCCAAATCTGGTCTTTGCAGGGTTTGTTCAAAAAACTTACGGAGTGGACATCAGTTTTTGGCAATGGATGAAATTTGGTTTACCGGTAGCATCCATACTTTTAATATTGGCGTGGTTATACCTTACTAGACTTGCCTATCCATTGCGTAGATCACGTTTTCCAGGTGGTAAACAGGAAATAAATAGGCTCTTGTCCGAATTGGGACCGCTGGGAAAGGAAGAGAAAATGGTATTGTTTGTTTTTGTACTGACCGCTTTCTGCTGGATAACCAGATCTTTTCTTTTACAAAAAATCATTCCGAACATCGATGATACCATTATAGCCATTGGATCCGCCATCCTACTTTTTATTATCCCTGCCAACAGGTCGGGCAAACCACTCATTCAATGGACAGAAGCCGTACGGATTCCATGGGGGATCATCTTATTGTTCGGAGGTGGGATGGCCATCGCCAAAGGATTTCAAGAAACAGGGCTGGCAGGCTATCTAGGAGGACAAATGGCATTTTTTGAAGGATTGCCCCTCTTTTTATTGTTGTTGTTGGTGATCACATGCGTTAATTTTTTGACAGAGGTCACCTCCAATTTGGCTACGACCGCAATGATGCTTCCCGTTTTGGCCCCGTTGGCCTTGACCTTGGGAATAAATCCGTATATATTGATGGTCGCATGCACATCGGCAGCATCATGTGCCTTTATGTTGCCCGTGGCAACCCCACCAAATGCTGTCGTCTTCGGTTCGGGCTACCTCCGAATTCCGGATATGGTACGGGCCGGGTTTTTGATGAATTTGATATCCATTGTAATTATGTCGCTCGCCATATTTTTTCTATTGCCCTTATTATGGGGTCTGTAAGTAATAGGTGCTATTTTAAAAACTAGAGTATCGGTTTCAACACCTTCCAAACGTTTTTGGCCACCAATTTTTGGCCTTCTACCGTAGGGTGTATGCCATCTCCTTGATTAAGTTCGGGGATTCCGGCCACATCTTCCAATAAAAACGGAATCAAGGCTATATTTTCCTGCTTTGCCAATGTTGGAAATAGGTTTTCAAACTGAGAGGTGTACTCCGGCCCCATATTTGGTGGAATCTTCATTCCGGCCAAGATAATTTTGGCATTTGGGAGGTCTTCTTGTACTTGGTCTATCATCTCCTGAAGATTTGTCTTGGTTTCGGAAATCGGAACACCCCTGAGCCCATCATTCGCACCCAATTCTATGATGACGATATCCATATCATCCTCCAACACCCAATCCAACCGGTTTTTGCCACTTGCCGTGGTCTCACCGCTCAATCCAGCATTGATCACGGCATAATTCAAACCCAAGGAATCAATTTTTTGTTGTATGACCGACGGGAAAGATTGACCAAGCTCTAAACCATAACCGGCCGTTAAGCTATCCCCAAAAAAAAGGATTTTTTTGCTCGACTCCGTTGTCTCCTCGACCACTTCTTCCTCAACAGAAACTTGGTTGTCCTCTTTTTGCTGTTTATTTTCTCCACAGCTGGCCAGTACCAGCATCAAAAAATAACATAACATTAACGGTAGGTTGAGGGCAGAGTTTTTCTTGATCATGGACAATTTTAGTATTTTGAGAGTTTTAACCAAAAGCATGGTATGTCAAAGATATTAAAAGTTCAAAACCTCTCTAAAACTTATCGGAGCGGTGAACACGACCTAAATGTACTCAATAACGTCTCGTTTGATGTGGACAAAGGTCAAAGTTTTGCCATAGTGGGGTCTTCGGGCAGTGGTAAGACTACATTATTGGGGCTTTGTGCCGGATTGGATACCACGGATGACGGTGAAATATGGCTCTGTGGTGAAAGTTTGTCGGGGCTCAATGAAGATGGAAGAGCAGTTTTAAGAAACCAAAACGTAGGGTTTGTTTTTCAGGACTTTCAATTATTGCCCACTTTGACCGCTTTGGAAAACGTAATAGTACCCTTGGAACTCCGAGGGGTCAAAAATGCTTCCGACCATGGTAGGGAGCTGCTGGAAAAGGTAGGTTTGTTGAATAGGGCAGAACATTATCCATCGCAATTGTCAGGCGGGGAGCAACAGCGCGTGGCCCTTGCCCGAGCTTTTTCCAATAAGCCATCCATTCTTTTTGCCGATGAGCCCACTGGGAACCTTGACGATGATACAGGTGCCCGGATAGAGGAGTTGTTGTTTGAATTGAACAAAGAGCAGGGTACGGCACTCGTTATTGTGACCCACGATTTGGAATTGGCCAAAAAAACAGATAAAAGTATCCGGTTGAGGTCAGGTAAGATAGAAGAAACCATAGGTTGATCATGGGAAAAAACAACGCTGGATTTTTATGGCTGCTAAAAATGGCATGGCGCGATGGAAAGGCAAGTTATGGTAAACTTTTACTGTTTGTCTTCTCCATTACCTTGGGGGTGGCCGCAGTGGTCAGTGTCCATTCTTTTAGTAGACTGTTGAAAGAAAATATAGCCCTACAATCCAAATCTCTTTTAGGTGCGGATTATGTCATAGAAAGCGATAGACCTGTAAATGATAAGGTTCAAGGAATAATGGACTCCTTGGGCGGCTCCGATGCCAAGGAGATCAATTTTTTGTCCATGGCCGCTTTTCCAGGAAACAACGGAACCAAGTTGATGGAAGTTAGGGGAGTTGAAGGCGGTTTTCCATTTTACGGAGATTTGGAAACAAACCCATCCTCGGCGAAGACAAGCTTTAAGGCTGGTGGAGCTTTGGTTGATGCCACTACCATGCTACAGCTCAATTTAAAAAAAGGGGACAGCATTAAATTGGGAGCAGTCACACTACCTATTGCAGGAGCTTTGGAAAATGTGCCAGGAAGTACTTCTGTGTTTGGGGCCATTGCCCCACCCGTAATGATTCCTTTTCAATTTATACAGACCACGGGGTTGGTGCAGACGGGTAGCCGAATCGAGTACAAATATTATTTCAAGGCAGATGAGGGTCAGGATATGGCACTGTTGAGTGAAAAAGTAGAACCTGTTCTCGATGCTGAAGACGCCGACCTGGACACCCATTTGTCCGAGGCTCGGCGTTTGGGCAGGAGATATGAAAACTTCGGAAAGTTTCTTAATCTGGTCGGATTTATTGCATTGTTGTTGGGGTGTGTAGGTATTGCCAGCGGTATGGGCATCTATGTTCAAATGAAGGTGAAATCCATTGCCGTGCTCAAATGTTTAGGTGCTTCAAAAAAGCAGAGCTATTTGATTTTCTTTGTTCAGATAGCTTGTATGGGAATCGTTGGTGGTCTCTTGGGAACCATTATAGGCTATGGACTACAACAACTGTTTCCCGTACTATTGGGAGATTTGATTCCCGTTGAGGTGGACATGGCACTATCTCTCCAAAGTATCGTCTTGGGACTATCGCTCGGGTTGGCCATGTCTGTGTTGTTTGCCCTCTATCCATTAATGAAAACCCTGTATGTATCTCCATTGCAAGCATTGCGAGTGGTACAGGAAACCCAAACCCGTTCAAAAAGAGCCACGTTACTTGTGGGATTTGGAATTATATCTTTTGTTTTTGGGTTTTCATATTGGTTATTGGATGATTCATTGAGGTCTTTCTTTTTTGTGGTAGGCCTATTGGTTGTGTTTTTGATTTTGACCGCAGTTGCCCGATTATTTATGGCCATGTTGAAAAGATTTTTCCCGTATTCATGGGGTTTTGTTCCTCGACAAAGCCTAAAGAATTTGTTTCGTCCGCAAAACCAGACCTTGGTATTGGTACTCGCCATAGGAATAGGCACATTTTTAATCAGTACGTTATATTTTACCAAGGATATGTTGTTGGAAAAGGCTGCCATTGAGGATAGTGCAAACAGTGCGAACATGATTCTCATGGATATCCAAAGTCAGCAGGTCGAAGACGTATCCAACACTATTGAAGCCTCGGGCATGCCTGTGATAGATAAAATTTCTATTGTGACCATGAGGGTGGAGACCCTCAATGGAAAATATGTGGAAGATATTCGAAAGGATACTACATCACAAGTGGGCAGATGGATATTGAACCATGAATTCAGGGTTACGTATAGGGACAGTCTTATAGGTTCCGAAAAAGTGATCGAGGGTAAATGGGTGAACAATTTCAATTCAGATAAGGATATACCGATTTCCGTAAGCAGTGATTTTGCCAACATGGCCAAGGTAACGATCGGTGACCCGGTTTCGTTCAATGTTCAAGGTAGAATCATGAATACGGTTGTGCAAAGCATAAGAGAGGTGGATTGGAGCAGATTGCAGCCTAATTTCTCGGTGGTATTCCCCTCCGGTGTGTTGGAAAATGCCCCACAGTTTAGTGTTATGACCCTTAGAACACCTAATGATGACAGTTCTGCCAAACTCCAGCAAAAACTGGTGAGTGATTTCCCTAATGTATCCATTTTGGATTTAAAACGGATACTTGAACTTTTGGAAGACATCTTGGCCAAAATAGGTTGGATCATCAATTTTATGGCATTTTTCAGCATATTTGTTGGTGTCGCGGTGTTAATGGGAGCTATATATAGTAGCAAACATCAAAGGGTAAAACAAGGAGCATTGCTTAGAACCCTAGGGGCCAAAACCTTTCAAATCTTAAAAATGATTGCAATCGAGTATACCATTTTAGGATTTTTGGGAGCCTTAATGGGTGTTGTGCTAGCGGTCTTGGGAAGCACTTTGCTTGCGTGGATGCTCTTTGATACCACTTTTGTCCCCTCAGTCATACCGTTTGCCATTATTTTACCGGCCATTACATTTTTGGTATTTGCCCTAGGTGTAGGTAATAGTGTAGGAATTGTTAGGAACTCTCCTTTAGCCGTTCTCAAAAAGGAAAAAGAATAGTTATTCGGACAGCACTGTTCTAAATCCTAAATGTTCCTGTCCTGAATCGGGACTGGTGGCCATGCGCGCAGAAATCCGGTAACTTGCACAGTAGGACGCGCTGCATAGGAACGACCCTCCCTTTATTACCTTTTCCTTGGCATATGGGTTATTGGGGTTAAAGGCACTTGTGGCTCCTTGTGGATTTTGGGCGATATTATTATTTGAGGCCAATTCCTTGTAATAATTGGTATTGTACCAATCGTTTGTCCATTCCCAGACATTCCCTGCCATATCGTACAGTCCAAATCCGTTCTTGGGATAGCTCATAACTGGCGCCCTGCGCTCAAAACCATCTTTCATGGTATTTTCTACGGGAAACTCTCCTTCCCAAGAGTTGGCATGTGTGCTCAATTGGGAAATATCGTCCCCCCAGGAAAACTTGCTGTCGGTCTTCCCCGCACGGGCGGCGTATTCCCATTCGGCCTCGGTGGGCAGTCTCCGTCCGGCCCATTCACAGTAGGCCATGGCATCCTCGAAGGCTATGTGCACCACGGGATGGTCATCTTTGCCCTCGATGGTGCTTTCAGGTCCATTGGGGTGCTTCCAATCGGCCCCGATTTTCCATTCCCACCACTGGGAGTAATCATAGAGGTTGGGAACACTGGACTTTGTTTTTTTGAAGATCAACGAACCTGGTTGTAGGATTGAATCATGGGGTTTTTCCGTACCGGCAGGCAACTGTTTCTTCATTTCCTCCCAATCAATTTCCCTTTCTGCTACGGTAACATAGCCCGTTTCTTCCACAAATTTTGCAAATTCGGCATTGGTCACTTCATGAATGTCCATAAAAAAGCCATCAACATGAACTTTATGGGCCGGCTTTTCGTGCCCCATGGCCATCTTGTCGTTGGGAACGGCTCCCTGAACAAACGCTCCCCCCGGAATCCATACCATTCCTTCCGGTGCTTTTCTTGGAGCCTCTTTATGTGGTTTATCATTGGTATTATCCTGATTTTCGGATTTGGTCTTACAACCGATAATCAAGATTATCAAAGCGAAACAAATACTTTTTGGGAGGGAGTAGGTCATTAAATAAACTTTGAGCAAATTCAAATCCACTAAAATTATAACGTAGTCAAGAATTGATGTGATATTATTTGTCCCTACTTTTCAGGTATTCTTGAAATAATCTTTCCCTTTCTTCAGGCTCTATTTTCCAATACTCTATCAAAGGATTGTCCTTTACCTTTTCGTGATATTCCTCGATGAATTTTTGGTTCAATGAATCGTTGTCCTTGTACTTGGCCCTGAGTTGCTCAAGATCTTGGTGTAATTTTTCCTGAACGTCTGCATATTGTGGGTCATCATAAATGTTGTTCATTTCGTTCGGGTCGTTCTTTAGGTCGTACAACTCCCATTTGTCAAGGTCATAGTAAAAATGAATCAGTTTATAACGGTCTGTGGTTATGCCGTAGTGCCTTCTAACATCATGTTCTGATGGATGCTCATAATAATGGTAATAGTGCTCGTTCCTCCAATCCTCTGGGGTCTCTCCTTCAAGGATGGGAACCAAACTTTTTCCTTGCATATCCCCAGGAATATCGGTTTGCGCAATGTCCAGAAAGGTCTCGGCAAAGTCTATGTTGGACACCAGGTCCGTATTTACGCTGCCCGGTTTTATTTTGCCGGGCCACTTTACCAAAAGAGGGGTTCGTAGGGACTCCTTGTACATCCATCGCTTATCGAACCAACCGTGTTCGCCCAAATAGAAACCTTGGTCGGAGGTATAGATAACAATGGTGTTTTCATCGAGACCGGCCTTTTTCAAATAATCCAGCACATGCCCTACACCTTTGTCGACCCCGGCCACACTGGCCAAGTAATCCCTCATATAGCGTTGGTACTTGAAACGGGTCAATGCATCGCCGGTAGGTTTTTCCCTATTGTACTTTTCATTGATGGGACCGTAAATGGAATCCCACAGTTGTTGCTGCTCCTCGGTAAACCCGTTATGGGGCTGGTCTGTGATTTTTAGGTCCGGTCCCATTTTCATGGATTCGGAGATTGACATGTAGTTCATGCCGGCAACCTCACGGCCCCCGGAATAATCATCGAACAATGTTTCGGGCTCGGGAATTTCAACATTCTCGTACATTCCCAGTTCATTGGGACCGGGCTGCCATGGTCTATGGGGCGACTTATGTCCCAAAAATAACATGAAGGGCTGTTCTTCCGATTTTACGGAGTCCATCCATTTAATGGCCTTTTCAGTGATGATTTCCGTGGTGTAGCCCTCCAGTTCGTATTGCCCCTGTTCATTTATAAAGGTAGGATTGTAATAGGATCCCTGACCGGGCAAAATATCTATATAGTCAAACCCTTTGGAAGGGGTATCTCCCAAATGCAATTTCCCCAGAACCCCGGTTTTATATCCCGCCTGTTGCAACAGCTCACCAAAGGTCTGCTGGTCAAAATTGAACTTGGACCCGATGGTATTGTCGATAAAACCGTTTAAATGACTGTACTTTCCTGTAAGGATAGCTGCCCTGGAAGGCCCGCAGATGGAGTTGGTGACCAAACAGCGCTCAAAGAGCATTCCTTCTTCTGCAATCCTATCAATGTTCGGGGTAGGGGCCACTTCAGCCAGCCTGCCACCATACGCGCTAATGGCCTGGTAGGCATGGTCGTCGCTTATGATGAAAACAATATTTGGTCGTTTCTGCTCGTCTTTTTCTTGCTCCGCAGTTTTCTCGTTGTTCTCCTTGCAAGAAATAAACATGAAAAGTCCAACTAAGGTGTAAAATAAGTATTTCATGATAATAAAGTTGTTCAGTTTTTTAAGGCGGTATAATATACCAACTTATTTGGAATATTAACTCTGACCCAATCAACTTCTAACTCATATTTTGTTATGTATTGTTCATTAGCGGCCATCACCTCGATAAAATTTTCTTTATGGTACAAACGGCTTGTTAGTATAAACTTGACGTTGAGAGGTGTGGTAGCGTAGTTGGAACGGTTTTATTTTTTAAATCCATTGAAATTCACGAGATTATATAGGTAGAGTTTTTATAAAACTACATCCATCAAATCAAGGTAATGGTAAAAAACAACATGGTACGGGTGAATCCCAAAATTGGCCGTTGGCGAAACCTTTGGATTTTTGTCTGTATTCTTTTCGTAGGGACACTTTATTTTAATTGTTCTCCCAAATATTCGAATCTATCACCTCCAATAGAAGAATTTCAGGAATTTAGTACAAGTGGCGATACATTGGTATCCGGCAAATGGTGGGAGGTTTTTAACGATGAGAAGTTGAATACCTTGATAGATACCGCGATGCAGTCCAACTTAAATTTAGCAGCTAGGTGGCAGCAGTTTATAGCTTCCAGAGCTTCGGTGAGGTCGCAAACTTCTAACAGATGGCCCACACTCGAAGCATCCGCCCAAACAGCAAGAACACTTCCCGAACCTGATTTTGTAGGTGGTGAGAATACACAATTGGGATTTTTTTCCAGCTACGAAGTGGATTTATGGGGACGTATTGGAACAGCAATAAATGCAGAAAGGTTTCGGTCAGAAGCCAGTTATTTTGACTACGAAGCACTTTCCCTCTCCCTTTCCGCAGAAATAGCCACCACCTGGTATCAATTACAGGCAGCAAAAAAGCAATTAAAGATTACGGAGGATCAAATCAAGACCAACGAAGCCATCATCAAGTTGATTCGTTCCCGCTTCGTGGGAGGCCAGATCAGGGCAGTGGATATTTTACGGCAAGCACAACTATTGGAAAGCACCAAGGAGCAGAAGATTATTTTCGAGACCAATGTTGAGTTGTTGAAGAACCAATTGTCTGTTCTTTTGGGTAAGCAACCACAAATTCAGCTTTCACTGGAAGGGTCTTCGCTCCCAAACATACCTCAACTGCCAGATGCCGGTCTACCATTGGATCTGGTAAGGCGAAGACCCGATGTAAAACAATCCTTTGCACTCTTATTGGCAGCTGATAGGGATATGGCCTCTGCGGTACAAAGTAAATATCCCAGACTCTCGTTGAGTGGTCGAGGACAGTTGCGTTCCAACAATTTTGATAACCTTTTTGATAATTGGGCCTATTCCTTGGCAGGAAACCTTTTGGCCCCGATTTTTTATGGCGGAAGGCTCAGTGCCGAAGCAGACAGGGCAACTGCCATCAAAAAGCAACGCCTCTATGAATACGGTCAGGCCACATTGATTGCATTTAGGGAGGTTGAAGATGCCATGGTGCAAGATATAAAACAAACGGAGCGATTGGAGAATATTGGTAGGCAATTGGAATTGGCCGAAAAGAGCAACAAACAGTTACGTGTAGAGTTTCTGAATGGATTCATTCCATATTTGGACGTGCTGTTGGGCTTAGATCAGGAACAACAGCTCCGAAGGGATTTTGTATCAGCGCAATTACAGCATATACAGATCCGGATAGCTTTATACAGAGCATTGGCAGGAGGATTTGATACCGGTAGAACTATAGAAAATCAAAAAAGTAAAGTAGACGAATTATATGAGCAATAAAAAAGTAATCTGGATTTGTTTAGCCATATTGATTGGGGGAATCTTAGTGACTACTCTCATTTTTTTTACCGAGCCCGAAGCACAAAGTGAGGGAGCCACCATTGAAACCGCAATTTTGGTTGATGTGGTAACAACGGAAAAGGGAACATATGCACCCACCATAGTGGCCACTGGAACAGTGCAGCCAGTAGAAGACGTTATTCTCAGCCCTTTGGTACCGGGACAGATTGTTCGCAGGGACCCGGCCTTTACCCCAGGAGGTTTTGTACAAAAGGGCGAGGTCTTGTTGCAAATAGACCCTTCGGATTATCGCAATACATTGGAATTGCGAAAAAGCGAGTTGCTGCAATCAGAGACCGCTTTGGCCACAGAAATGGGCCGTCAGCAGATTGCCGAACAAGACCTTGAACTCATCAATAACGATTCGTTGTTCGGGGATAACCCATTGTCCGATAACGAGACCCAATTGGTACTTCGCCAACCACAATTGAATGCCGTTAAAGCCAACATTGAAGCGGCAAGGGCCTCTATGAACCAAGCTCAGTTAAACTTGGATAGGACTACCATCCGTGCACCTTTCGATGCACATATCCTGAGTCAAAATGTAACGGTGGGATCTCAAGTTTCTCAGGGCGATGACCTTGGCAGAATCGTTGGAACCGATAACTATTGGGTATTGGCAACGGTCCCCGTTTCAAGATTACAATGGTTGAAATTTCCAGAATCAGAAGAAAAAAAGGGTTCAATGGTGCGTATTGAAAACCCAACAGCTTGGCCGTCAGGCATGTATCGAGAAGGATATTTGGACAGACAGATAGGCGCATTGGACAACCAGACACGATTGGCAAGGGTCTTGGTACGTGTAGATGACCCTTTGGCCACAAGCGACCAACTGCAAGGAGCTCCAAAATTGATGATCGGGACCTTCGTGGAAGTGAACATCCAGGCCGATTCCATTTCAAATGTGGTTCGAATGGACCGTGATTTGGTCAGAAATAATCAAACGGCATGGGTAATGAAGGACAATCTGTTGGAAATCCGTGAATTGGATATAATCTTGACCGACAACCAATATGCTTACATCAAATCAGGTCTGGAAGATGGAGATAAAGTCGTATCGACAAATCTAAGTACTGTAACCAATGGGGTGGAACTCCGGACGCGTTCAGAAGAAACTCCTGTTAATAAAGATGACGAAAACCGGGAAGATGAAGGATAAGGATACAAACAAGAATGTGAGGAAAGAAGGAGCCATAGGTTACATGGCCCGAAACTCAATCGCCACAAATCTATTGATGCTGATACTTTTGGGTGGTGGTGTTTTTACCATGTATACTATCCAAAAAGAAGTTTTTCCAGAGTTTCAATTGGATTTTGTAGATGTTTCCGTGGCCTATCCGGGAGCTTCGCCAGCAGAGGTGGAACAAGGCGTCCTTCAACCCGTGGAAGAAGCCGTACGAAGTGTTCAGGGCATAAAGGAAATCGTTTCACAGGCAGATGAGGGGTCGGGCCAAATCAGTATAGAACTTATTGCAGGTTCCGAACGAATGAAAGCCTTTCAGGACATTGATCAGGCCATCAACAGAATTCGAACTTTCCCTGATGATATAGAACGGCCAGAGGTGAGCCTACGTTCCAGACAACGTGATGTGCTCCAAATCGGTCTTTATGGAAAGGCGGACATTTGGACACTTCGGATACTAGCCGAACGTTTGAGGACCATTTTGTTGAGCAATCCGGCCATTACCCAAGTGGAGCTCAACAACGTGCCCGATTATGAGACCCGTATCGAAATAAACCGGAACAATCTTCAAAAATATAACTTGACCCTTGGCCAAGTGGCGGACATAATAAGACAGAGCAGTAACGATGTTCCCGCAGGAGCAGTACAAACACAGAGTGGTGAGATATTGCTGAGAATGAAGGAACGTAAACAATGGGCGGATGAATACGGAAGCATTACCATCGTATCTACACCTGCTGGGGCCAAGGTAAGCTTGAGCGATATTGCTACCATTACCGATGATTTTGAAGAAACCGGATTTCACGGGCAGTTTAATCAACAAAATTACGTAGAGCTCCAAATTTTTAGGATAGGTGACCAATCGCCTATGGAAATTGAGGATGTAGCTTTGGGAATACTGGAAGACTTCCAATTGCCACCAGGTGTGAATTATCGTACCGATAGTAATAGGGCTTCCGATTACCGGGAACGGTTGTCCTTGCTTACGGAGAATGGGGTTCTGGCCATTATCATCGTATTGTTGATTCTCACCTTGTTCTTGGAATACAGATTGGCCTTTTGGGTGATGATGGGTATGACGGTTTCCTTTATCGGAGGAATGATATTTCTTCCACTCATAGGCATAAGTGTCAATATGATATCCATGTTCGGGTTTTTGGTGGTACTTGGTATTGTGGTTGATGATGCCATTGTAGTGGGAGAGAACGTTTATGAATACAGGAAAAAAGGGTTGAGCCCCATAAAAGCGGCTATTGCAGGGACCAAAGATGTGTCGTTGCCTGTGGTTTTTAGTATTACCACCACCATTATCGCTTTTGTACCACTGCTTTTTATGCCAGGGGAAACAGGTAAGTTTTGGCAACCCCTTCCGGCGGTGGTCATTGTAATATTGGCGGTTTCATTGTTGGAGGCTTTGTTTATTCTACCATCACATTTGGCTCACTTAAAAAAAGACCCGAGCAAAAACAAATGGGTACACAAACTGGAAAACTGGCAGGGCGCTTTTGCCAATAAGTTCAACGAGTTGGTCGACAAATGGTATCGCCCGTTGTTGGATAAATGCCTTCGTCATCGATACATTACACTCTCAAGTGCCATTGCACTTTTATTGATAGTTGGAGGATATGGTTACAGTGGTCATATGGGAATGATCATGATGCCGGAAGTAGCGGCGGATGAAATAGAGGCAGGTGTCCGCTTGCCAGTAGGAACAACTCCGGACCAAGCTGCCAAGGTAGCCCACGATATCTCCGATGCTACCCAAAGAATGTTCGAAGAACATAATTTATACGAGGTTGCCGAAGGAATCAAGACCAATGTGCGTGGACAAAATTTTATTGATGTGGAAATCGTAATGTTGCCGCCGGACCAGAGGGATATTACCGCCGGGGAGGTAATTGCTCTTTGGCGTGATAATATTGGGGACATAGAAGGTGTTGATCAAATTACCTTTGAAGCCGAAAGAGGTCCCGGAGGTGCCCGACAGGCAATCAGTATAGATTTGAGCCATACCGATATCAATGTGCTAGAAAAGGCCAGTACGGCATTTGTTGAAAGAATGGAGATGTTTTCCAATACACGGGACGTCACAGACAATTACAATAAAGGAAAATTACAGTACGATTTTAAGCTCCTGCCACAAGGTAGAAATTTGGGGCTAACCTCAAATGAAGTGGGAAGACAGGTAAGGAACGGGTTTTTTGGTGCATTGGCCATGAGACAGCTCCGAGGCATGGATGAAATTGAAGTAAGGGTAAAACTTCCCATGGAAGAACGTAAGGATATCAAAAACCTCGAAAATTTCCTGATTCGGACACAAGATGGAGTGGAGGTACCCTTAATGGATGTGGTCGAGGTTCAACAACGAGAGGCATTTACCAGTATCAACCGTAGGGACGGCCGCAGGGTCGTCAATGTCGGCATGGATGTGGAACCAGCTAATGCTGTCAACAGGGTAATTGCAAAAGTTCAAGAGGAAACATTGCCCCAACTGAGGGCGGATTTCCCTGGGATTACATGGACTTTTGAGGGAAGTCAGGCAGATATGCGGGAAAGTACAAGTACTCTTCGGGCCGGTTTTGCCATAGCCATGCTTTTAATTTATGCATTACTTGCCATAGCTTTTGGCAGTTATGTACAACCTTTGATTGTGATGACGGCCATTCCCTTCGGGATCGTAGGAGCTGTTATTGGACATATTTTATTGGGTTACGACCTTTCTTTGGTCAGTTTGATGGGAGTCATTGCATTGTCTGGTGTAGTTGTAAATGATTCCTTGATCATGATTGATTATGCAAACAAGCGTAGGAAAGAAGGCGACCCTATTTACAAGTCCATTCACGAAGCCGGGCTGAGAAGATTCCGACCTATAATTTTAACTACCATGACCACTTTTGGTGGTTTGGCGCCCATTATTTTGGAAACCTCAAGTCAGGCATTTTATCTGATACCCATGGCCATTTCACTTGGATTCGGTATTGTGTTTGCCACGGCAATCATATTGGTTATAGTGCCATGTCTATACCTGATTCTTGAAGATGCGCGGTTGTCCATTCAAAAAGGAAGAACGGTCAAGGAAGTGGACGTGTCGGAGAGTGCCATTTCTTGATGTTGATTTAGCTCTTTTCAGAAATCATTTCCGCGCTAAATGTGATTAATGATCAAAACCTTGCGTATTTTAGTGGTATGGGCGCAGAACATTTTCATATTACCAAATCATCAGGGGAGAAAGTGGATTTTTCCATGGAAAAGCTGAAAAACTCATTGCAGTTCAGCGGAGCTTCCGATGAAATGGTTGAAGAGATTCTGAGTCGTGTTCAAGATGAACTCTATCAAGGCATCACCACGAAAGAAATTTATAATAGAGCCTTTGCCCTTCTAAAGAAGAAGGCATCTGTCTACGCATCCAAGTATAAACTAAAAAAGGCCATTTATGAACTTGGGCCCACTGGATTTCCATTCGAGAAATTCATTAGTGGCATTTTGCATTATTCTGGTTTTGATACCAAAACAGGAGAAGTTTTACAAGGCACCTGCGTTTCTCACGAAATTGATGTACTTGCTACAAAAAATGAAACCTTGAATGTTATAGAATGTAAGTTTCACAGTGAAGATGGTCTTAAATGTAATGTAAAGGTCCCATTGTACATCAATTCCAGGTACATCGATGTAAAGCGGCCATTGGAATCAACAAGGAACAGCACCTATAAAACCATTCAGGGTTGGGTGGTCACTAACACTAGGTTTTCGCAAGATGCACTGGAATATGGAAAGTGTGCTGGCTTATACCTATTGAGCTGGGATTACCCTCAAGGTGATGGACTCAAAGAACGAATTGACAGGTTACGGTTGTATCCCATTACAGTGTCCACCTTGCTTTCAAATCGGGAAAAACAATTTTTGTTGGAGAGAGATATAGTCCTTTGCAGGCAATTGATAAAAAGTAGTTTTCTACTCGATCATTTAGGGGTGTCAAATGGCCGCAAGCAACGAATTCTAAAAGAGATGAAATCACTTTGCAATTTGTGACCATAGCATGAAAAAGCTTCAAATCCATTTTTTAGGCGCCTCTGAAACCGTAACCGGTTCAAAATTCTATCTGTATTCGGATGAGGTCAAAATCTTGGTGGATTGTGGACTGTTCCAAGGGGTAAAGGCCTTACGTGCCTTGAATTGGGAGAAATTGCCAGTTGATGCCTCTAAAATTGATTATGTATTGCTTACCCATGGGCATTTGGACCATTGTGGATATTTACCGCTTTTAGTTCGCCAAGGGTTTAGGGGAAAGATACTGGGTACCGGCCCGACCTTGGAAATTGCTCGTATTATTTTAGGGGACAGCGCCAAAATCCAGGAAGAAGAGGCCGCCAGGGCCAATAAAGAGGATTACAGTAAACACAGTCCCGCACTGCCCTTGTACACCAAAAAGGATGCTGCCTTTGCCCTAAAGTTCTTTGAGCAGGTAGAAGAAGCAGAAGAAATTATCCTTTCTGACCATTGTTCTGCAACTTTTTTATATAACGGTCATATACTAGGCTCCACTTATATTGAAATCAATCTGTATGGAAAACGGTTGGTGTTCTCCGGGGATGTAGGTAGGCAGCATGATAAACTTCTCGACTCGCCGAAGCGACCCGAATGGGCCGATTATCTTTTTGTGGAAAGCACATACGGCGACCGCTTGCACCCAAAAGAGGATGTAGAGGATATTTTGATCGGTTTGATCAAAGAGACCCTACATAAAAAGGGTACGCTTATCATTCCTTCGTTTGCCGTGGAACGCCTTCAATCCCTTATGTATCAATTATGGGAACTTTACCGGAAGAACAAGATTCCCAATATTCCCATCTTCGTGGACAGCCCTATGGGAAACAATGTGCTAGAAGTATTCCAGAATTTTCCGAATTGGCACAAATTGACCCCAACGGAATATTCAAATATGAACGGTCACATCAATCTGGTGAGCTCCTATGCGGAGACATGGGAAACGATTGACGACCCAAGGGCCAAAATTGTGATTGCTGGCAGTGGCATGGTAACAGGGGGGCGTGTACTGACCTACATAAAGCAATTGGCGGAAAAGGAATCTACCACCATTTTATTGGTAGGTTTCCAAGCGGAGGAGACGCGCGGAAGAAAATTATTGGAGGGAGCCACAGAACTTAAAGTCTACGGGAAACATGTTCCTATCAAGGCCAAGGTCCATCATTTGGAGAGTCTTTCTGCTCATGCGGACCAATCGGAACTATTGACTTGGATGGGTGCTGTTAAAAACATTCCGGAAAAGGTGTTTTTGGTACATGGGGAACTTTCTTCAATGGAAGCTTATAGGGACAAAATTCATGAAAAATACGGGTGGCATTGCCATATTCCAAAAATTTACGAGGTCTTCGAGGTGATTCTTTAAGGTTAGATCACAGTTTGCCTCCATAGCTCAAATCACCGGCATCGCCCAAACCTGGAACAATATAACCCTTGCTGGTGAGTCCTTCGTCAACGGCAGCGATCCACAACTGGGTGTTTTGGGGAAATGTTTCTGCCACTTTTGCCACGCCGGTTTTGGAACCGATTACGGATATAATATGAATCTGTTTTGGCGAACCATGGCCTTTTAGGGCCTTAAGTACATTTTCCAAAGTTTTACCCGTGGCCAGCATGGGGTCCGTTAACACCAAAATTTTATCATCAAGCGAAGGTGCTGCAAAATAGTTTACAATGACTTCAAATGCATCATCGTTATTAGGGTGGTTACGGTATGCCGAAATAAAGGCATTTTCGGCCCCGTCAAAATATCCCAAAATTCCGTGGTGCAAGGGCAAACCGGCCCTGAGCACAGAGCAAAGCACCAACTTATCCGAACATAGAAACGATTTTTTGGCGCCCAAAGGAGTTGTGACTTCTTTTGGATCATAATCCAATGTTTTGCTCATTTCGTAAGCGAGAACCTCTCCAATGCGTTCAATGTTACGGCGAAACCGCATGGCATCTTTTTGGATATTGACATCCCTTATTTCAGCAATAAAACTGTTCAAAATGGAATTGGTCTGGTCGAATTGATGGATGATCATGTATTTGGATTTATCAACTTAAAGGTACTTCTTGCAGCTTAGATACGAAAATCAAAAACTTTTGAAGGCAAAGTGGGATGTTCTGACATAGGTCATTGTGAAGAAAGAAGATTTTAGCGAAATTTGACAAGGTAGTTTACGGTTCAACCAAACTCAGATTTCTAGCTAGATTGACTTATGGATTTTATCGATTATTATAAAGTATTGGGGGTGGACAATAAAGCATCCACCGATGAGATTAAAAAGGCTTATCGGAAGTTGGCAAGGAAATATCATCCTGATCTTAATCCCAACGATCTGGAGGCGGAGAAGAACTTTAAGCGCGTGAACGAAGCTAATGAAGTATTATCCGATTCCTCCAAAAGAAAAAAATATGATGAGTATGGTAAGGATTGGCAACATGCAGAAGAGTTTGAAAAAGCAAAGCAATCACGTTCACAGCATGCACGTCAAAATACTGGTTCGGGGTATACGTACAGTCGCTCTGGAGGTTCTGCCCAGGATTTTTCGGACTTTTTTGAGTCGATGTTCGGCGGCGGAAGTGCCGGGTTTGGTTCCGGTGGCCAAAGGGTACGGTTTAGGGGACAGGATTACAACGCTGAATTAAAATTGTACCTAAAGGATGTCTACACAACCCAAAAACAAACGCTAACGGTGAACGGAAAAAATATCCGCTTGACCATTCCCGCAGGTGTAGAAGATGGTCAGACCATTAAAATCAAGGGGCATGGTGGTCCTGGTATCGAAGGCGGCCCGGCAGGAGATCTCTACATTACCTTTTCCATCGTTAACAATACAACTTTTAAACGCGACGGGGAAAATCTGTACAAAACCATTGAAATCCCTTTGATCAAAGCTGTTTTGGGCGGAGAGATACAGGTGGAGACGCTGACAGGAAGAGTGAAATTAAAAGTAGCTCCCGGGACCGATAACGGAACACAGGTGAAACTCAAGGGGAAAGGGTTCCCGAAATATAAAAAGGAGGGACAGTTTGGCGACCTGTACCTAACTTATATGGTACAAATGCCCAAGAACCTGACCCCGGAACAAAAGTCGTTGTTTGAATCCCTGGAAAAAACCAACTTAGCATAGTGCAAATGAAGGAAGAACAGTATATATCGGTAAAAACATTTTGTGAACACCATGGAGTTGGTGAATCTTTTGTTCGTTCCATGTACGAATATGAGATTCTACATATAGATTTTGAACAAGGAGACGGAAAGCTACATTTGGAGGATTTGCCACTTTTGGAAAAAATGGTCCGCCTGCACAACGAACTCGATATAAACCCTGAAGGAATTCAGGCCATTTATCACTTGTTAGGTCAAGTGGAAAGCCTACAACAAGAGGTTGCAGCTTTAAAAAGAAGACTCAATACATTGAAATGAGCATGTTTTTTTTTGACATGACAGACGTCATAGGAAAAGAATAGTTTAGAGATTACTTTTAAGGATAAGTTGGTTTGGGAAACATTCCAACCCCTAAAATTCGATGTCATGAAAAAAATATTGGTACCTGTCGATTTCTCAAAACATTCCGAATACGCCCTTGAAGCAGCATCAAAAATTGCGAAACAACATAGGGCCGAAATTGTTTTGCTCCACATGATCGGAATGTCCGATTCCGTTTTGGCCAATTCCGATGTAAGCGAAGAGGCAGAAGCCAAGTATTTCTTGAAATTGGCAAAGGAGAAAATCAATGAATTTACCAAGAAGAAGTATCTCAACGGTATTCCTGTGGACGGTGTTATCCAAAATTATAAGGACTTTGAAGAAGTAAATCAGGTGGCCCTTGAGCAAAACTGTGATATGATCGTAATGGGGTCGCATGGAACCAGTGGATTGAAGGAATTATTTGTTGGGTCCAACACGGAAAAAGTGGTGCGTTCCTCTGAACTTCCCGTTATCGTGATCAAGGCAAGCTCCAGTGGATTTGATGTTAAACGAATGGTGATGGCCTGTGACTTGGAGAAGGAAGCCATTCCGGTATATCGCAAAGCCGAGGCATTTGCCCAATTGAACAACGCTTCCTTGGAAGTGGTATATGTGCATAGTGCCGGCGCCAATTTTATGGGCAGGGATGATGTGGTCAAACGAATGGAAAACTTTAAAAAAGAATTGGGCAAGGAAATCGATATCCATTTTTATGACGATAATTCCGTGGAGCGGGGCATACTGCGTTATTGTTTTGAAAGAAGCGCCGACCTATTGGTAATTCCAACCCATGGCCGCAAAGGATTGGACCACTTTGTTGTTGGAAGCTTGGCCGAGAATGTTTCCAATCACGCCAAGATACCGGTAATGACCATCAAAATTTAATTATTCTTCGAAGAGTAACTGGAGACGACCCAATAAGATAAGTTCCGATTTATTGCTTCCATAAAATGCAGCGGCTATCGCTCTTGAAGTGGACATGGCCAAATGTTTGATTTTTGGGGTGAACAGAATTTCCTGCTCCATATAGAATGCTTCAAACTCCTCGTAAATCTCTTCACTGTCTTTTTGATATTCCAATAACCAATCAAAAACAGAAATAATTTGAAAAGCAGAATCAGTTCCATATTCATCTTCAATATCATCAACCTCGAGCCAATGGTCGCGGACCACTTCGTTCAGTTTTTCCATTTCCTTCATATGGACACTATGGTCTGCCATGGCCACAGCATAAAAGAGTTTTCCTAGGTTTTGGTATAATTCGTTCACTTGTTTTTTTCCAGATTCCAACATTTTCTTAATTTTTAACTCAAGATTAAATATACTGATCCAATTGACATAAATGCATGATCAAAATCAGTAATTTTAGGAATTGTTTTGAAAAAATTTGAAGAAAGTAACATATTGGGTATGTTTTCGGAGGTTATCTCCGAGGGCATAGTCATTGTCAATGCCCAACAGCAAATTACTGCGAGCAATAAAGCGGCCAATAAAATGTTCGATTATAGGGAGGGAGAGCTTATCGGCAAACCTTTGAACATTTTAATTCCACAACGTGCAAAGCACAAACATGGCAAACTGGCCGATAAATTTATGGGCGAGGGCAAGGCCAGACAAATGGGAAAAGGCTTGGACCTGGTTGGAATCCGCAAAGGAGGGGAAGAGTTTCCATTGGAAATAAGTCTTAACCCGTTCAAGATTCAAGAAAAACAATACGTTTTGGCCCTGATCATGGATATCACTGAAAAAAAGAAGGCCGAACAGACCATAGATTATTGGTTCCAGATTTTTGATGAGTCACTGAACGAAATCTATGTGTTCGATGCGGAATCTTTTATTTTTATCAATGTGAACCGTGGTGCCCAAATGAATTTGGGGTACAATATGCAGGATTTGGGAAAGATGTCCGTAACGGATATTAAACCAGAGGTCACCAAGGAAATGTTGGAACGTTTGATATCGCCACTGCTCTCGGGACGAAAGGAAAAGGTGATTTTTGAAACCATCCATAAAAGAAAGGACGGTTCCCTATATCCGGTTGAGGTACACCTTCAACTCTCCTTTATTGGGAAAAGAAGGGTATGTGTAGCGATTGTTCTGGACATTACCGAGAGGAAAAATTACACACAGCAACTGGAAAATACCGTAGAGGAAAGAACCCAACAATTAAGGGAGGCGCTACAGGCCGAGAAAAAGCTCAACGAGCTCAAGACCAAATTCCTTTCCTTGGTATCCCATGAGTTTAAAACCCCGCTTTCCAGTATTTTGACCTCAACATCCCTTTTGAAAAAATATACCACATCGGAACAGCAGGATAAGCGGGACAAACACATTACCACCATTAAGTCCAAGGTAAAGTATCTGGATAATATACTTACGGATTTCCTTTCCATAGAGCGTTTGGACCTCGGTAAGGTGAATTATTCCATGACCTCTTTTCCGCTGAGCAAGTTGATAAATGAGGTAGTGTACGACGCCAATATGCTCTTAAAAGAGGGCCAGCGTATACATTATCCAAGGGATATCGATGGGATTGTGGTAGAATTTGATGAAAAAATCATGGGATTGGCACTCTCCAATTTAGTTCACAATGCCATAAAATATTCTCCTGAGCATTCGGATATTGAATTGAAGGTGTCCCAAGAAAATGACCAACTGAAAATTGATATTGTGGATAATGGGTTTGGTATACCGCCCGAGGATCAGCCATTTATTTTTGACAGATATTTTAGGGCCACCAATGTGCTGACAGTTCAAGGGACGGGAATAGGACTCAATATTGTGCGCCAACATATGAACAACCTAAACGCAAATGTAACTTTTAAGAGTGAAATGGGGACAGGCTCAACGTTCACTCTATTCATACCAATAAATAACAAGGAAAATGAAAAAAATATTACTGGTTGAAGATGACACCTCGCTACGCGAAAATGTAGCAGAATTGTTGGAATTGTCCGGTTTTAATGTGTGTTCGGCATCAAATGGAAGAATAGCTGTGGATATGGCAAAAAAGGAACTTCCCGATTTGGTGCTTTGCGATATTATGATGCCCGAACTGGACGGATATGGGGTCTTGGAAGAATTATCATCAGACAAAAGCACACGCCATATCCCGTTTATTTTTGTTTCTGCCAAAACCGAAAAACAGGATGTGAGAAGGGGCATGAACCTTGGTGCCGATGATTATTTGACAAAACCATTTGAAGAAGAGGAACTTTTGTCTGCCATTGAGTGCCGCTTAGAGAAGGCAAAACAAATGGATACCTTGCTCAAAGAACGACCAGAACAAGTAAGGGAGGATGAGATACGTACCTTGAACGAACTGAAAAACTTCTTTGATGATCATGGAGAACAGCTCTCCTTTAAAAAAGACGAGGTCATCTATAACAGCGGAGACCATTCAAACATGGTATTCCTTATCCTAAAAGGCGTCGTCAAAAGTTGTAGTCTGGATGAAGAAGGAAAGGAATTGATTACCTCCATATACGCCGAGGACGATTTTCTGGGGTTTACTTCATTGACCGACCATTTGCCATATCAGGAATATGCCATTGCCATCGATGATGTGGAACTTGCGGGTATATCCAAAGAAAAAGTCAAGGCCATTTTAGAGGACAATAAAAGCATTTCTCTGGAATTGATGGATGTTATTGCGGGCAACCTCACAGAAATAAAAAAGCAGTTGTTGCAAATGGCATACAGTTCGGTGAGAAAAAAAACGGCGCAAACGCTTTTGCTGTTTTCCAAAGCAATAAACAGGGATAAGCAACAGGCCTTAAAAATTACGCGAAGCGACTTGGCAGGCGTTGCCGGCATTGCAACGGAGAGTTTAATACGAACGTTGTCGGATTTTAAACAAGAAGGACTTATTGCCATCGAAAATAGAAACATTTTGGTACTCGACAAAGAGGCTCTGGAGCAGGTACATTAATTAAATCAATGCCATAAATAGTGTAAGTGATATTTATCATTCCTTATTTTTTTGTGAATGATAAACTTGTGCCCACAATTTATGACATAATGAAGAATATTCTGGTACCGACCGACTTTTCCCAGAACTCCATCAGGGCACTCAAGTATGCACAGATGCTGTTCAGCTCTTTGGAATGCAACTTTTATTTGCTCCATGTTGGTACGCTCCTAGATACTAAAAACGATGCCGGTCTTTACCCGAAAACCGATAAGGTCACCGAAAGCACCAAAAAGGAATTGGCCGATCTGGTCAAGGAAACTAGGGCGCACAGTTTGGAGGCCAATCATTTCTTTTTCCCTTTGCACGAATATGGGTTTTTTATTTCCACCATCAAAAAGCATCTACAGGAAAACAATATCGACCTTATTGTGATGGGGACCAAGGGAGCATCGGGAATCAAGGAAAAGGTAGTGGGAACCCATACTGGAGATGTTATCACCAAGGTTCAATGCAATACCCTAGTGGTTCCCGAGGATGTTGAATTGTCCAAACCCAGGGAAATTGCCTTTCCCACAGACTTGAACATTTTCTATTCTTTAAAAATCCTTCGACCCATGATGGAAATGGTGAGGCTGGGCAAGTCGCAATTTCGTATTTTGCATGCAATACAGGAGGGCGACCACCTGACCGAGGAACAAAAGAACAATAAAGAATATCTTTTGGACTTTGTAAAGGAAACTCTCCAAGAGGGTCATAGCTTTCACACCATTACCAACAAAAAAGTGAAGTCTGCCATTCAATGTTTTGTGGAAAGCCGGGAAATTGATATGATGTTCATGGTGGCCAAGAATATCAATTTTATACAGCAGGTTTTGTTCGATTCCATCGTGGAACAAATCAGTTTTCATACAAAAATACCCTTCTATGTGATACACGAATAAGGTTTGGAAGATTATCCTTCCGATTTTTTGAAACCATGTGATGCAAATCATACCATGACTGGGAAAGCTTGTGTAACTTTGATATAATTAGGGTTTTAAAATAGTCTGAGTAATGATCAAAGTAGTATTGCCCACCGATTTTTCTAAAAATGCGTTCCATGCCATTGCTTATGCCTTAAAGTTATTGCAAGATCATACCTGCAGGTTTTATTTGGTGCATACCTACACACCGCCCATTTACCGAGTTGATTATACACTGGGCAGCCCTGGACAGTTGGGATTACCGGATGTTCAAAGAAATAGTGCAGAGGAAGCTCTGGAAGATACCATAAAAACAATCAAGCCCCTGTCCAATCCCGCCAAGCATACTTTTGTGTCCCATGCCGCTTTTAACACACTGGCAGAAGAGATGGATTCCATTTCCCATAAGGAAGGTATCGATTTTATTGTGATGGGAACACAAGGAGCCACAGGTGCTATGGAAATTCTCTTTGGCTCCAATACGGTTCAGGTAATCCAAAAATCTGCAGTACCTGTTTTGGTCATTCCAAACGATTTTGAGTATGAACCACCAAGAAACATCTTGTTCCCTACCGATTATGAAGTGGATTACCAAAAAGCCCACCTGGATTTTCTGCTCAAATTCTCCAAGCTAGAGCATTCCAAGCTACATATATTGCACATTTCCTCACCAGAAGGACTTGATGAAGGACAAGTAAACCAAAAAGTACGATTGGAAGGAAAACTGTTGGAACATAACCATGAATTCTACGACCTGCCCGACCAAGAACTGATACCGGCCATCAATGCCTTTCAGGAAGAACACCCAGTTGAATTGCTGGTCATGGTAAAGAACAAACATTCATTTTTGGAGCGTCTTTTTTTGGATCCCGTCATCAAAAAAATAGGTCTGTACAGTAAAGTGCCTTTTATGGTACTCCCATACACTACTTGAGTAAAATAGTCTCCATCAAGTGATATAAATCATTGCAGAGAAGTATGAATCCATGTATTTTCTAGCAAAACCGATATACTGGTTAGGGGAGAAGAACACCCATGTTAAAAGGAATTATAATTAAAAAAGATGATGGTATGAAACAAGTAGGAATATGGATGGATAAGCAAGAAGCCAAAGGAGTGGTCCTTAACAATGACAAGGAAAGTTTTTTTAATATTTCCTCGGAACTTGACTTTTTTAACCCCAAAGGAGGTGCGCGTTCCAAAACAAAATGGGGTCCACAGGATGTGGTACAGGACAGAAAATATCTTGAAAGGGAGAAACACCAATTAAAAAAATACTTTGAAGAGATAGCCGAGCAAGTTTCAGATGCCGACGAAATAGTCATTTTTGGCCCTGCCGAAACACCGGATAAGTTTTTGGACGCCCTAAAAACAAGGCATTCCCGTGTAGCCGAAAAAGTAAAGAAGAAAGAGACTGCGGACAGTATGACCGAGAACCAGATAAAGGCATTGGTAAAAGAATCCTTTGGGAAGAGCGGTCGAAAGCAAGAATCCAGATAATTATCGCTTGATATGATTTAAATCATTATACATCAAATGATTGTGGTCTATTTTTGATTGACCTTGAATTAGGCGATACATGACATGTAACTATGTACAAATTACCGTTATGGAAACAAAATCAAACAAAAGGAGGCTTAAAGAATGGTTCAGTGCAGAGGAGTTGCACGAGGAATCAAAAAAGTGGTTTTCTGAATTGAAATTTGCCAGAGATGAGCAAAAATTTCTGAATACCATGGTGAAGGATTATACATTGGACATTATAGATTCGGACATGTTCAAAAGTGTACAGCCCTTGGTGCAATCCTTGAACCAATCCGAAAAGGATTTGGTGGACTTGTTCAAAAGGGTGCAATTGCATGAAAATCAGCTCCAGATCATGGTAGATGATATCAATCAAGAAAAAATGGAAGCAGCCTATCTGGATACCCACAACGATTTGTCCATGGATGTGTCCGATTACTTTATGAAGTACAGGCATACCAAGAACCTCATGTTCGATATCATATCAAAAGTGATCAAGCACAGAAAACAAAAAAGATTGTTGAATTAAATTGAATGAAGAACACGTATGAAAGTATTGGTTTTCAGTGCCAAGGATTTTGAGATAAAAAACTTGGAGAAATTGAACGCGGGTAAGCACAAAATGGTGTTTGTGCCCGAGGCCTTGGATTCCACAACGGCGGTAATGGCCGCAGGTTACGATGCCGTTTGTATTTTCTCGAACGATGATGCAAGTCTGGTAGTACTGGAAATACTGCACGACCTTGGCGTCAAGTACATTACGCTACGATCAACGGGCTATAACAACATAGGTGTGAAATCTGCCAAACGTATAGGGCTAAAAGTAGCCTATGCGCCGGAATATTCCCCCCACGCCATTGCTGAACATACCATAGCCTTGACATTGGCACTGAATCGGAAGTTGATTCAGGCAAATGCCCAAGTAAAACAATACGATTTTACATTGGACAATTTAATGGGGTTCGACCTCAACGGAAAAACAGTCGGTATTTTTGGAACGGGTAGAATCGGCTCTATTTTAGTGAAAATATTCCATGCCTTTGGATGCAAAGTTGTGGCACATGACCTGCATCGTAATCCTTATCTGGAAAACCATTATGATTTGGAATACCTTCCTTTGGAGAAATTGTGCAGACTGTCAGACATTATCACCATCAATGTACCGTTGAACTACGAAACCCACCATATACTACATGAACCCATGTTCTTGGCCATGAAGGAAGGAGCGCTGTTGATCAATACGGCGCGCGGTGGCATTGTAAAAACAGAAGACCTTGTTGAGGTGCTGAAAGGAGGACACCTTGGAGGGTACGCCACCGATGTATACGAGCATGAAAGAGGTGTTTTCTATAAGAATAACAGAAAAACGGGCATTACCGATGACCTCCTAAAGCAACTAATAGAAATGCCCAACGTGATTCTAACCCCACACCAAGCATTTGCCACCAAAGAGGCCTTGTTGAGGATTGCCGAGACCACAATGTATAATTTGGACTGTTGGGAAGAAGGGAAAATCTGTAAAAATGAACTGGGTTTTGAAACGGTGACCTTATAGTAGCGGACTCAATAATTTGGCAAAGCCCTGAATCAATTTTTGAATCCAAGGCCTTTCCTTGTATTTGTTGTAATCGTTCAAAATCAAAGATTTTTCACAATCCTTTAAAAAATCTGATTTCATTCTTTTGCATAAGTCACTGTCATAAACAAACACTTGTGCTTCATAATTTTGCTGCAGACTCCTATTGTCCAAGTTTGCCGTTCCTATGCTGGCAATCTCATCGTCGCACAACATCACCTTACTGTGCAAAAAGCCATCTGCATATAAATATATTTTAATGCCCGCTTTTAAGTATGACTCAAAATAGGCCCTAACGCACCAGTCTACCAATTTGATATCGGTGGTGGTCGACATTAAAATCCTCACATCTACACCACTCAAAGCTGCCGTCATGAGTGCCTGCAATATGGCATGGTTAGGAATTATGTACGGATTTACGATGTAGAGGTATTTTTGAGAGCTATTGATAATAGAAAAATAGACCTGTTCCATTACATCAAAATCGTCGTCCGGGCCACTGGGTACAATTTGTAGTGAAGTTTTACGCTTATGGATCGCATGGATTTTAAAATTGGAAGCATCCACTTTTTTGCCACTGGCCAAAAACCAGTCCGTGATAAATAATCGGTTCAAAAAGTCAACGGCCTCACCTTCTATTTTTAAATGGGTATCGTGCCATTTTCCCAATGCTTGGTCACCCTTAAGATACTTGTCCGAAATATTGATGCCTCCCGTAAACCCTATTTTATTGTCGATCACGATTATTTTCCTATGGTTCCGATAGTTTAATGAAGCCAGAAACCTTCCAAACTTAAAGGGAAGGAATTGTGCTGTTTCAACACCGATATCCTTGAGTTTTTTGAGGTATTTTTTACTAAGTGAATAACTGCCGATACCATCGTAGAGTAATCTTATGGTAACGTTATTGGCCACCTTCCTTTCAAAAACATCTAGAAGTTTATCGGCCAGTTCGCCATCTTCAAAAATGTAATATTGTAAGTGAATGTGCTCTTTTGCCCCTTCGATGGCTTCAAAGATGCTTTCAAAGGTGATTTTTCCATCCTTCAACAACTCTAGATCGTTATGGCAAGTTATGCCGCAATGGGTTGTCTTGTTGATCAAATGGGTTATTTTGAGCTTATCGTCAGAGATTTGGGGATCACAATTTGCGTTTTCCAATGGTTTAATGGGATTAAACTGATTTTTCAAGGAAAACATCTTGGACCTTCTCCTATTTCTGCCGAACAGAATATAGAGCAGGACACCTGCTACGGGGATGGTAAAGATGGCCAACAGCCAAGCCAAGGTCTTGCTGGGTCTCACTCCATTTAATAATAAGCTTACGACCATGGTCAGTGCAACCAGAATGTAGAGTGCAATGAGGATAGGTATGAGCATGTGGTCCATATAATCCACGTTTGTTTCAAAGATAAGATTATCGAAACATTCTAATCAATTTGGAATGTGCTGTAACAAAATATGGAAAATCAATACAGATACAATGGTCAATGCCATTGTTAGATGAATCTTGTACCTAGCTTGTTCATTTGGTTGTATAGTCATGAATAAACAATGTCAGATTTTAAGGTATTCGTAATAATGGTTAGTCGTTTGGGGCCTGTAGACTGTTGTTCAAGGATTTTAGGTTAAAATTAACATAAAGCTACGGGTACGCTGTTTAATTTTAAAACGCATGGACTTGACCCCATCATCTTATAAAAAATGTTCTTACCTATTAATAACTCAAAATAAATCAAATAACTAATCAAAATGAAAAGAAGAGATTTTGTACAGTACGCTGGTATGGGTGCAGGGGCTATGATGATGCCCTCGCTTCTTCTGGGAAATGACATCCCTGCGGAGGCATTGCTCGAACCAGGTATGGACACCGTCCTTAAAAAGAAAATGGCGGATGTCGCCCTGAATACGGCAAAGTCCATGGGGGCCACCTATGCAGATGCCAGAATTGGAAGATATCTGAACCAGTATGTTTTTACCCGTGAGGATAAAGTCCAAAATGTGGTGAATACTGAATCATTTGGTATTGGAATCCGTGTTATCGCCAATGGTACATGGGGTTTTTCATCCACCAATGATGTGACCGAGGATGGAATCAAAAAGGCTACACAACATGCGGTTTCCATTGCCAAGGCCAACTCAAAGATTCAAAAAGAACCCGTTGTTCTGGCACCGGTTCAAGGACATGGAGAGGTATCTTGGAAAACACCAATAAAAAAGGACTTTAAAGAAGTGCCTATCTCCGAAAAAGTAGATTTGCTTTTGAGTGCAAACGCTGCCGCTATGGAAAATGGCGCCAATTTTGTGAATTCCGCCCTTTTTATGGTGAACGAACAAAAGTATTTTGCCTCTACCGACGGTTCTTACATTGATCAGGACGTGCATCGAATTTGGCCGACCTTTAATGTTACCGCAATCGATCGTGCAGAAGGTAAGTTCAGAAGCCGTCAGGCCTTGAGTGCTCCAATGGGCATGGGCTACGAATATATGGACGGTCTGGAATCTGAAAAACTTCAAGGTCCGGAAGGTATCAAACTATACAATAGAAGCTACGATATTGTTGAAGATGCTACCATGGCCGCAAAACAGGCCAAGGAAAAGCTATCCGCAAAATCCGTAGAGGCCGGTAAATATGATTTGGTACTGGAACCCAACCATCTTGGATTAACTATCCACGAGTCTGTGGGGCACCCATTGGAATTGGACCGTGTATTGGGTTACGAGGCCAACTACGCAGGAACCAGTTTTGCCACATTGGACAAATGGGAGTCCAAGGACTTTAACTACGGTAGCGATATCGTGAACATTGTAGCCGATAAAACCCAAGAAGGTTCTTTAGGTGCCGTTGGTTATGATGATGAAGGCGTAAAAACCAAGAAATGGGATCTGATCAGAAACGGAACCTTGGTGAATTACCAAGCCATCCGAGATCAAGTTCATATGATCGACCAAAACGAATCGCACGGATGCTGCTATGCCCAAAGTTGGGAAGATGTGCAGTTCCAACGAATGCCAAACGTTTCATTGGAGCCTGGGAAGGAAAAATATTCCTTGCAGGATATGATCAAAGATGTGGAAAAAGGAATCTACATCTTGGGTCGAGGTTCTTACTCCATTGACCAACAACGTTACAACTTCCAATTTGGGGGAACCTTGTTTTATGAAATAAAGAATGGTGAGATTGTGGGCATGCTAGAGGATGTGGCCTATCAATCCAATACCCAAGAATTCTGGAATTCCTGTGCTAAAATATGTGATAAGGACGACTACAGATTGTTCGGTTCTTTCTTTGATGGCAAAGGACAGCCGTCCCAGGTAAGTGCCGTTTCACATGGTAGTTCCACATCAAGATTTAACGGAATCAACGTAATCAATACAGGTAGGACCATTTAAGGTTTATTCAAATTAAATAATAAGACAATGGCTATATATACTAAAGAAGAAGCAAAAAAGATTTTGGAGAAAGCCTTGAGTTTCTCCAAGGCCGATGCCTGCGAAATAAACCTAAGTGGAAGTAATAGCGGTAATATCCGATATGCTAGAAATACCGTGTCCACCGCAGGATATAGATCTACACAAAGTTTGGTGGTACAATCCAGCTTTGGTAAAAAAGTGGGAACCGCTACCATTGATGAGTTTGATGATGCATCACTGGAAAAGGTAGTTAAGAGAGCTGAAGAGTTGGCCCAGCTATCTCCTGAAAACCCAGAATTTATGCCGCCTTTGGGACCACAGACCTATGATGAGGCCATCACCTATAAAGAGTCAACCGCCAATGTTACACCAGAGTACAGGGCGGAAGTGGCCAGTAAAAGTATTGTGCCGGCAGCTGAGCAGGATGTTACTGCAGCAGGTTTCTTGGACGATTCGGCACAATTTTCAGCAATGATCAATTCCAATGGACTGTTTGCCTACAACCAGTCTACAGGTGTAGACTTTACGGTGACCATGCGTACCAACGATGGTACTGGTTCTGGTTGGGTGACAAGAGATTATAACGATATCGATAAGTTTGATGCTTCCGAAGCATCAAAAGTAGCGATAGACAAAGCAGTAATGTCCAGAGAAGCACGTGCCATTGAACCGGGAAAATATACAGTGATTTTGGAGCCAGCAGCATCGATTGGTCTGTTGCAAAACATGTTCCGTTCTTTCGATGCAAGATCTGCCGATGAAGGAAGAAGTTTTATGTCCGCTAAAGATGGAGGAACCAAACTCGGTCAAAAAATAGTGGATGAAAGAGTCAATATTTGGTCAGATCCTTTGAATCCCGATGTGCCCACGGCTACATGGAACGGCGCTGGACAACCACTTAAGAAAACCAGTTGGATTGAAAACGGTGTCGTGAAAAATTTGGCATATGACCGTTATTGGGCCGAACAAAAAGGTGTGGAACCCGTTCCATTCCCCAGTAACGCTATTATGGAAGGCGGCGACGAAAGCTTGGAAGATATGATCAAAGGAACCAAAAAAGGTATTTTGGTAACCCGTTTTTGGTACATCCGAAGTGTAGACCCACAAACCTTATTGTACACTGGTTTGACCAGGGACGGAACTTTTTATATTGAAAACGGTCAAATCAAGTTCCCTGTCAAGAACTTTAGGTTCAACGAAAGCCCCATCATTATGCTGAATAATTTGGAATCGCTAGGACAACAAGTTCGTGTTGAAGGTAACTTGATTCCCTATATGAAGATTCGTGACTTTACGTTCACCAGTCTTTCGGACGCGGTATAAACAATAAAATCAAAACAAACTGGTGGTCGGGTTATCCTTGATCGCCAGTTTTTATTTTGACAATAATTTTTTAGCCAACTACCCAAATGGCATTGGATAACGAATTCTTTTTTACACGATTGCAATATGAATCAGGAGATTGGGACGTAGACCAGCGTATGCCTTCCAATCTGTTGAATTCTTTGGTCGAGTACACCACTTTAAAAGTGGATACCCAAGAGAAGATTATTACTTTGGCGAGCGATGATATTTTTAAAAGTCCTTTCTGTTATATCTCTGGGCATAAATTGGTACAGTTCAACAAAAAAGAACGGGAAAACTTTGAAAAATATGTGCGCAATGGCGGTTTTGTCTTTGCCGATGACTGTAACCATGATATTGATGGCCTTTTTGCCAAATCCTTTGAACGCCAGATGGATGAAATATTCGGGCCAGGAGAATTAAAAAAAATACCCAACGACCACGAAATCTACACCATTTTCTTTGAGTTTGATGATGGTCCGCCCACAACATCCCAAGAGCTGAACGGCTGGGGAGACGACCTCGTACACGAATACCTCAAGGCCATTGTGATCGATGGAAGAATTGGGGTGCTCTACAGCAATAAGGATTATGGTTGCGAATGGGATTACGATTTTAGAAACAAACGCTGGTACAAAATTGACAATACCCGATTCGGGGTGAATATTGTGTTATATGCTTTAACCTCTTAAGAATACTAATTTGGATAAAGAATTACAACAAATTGCAAGTGAAGTAGAAGGGCTCTCCGAAAAGCTGACCGCCCTTAAAAAAGAAATTGGCAAAGTAATCATTGGCCAAGAGGATACAGTTTCACAACTGCTCATTACGTTTCTTGCAGGTGGGCACGCCTTGCTCGAAGGAGTTCCGGGATTGGCCAAGACCTTAATGATTCGTACACTTTCCAATGCCATCGATTTAAAGTTCAAAAGGATACAATTTACGCCCGATTTAATGCCATCGGACATTATTGGTACCGAAATTCTGGAGGAGGACCACACCACGGGCAAGAAATTCTTCAAATTCAATAAGGGACCCATCTTTTCCAATATCATTTTGGCGGATGAAATCAATCGTACCCCCCCTAAAACGCAGGCAGCCCTTTTGGAAGCCATGCAAGAGTTTGAGGTGACCTATGGGGACAAAACCTATCCTTTGGATAAACCTTTTTTCATCTTGGCGACCCAAAACCCCATTGAACAATCGGGAACCTTTGTTTTGCCAGAAGCTCAGCAGGATAGATTTTTGCTCTACATCAAAATAGGCTACCCTACAGACCAAGAAGAGACCCAAATTTTAAAGGCCACTACGGGAACCAAAAAAGCCCAACTGAACAAAGTATTGTCGGGAGAAGATATTGTGAGATTGCAGCAGTTGGTACGAGAGGTTTCCATCAGTGATGGACTCATCCAATATGTAAGCGATGTCATAAGGGCTACCCGCCCAGATACATCCAAAGTGGACTATGTAAAACAATGGGTGGACTGGGGTGCAGGCCCGCGTGCAGGACAGGCCATGATATTGACCGCCAAGGCCAATGCACTTTTGGAAGGCCGTTTGGCAGTGACTTTGGAAGATCTGCAAACCGTTGCCTTGCCCGTATTGCGGCACAGGGTGCTCGTAAACTTTAGGGCGGAGGCCGAAGGAATAACCTCAGACACGGTCACAAAAGAGATATTGAAGGCAGTTCAATTAAAGGATAGATAATGGCCTCAAGGGACTACCACGACCTTTTAAAACCTGAAGTCATCAACACCGTATCGGGCCTTAGTCTGATTTCGCGTATTGTGGTGGAAGGCTATACCTCCGGTCTGCACCGGAGCAAGAGCGTAGGCCCTGGCATGGAATTCAGTCAATACAGAGGATACGAACCTGGGGACGACCTTCGGCTACTGGATTGGAAAATGTTGGCCCGGTCGGGTCGGTACTACATCAAACAATCCGAAGTGGAAAGTCATGTTACCATAAAATTTATAGTGGATGCCAGCGCTTCCATGGAGCACGAAGAGCATGGGATTTCCAAATTGGAGTTTGCCCGCGTTGTGGTTGCTTGCTTGTCCCATATGGCACAAAAACAAGGTGACTCGGTAGGCCTTTTTGCATTAAATGAAGATGATTTTGTAAGCATTTACCCAAAAGCTGACCAAAAACACTTCAACCGTTTGCTTTTGGAATTGTTGAACATCTCCACCAAAGGCAAATGGCCGCAACTTTCCATTGCTTCCCGAAGGATTCACAACAGGGGAGAAAAGGAACTGGTATTTTTCCTGACCGATATGTACGAGGATGTTTCCGAGCTGTCTGACTTTGTGAAAAACTTGAAAACGGCACACAATGAAGTGGTGGTGCTTCAAATTATGTCGGGTGCCGAAATGGATTTTGATTACAAAAAATCGGTCACTTTTGAAGATTTGGAAACTGGGGCCAAGGTTAAAGTGGACGTTAACAAGGCCAAAGCGGTCTATTTAAAGTCTTTGGAAGAAAAAATAGAACAGACCAAAGAGCAATTGCTGTCTCAAGGAGTGCACTATCATTTGTTTCGGATGGACAACGACCTCGGCGACGCCTTACAGCTCTTTTTAAAGGAACGAATACGATTGGTATAAATGGTTTTTGCAAATCCGTCATATCTGTGGGCACTTTTGGGAGTTTTGGTTCCCTTGGCCATCCATTTGTGGAGTAAAAAGGAAGCCAAAACCATTAAAATTGGGAGTATCCAACTTTTGGATGAATCCAATTCAAGGCAGTTCAGCAACATTCAATTGAACGAGTGGCTGTTGTTATTGCTCCGGATGTTGATGGTAGCGCTTATCGCATTGTTGATGGCGGGTCCCCAATGGCCAACCAAAGGAGATAGGAAGCAAGTCACATACCTTGTGGAGGCTTCTCTTGCCAACGATGCATCCATCAGCCAAATATTAGATAGTTTACAAGAGAATTCTCCGGTTTTCCTGTTAGCAAATGGTTTTCCAGATTGGGAAGCTGACGGGGATTATCAAATGCACAAGGAACAGCCCAACTATTGGCAATTGGTGCAAAAAATGGATTCTTTACGCTCCGATAGTATTGTGGTCTTCACCAAGGCATTGCAAAAAGGCTTTCGGTCGATGCGACCCAATACCCAAAAGAAAATCCATTGGGTGGTTATGGATTCGGAAGAAACCCAGACCCGTCCCGTAATGGCTTTTCATTGGGATTCCAAAGTGGATTTGGTGACGACTTCAAGCAATAGTGTTGCGACCAAAATAAACCATGAACGTATAGTAGATGGTTTTGAACTCACCACCAATGGCGATAGTCTGCTTTTATTTTCCGATGAACCTCAAATAGTTCCTTTAACAAAGTTGGACACGCTTCACATTAATATGTTCGTGGAAGAAGAGTTTGAACGGGAAGCAAATTATATCAAAGCATCGCTCAGGGCATTATCTACATTTTTGAAATGGGAAATTAGTACTCACCGAGAGGTCGAATCGATGCATGATCAAGCTGATCTGAATATTCTTTTAGGAAAAGAACCCAACAGTAAACAGGAGGGTAAACGGTTGGTGTATCAAGAAAATCCGTTGTCCGAGGAATTGATTGAATCCGGGAAGGAGAAAAATGTATTTTATCTAATATCAAGGCTGAACCCAAAAAATACGGTGGAACAGCGTTTACCGGAGCAATTGTTGGAAATATTGGATTTGGATGAGGATGTTAAGAATTTATTGGCGAGTGCCGATATGCGTCAATTGGATGAGTCACAACTCAGACCGAATTACGTGGAACCTAAGCGAAAAAGGGAAAGAGCGTCCTTTTTGGATATTTCTCTCTGGGTTTTTGGAATCCTTGCCGTGCTGATGATTGTGGAACGGGTGTTATCAAACTATAAAAAACAATGATGGGAGCAGCATCCATAGAACGATTTCAAAAGCGATGGCAGCAATCCAAATACATGGAGGCGCTTCTGTACGCAATTGGATTTGGTGGCCTTGTCTACTTATTGACCCATCATCTTATTTATGGAGTTATAGGTTTTATTGTATCTGCCGCTATAGCCGTTTTTGTTTTGAGACCGTGGAGCATAAGTCAAGAGAATGCCGTGAGCTACATTGATGCCCATTTGCCCCAAGCGGGATTTAGTAGCGGACTTTTATTGTCGCCCTCCAACGAGCTATCGGATTTGTCCAAATTACAGCAATATCGTGTTGCCTCGCAATTGGAACCTATTTTGTCGCAATTGAGACCGCCTCAGAACTTGTTGAAAGCAACCCTTATTATGTTTGCCTTGATTCTTTTGGGGCTTGCGGGAAGGTTTGTATTTTCAAAAGTTGGGAATTCATTGGACGGAAATAAATCAACAAAAGAGCAAATCACGTTTTCACCAAAGGATAGCTTGTCAACATCAATTGAAATTCCAGAGTTGACAGGAACCAAAATTACGGTTCGATATCCAAGTTACACTGGAAAATCAGCATTGAACACATCCGACCCCAATATTAAAGCGGTGCAAGGTTCCAGTATTCAATGGAACTTGGAATTTGATGGAGATGTTCAAGGAGTGCAGCTGGATTTAATGGGCGAACTTATAGATTTTGCTAAAATTGATGGATTATACCGATTGACCAAAAATTTGCAAGCTTCTGGATTTTACAGTTTTACATTTAAAGATTCCGAAGGGAACAATTATGTAAGTGATCTATATTCCTTGGAAATGGTGAAGGATGAACCTCCCATGGTACAGATTGAAGGATTGGATAGTTACAGCTATTTTGAGTTTGATGACGACAAACGATTGATGCTCAATGCCAACATTTCCGATGATTTTGGGATTGATGATGCCTACATTATAGCCACAGTGAGCAAAGGCTCTGGGGAATCCGTAAAGTTTAGGGAAGAGACCATTCGCTTTACCAAAACCATTCCAAAGGGTAACAAACAAATGGAATTAAAGCAACCTTTGGATTTGGCCGCCCTAAAAATGGACCCTGGTGATGAGCTCTATTTTTATGTGGAGGCATTGGACCAAAAAATACCTTCGCCAAACGTTGCGCGCAGCGAGACCTATTTTGCGGTAATCCGGGATACGGTTACCGATATGTTCGCAGTAGAAGGCAACTTGGGGGTGGATTTGATGCCCGACTATTTTAGGAGCCAGCGCCAATTAATTATCGATACCGAAAAACTTATTGCCGATAAACCCAATATTTCTGAAAAAGACTTTAAGTTTAGGAGCAACGAACTGGGGTTTGACCAGAAACAGCTGCGATTAAAATACGGTCAGTTTATGGGGGACGAGACCGAAATGCAAGCGGCGGCCGGAGCAGTTTCCCATGAGCAGGGCGAAGCGGAACACGGTACTGAAGACGGAGAAGAGGATTTGCTGGATGAGTACAGCCACAAACACGATAGCGAAAACGAGCACAATTTAGTGGAAGAACATGACCATGAAAATGAGAGACAGGAAGAAGATGAAGACCCACTACACGATTATCTGCACAACCATTCCGACCCGGAAGAATCCACCTTGTTCGAGAAATCCTTGAAAGCAAAGCTTCGGGATGCCTTGAACATTATGTGGGATGCAGAACTTCATCTGCGACTATATGAGCCCGAAAAATCGTTGCCGTTCCAGTACGATGCCCTGGCAATCATACAAGAAATTAAAAACAGTGCGCGTATTTATGTCCACCGTATTGGTTTTGACCCTCCACCCATCAAAGAAGAAAATAGGTTGAGCGGCGATGTTGAAGACATCACCAATTATGATAAGCGACAGGAATTCGAGTATCAAAAATCTTTTGCATCCACAAGGGAAGCCATATCCCGTTTGGAAGCTCTCATCCAAGATAAAAAACCATTTGATGCCATGGATAGTGCTCTTTTTGTTGATGCAGGAAACGAACTGGCACAAAAGGCCATTTCGCAACCCTTAAAATATATTAAGGTGTTGCAAGGACTACGCGATTTGGAAAAGGCCGCCAACAGGTCCAAGAAAAACTATATGGAAGTACAGAAAAATCTGTTGTCGGTTTTGCCCCAAATGGAGGACGTTCCCATGAAAAGGACCAGATATGATAGTGAGATCAATTTGTTGTACTTAAAAGAACTGGGCGTTTATGAATGATGGTGTGGTGTTTTTGAACCAGAATCTTTTTTGGCCCGTGATCATCGTAGGACTGGTCCTGATGGCAGTTTTTGTCTGGAAGGAATGGTCCCAACGCGCGGAGGGTAGGTTTTGGCTTAAGTTGGTAGCCGCTTTTTTGGCTATAGTTTCATTGATGCTGATTGTCCTCAAACCAAGTACCTATCAAGATTCCGTGCGAGGAAAGGGAATTGTATTGACGGATGGGTATCGCTCTTCCCAGCTGGATAGTTTAAAATCCATCTACAAACGTATCAAAACCGAAGAATATTCAAAAGGGCGTACGTTGTCCCTTTTAACGGAGGTGGATTCCATTTTTCTGTTGGGACATGGATTGGAACCATTTGATTTTTGGCAGGTAGAGAATAAATCCGTTGCTTTTTTAGGGAGTGATGAGATGGAAGGGTGGATCGTGATTTCCAGAAATAACGAAATGATTTTAGGTGAACCTTTGGAAATAAGGGCCAAATACGCGAAGCCCAAAGCAGGTCATTGGGCCATTTTAGCTGATAATACCGAAAATCCTTTGGATTCGGTGTTTTTTGAAGAAACAAATGCTCAGATGGTAACGCTCAGCGCAGAGCCGAAAGCAAGTGGCCAATTTGTATACCATCTTTTGGAAAAAAATGGAGATGGTGAAGTTCTATCCAATGAGCCGGTACCTATTCAGGTAAAGGAGGGAAGACCCTTAAAAATTCTAATGGTCAATACATTTCCAACTTTTGAGACGAAATACCTCAAAAACTTCTTAACCGAAAAAGGGCATGAAGTTTTGGCACGGATCCAACTGACTAAGGGCAAATACAAGTTTGAGTATTTCAATGGGGCATCTGGCACCATTTATGGTTTCACTTCTGAAAACTTGAAGGATTACGACCTATTGATTATCGATACGGATTCGTACACCAGTTTGGGACGTGCCTCAAAAGAAGCGATGGAAGAGATTTCTGCTTCGGAAGGTCTTGGAATTTTTATTCAGGCCGACGAAGGTTTGTTCAGGCTTTCAGAAAGGCAATCGCCATTTAGGTTCAATCGGGATTATGTGACCGAAATCGCATTGGGTCAGCCCGTGCATACCTTGCCAAAATATCCTTACGCATTCCAACAAAACTTGCGCACCCAAGAGATTTTGATGGATTCCGTTGTCGTGGCGGCCTACTTACCAATTCAAAAAGGGAAAATCGGTACAACCTTGCTCCAGAATACGTATCAATTGATTTTGGATGGCAAGGAAACACTTTATGCCCGAATCTGGACCAAGATACTCAACACTATTGCACGGGAGCAGGAAACTGCGGTAGTGTGGAGGTCGCTTACCCAAATTCCCAAACTGGATGAGCCCTTTGAGTTTGAATTACAAACATTGCTAACGGATGTCGAGGTTACCACGGAAGAAGGTGCTAGAATCCCATTGCTTCAAGATATTTTGATACCGGGTAAATTTACGGGTACGGTTTACCCTAGAAAAACGGGATGGAACCAGCTTCAGGTTGCCAATGACTCCATTTCGCCATGGTTCTATTTTGTGTATGATGACGGTCAACTTCAAAACATCCATCAATCCGAATTAAGGAATGCCAATCATCAAAAATTCGGGTCAAGCAGCACTTTTGATGATTTAAAGTCGGTCTCAAAAAAGGAACTTCAAGCCATAACTCCGTTTTGGTTCTATCTCATACTTCTTTTATCGCTGGGCTGGTTATGGTTGGAGCCCAAATTATCGTCCTGATTTACAACTATTAAGCCATGTCGTATGCAGCAAATCCCTAGTTTTTAAGGGATTTCTTCGATTTAGAATAGTTCTAAACAGCAGTATACGTAGGGTTTGCAACATATTACTAGTCTTCCACAACATAAGATTCACCACGTTTTCTTCTTTGGATAGATTTGTTACCGCAGTTAAATAACCAAGCACTATCCAAAACCTCAAGCATGAATTATAAGTTCTTTGCTATGAACTCAAAAAGGGGCCTATCCCTGTTGTTTTTTATAGCTTTTGTATCGCTGTCCCAAGCACAACTTTCTGTACCATTCGAACCCAGATTGCCAGGTGACAATATGAAGGTAAAAGGAGATTTGGTATATGTGGCCAATAATATTGTGAGCATTGCCAGTGATCCTAATACTAATTATAATGGAAGTTCTAGTAACCAGAACGTTACTATGGCTTATATCGATATTGATGGGGACCCGACTACTTTTAGTTCCAGTAGTGCCGAGTTGAACGCACCAAGTTGTTCTGCGGTGGTATATGCGGGCCTATATTGGGGTGGTATATACAGGGATACTAACAGGGACGACCCATACAAACAGGTAAAATTTAAAATTCCTGGAGGTTCTTATGTGGATATAGGCCCCAACAGTGATCCAGAGTTTCAGTATGAACAAATCTATGATAAGGATGGTGATAGGGACGGAGACGGTGTAACGGACCCGGGCATTGTGGATGTGGATTATTTGAGCGGGGTCAATATGACCTCTTATCTCAATTATGCGGAGGTCACACATTTACTTTCAGGTCTTAGCGATCCCAATGGTGAGTATACAGTGGCCAATGTAGTAGCTTCTACTGCGGAGAGCAATGTAAGTGCAGGTTGGACCATGGTAGTGATATACGAGAACCAGAACTCGACAAGCAAGTATATTTCCACTTTTGATGGGTATGCAGCAATGGGGAGTACCTATTCCCAAACAAACGTACCTTTCAGCGGTTTTAAAACTGTTCCGGCACCTTTACCGGTCAATGCTGTAATTGGGGCCAGTACAATTGATGGTGACCGCATAAATGGACCAAGTATGCGTTTTAGGGCAAATCCAACCGATAGCTGGACCTATCTGAGCGATGCGATAAACCCCAGCAACAACGTATTTAACAGTACTATAAGTCACCTTGGAAGCTGGGTGGATACCCGTACCCCTGCAAGTAGGAACACTTTGGGCTGGGATGCCGATATATTGAACCTGCCCAATGCTGGAAACTCAGTGTTGCCCAACGATCATGATAGCGGTGAAGTATTGATCAGTACATCCAGTGAAGGTGTTATTCTTTTCCTTACCACAGTTGCGGTTGAAATCATCAACCCGGAAATTATAGTAGAGAAAAAGGTAAAAGACCTTGTTGGAAACGATATCACCGGAGATGGTGTCAATCTTGGACAGTCCTTGGAGTATGTTTTACGATTTTGGAACCGGGGTAACGACGATGCTACCAATTTTACCATTCGTGATGTACTTCCTGATAATGTCAATTTAAACAATATAGATTTATCCGGTGCTCCTGGTGTTACCATGACAACCAGTGGTACGGATCCAGAAGAAATAATTTTTGAAGTACCGGATGCATTGGTAACGGAAGGAGGAAACACTTATGAAATAATCATTCGTGTCGAGGTATCCGATAACTGTCACGATTTTGTTGCAGCCTGTAGTTCTACCATTCATAATACCGCATTCTCCACATACGATGGAGTTACAAGCGGTCAGACCATTTCAAATGACCCGAGTGTATCCAATGTGAACAGTTGTGGCTTTGTGACCAATGGGGCCACCAACTTTTTATTGGACGATTTGACCAATTGTGTTTTTGAAAGTGAAATCCAAATCTGTGGCGCTAGCACCGTAATTACAGCAGGACAGGGCTACGATACCTACACTTGGTACCGTGATTTGAACCAAAATGGCCAAATTGATGCAACCGATACGGTTTATACCGATGGAGATTCAGATAATGACCCAACAACGGTTACTGTGCAAGAGACAGGAAATTACTTGGTTAGAAAAGAATCTGCCAGTTGTGGAACCAATATTGAATCTATGGAGGTGACACGTTTTGGAACAACTCAGGTAAACCCAATAATCACTTACTTCAACAATTTGAATGGGGATGCCGATACCACAAACGATATACAAGGTGAAATAGTGACCTGTGCGAATGATGGTTCACAGCTGCCGCAAATATTTCTATGCGGAACAAACGATACGCAGGATATCGTCCTGAATATTACGGATGCCCAGGCCATTAGATGGGAAAAATTGGACGAAGCCAGCTGTGCCGCGACCAATCCCGATTGTCCAAATACGCAAATGGGCTGTATATGGAATCAAGTGGAGACAGGAAACTCCTTCACAGCCAATACAGGAGGGCGTTATAGGCTCGTATTGTCATATGCAGGTGGATGTAACAGCATTTTCTACTTTGATGTATTTCAGAACAATCTTGATTTTGATTATGATACGCAGAATATTTTTTGTTCCACTGATGGACATATCAGAATTCAAAATGTAGGTTCTGGATATGGCTATCAATTGGTGGATACATCATCGGAAACAGTCTTGATTTCCTATACCGATAACAATGGACCTAATTTTAACATTAGTACCCCAGGAACTTACCGTGTTGATTTTACCCAATTGGACCCAGTCACAGGAGACCCTTTGGACGGTAGCTGTGTCTTCAGTACCGAAGAAATAGGGATACAACAAAGAGACCTTAGTATCAGTCTGACCACAGAACCGGTAACTTGTTTGGGGCAGGGCAGTGTTCGAATCCAGGCGACCCAAGCAAGGGCCAATTATGGTTATGTTTTATACGAGGATGACGGTTCTGGAAATCCGGGAACCTTTGTAAATCAGAATTTGGCAAATGCCAATAGTGACTTTACCTTCGAAAACCTTCTTGCTGGAGATTATGTGGTAGTTGTGGGTACAGATGATGGATGTGTAGAAACCGAGGCGTTTACCATAGTGGAAATTCCCAATCCATTAGTTACTGCATCAACCACCAAACAAATAACCTGTACTGATGGTACTATAACATTGAGTGCTTCACAAGGTGATCCAAGTCCATCCTATTTATATGCCATTTGGGCAAAAGATGGCAGCACATCTTACTCGGGTATCTCAGATATCCCTTCCATTGAATTTCAAAGGGATACCATTGCCCCGGGAGTTTTCAATTTTCCATCGGGGGAAGAAGGGACGTACCAATTTGTGGTGGTGGACGGTAACAATTGTTGGGCACTTTCCAATGAAGTCACAATTAATGATTTGGGAAGTCTAACCGTAGCAGCTCCGACCATCGACTCGGAGATTACCTGCGAAGGATCCAATACAGGACAGGTTACCATGAACGTATCAGGGTCCCAAACTCCTTATACTTATAGTATCGATGATTGGGCCACGCAACAAAGCGACCCGACTTTTGTGAATTTATCACCGGGAACCTATACCATTAGAGTGAGAAGCGCTGATGGTTGCGAAGACAGCACAACTTTTACGTTGGACGACCCGGAAACCTTCAAGGCAAATGCTGGTATTTCCAGTACTGGGACTTGTGACGCAAATGGTAATTCTGAAGTAAGGTTTACCAATATTGAAGGAGGGACCGCACCATACGAATTTAGTTTTGATGGGGGAAGTTCCTTCATTGCCGACGACCCGATGGATCCTTCGGTAAGAATTGGTCTGTTGCCACCAGGGAATCATATTTTGGTTGCCAGAGATGCCAGGGGGTGCCAAATTACATTGCCGATAACCATAGACCCACCATTGCCAATTCCAAACTTTGATTTGGATTTAGCTTATGATTGTGACGGGAATGGAAATGTGGTGCTAACTCCGGACCAAACGGTTTACGATTATAGCTATTCCATAAATACATCGCCCAGTGCAACAACATCCACCGATGGTACTTTTTCTGGGATTGCACCGGGAACCTATACCATTACTGCAGAATATGCAGAGAGTGACCCGCCAAACCCAAGTGTACTGTTGCTAGAGGACTTTGGGAGCGGACCTACCGTTGATAGTCCTTATGTATTGGGCTATACTTATGAAGACCAAGTTGGTAGTAATACACAAATCAATGATTTCGATTATTCCATTACTAGCTATATAGTTTCTCCTTTTGGGCCATGGATAAGGCCAACGGACCATACTTCTGGAGGCTCCGATTCCAATGGTAGATATTTGGTAATCAATGTAGGTTCTCCGGCACCAGGTCAAATAATCTATCAAAAACCAATTAAGGACATTATACCCAATCAAGATATGCGTATTTCCTTCGCGGCAATCAATTTGTTGGGAAGCGGAAGTCAATTAGACCCAGATATTTATGTGCAGATGAGAATACCTGGCACAAGTACTGTAATAGGTGAAGTTCAGACCAATGATATCCCAAAGAACCGAATTTGGAACACCTTTGATTTTACCATAAACCCAGGGGTGCATACCGAACTGGATTTTATTCTGATTTCCAAAAAAATAGGCAATAGCGGTAACGATGTGGCCATCGACGATATTTTGGTGGAACAGGTACCAGAATCTTGTCCAAGAACCATGGATATTCCCGTAGTCATAGAAGCAGGAAATGGCTTTGGCGCAACGGTAATCGGTCATACAGATATTTCTTGTAACGGAGCAAACGATGGTTCCATCACGTTTGAAGTGGAAAATTTTGATGCCATTGCAGGCTTTGAGTATTCCATGGATGGTGGAAGCAACTGGATTGCATCAACAACATCACCTGTGACTACGGCAACAACGTTGTCCAGCGGTACCCAAAGTGTAATTGTCCGTAAGGCAGATGATACAAGCTGCTCCATTGCACTCAACCAAGATATTGACGAGCCAGCAGTTCTTGCCATAAACCCAAGTATTCTACAAAGTCCAAGCTGTAATGATCCATTGGGAAGTATCGAAGCAACGGTAACAGGAGGGACACCAACATACGAGTATGCCTTGGAGAATGGTTTAGGAGGTTCTATTGTGGCCTTCCCAAATCCAACAGGAAATACATTCAACGGTCTTGCTGCTGGTGATTATGTGATTATTGCACGTGATATTTCTGGTTGTGAGATAAGAAGTAACATCATAACATTGGATGCTCCAGATACATTGGCCTATGATGTAAGTTACACCAGTTGTTATGACGGTGGCAATAATGCATCAATCGATATTACCGTAACTTCAGGAAATGGAGGATATCTCTTCCAGATTGATGGAGGACCATGGCAAAGTCCAAATCCAAGTACACCGGATACCTATACCTTTTCAGGATTGGCCAGTGGTACGTACGATATTAATGTAAAAGATGCTTTTGGATGTGAGGATACAGTAACCCAAGTTACCATTGATGCACAATTATTGATAAATGTTACTGCAACGGATGTTAGTAGCTGCGCGGATGGTTCTATCAATGTGACGGCAACAGGGGGTACACCGAATTATGAATATGCTTTTGTACCGACAGGGGATGATCCTAGTGGTTCGTTCTCAACTACGGATACCTTTCCAGTAGTTGCAGGTGATGAAGGAGATTATGATGTATATGTAAGGGACAATTCGAACAATAGCCCATATTGTGAATATGTGGAGACGGTAACAATAAACCCGGCTACCCCTTTGACCATGACAGCTTCTCCATCCGATCCCCAATGTCATGATGGAAATGGCAGCATGCTCATCAACATCATTTCTGGAATAAGCCCTTATACCATTCAAATCATCGATGTGGATAATGGAGGGGCTTCTAATCGTACAGATACCAATGTGTTGTTGACGAGCAGAACTTATTATAATCTTTCACCTGGAAACTATACCATCAACATAACCGATGCCACAGGTTGTACCATTACTGATACACAAACGATAAACAATCCAGATGAGTTGACTGCGGATACCCTACCCATTTTACCTTCTAATTGTGATCCCGACCCGAACCTCTATGGCTTTGAGTTTGATAATTATCCTTTGACACTTAACGGAACTCTTGAATTTAGTGGAGATGGTGGTTTGACTTGGCAGACGAGTGACACTTTTATGGGAGCAGCTTTTGCGTCGGGAACGACAGTAAACCCATCCATTCGAACCATTGATGGGTCAAACAACGTAATTTGTGAAACAGATTTACCCTCGTTCATTATGCCTTATCCTTTGGATGATTTGGACATTACCATTTCTGCCATAATAGTGGATTGTAATGAGCTTCAGGTAACTGTACAAGGTGAGGAAGGTCTTGCCCCCTATGAATATGCCTATTCTGATGACCCGGCAAATTTTGACCCCACAACAGCCACATGGATTCCAGGTGAGAATATTGATAATGAAGGTTTTTCGGTTCCAGCAGGACATGGAAAATTTACATGGACGGGACTGGTACCCGGACGAACCTATGTATTCTATGTAAAGGATGACTCCGGCACAGATGGTTGTACAAGACAAAGCACGGTTAATGTAAATAATATTGCCCCTCCCCCTGTGTCTATCACGAGTGAGGTAACACCTTCTTGTGGTGGTCTTGACAACGGACAAATAACTTATACCATCACAGAAGATACACCTGGACAATTGGGAGGAACATTTGATTGGGAACTTTTCGAAATTTCCAATACTTCTGTACCTGTTAGTTCAGGAACAGTCAGTGGATTCACTTCAGGAGATTCCTTCACCACACCTACAGCTCCATTGTCTGGTCTTGAACCTGGCACATATTATGTGGAAATCCAAGGTGCGTCTCCAAATAATTGTTTTGTTGGAAGTGAAAATGCTATTTTGACAGAACTTGAACCGCTCAATGGTACTTTGAATGTTCTTCAGGATATCAGCTGCAATAATCCAGGACTGATTGAAGTACAAAACCCAACTGGCGGTGGTGGAATCTATACCTATACAGTTACAGGACCTCTGCCATTTACAACTATAACAGCTACGTCGGACAATCCTATTGAAATTCCCGCAAATTCGCCTTCCGGAACATATACTGTGGAAATCAATGACCAATATGGTGATTGCCCAGTAAGTTTGGGAACAGTGCATTTGGATTTGGCCCCTAAACCAGTAATAGATGGCGTAAGCGTGGAAAATTGCGCCATGCCCGCCACGGTTAGGGTAAACAGCTCATCAACTAATATTTTGTATTCCATAGATGGTGGAACCACATATCTCAATAATGGTGGAGTGTTCAATGGAATCACTCCTGGTACTTATACTGTTGCCATAATAGATGACAATGGCTGTTCAGCCACACAATCTTTAACAGTTAATCCACCACTTCAGGCAAATGCCCAATTGACCAAACTTATCGATTGTTCCAGTACACCGGATGGCACTATTGAAATCGAAGCGTTACAAGGTTCGGGCAGTTACGATTATTCAGTGGAAAACTTGACCACATCATCTCCTGAGGTTGCTAAAACATCCATGGGAGGTAATTCCATTGAATTCCATCCCACAACCGCAGGACAATATGAAATCAAAGTGTACGTGGATGCGACAACAGACCATGAAGCATGCGAGCGTACATTTACAATAGTCGTTCCCGACCCAATAGAACCAGACTTCACCGCCACACCAAAAGATGTGAGCTGCCATGGAGCAAATGATGGAAGTATTGCACTAAGACAGACCGATAATGGTATCACCCCATTGACCTATGAACTGTTGGATAGCGGATTGAACCCAATACCATCAGGTGATTTCGCTTGGGATGCCACCACACGGACATTCAACGATTTGGCTCCTGGAGATTATGTGGTAAGGGCAACAGGCACCAATGATTGTACTTCGGACATTAGTGTTCCGACAATCAATGAACCAACTCCAATCGCTGTGACCATTCCAGCTGCGGATGTGGTACAGTTTGGATGTGCCGCAGGAAATAACCCTGATAATGCAAGCATAACGGTAAATTCAATTACCGGTGGAACCGGAACTTATGTTCGATATGAGTTTGTTGACCCATCAAGCAATGTGGTTCAAAATGGAAACAACAACCAACTTATAATTTCAAATAGAGCAGGAGGTACCTATACCATCAATGTGTATGATGATACGGGATGTATGGGAACTACCACCGCTACTATTCAACAGTTTGATGAGCTACAGGATGCGACCATAAATGTGGATTACGACATTTCTTGTGCCAACGGAGGAGAGACTATCACCATTACCGCACAAGGTTTGTTGTCGGATTCCACTACAGGGCCTCATGACTATGAATTTGAGGAAGTTTCAACGGGCAATACCAACGCTGTCGGAACCTTCACGGGACTACAGGTAGGATTGCATTCCTACCGAGTAACCAATACAGATACGGGCTGTTCCATAATCGTTACTCACAATGTGGAAGAAATCGAACAGTTCCAAATCAATATGGTCGAAGATGCTCCAGTGGTATGTGCAGGTGACGATGCCCAATATCATTTTGAACTAACAGGAGGATATTCCGGTGATTTCACTTGGACCGTTTACAATACCAATGGCACATTGAGCGATACAAGTGACGATACGCAATACGGTCCTTCAGGAAGCGGAAGCGGAACAACCAGCGGAAATATTGATTTGCCCAAGGGCACTTACCGTGTTGAGGTGGTTCAGGGCGACTTCCCCTTCTGTACCGAGGAAACCACGATTACCGTAGGCGGAGCAGATGCTGTTTTGGATGCGACCATCACTGAGATTGGCAATGCATCTTGCGCAAACGACCAAGGAAGGTTGTCGGTTACGCCAACGGGAGGTATTGCTCCGTACACAATTTCGATACCTTCTTTGGGAATATCGCAGACCAATGTATACAGTTATGTGTTCACCAATTTGAACGACGGAACTTATACCATCGAAGTTACCGATGCGGCGGGTTGTACCAACGACACGTTGAGCGGAACCATTCAAACCGTAGATCCCTTATTGGCGGATATTACACCGGCCACCCAAACTTTGGATTGTATCGGTGATTCCGACGGAAGCATTGCGGCTACGTTGACATCTGGTGGTGTGGGAACTGTATTGTATAGCTTAAATAGAATTGAAAATGGAAGTGTCGTCACGACTACTTCAACACAAATAGCAAACACTTTTAGTAATTTGAGCGCCGGAACGTATTCCATCAATATAAGTGATGATGCGGGTTGTACCGTTACAACTACCGAGGTTGTAATTAATGATCCTACCCCGGTGAGGGCGAATCTGGTTATGTCAAGTATACTTACCTGTGATACCCCTGCCCAGTTGACACTAACGGTATCGGGAGGAACCCCATTAATGCCCGGGAATGTGTATCAATATAGTACATCAGAATCAGGTCCTTTTACCGATATGTCTGGTGGAACCACCCACGTTTTTGATGTAAGTCCGAGCACTGCCCCATATCAGTTTTACGTAATTGATGCGAACGGTTGTGACCCCGTATTAAGTAGTGGCGTTACCGTAATCGATGTTGTTCCATTGACCGCCGTAGTAGAAAACTATAATCCTCATGTAAACTGTAATGGTGATAGCACCGCATTCATTTCCGTAGATGCGGATGGAGGTCTAGGAAACTACGTTTATGGACTGTACCAAGATAGTGCCATGACCATTCCAGTGGCACCGACCAATTCAAACGGCTACTTTGATGGACTTGCGCAAGGTACCTACTATGCAGGAGTAATCAGTGGTGATTGTGAATGGGTATCAGGAGCCATAAATGTTACGGAACCAGCACCTCTTGCAATTACCAGCGATCTTACCGATGTTACTTGTATGGGTGCTGATGATGGTAGCATTGTTCTTAATGTATCTGGGGGGACAGCAGGCTATCAGTATGCAATTTCACCCAACCTGAACCAATTTGTTGATGAAGGAGCATTCACAGATCTTGCGGCCGGTGATTATACGGTGATAGTACAAGATGCCAACGGATGTTTTGAAGTATTGGACTTTACCATTACCCAACCGGATGCCCTCACCGTTACCTCCACGGCGGAACATCAGATTTGTTTTGGCAGTGAGGATGGTTTGATCAACTTGGAAGTCCAAGGCGGAACAGCTCCATATAGCACAAGCTTGAACTCTAGTCAAGATGAGAATTTTGTAGAGGGACAGATGGGTTATGGCAACCTGGCCAGTGGTGACTACGTAGTATTTATAAGAGATGCGAATGGTTGTATGACGACCGAAATTGTTACCATAAACCCAGGGGTAAACTTGGAAGGCACCGTGGAGGTGGTCTACGAGTGCGATGGTGATTCACCAACGAACTATCTAGATATCAGTTTTGAAGACCAAAGTGTTATCGCAGACTTATTGTACGGCTTGGATTCCAATGACCCGAACGATATGGTCCTGACCCCGGATTTCACCAACTTGGCACCAGGGGAACATACCCTTACCGTGGCCCACGCCAATGGTTGTGACCGTACCTTTACTTTTGAAGTGGAAGGATTTGATCCATTGACCTTGGAATTAAGTAATGACAACATCAATGAGATAACGGCCACCGTCACAGGAGGTAATCCTGACTACACCTTTGAGGTAGATGGGGTGTCTTATGGAGATGACAATACATTCTTGATTCGTGAGACAGCGACTTACGCTGTAACCGTTACCGATGAAAATGGATGTAGCGTTACCCAGGAAATCTTTATGGAGTTCATCGATATTGAGATCCCGAATTTCTTTACACCAGATGGTGATGGGTTGAACGATACTTGGAAGCCAAGGAACATTGAAGTATTCCCGAACATCACCATATCCATTTTTGATAGGTATGGAAGAAGCATATACAAAATGTTGCAAGATACCGATCCATGGGACGGTTTCTATAATCAGGCTGATTTGCCGACAGGTGATTATTGGTATATCATCAAACTAAATGGTGATGAGGATACCAGGGAATTTGTTGGGCACTTTACCCTGTACAGGTAAACGTACTAAATATCCAATCAAAGTAATGGGGGCAAAAAAGCCCCCATTTTTTATTATTGATACCTCCAGCTGGTCAAATCTGCGCCTTGCGGTGCACTTTCGGCAATTCGTTTCATGATCTTAGGGACGTACATCGAATTGTACCGTAATCTACTGATGGCATTGGGTTGGTCGGGGTCTCCGTTCCAGCAATGCTCTGCACGGTCCCCGTACAATACTTCTCCATCATAATAAGGCTCGGTAGTGCTTTCCAGAAAGTCCTCCATCAAATACACGGCGTTGTTCAGATAATAATTGTCCATGTCACCACAATAGATATGGATTTTACCTTTGAGCTGCGGTCCGAGCTTTTCCCAATCCCTTTCCAGTATATGGCGAAGGTCATAGTTCTCTTTCCAATACTCAGCCACTTCGTGGTCTATATCCCCTGTCATTTTATCCCAAATCCGAACGGGATAACCATCATCGCCCTGCGGGGAATAAGTGGCTTCCCAAATATCCCATTGTTGCCCTGAACGTGATTTGTCACCCAATACGAGTTCCAAATGGTTGCCCTGTCTTAAGGTAGACTGTATATCGCCCAAATAATTTCGATGGGAAGGAACCTCCAGCTTTTTGTGAGCGGAATCATAATAGTAGGCATTCTCATCTTCATAAATGTTGGTAAGGCAGTATGCCCTAAAATCGATAGGGTCCGGGCAGGCGGCAAAGCAACCGTTGTATTCCTCCGGATATTTGACCTGAACGGCAAGGGCTTCCCAACCCCCTGTGGAACCTCCATATAAAAACCGCGACCATCCTTCACCCATGCCTCTGAACTGTTTTTCGATTTCTGGGATGAGCTCGTAGGTAATGGCGTCACCATATGGACCTTGGCTGGCCGAGTTCACCGCATAAGAATCATCATAGTAAGGGGTAGGATGCTGTATCTCGATAATAAGGAAGCGTGGGAAATCGGGCTCGTTCCATCTTTGATAAAAATCGTAAGCTTCTTGTTGTTGTATGATGTTGTATCCTTCCAAATCAAAACGGGCAGAATATTCCGGTTTTAGGTTCGGGTCTGGCGGTGTGGTCCTAAAACCGCCAAAGTCACTGGGAAAATGTCCATGAAATACCATCAACGGATACTTGGCTTCGGGATGCTCGTCAAAACCTTTCGGCAGAAGAACATGCGCCCCCAAATACATGTCCCGTCCATAGAAATCCGATAATTTTTCGGACTTGATTTTAATATGCTTTATCCACTCGGTATCCTCGGGTTCTGGAATGGGAGGAATTTCTTGATCCATCACAATCGAAACATTTTCAATACCATTGTCACCGATGGTGACCTTAAAAGGTTTGCTGTACAAATTACCGGGCGAAGTGTTCCAGTGCTGGCCTTCGCCATTATCCATGGGCAGCTTTACGGTATGTCCTGTAGATAAATCAAAAGTTTCATAAATATGCAACAGCGCTTGTGCTTGGTATTCTCCGGGAGGCACGTTATCTAGGCTAGGGTAGGGGTACCCAAAAATGGATTCATCAAAAGTAATGGGTTGCCCCGGTGCCATAGCTTCGACGTTCATTCCGAAAATGAGTTGGGTATTGAGTCCATCGTTGATTTGAAATCGAGGTTCTTTTGAATCGTCGTTTGAAAGCATCAACAACAATCGTCCATCTTTGTTTTCGGTGCTAACGGATTCATCAAAACTAACGGCGATGTCAAATTTTGATTTTTCTGGCTGTCCACAGGATATCACCAAAAGTGCGATACAGGAAAATAAAAGGGAAATTCTGGTCATAACGGTCGGATTAGAGTAAAAAGATAGCTCATTTGACCGATAGACCAAACTGTAACGTATTATTTATAAGTGTATTGGTCCGGTTCTATATGAATGAGTACATGCCCAAGGTTTGGAATTACCTTACGTAAATGATCTTTTAGGGCATGGGCGATCCAATGTCCCTTTTCCACGGATATATCCCCACTTACGATAGCATGAAGATCTACATGGTATTTCATTCCTGATTTTCGGATAAAGCATTTTTCCGTACCCAATATACCCTTTACCTCCAGCGCCCTTTGTCTAATTTCTTCGATGAGGTCATCATATTGGTGTTCGTCCATGATTTCACCAAGTGCAGGTCTGAAAATCAAATAACTGTTGTAAAGGATGAATGCTGAAGCCAAGAGTGCAGCCCAATCATCCGCGGTTTCGTAGCCTTCACCAAATATGAGTGCTATCGAAATGCCCAGAAAGGCCATTACAGAGGTGATGGCATCGCTTCTATGGTGCCAAGCATCCGCTCGCAGTGATGAACTCTGTGTCTGTTTACTTTTTCTTATGACTATCTGGAACGAAATTTCCTTCCAGATAATTATACCCGTCAATACGAACAAGGTCCATGGTTCCGGGACTTTATGCGGCGTCTGTATGTGTTGAATGCTCTCGTAGGCGATTATGGTTGCCGAGGTCACCAAAAATGCCACAACGATAAACGTAATGAGCGGTTCTATCTTCCCATGTCCGTAAGGATGGTTTTCATCCGGGGGCTTTTCCGCATATTTGAACCCTAGAAGGACCAAGGCAGATGAAAAAATATCCGTAGTGGACTCAATGGCATCCGCAATCAAGGCGTATGAGTTTCCAAAAAATCCTGCAGCCCCTTTGACCAGTGCCAGTGTTATGTTACCGGCAATGCTGAAGTATGTTGTTCGGACCGCAGTTTTTTCGTTGGTCATGTTTTTCTCCGCTTGCATGGGACAAAGAACGCAAATTACTTATGAAAATCCCCGGCACCCTATAAAATAAAGCGTCGGGGATTAAAAAACAGAATGGTTAGGTATTTGCCAGTTATGCTATTGCTGCTTGTGCCGCTGCAACCCTCGCAATGGGTACCCTAAAGGGTGAGCAGCTCACATAGTTCATTCCCACTTTTTGGCAGAAGCCAACAGAACTTGGTTCGCCACCATGTTCGCCACATATGCCTACTTTTAGGTTGGCCCTAGTCATACGTCCCCGTAGGGTTCCAAGTTCCACCAATTGTCCTACGCCTTCTTGGTCCAATACTTCAAATGGATCTTCTTTTAAAATACCTTTTTCAAGATAGGTGGGCAAGAACTTGCCGGAATCGTCCCTAGAGTATCCAAACGTCATTTGGGTAAGGTCATTTGTTCCAAAAGAGAAGAAGTCTGCTGTTTCGGCAATCTTGTCCGCTATCAAGGCTGCTCTTGGTACCTCGATCATGGTACCTACGGAATATTCCACGGTATCCTTTCTCTTTTTAAAGATATCTTGCGCAACTGTATCGATTATGGCCTTTTGCTGTTTGAATTCTTCCACGGTTCCTACCAAAGGAATCATAATTTCGGGCTTCATGTTGATGCCATCTTTCTTCACATTGAGGGCAGCCTCCAAAATTGCCTGCGTCTGCATTTCAGTGATTTCTGGGTATGAATTTCCCAATCTACAGCCACGATGGCCCATCATCGGATTAAATTCTTCCAGTTCCGCCACTTTTCCTTTCACAGCGGCCAAGGAAATGTGCAGCTCTTCTGCCAACTCCTTTTGTGTGGCCAATTGATGGGGCACAAATTCATGTAACGGTGGATCCAATAACCTCACGGTAACGGGAAGACCTTCCATGGCCCTAAAAATTCCCTCAAAGTCCTTACGTTGCATAGGGAGCAGCTCTTTAAGGGCCTGTTTCCTGCCTTTTATGGTGTCCGCCAAAATCATTTCACGCATGGCTTTGATTCGGTCCACCTCGAAGAACATATGCTCGGTACGGGTAAGCCCGATTCCTTTTGCCCCAAAGTTTCGTGCGATAAGCGCATCTTTGGGCGTATCGGCATTGGTTCGGACCTCCATGGTGGCATAACTGTCAGAGAGTTCCATTAATTCGGCAAATTCGCCACTCAATTCAGGTTCCTTTGTCGCAACCTTTCCTTCCAGGATATTTCCGGTAGAACCATTGATGGAAATCCAGTCGCCTTCGTGATACTCGTGGTCGCCGACTTTTAAAGTCCGGGTCTTATAGTTGATCTTGAGAGCACCTGCACCTGAGACACAACATTTTCCCATACCTCTGGCAACAACGGCAGCATGGGAAGTCATACCTCCACGGGCCGTTACGATGCCCTTGGCAATGTTCATGCCTTCCACATCTTCGGGAGATGTTTCCACACGTACCAAAATACTGTTCTTGTATTTGCTGGCCTCATCAGCAAAGAAAACGATCTGTCCTGTGGCCGCACCGGGAGAGGCGGGGAGTCCTTGGGCGATCACATCTGCTTCTTGCAAGGCTTCTAGGTCAAAGATGGGGTGGAGAAGTTCGTTCAGTTTATTGGGCTCTATGCGCATTAGGGCCGTTTTTTCATCTATGGAACCTTCTTTGAGCAAGTCCATGGCGATCTTTACCATTGCAGCTCCAGTACGTTTACCATTACGGGTTTGCAAAATCCATAGTTTGCCCTGTTGTATGGTAAACTCCATATCCTGCATATCTTGGTAATGTGTTTCAAGCTTATTTTGATACTCGAACAGTTCCTTGTAAATGTCGGGCATGAGCTCTTCTAGGGAAGGATAACTTTCTTTGCGTTCCTCTTCTTCCACCTGTGCCAATTTGGCCCAACGTTGAGAACCCAGCAATGTGATCTGTTGTGGTGTGCGGACACCGGCCACAACATCCTCGCCCTGGGCATTGATCAAATATTCACCATTGAACTTGTTTTCCCCGGTTCCGGCATCCCTGGTAAAGCAAACTCCTGTACCGGAATCCTCGCCCATGTTTCCGAAGACCATGGCCTGTACGTTAACGGCGGTTCCCCAATCTTCGGGATATCCGTGCATTTTTCTGTAGTATATCGCCCTATCCCCGTTCCAACTGTCAAACACCGCTGCAATGGCTCCCCAAAGTTGGTCCCAAGGATTATTGGGGAAGGGCTCTCCTGTTCTTTTTTTAACGATGTCCTTGAAGTCATACACCAAATCCTGAAGGTCTTGAACGGTAAACTGGGTGTCCTGCTCAATTCTTCTTTTGTCCTTTAAGTGGTCGATGATTTCCTCGAAAGGGTCAAGGTCGTCCTTGGATTCTGGTTTTAGTCCCATCACCACGCTGCTGTACATTTGAATGAACCTTCGGTAGGAATCCCAAGCAAATCTTTCATTTCCGGTCATTTTGATGACACCTTTTATGGATTCATCATTAAGTCCAAGATTAAGCACGGTATCCATCATACCGGGCATGGAGACCCTTGCACCAGAGCGGACGGATATCAATAATGGGTTCTCATCATCGCCAAATATGGCCCCCATGGTTTCTTCAATATGATTTATGGCATTCCTTACTTCGGGCTCTATGCGATCAATGACCGCATCACGTCCCTCTTCATTATATTGTGTACAAACTTCAGTTGTAATGGTAAAGCCGGGAGGTACAGGAATACCGATTCGGCTCATTTCGGCCAAGTTGGCGCCTTTGCCCCCAAGCAGGTTCTTCATATCGCGTCCACCATCTGCCTTTTTATTGCCAAATGAGTATACGCTGAGCTGTTTTTCTACAAGTGTGTCCATATGTATATCTATTAAAGATTGATATGTGTTAAAATTGATACGTAAAAGTAGTGGCTGGAAGAAGGTTAGAATATGATAAAAATCAGCCTTTTGGCTCTGAGGAGAAGTCAAAGTTCACTCTTGGGAAAATCGCTGGACAAACACGATCGGTTGAATGATTTTTGTATACCACAGAAATGATTAATCCAACTTTTTTTAGAAAAAGAAAGAAAATTTTGACGGTTCTGCTGTTAAAAACCAACCATTTAGGAAAAACCTGACATATATCATCTTTTAGGAAAACTCAGTAATAGATCTTTGACCCAACAAAAACCAAAAACTATGCAATATCATACATCACATCGACAATCGCTTTTAAAGGCAGCTATCCTTTGGATAACATTTACTCTGGTTCCCTTGGCACTTTCAGCACAAAGTTTTAAGCTGAACAACGGGGAAGGTGAAGTTAAAGTGACAGGAACTTCTACCCTGCATGATTGGGAAGAGGTTGCGGAGCAAAAATCAGGCTTGATTGCTTTGGACAATACCGGAGAGCTTCCAAAAATCACCTCCCTAAAGTTTACAGTGGTGTCCGAAAGTTTAAAAAGCGGTAAGGGTGCCATGGACAAGAATACCTATAAGGCTTTGGAGACAAAAGATCACAAGGAAATAGTATTTGAGCTCAAAAGCGTGAAGAGTATATCTCCGGTGACATCAGCTTCCAACAAATACAAAGTGGTCGCTACAGGTAACCTGACCATTGCAGGAAGCACAAATACAATAGACCTTCCTTTCAATTTGACCATTAATGATGGAAAGGTGTTGCTGGAAGGTAAGAAAGGCCTAAAAATGACCGATTATAAAATTGATCCTCCTAAAGCTCTTTTGGGCACTATCACTACCGGTGATGAAATAGAGGTTCACTACAACACAATTTGGAAATAATTTAATCTTAATACTCAACTAATAAATATACAACGATGAAAAAATACACAAAATACGGATTATTAGCTGCTGCTTTCTTAGTAGGCCTTATGGGATATTCCCAAAACCGACAACTGGATAATTTTAGATCTCCTGACAAAAATGGAGTGAATGTATTTGAAGCTCCAAAAGATACAGTTTCCACCTTTGATGGCATTAAAGTTAGGGTAGGGGGATCATCCACGTTACAATTTCAAGCTATTGATCATGAGAACTCTGGAGCTGTGGAACTTATTCCAATCGGCGATAACTTTAACCTAGCAACCGCCAACTTGGATTTGGACGTGGCATTGGCCAAGGGTGTGAGAATGCACTTAAGAACTTATTTATCATCTCGTCACCACCCAGAGCCATATGTTAAAGGAGGTTATTTTCAAGTAGATAATTTGGACTTTATCAGCCCTGGATTCTTGGAAGAAGCCATGAAGTATTTGACCATTAAAGTGGGTCATATGGAAAACAACTACGGTGATGCGCACTTCAGAAGAACCGATAACGCCCAAGCCATGCACAACCCATTTGTTGGTAACTTGATCATGGATGCGTTTACCACAGAGGTGGGTGGTGAAGTTTACTTCAGAAAAAATGGATTCATTGCCATGTTTGGACTTTCCAATGGTAAGTTGAACCAAGCGGTGAACAATCCAGAAACCACTGGAGCTTCAATCTTGGCAAAACTAGGGTATGATGCCCAAGTTAGTGAGGATTTGAGGTTGAGACTTACAGGTTCCATGTACAGTACAGGCAAATCAGGTAACGTATACCTTTACAGTGCGGACCGTTCAGGCTCTAGATACTACTTGGTAATGGAGGACACTGAGGCATCAACCTCTGGTAACTTTAGATCAGGTAGATACAACCCCGGTCTTAGAAATGAGATTACCGCCTTTATGATCAACCCGTTTGTGAAATATAAAGGATTGGAGTTCTTTGGAACCTTTGAGACAGCTTCAGGAAAGGCAGATGCCGAAACAGATGACAGAACCGCCACTCAATTGGCAGGTGAACTGATCTACAGATTTGGGGGCACAGAGAACTTTTTCGTAGGTACCCGTTACAATACCGTGACATCCGATGACCCATCAGGATCAGAGATTACCATTGACAGATTCCAATTGGGCGGAGGTGTATTCTTGACCAAGAACATCTTGGCCAAAATAGAATACGTAAACCAACAATACGATGGTTATGACACCACAAGTATTTTCCACGATGGTGAGTTCAAAGGACTTTTATTGGAAGCTGTCATCAGTTTCTAACCGATACAATTGATTTTAAAAGGGCCTGGGACAGCAATGTCCTAGGTCTTTACCCTTAAAACTAGTATTTTAGTTATCATGTTGACCTCAATGCCACATATCACAAAAACTATATTCTTCGGATTGCTTTTTTTTATCGGGCTAAGCTTCAACGACCCCGAAAGAGAAACCAAGGTGAGGGTAGCCTCGGAAAGCGAGGTGGTGATTTCGGGCACTACCAATGTAAATCAGTTCAGCTGCGTATACAATTTGGAGGAACTGGAAATGCCCATCCGTTTGATCTACGATGAAAAATCCGAGCATATCGTCTTTAAAAATGCGGAGCTGAAATTAGTGAACGATTGTTTTGATTGTGGCGGAAAGGCCATCAACAAGGATTTTAAGGAATTGCTCAAAACAAAACGTCACCCAAAGGTAAACTTGAAACTACTCTACGTAGACCCTCCTGCAGCAAATAAAGGAAGGGTAGATGTAGGTTTGGAGATAGAAATAGCAGGTGTTAAGCGTACTATTGAGACTCAGCTCTATTGCGAACAAACAAAAAACATTCAAGTTAAGGGAACCTTGGAGCTCAAATTGAGTGACTTTGAACTGGAACCGCCCAAAAAAATGCTGGGCATGATTAAGGTGGACAACGAAATCAAGGTTAATTTAGCCATACGAATGAGTGAGATATAGAATTATCTGTTTTTTCTGGTATTGAAGAATCCGTTGAGTAGCTAATTACTTAACGGATTTTTTAGTTTTACCCACATTTCATAAAATCAATAATCAGTATCTTGTAACCACATAGAAACTAAAATTAACTTCAAACTTTAATAATGAAAGAAAGAATTATTACAAAAGGGATTCTTGCCCTGGCCTCAATGTTTTTCGCTACTACATTTTATGCTCAAGAGAACTTTGGTGGACTTGCCCTTTATACCGTGCGAGAAAATATGGGAGAAGATGCCAAGGCAACCTTGCAGAAAGTTGCGGATGCCGGTTATGCTTATATTGAAGCGGCAGGTTATGCGGATGGAAAATTTTATGGAATGGACCCCCAGGATTTTAAATCGTATGTAGAGAGTATTGGATTAACTCCTGTCAGCACGCACATGGGAGGTGTTACGTTGGAAAATGCTGATCAGCAGATAGCGGATACAAAGGCAGCTGGGTTTGAATATTTCACTATTCCGGTACCACCTATGGGAATGTTCACTTTTGACCCTGAGAGCCGTACTATGGGTATGAAAGGTACCATGGAGGACTTTACTGAAATTTTGACCACAATCGGGAAAAAATGCGAAGCTGCAGGCTTAAAACTCCTTTATCACAACCATGACTTTGAGTATAAGGACAATGAAGATGGGATAAAGCCTATTGTCTACTTGTTGGAGAATACCGACCCTAAGTATGTGAACTTCCAAATGGATCTGTATTGGGTTACCAGAGCGGAAGCAGACCCGGTATCCTATTTTGAAAAATATCCAGGCAGATTTAAACTATGGCATGTGAAGGATATGGATGAAGAAGGAAAATTTGCTCCTGTAGGTGAGGGTACTATAGATTTTAAAAGAATTTTGGATAAAAAAGACATATCTGGAATGGAAAAGTACTTTGTTGAACAGGATATGACATGGGACAAGAAACCTTTGGAAGTAATCAAAATCAGCCATAAAGGATTGAAAGAGATAGGATTTAAGTAAAAGAGTTGGTAACCGATTGTAAAAGACTTTTGATAAAAAAGACAAGAAATCAAAAAAATATTTTTTACAATCGGTTACATTAGTATCTTTGCACCCGCAAACTTTGGTCGCGTAGCTCAGCTGGATAGAGCATCTGCC
>NZ_JAHZSV010000019.1 GCF_019457905.1 Flagellimonas abyssi | reverse complement strand
AAACTTAAAGTGGCCGGAATTTCTTCCGACCACTAGTGCTCTAAATAGCGCCTTTTTTTTGTGCCGTACTTTATAACCGTCGCTTAACACTTATTAGATATTTATTATGCGTTGATATTCCACATATCGTTATTTTTGTAACTAAACAATACACCATGAGAAAAGTATTACCCTTGCTGATATGCACCATTTTGCTTTTGAGTTTTTCCTGCAAGCAAGAGAAAAAAGCCTCTGAAGAACAAACCCAAATGAAAGAGGTTATGGCCATTCACGACGAGGTGATGCCTAAAATGAGTACGATAGGTAAATTGGTCGGAGAACTTAAGCCAAAAGTAGATTCCACCGAAATGGGCCAAAAATATGAAGTGGCCATGAAAGACCTTCAAGATGCCAACACCGCAATGATGGATTGGATGAAAGATTTTGGCGATCGCTTTAACCATGAGGAAATCTTGAACGGCAAGGAACTCTCCGAAGAAAAACAACAATGGCTGGATGAGGAAGAAGAAAAGGTAAAAGTGGTGAAGGAAAAAATCAATGGTAGTATCGCTCGCGCCGAAGCTCTATTGACCAAGGATACAGTACAGTAATTTTATTTTTTCCAACGCAGACTTTCCATGATCCTCCGAATATCGTTCTGAAGGTACATCGCCGCAGGCAGAATGGAATCGTAATTAGGTTTGGCATAAAAATACAAGGAACCCGTCACAAAGTGATTGATGCTATCCGTTACATAAAACTGGGATTGTGAGGCGGCGTTTCCACTTACTTCGTAGAACATGCCATAAACCCCGTCTTCTCTATTTATAAATGGTTGTTCCACTATGTTGTCTGCCTTCACCACATGTTCGTAAGATAGTTTTTGTGCATCCACAAGCAACGTGTCCAAATTTCCTTTGACAGGTTTATAAGTCAAATAAATGGACCCGTTCATCATAGGATAATCAAGCACCATGGAGCAATCTTTACTTTCTTTTATTTCTGAAAGGGTGTTCTTATCAAAAGTATATACACAATCTGGGCCGGATTCCACATATTCAGCAGTAGGATAATCCAATCGCAACATGGCTTTAGGTTTTGGTAATACCTCTTCCTTACATCCTATGAACATTGTTCCTATTAAAATGAGAAATAAAATCTTATGCTTCATGGGGCAAGGTAACTTTTATGCGTTTCAATCTCTTTTTGTCCATGCTTTCCACTACAAAAGTGTAATTATTGAACAAAACCTTCTCTGCTAATTTTGGAAAGCTTCCTGAAATTTCCAGTACAAATCCGGCAATGGTCTCAGACTCTCCCTTTTTGCTCTCGAACTCATCTTCTTCTTCAATTTTTACCACACGGTAAAAATCCTTCAGTGTAGTTTTTCCATCAAATACATAGTTATGGTCGTCCAATTTGGAAAATACAAGGTCTTCATCATCAAATTCATCGCTGATATCGCCAACGATTTCTTCGATAATATCTTCCAAGGTTACAATTCCCGATGTCCCTCCATACTCATCCACCACAACGGCCAAATGGTTCTTCTTGTCCTGAAACTCCAACAGCAAGTCGTCCAGCTTTTTGTTCTCTGGAACAAAATAGGGTTCACGGATGAGCGACATCCAGTTAAAGGTTTTTCTATCAATATAGGGCAACAAGTCCTTCACATATAGAACGCCCAAAACATTGTCCATATTCTCCGAAAACACGGGAATCCTAGAATAACCGTTCTTTTTTATTTCTAGAAGAACCTCTGGAAATTTCATCTTTTCATTGACCGCGAATATATCTATCCGAGGTCGCATTACTTGTTTGGCATCAGTATTCCCAAAGGTTACTATGCCTTCCAAAATCTTCTGTTCTTCTTTGGTAGTATCACCTTCAGAGGCCAGTTCCAAAGCTTGGGAAAGATGGTTTATGCTCAAATTGGATTTTTTCTTCCCCAATTTATCCTCCATAAATAATGTAACCGAACGCATCGGAGAACTTAATGGTGTAAAAATATAGCTGAGCACTTTCAACGGAACAGCAATAAACTGAGAAAACTGTACACGGTTACGATTGGCGTATATTTTGGGGAGAATTTCCCCGAACATCAATATTAAGAAGGTCGCCGTTACCACTTCCAGTAAAAAACGAAGGGTTCCGTCAATATCGGCAAAAATGGTGTTGCCAATGGAACTGAACAGCAGCACAATTCCGATATTTATGGCATTATTGGTAATTAAAATAGTAGCCAACAGCTTTTTGGGCTTTTCCAATAACTCCACAATCATTTTTCCGCGGGACGAGTTGCTCTCTTGCATTTCGTTCAAGTCGGTCTGCGAAAGACCAAAAAAGGCCACTTCAGCGGCCGAAATCAATGCGGAGCAGGCCAAAAGAAGTACTAGTACAACTATCTTTAAAGTGAATATTCCACTGGTAGTGGACAGATAAAATGCCAAACTATGGGGCTCGGGATCCAATTTAGTATTGCTTTAGACTTTTTATTCTAGAATGGTAGGTCATCCTCTTCTTCTGTATTATCGATTGGTGACGCTGAACCTTGATTGTTGCTGGGCTCTTGGTAATTGGAAGGTGACGAACCTGAACCTGATGATTGTGCATTTGCCATACTTTCCTTCTTGGTCGTTAAAAAAGTAAAGTCTTGCACGTGCACCTCGGTGGTATACCTCATATTGCCATCTTCACCTTGCCATTGTCTGTTTTTTAAACGGCCCTCTACGTAAACTTTATCTCCCTTACTGAGATATTTTTCGCATATTTCCGCTCCTTTGTTGCGCACTACAATATTGTGCCAATCCGTATTGGTCACCTTTTCGCCCGTTTGCCTATTGGTATAGGTTTCGTTGGTGGCCAAAGGAAATCTACCGATGCAGTTTCCGCCCTCAAAATAGTGCATTTTTACTTCGTCTCCCAAATGCCCGATCAGCATTACTTTGTTCAATGTTCCGCTCATATCTCTCTTAATTAATCAAAAGTACTAAATTTTCAATGTCTTGATAAAATCTGCTATCAAAACTGGTACGGGAAAACCTCCGATTTCTTTCCAAGGTGTTCCTCCCTTTAATATATCAGAAGTTTTTAGGATCCAAAATTGTGTGTGTAAATGTTGATGTGATAGTTTGTGTACGACTGGTTCATTATTATATAATGATATGGATTCTGTCTGTGGGACCGTATCTTTTTTGTGAATCAAGGGCCTCAATGCTTCGGCCTGAAGCATTTTCTCCGATTCAATCAATGGAAACTGATATAAATTCTGCCAAATCCCTTTTCCTGTTCGTTGCTCCAAAATGGTGTTTCCATCATCATCCAATAACACCAAATAATTAAAGTACCGATTCCGAATCTTTGTTTTGTTCAACTTAACCGGAAGTTGATCAACTTTGTTCTCTTGGAGCGCAACACAACTTTCTTGTAGCGGACACAGCAAACAATATGGGTTTTTTGGTGCACATTGTATTGCGCCGAACTCCATGATCCCTTGGTTGTAATCCCGGATGTTCTCCGGATCCATCACTTCACGAGCAAGTTCTTTAAAATATTTGATGCCCTCGGTACTATTTATAGGTATATCTATTCCAAAATATCGTGACAAAACACGGTACACGTTGCCATCCACTACGGGTTCCGGAACATCAAAGCAGAAAGATGCAATGGCACTTGCCGTATAATCACCCACTCCTTTTAACGATTTTAAGCCCTTGTAGGTTTCGGGAAACTTCCCCTCAAAATCCTCCGCCACCATTTTAGCCGTTGTGTGCAAATTGCGTGCCCGGGAATAATACCCGAGTCCCTGCCACAGTTTCAACACCTGTTCCTCGGGGGCATTGGCAAGATCGTGAACGGTGGGAAAGGCTTCCACAAACCTTAAGTAATAAGGCATTCCCTGAGCAACGCGGGTCTGTTGAAGAATAATTTCCGACAGCCAAACTTTGTACGGGTCACGCGTTTGTCTCCAAGGAAGATCGCGTTGATGTTCACGGTACCAATTCAGTATTTTTGGGGCAAAAGTCATGCAAGAAAGTAATAAAGCCCAAATGTATCAGTTTATATACTTAAAATTAAAGGGTTAAAGGGAAAGATTAATTATAATGTTTATATTTGCAAGCCGAAAAAAATTAGAAAATTAATAATACAAAATGACGAAAGCAGATATTGTAACTAGGATCTCGGAGAAACTAGGTATTGAAAAAGGAGATGTGCAAGCGACAGTGGAATCCTTTATGGAAGAAGTAAAATCATCCTTGGAGAATGGTGATAATGTTTATTTAAGAGGTTTTGGTAGCTTTATCATCAAGACCAGAGCGGAAAAAACAGGTAGGAATATCTCTAAGAACACTACCATTAAAATTCCTGCACACAATATCCCTGCATTCAAGCCAGCCAAAGTTTTTGTGGAAGGCGTAAAGACTAACGTACAAGTAAAATAATATAATTAACAACACTAAAGCAAGAGCATATGCCGAGTGGAAAGAAAAGAAAAAGACATAAGGTAGCCACGCACAAGCGTAAGAAGCGCAGAAGAGCTAACCGACACAAGAAAAAGTAGTTGTTTCAACTACTTTTTCGTTTTACCCTATCACGTTCTTTGACATAGAGATTCAAGAAACGAATTTCAATCGGTCCGAAAAATGGCCGATTCCATATATTGTTTAATCATTTATCCCGAAATTCATGCGGGATAAATAAAAATCGATTCAGGTGAATAGAGAATTAATCGTAAGATCTACGCCAGAAGCAGTCGATTTTGCCTTACTAAAGGATGGAAAACTAGTAGAATTACATAAAGAAGAGGACAACAACAACTTTTCCGTAGGGGATATCTTCCTAGCCAAGATAAGAAAACCTGTTACAGGCCTAAATGCAGCATTTGTCAATGTAGGTTATGAAAAAGATGCGTTCCTGCACTACCATGACCTGGGCCCGCAACTATCCTCCATGTTGAAATTCATTAAAAAAGCTAGAACAGGGAAGTTAAAAGATTATTCCCTTAGAAATTTTCCGTTTGAAAAAGACATTGACAAGAATGGCAGTATCAACGATGTGTTGAAGGCCAATCAGTCATTACTGGTACAAATAGTAAAAGAACCCATATCAACAAAGGGACCAAGAATCAGCTCCGAGCTTTCCATAGCAGGACGTTACTTGGTTATGGTACCTTTTTCCGATAGAGTTTCGGTATCCCAAAAAATAGCGAGCAAAGAGGAAAAAGACCGACTTATCAGGCTTGTAAAAAGTATCAAGCCGAAAGGATTTGGAGTAATCATACGTACCGTAGCAGAAGGCAAAAAAGTTGCTGAACTGGACAAAGATCTTCAGAACTTGTTTTCCAAATGGACAAACATGTGCAAAAAATTGCACAAAGCGCCCCATCCATCCAAAGTTTTGGTGGAATTGAACAGGGCATCATCCATCCTTAGGGATGTTTTCAACGATTCCTTTACCGGAATACATATCGATGAAGAAACACTCTACAACCAAATCAAGGATTATTTGCACGAGATTGCACCAGAAAAAGAATCCATTGTGAAGTTGTACACCGGTCCGGCCCCTATTTTTGAGAAATTTGGGATAGAGCGTCAAATTAAGACATCTTTTGGCCGAACAGCATCCATGAGCCGCGGGGCTTACCTTGTAATCGAGCATACCGAAGCTTTGCACGTTATTGATGTAAACAGTGGTAATCGCTCCAACAAGGCAAAAAACCAAGAAGATACCGCACTTGAAGTCAACCTATTGGCCGCAACCGAAATTGCCAGGCAATTACGATTGCGCGATATGGGAGGGATTATTGTGGTAGATTTTATTGATATGACCAAAGGTGACCACAGACGCAAACTGTTTGACCACCTGCGCGACGAAATGAAGGACGACAGAGCCAAACATAAGATTTTGCCACCCAGTAAATTTGGTCTTGTCCAAATCACAAGACAAAGGGTCCGTCCGGAAATGAACATCAAAACTAGCGAGGAAGACCCGAATCTTTCGGGTGCCGAGGTAGAAGCGCCGATTGTCTTGATCGATAAGATTCAAGTAGATTTGGAGCGTATCCTTAAGCGAAACCAAAAAATAAACGGAATTGTCCTAAACATACATCCGTTTATTGCGGCTTACCTTACCAAAGGATTCCCTTCAATTCGTTCCAAGTGGTTTAAAACCCATAAAAAATGGGTTAAAATACAACCTAGGGACGCATACAAATACCTTGAATATAGCTTTAAGGACAAAGACGGTAAGAAAATTCAAATATAGTTAGAAGCGACTCCAGAAATGGGGTCGCTTTTTTTGTTTTATGTACTTTTGAAATATGAATCATACCAAAAGCTACACCTTGGACGAAGCTACCAAAAAGATGGAAAGCTACTGCGCTTACCAAGAGCGCTGCCATAAAGAGGTATTGGAAAAATTAAAAGGTATGAACATGATTCCAGAAGCCATTGACCATATATTGGGCCACCTGATTCAAGAGAACTACCTCAACGAAGAGCGCTTTGCCAAGGCATTTGCGCGTGGCAAATTCAGTATTAAAAAATGGGGAACCAATAGGATTATTAGAGAATTGAAGTTTCGCGATATCTCAGCTTACAACATCAAAAGTGCATTGGCAGAAATACAAAATGAAGATTACCTAACAACTTTTGACGAGCTTGCTAAAAAAAGATTGGGCCAAATCACAGAAAAAAATCCGTTCAAAAGAAAGAAGAAATTAGCGGACTACCTTCTTTACCGAGGCTGGGAAAGTCATTTGGTCTACGAAAAAGTGGGCGAACTTATCAAATAAATCACTCTTGCAGCAATAGCTTCTGTGTGCGTTCCACAGCTTTTTCATTCTTCCAGTCAATCCATTCTTGACCTTTGAGCTTGCGCATCAAATTATCAAAATGCCGCATCACGAAGATATTATAGACGGCCTGTCCAAAATTCTTGGGCTTTCTGGGAATCGACCTCAGACTCATGGAAAATCCAGGTGTGATATATTTCATATGGTGCCAATACCCTTCGGGTATATAGAGCACATTACCGTGTTCCAGGTTCGTCACATGACCCTTGGCATGCTTCAATGCTGGCCATTTTTCAATATCGGGGTCGGCAAAATCGATATCTTCACGCGTAATCAGGGAGTGCGGAATCTTGTACAAAAACTTTGTTTCGGATTGTGAATAGAGGATGCACTGCTTTTTTCCTTCAAAATGAAAATGGAAAATATTGGCCAAATCAATATCGTAGTGCATAAAAGTGTAGGAATCCTCACCACCAAAAAAGAGCATCGGTAAACCTTTCATCAACCGAAGTCCAAAGTCTGGATACGAAAAGTCTTTTTGGAGTTCTGGTACTTCCTTTAAAATGTTCCAAAGAAAAATACGGTATTTGGTAGGACCACTTTTTAGAAGTTCCACATAGTCGGCCATCTTCATTTTGGCATGTGGCTCGTTGAATCCTTCATCGTGTTTTACCGGGCGGTCATCGTACAGGGGCACTTCCTTGTCCCCGGCAATCTCTTTCATATAATCCAAGTTCCATTTGGAATACGCCGGCCAATCCTCAATAAAGCGTTCTATTACAACAGGCTTTTGGGGCTTGAAATATTTTTGGATAAACTCTTTCTTCGAAAGGGTTTTCTCCCGAGGTATTTGTTCAAGGTTCAGCTTCAAAATTTCAAGGAATTTGAAATCGCTAAATTACTAAAAGGTTTTTAAATGTTTACGACATCTATTCCTTGGAAACCAGTTTGCCTTTCTCTTAGGCTGCTTCGTTTCACTCTATTTAAAACTATATCGCAAACCAAATAGCACATTGCTTGGTGGCATAGGTATAAAACCAGACTCTATGTAATCTGCATCGAAAATATTACTTGTAGTAATGGTAAACTCTGCCTGTTTTACTTTTATAGCCAATGATGCATCCCAAACATTATAGGTTTGTCCCGTAGTTCGTTCTGCATACTTATAAATTATATTCTGACGTACGTTTTTGAACAATTGTGTACTCAATCGTGTGGTGTATTGGTGCTTAAGTGTATTTAAAGAGTAACGTGACAATTCTTCATTCTGGTCTAAAATATTGTCATCCAAAAACGCATAGCCAACGCTTAATGTTTGGGTATAGTCCTTAAATTTAAAATTATAAGCAGCGTCCAACTCCAAGCCTTTGGTGTTTACCTCAGTAATATTTGTTGCCACAAACATATCCTCGGTAACATTGTTTCTGATAAAATCGATAAGGTTGTCCGCATCCCTATTAAAAACGGCAACGCTGGCATTCACTTTTGGAGAAATGTACTTTAAGCCCAATTCCTGGGCAAAAGCTTCTTCTGGCTCCAAGTCTGTATTACCGCTAGTAACTGGATCATTGTAAAACAAATCCGTATACGTTGGTATGCGGTAGGTATAGCCAATATTACCATATACTTTAAATGTATTGGTAAGGTTATAACCAATATCCAATCCGGGAAAAGCACGGAACTTAAAATCTGAAAAATAGGTCAATGCAACGCCAGGAGTAATATCCAACTTGTTGTCCGCAATACTAAAACGATGTTCTAAAAACACATTGGACATGAAACGGCTTCGGTTACCCAAGTTGTTACTTCTAAGATATATTTCTGAAAGTTCTACCCCAAAACCCGTAATTCCTAATTTAGATGCATAAGAAGCATTGGTTTCTACGCCTATCTTGTTGGAAATATGCATGTTCCTGTAGAAACCAGGCTCATTTCTTCTTAGTAGAAATAAATCTTGATTACGTTTCCAATAGATTCTTGGCTGTATTTTTAGCTTGTTTTTCTTGAAGGTGGTAGAAAACGCCAAAAGGCTGTTTTGGGTTTCTTCGTACTCGTTAAACGTAGGATTGGTAGTGTAAAAGTTCTCAGCCCCAAAATTGCGCTCCATGAAAGTAGCTGTCATTTCAATAGGCTGTGCATTTTTATTGAAAATGCTTTTTAAAAAGTAATTGCCATTATCGTAATCTGAGTTGTTTCTATAGCCCTCAGATGTCATCCTTCCGATATGTATGATATGAGACGAGTTTTCCTTATCCACACCAGCGGTAACGCTACCATTTAATTGTCCAAAAGATCCCGCTTCCACGTTTAAGGAAACGGAATTGTTCAGATTCTTTTTTGTAATGATATTGATGGCCCCAGCAAAGGCGTTTTGTCCAAAAACCCGCGCTGCCGGACCTTTTATAATTTCTATTCTTTCTATCACCTCCAATGGCAAAGCTGCATTCATGGTATGATGACCCGTTTGCGCATCGTCCATTTTAACTCCATCAATCAATACTAACGTTTGATCAAAACCACCACCCCTTATATACAAATCTGCTTGGCTACCACCTGTACCGCGTCTTCTAATATCTACCCCCGCAACTTGTTGCAATAAATCCGCAACATTGACCGCTGCACTATTTTTAATATCACTAGAGGTTATTAGGTTTATGGTTCTCGAATTTTCCTTAAATGGAAGGTTGATTCGGTTTGCGGTTACTACAACTTCGCTCAACGAATCCACTTTTACAGCGTCATCATCTTGTTGCGCTTTTGCCTGAAAAGCACCCACCAGTAAAATCGTAGAAATTAAAATAGCCTTCTTCATTGTCTAAGCTGTAAGGTAAGTTTTTAAGTCGGTTAATTTTATGCTGTAAAAGTCCTAACTTTCCGGACGATTAAACTAGTCCGCTTTTAAAACAATGAATAGTCCGGTTTTTGATTTGTTGGTTCAGCTTACATCTATAGACAAGTCCATTGTTCAGCCTGCATATGTGCAGGTGGCACAACAAATCATGAACGCCATTCAACGTGGTTATCTGGAAAAAGGTAGTAAGTTGCCCGGAACACGGGCTTTAAGTAAGTTATTGAACGTTCATCGCAATACAGCTGTGGCCATCTATGATGAATTGGCCTCGCAAGGTTGGGTAGACATCATACCCAACAAGGGAACTTTTGTGGTGGTTCCGGAAGATTCCAAATCAAAAATCAAAGCGACCACACAGCATATCAACCAGGTTTACGAGTATCCAAAAATTCCAGGATTCCCGTTCCAACAATCCTTTAATCTAGCATCTACCAAAGAGGAGACCGCGGCCAAATATTCCATAAATGATGGTAAGCCCGATTTGCGTTTACATCCCGTCCACCAATTTTCTAGGTGGTATAGCGCTGCAATGAAACGAAAGCCATTAATCAACAAATGGAATACAACCAATGCCTTGATTCCTTCCGTTTTTAGCATACAACTTTGCAACTACTTAAATACTACTAGGGGCTTCCATATAAAACCAACCAATTTATTGAATACCCGCAGTACGGAAATGAGCCTGTATATTGTTTCGCAGGTATTGATAAATCCAGGTGATTTGGTACTGGTTGGACAACTAAGTAACTATATGACCAACATGATATTTCAACAAGCCGGGGCAAAGATAAAAACAGTTCCTGTGGATGATGAGGGATTGGATATTGGTTACGTAAAAAAGCATTTTTTACATCAGCATATTCGATGTATCTATGTTTGCTCCAACCGGGACTATCCTACAACCACAACATTAAGCACCAAAAGAAGGTTGCAGTTACTACAATTGGCCAAAACCCATGGTTTTGCCATAATCGAGGACGATTTTGACCATGATTTTCAGTTTGAAGGGTCTTCCATGATGCCCATGGCCAGTGCAGATGCCAATGGGAATATAATCTACTTAGGTAAACTGGGCCAGTCTTTATTTCCGAGTTTTCACACAGGGTTTGTCGTGGCACCAGAACAATTAATTACCGAAGCCAAGAATTACCTGCAATTATTGGATACCCAAGGAGATTTAATTCAGGAGCAAATGCTTTCTGAACTGATATCCGAAGGCGAAATATACCGGCTCAAGAAAAAAAATATTGTTACCTACAAACAACGTAGGGATGCTTTAAGCGTTTTTTTAAAAGAATTTTTCGACAACATACTTGATTGGCAAATACCCTCCGGAGGACTTGCCATGTGGTTGCGATTTAAAAATCACATATCCCTGGTAAAACTGGCCGAAGAAGCTGAAAAACTGGATCTATTCCTGCCAAAAACAATTCTGTACCAAGATAAAAATATCTGCGCCATACGTTTTGGTTATGGGCATTTAACCGAAGAGGAACTTAAAATCGTAATGGAAAAGTTAAAACAAGCGTACCTACAATTGTTGGCTGTTTAAACCTTCAAATTTATCTATATTGCAAATATGATAATTAACGACCAAAAAGCTGAATACCGCCGTGCTTAAAAAATTACGTTCTCTGAGGTATCAAGATTTGGACTGGAAAACGGTCCTCTTTGTTTTGGTGGTGGTCGCGGTCTTTATCCGTTTTCCGTTCTTTTTTAGGGATTATGTGGATCGCGATGAGAGCACTTTTATCCTAATGGGACAATCTTGGGTGAACGGACATTTGCCCTACACCCAATTGTGGGATTTAAAACCTCCGATTACCTTTCTGTATTTTGCCCTCATCATCAAGATTTTTGGGAAAAGCTTTTTTGCCATTCGCTTTTTTGGAGCGGTAATGGTGGCATTGACAAGTTTGTTCACATTTGGCATTGCCACAAAATTGACTTCGAAAAAAATTGCTTTTTGGATAGCCATCTTCTGTGTATTTTTCCAGAGCCTGTTTGGCAGTTTACAGGGGGTAATGTCCGAACACATTTGTACCTTCTTTTTTGTGGCGGCACTTTATATTTTGTTTTGGAAAGATGATGCAAAATGGTTTTTAACTTCTGGACTTCTATTGGGGCTATCGGTTATGACCAAGTTGAACATGGCCTATCCTGTTTTGTGCTTGGGCCTTTATTTTTTATACGAGGGTTTTCACGAAAAACAAATTTCAAAAACCATTGTTAATTTGGTTTTTATGGGCACAGGTTTTTTTGTGACCATTGCGTGTACGGCAATTCCTTATTACCTTCAAGGAGATATTCAAATTTGGTCGGAGTCCATATTTGAGGCGCCCTTGGTCTATTCCGAAGGGAGGTTCCACTCACCTTGGAGAACATTGCCTTATGTGGGTACCATTGCACTGCTATTGGGCGCGGGGTTCTATTTAAAACTTATCGATTGGAAATCAAAAAACATGCAATTGTTGACCATTGTCGTCATAGGGATTTTAATTTCTTACGTGCAATCGGGCAAAGTGAATGGGCACTACCTCATCCAACTCTATCCGTTTATATTGATTCCTTTGGGCATGGCAGTTGCCAAACTCCCGCCCATCCAAAAAAAGTATCGTGCTGTAATCGCTGTCCTTCTCATATTCGTTCCTATGGAATCCTATCTGGAATATGGCAATGTAGTCTCCAACAAAATTAAAAAGGGTTCTTTTTACAATGGTGAAGGCATTGATGTGCCCAGATACATTCAAGACCATAATCTGGAAACCGAGCATATCTTTTTTACCGAGTACCATATCGGTTATTGGGTCTTGGATGAAACCCCTCCTACCAAACCTGCTACGCATCCCAGCAACATAACACGCGAGGAGTTGTTTCCCTATATGAACAACCCGCGAAAATCTGGGGTAGAAGAACTCAAATATATCATGGATGTGATTCGGCCAAAAACTTTGGTGGCCCGAAATGGCAAAAAAATCTTTGATAAAAAACTGGTGGAGTATAACAGTTATATCGATGCTTACTTAGAAAAACATTACCATTTGGAGGCAACTGTGGGTAGAGGCCTCATTTACCAACGTTTAGAATGACACCAGTCACAAATAATTTTATTGAACGGGTCTTGTGATAAAATTGCATTGCATGCACCTATATTTGGTAGACTCAAAAAATGGGAAAAGTTTAAAGAAAATGTTCTTTCGCGAATAATAGATTTCCGACCGTGCGGCTTTGCAATTAGGACATACAATCGGGTTTCCTGAATCATCGGTGGCATAACTTCTGACTTCATCAAAAATCTGCTTGGCCCTTTCCATATCCGAGGAATAGACCTGAAGCCTAACACCTCCCATGGCATTGCTGACCATCGAATAGGAGTTAATGGTATTCTCATCCTTTAAGAATACTGGGATTCCTTCTGCTTCGAGTTTACCTTTAATGACCACGGCATCCGCAGGAAACTCAAATGTACCCAAAGTGTGAAACTCCTTTTTCATGTGGTTAAATAATTCATCAGCAATTGCAAAAATCGCCATATTTCCTCATAACACAAATGTAGCACTTACGGTGATTAAACAGTATCTTAGTTGTTCTTAAACCTATTCCAAAAATGAAATTTATCCTTTCCATTTTAGCACTATTCACTGGGCTATTAATGACCGCCCAGACCAATACCTATGAAATTTCTTTTGACAATGCCGTCCACCACGAAGCGGTCGTCCAAGCTACTTTTCCCGATTTAACCTCTGATATTGTGGAGTTTCGAATGAGCAGAACGTCTCCTGGACGCTACGCGCTTCACGAATTTGCCAAGAACGTGTATGGTTTTGAAGCTACGGACAGTAAAGGAAACGTGTTGCCCGTTACCCGTCCCAACCCCTACGCTTGGAATGTGAGCGGACATGATGGCACCATCAATATCAAATATATTTTGTTTGCCAACCGAGGTGGCGGAACGTATTCTCAAGTGGATGAAACACATGCCCATTTGAACATTCCCGCAACTTTTATGTTTGCCCCTGAATTGAGCAAGCGTAAAATTGAAGTTACTTTTAATGTGCGTGGAGATTTGGATTGGAAAGTGGCCACGCAACTTCCAAAGGTTTCCGGTACTACCTATTCGGCGCCGAACCTTTATTATTTTATGGACAGCCCTACCGAAATCAGTAATTACATGCTTCGCTCTTTTGAAGTGGATGGAAAAACGATCAACCTTGCTTTGCACCACAACGGAACCGAAGCAGAAGCCGATGAATATTTTGAAAAGGTGAAAAAGGTAGTGCTTGCTGAAAAAGAGGTGTACGACGAACTTCCCGATTTTGATTATGGAAATTATACTTTCTTAGCCTGCTATATTCCCAATGCCTCCGGAGATGGCATGGAACATCGCAACTCTACCATATTGACGAGTACGCGTAGCTTGGCCGATGGAGGTATGGAACGTAATATCGGGACGGTATCCCATGAATTTTTCCATGCGTGGAACGTGGAACGTATCCGCCCGAAAACTCTGGAACCCTTTGATTTTGAAGAAGCCAATATGAGCGGAGCCCTTTGGTTTGCCGAAGGTTTTACCAGTTACTATACTGGCTTGATTTTATGTAGAGCTGGACTTTCCACCCCGAAAGACTACGTAGAGGGATTGGCAGGAACCTTCAATTATGTGTGGAACTCACCCGCAAGACAATATTTTAATCCAATTGAAATGAGTTTCCAGGCACCATTTGTGGACGCGGCTACCTCGGTGGACCCCGTTAACCGAGAAAATATGTTTATCTCTTACTATTCCTACGGAAGTGTTTTGGGTTTGGCCTTAGATCTGTCGCTTCGTGAAGAGGGATTGAACCTTGATGATTTTATGAAGCTCGTCTGGAAAAAATATGGTAAAACGGAAATCCCCTATACTATCGAAAATCTTCATGATGCCTTAAATGAATATGCTGGCAAATCTTATGGCGACAATTTTTTCAACAGTTACATCTACAAAAGCAATATGCCCGATTACAAAGCGCTAATGGATTCGGTAGGGGTTATCTTGGAACAACCCGAAGCAACCCCTTATTTTGGGGCCTATGTCTCCATGGCACCTGACAATTCTGGGTATATGATACGTAGAAATACCTCAATCGGCAGCCCGGCATACAAAGCTGGCCTGGACAATGGGGATATAGTTCTAGGTATAAACAATCAACCTATTACGGCAGGTCAATCTTTTGAAGATTATCTGGCTCAATTTAATTTAGGCGAACCTGTAGAGGTTAAATTTTCTAGATACGGAATTGAAAAGTCAACGGAAATGGTTCTGACACCTAGCCCAGATTACACGTTTAGTTTGATGGAGGATAAGGAAGCAAAACCATCCAAAAAGATGCTAGAGCAACGAAAAGAATGGCTTAAGGTGGAATAAATGGTCATTTACAAACAAGCGGACTCTTTGAAGGAACTGGAACAGATTCTAGAACTTCAGCAGCGAAATTTACCCAAAACCATAAGCGAAGACGAAAGCGCAAAAGAGGGTTTCGTGACCGTGGAACACACCCTGAACCTACTAAAATCCATGAACGATGTGTGTGGACACATCATTGCAGTGGATGATGGTCAAGTTGTGGGCTATGCCCTGTGCATGCATCCCCAATTTGCCAACGATATTGAGGTACTTCGCCCTATGTTCCAAGAAATCGATAAAACTATTAAAGGGCAGGTCAACTATATGGCCATGGGACAAATTTGCGTGGCCAAAAGCCATCGGGGGCAAGGTGTTTTCCGAAAATTGTATCAAACCATGCAAGAGAAACTGCCCGAGGGTTTTGATACCATTATCACTGAAGTGGATGGGAAAAACAAACGGTCTTTGGCGGCACATACGGCGATTGGGTTCCAAGAATTAAAGAGATACTATGCCTTGGATAAAGAGTGGGTCATTATCATTTTACAGTAAACATTATTGTTTTTCGATAATTAAACGTATATTTGTTATCGTTAAACGATAATTCTATGAAAAAATCAATTACCTATTTAAAGTACATCGTTAACTTTTTGCTAATTGCTCTAGCGCTGGACATTATATCAAAGGGATTAAAGTTTCCGTTGATTATTTTGTCCACCTTCGATTTGATACATGAAAACCCTACCACAGATTTCAGTAGTACTGACACTGTCCTACTGACTATCAATTTCATCTTGTTGATTTATATGGGCTGGTTACTTTTGAAGCTCAGAAAAACAGTTTATGGTTCTGAATCAAAATCACTCTTTTCAAAAGAAAATAAATCTATTTTTAAAAAAGTTGGTGTGGGTATCATATACTACTCCATCGCTATTTTTATAATCAGGGCACTGGAACTTTACTCTGATGAGATAGGAATTAACGATGATTCAAGCGCATACAGTTTTGGCTACAATTTAGGGTACCATTTAGGGGAGCTTATCGGGAGTAGAATACCTCTTCTGGTAATAGGGATATTTATTTTGATTTTAGCAGACCTCATTCAAGATGGCTACGAAATAAAACAAGAAAACGACCTTACTATCTAAACATGGCTATTTTAATCAACTTGGATGTCATACTTGCGAAACGTGAGATGAAAAGCAATGAACTCGCAGAGAAAATCGGTATTACAACAGCCAATTTATCCATACTGAAAACAGGAAAAGCCAAAGCAATTCGATTTTCAACTTTAGAGGCCATTTGTGAAGCCTTGGATTGTCAACCTGGCGACATATTGGAATACTCGGAAGAAAACTAAAAAAAGCCGCTCTATTGGAGCGGCTTTTTTATTGTGAATCGATTCTCATTTACCCTAGTCGGCCAAAACAATCACTTTGTTGTCTTTCATTTCGACCGTGCCACTTGAAATGTTCAAGATAGTTTCTCCATTGTTTCCTTTGGAAAATTTATCCGCAAAGGCTTCGTCAATGGTGATATTACCTTTCACTTTTACTTTTCCAGCCTGTAAAAGAGACACGATTGCTGCGTGGTTCTCCAGCATCTGGAATTCCCCATCCATTCCGGGTACGGTAACCGAGGTTACCTCGCCTGAGAATAAAGTAGCTTCGGGTGATACTATTTCTAAATACATGTTTCTTAGTATTGAGATGTGAGGTATAAGTATTGAGATATCTAAATACTCAATACTTATATCTCAATTCTTTGTTTTACGCTTCCGCCAACATTTTCTCTCCAGCCTCGATAGCCTCTTCGATAGTTCCTTTAAGGTTGAACGCAGATTCTGGCAGGTGATCCAATTCACCGTTCATGATCATGTTAAATCCTTTGATGGTTTCTTTAATATCAACCAATACCCCTGGAATACCCGTAAACTGCTCAGCTACGTGGAAAGGCTGAGACAAGAAACGTTGTACACGTCTTGCTCTACCTACTGCCAATTTATCTTCTTCAGAAAGTTCCTCCATACCCAAGATGGCGATAATATCCTGAAGCTCTTTATAACGTTGCAACAACTCTTTTACACGTTGTGCACAATCGTAGTGCTCTTTACCCAAAATATCCGGAGTCAAAATCCTCGAAGTGGAATCCAAAGGATCCACAGCAGGATAGATACCCAACTCGGCAATTTTACGAGAAAGTACGGTCGTTGCGTCCAAGTGGGCAAATGTTGTCGCTGGTGCAGGATCCGTTAAGTCATCCGCTGGAACGTAAACCGCCTGTACAGATGTAATGGAACCTCTTTTTGTTGATGTAATCCTTTCTTGCATGGCACCCATCTCTGTTGCTAATGTAGGTTGGTAACCTACCGCAGATGGCATACGACCTAAAAGTGCGGATACCTCAGAACCTGCTTGGGTGAAACGGAAAATGTTATCTACGAAGAAAAGAACGTCTTTTCCCTGACCTTCCCCTGATCCATCACGGAAGTACTCAGCAATGGTCAATCCAGACAATGCCACACGTGCACGTGCACCTGGTGGCTCGTTCATCTGTCCGAACACGAAGGTAGCTTTGGACTCCTTCATCGCTTTTTTATCTACTTTGGACAAATCCCATCCTCCTTCTTCCATGGAGTGCAAGAAATCGTCACCATATTTTATAATACCAGACTCCAACATCTCACGAAGCAAATCGTTTCCTTCACGGGTACGTTCCCCAACACCTGCAAACACGGACAAACCACCGTGACCTTTTGCGATGTTGTTGATCAACTCCTGGATCAATACGGTCTTACCTACCCCGGCACCACCGAACAATCCAATTTTACCACCCTTTGCGTAAGGCTCGATAAGGTCGATTACCTTGATACCTGTAAAAAGTACTTCGGTAGAAGTGGAAAGGTCCTCGAATTTAGGTGCTTCACGGTGAATTGGAAGCCCATTGTCTCCAGTTTTAGGAAGGTTTTCCATACCATCGATGGCATCTCCGATCACGTTGAATAGACGACCGTAAACATCTTCACCAATTGGCATTTGAATTGGAGCTCCTGTGGCAACTACCTCAACACCTCTACTCAAACCATCGGTAGAGTCCATTGAAATGGTTCTTACGGTATTCTCACCAATGTGCGATTGTACTTCCAAAACCAATTTTGAGCCATCAGCTTTTGCAATTTCAAGGGAGTCGTAAATTCTCGGGATCTCTACCCCTGAATCAAACTCAACATCAATAACCGGGCCTATAATTTGGGCAACCTTACCTGTAACTTTAGACATTAGTATGTTTATTTATAATTGAATACGCGGAAAATGACCGCTATTTTTTCGGCTGCAAAGATATGCTTTTACATTTTTATTCAGAAACCGATTTCAGCTTTTTTTTAAAGAAAAAAGGCGCTGGATTTCCCAACGCCTTTAGTTCTGCTTGTTTCCTGTCAATTAAGGATTTATGGTCCAAGACAAATAGTAAATGGAACCTATGAATCCTGTACCGATGGCAGTGTAGTACTCATCACCCAACAGGTTAGATCCTCCCAGTTTGAAAATAGACTTGATGGATGGTACGGAGTAATTGACCTGAGCATCCAAAACGGTATATGCCGGAATATCTCCATCTGCGAAGGAAGCTTCCCAATAGTAGCTGTCGCTCCATCTGTAGTTCACGTTAAAACCAAAGCTCTTAAATAGCGCCGCATTACCAAAGGATGCTTTTACCTTATGCTTTGGTGTGTTAAAGTTGGTTCTAAGGTCAGGGTATCTTCCTTCATCAATATCCAATTCGGCAAAGGTATAGTTCACTCCTAAATCAAAATTTCCAAGTTTTGTATCCACTCCAAGAGTAGCTCCGTAGGAATTGATATCCGCTTCTGAGTTGGTATAGGTTTGATAAACTTGAAAATCCCCATTCTGTAGGGCTAACAACGAAAGACCACCATCTCCTGCTTCACCGTAGAAAGGAACAGCCGTGGTTGTATTGGCCAAAAAGTTGGAGTAACTGTTATAATATCCACTCAAATCGATAGTGAATTTACCCACTTGACCTCTATATCCAGCCTCAAAAGCTGTAATTTCTTCAGGTTGAACCAATGGCGTGTTGACCGCTTCCGGTGCTCCTGCCTGTAAGGAAGCTGTTGAGTATGCATTCTCGTAAGCATCCCTACCTACAAGTTGTACCGTGGACTGACCAATAAGGGCCTGACCAGATGCACTTACCTCAAAAGTACGTACATCCCTATCCAGGTTGGCCGGTGCGGACCCTACCAAGATAGCGCGTCCAGCATTTAAACCGATGAACAAATCCTGGGTAGTCGGGTTTCTAAAACCTTGTTGCACGGAAACCCTTAGGTTATGATTCCTTTCCTCGCCCAAAGTATACGCGAACGAAACTCTTGGTGAAAGGAACCCATCAAAAAATTCGTTTTTATCGTAACGGGCAGAACCGGTAAACTTTAAACGGTCATCCAAAAACTTTTTCTGTACTTGAAGGTAGGCACCGTATTCGTTGTATTTGATAGGACCGTCAATATCCGTAAAAATGGTTCCTTGGGAATTCAATTCATATTCCCTGAACGATCCACCGATTTGTATATCTGCCCAGTCATCAATCAAGTGGGCAATGTTATAATTACCGTTTACGTGACGGAACTTGGTTTTATCAATAAATTTGGCTCCTGTTGTTAAATCCCCATTGTTGATCACACTGTTAAACGCACTTTCAAACGCTGGGGTTCCAGGAATTAACCGTCCTTGGTCAGCTGCTTGTCTACCTGCTATATGTGCTTGGGCAGAGGCCTCCTCCGGGGTCAATCCCGCTCCTTGAATACCTCCTAAATATGTGGGGATATAGGCCCCAGCATAATCCGTAAACCATTGGGTATCCGATTTCCATGCCCTGTTTACGTTGATGCCTGCGAAACGGGTATCGTAAGCGTCTCCTGAATTTTCGGAAACGATATAACCTCTAATAAAGAAATTGTCGTTTTTGATTTCCAGTCTATGCTGCTGCATCGTAAATCCTGCTACGGCATAGCGGTTGGCTCCTTGATAAATAGTGGTACCTCTACCTATTCTACTGTTCAGAATCACTTCCAAATCATTGGCAAAAGGTCTGTAGTGCAATGCAAAATCAGCTTTAACACTTTCAGCGTTGTAATTGGCTAAATCGGCTTCATCATAACCTGTCCTTGAAATTGTGGCCGAGCCTACGGTTCCAGATGGGAATCCTGCTGCAGCATCGAAGTCCAATGTTGTGGAAACCTCATCCCCATACACATTCAATCCATCGTAAGCCGGATTGGAGCGGTCGGCTCCTGGATTGTTCAAATCCACTCGGCTGTTGGCATGCCAATCTTCACCATTTAAAACGGAAAGGTTGGCCTTTACAGCCACTTTATCACTAAAGGCGTGGGCCGCGCGTACACCAAAATCTTTATAGAAATTGCTCCCGGCAGCATCTTGGGTGGTTACACCTCCTTTGGCATATGCACTTATCCCTTGAAAATCGAATGGGTTTTTACTAGTCATGAAAAGAATACCGTTAAACGCGCCTGCACCATATAAGGCAGAAGACGCTCCCGGCAATATCTCTACGCTCTGTACATCCAGTTCGGACATCCCCACAAGGTTACCCAATACAAAGTTAAGACCAGGCGCGGTATTGTCCATACCATCTACCAATTGCAGGAACCTATTGTTGGCAAATGTGGCAAAACCTCTAGTGTTTATGGATTGGAAAGTTAAACTGTTTGTGTTTATATCCACTCCCTTCAAATTTTGAAGCCCCCCATAAAAGGATTCTGCAGTGGTATTCTTGATTTCCTTGAGTCCAAAACGCTCCACCGATACGGGAGATTCAAAGATACGTTCGGGCGTTCGCGATGCAGAAATTACGATTTCGTCGAGCATCGTATTGGCCTCAGAAAGCGTTATGGTAAGCGTTTGATTGTTCGACGTAACATTTGCTGTAAAATCCGAGAAGCCAATACTTGAAAATTGGAGTCGAAATGGAGGGACTGCATCCGTATTAAAGGTAAAATTTCCATCAAAGTCCGTAGTGGTTCCTTCTGCCTTCCCTACCAAAACCACGTTGGCTCCCGGTATGGGCTCATTGTTTTCATCAACTACCTTTCCCTGTACCGTGGTTTGACCATAGGACGCCAAACCCAACAACATTAGGGAAACAAACATAAGTTTTTTCATTTGCTATGGATTAGAGTTAATTTAGTTTTTGTGCATGTTAAGTATCAATCGGGAAGATACATTTTTTTTTATTCCGATTATACAAATTTGAAAAAAATTATGCATGCATAATACTTTTTTGACAAAAAATCCTGTTCAAATATACGTTTTCAACAAAAAAGGCGCTGTTTCCAGCACCTTTTCAATCCAAAAGATATGTTTTTTTAGGTATTATTCGACAGTCACCGATTTTGCCAAGTTTCTTGGCTGGTCCACATTGCACCCCCTCATTACCGCTATGTGGTATGATAGTAATTGCAGTGGTATGGTGGTCAGTAGCGGCGACAAACTTTCCGAAGTCTCTGGGACTTCGATTACGTGGTCTGCCAATTCTTTTACAGTTTGATCGCCTTCTGTAACAATAGCAATAATCTTACCTTTTCTAGATTTGATTTCTTGAATGTTACTGACAACTTTTTCGTAGTGTCCTTTCTTTGTGGCAATAACCACAACGGGCATTTGCTCATCGATAAGAGCGATTGGACCATGCTTCATTTCTGCCGCAGGATACCCTTCGGCGTGGATATAGCTAATTTCCTTCAACTTTAAAGCTCCTTCAAGTGCAACAGGGAAATTATATCCTCTACCCAAATACAAACAGTTCGATGAATCTTTATAGGTTGCGGATATTTCCTCCACCAAGGGATTGGACAAAAGTGCCTTTTCAACTTTTGCCGGAATAGCCTCAAGTTCCGCCAAATATTCGTGGTATTTGGATTGAGATAATGTTCCCTTTTCTTGCGCCAATTTCAAGGCAATCAAGGTCAATACGGTAATCTGAGTAGTAAATGCCTTTGTGGAAGCTACGCCAATTTCGGGTCCTGCATGGGTGTAGGCTCCTGCATGGGTCTCCCTTGCTATGGATGAGCCCACCACATTACAGACTCCAAAAACAAACGCTCCTTTTTCCTTGGCCAATTTAATCGCTGCCAATGTATCGGCAGTTTCACCGGATTGGGAAATGGCTATCAAGACATCCTTTTCGGTTATCACTGGGTTACGGTACCTGAACTCCGAGGCATATTCTACCTCTACTGGTATCCGTGCCATGTCCTCAAAAATATACTCGGCAACCAAACCTGCATGCCAAGAGGTACCACAAGCAACTATTATAATCCTATTGGCATTTAGGAATTTTTCCAAATTTTGGTCTATCCCTGCCATTTTAACGATTCCCTTGTCTGCCAAAAGACGTCCTCTGTACGTATCTTGTATGGCCTTGGGCTGCTCGTAGATTTCCTTGAGCATAAAGTGGTCGTAACCGCCCTTTTCTATCTCTTCTAAATTAAGTTGAAGTTCCAAAATGTTCGGATAGGCGATGGCATCGTCCTTGATCTTACGCATTTTGATTTCCTTGCCTATCCTTATAATGGCCATCTCCTCATCTTCGAGATAAACGGCATTGTTGGTAAACTCTATAAATGGAGAAGCATCAGAGGCAATAAAATATTCATTTTCCCCGATTCCGATCGCGAGTGGGCTACCCAATTTGGCAACTACGATTTCATCCGGTTTATTTTTATCAAAAACTGCAATGGCATATGCCCCGACCACTTGGTTCAATGCAATTTGTACGGCTTTTCCAAGTTTTACCCCTTCTTTGTTCTTAACTTCCTCTATCAAGTTGACAAGCACCTCGGTATCGGTATCCGACTCAAAAGTGTATCCTCTTTTTTTCAATGCTTGCTTTATGGATTCATAATTTTCGATGATTCCATTGTGAATAATCACCAAGTCACCTGAATTTGAGTAATGCGGGTGGGAGTTTACATCGTTTGGCACACCATGTGTTGCCCATCTTGTATGGCCAAGCCCCAATTTCCCACTGGTAGGGATAGTGGCTTCGGCCTTGGTTTTTAAATCCTCGACCTTGCCTTTTGTTTTGGCCAAATGAATGTTTTTTCCATCGAACAAGGTCACCCCTGCACTATCGTACCCTCTATATTCGAGTCTTTGCAAGCCTTTAATGATGACCGGATAGGCGTCTCTATGCCCGATATAACCAACTATTCCACACATAAGATTTTTTTTAAGTTAATAACCATTGGGGGTTAGTCATCAAAATTAAAAGGTTTGATTTAAATTATTTGGTTATGATGGCTTAAAACGATGAACGCCCAAAAAACCACGATAAATCAATCCCAATTAGTTGGCCTGGGTGTAGAAGATTTCCAATTTTAGTTTTTTATCCTCAAACTCGTTGGACACATTGCTTCCGTAAAGAACAGTGCCCAAAGGACTAACCGTTCCGGCAATGGGATAATCGACTCCTTGCATGTCAGTGCCAATCGCTTCCCGAAGTCCAAGCAAAGCCATATTAGGCGTTAATGTCAACCCTAATCTTGCATTCGTGGAGTCACGAACTATAATATTGTTGATATGCTCTGTAATGCGTATTTTATATTTTACTCCCCTATTATTTTCTTGCTCCAATATACCACCATGATTCAGATAATATTGTAACGGGTTTGTTCCTCCATTTATATCAGGATCTTCGTTCGAAGCATCGAAAATGGGTCTGTTTGTTTCTGCATTGTAAATGTAAAGCCTTGGTGGTTCGACTACCGAAGCATCTACAGCCTCTTGATCTACATAGAATACAAGATTGGCCTCGTTGATTATCCAACTGTTCTGTTTAATCTGATTGATTATATCTTCCCCACCGTTGATTACCTCGTCAAACAAACGTACCTCTGTAACGGCAGCACCTCCCTTTACATAAATTCTAGAAGCGTTTTCTCCATTGTCCATTGCGCTTACCACCTCTGGGGGCAACATTTCATTCTCAAAAACATTTACTGCATTACCGGTAACCCCTGTTTGTTGAGAACTAATCAAAAAGTTCAAGACGAAGTCTTTTTCCGCCGTAACGGTCTCTTCGGCCTCGGCATCATAGTCATCGTAGGTATAGGTTATGGTAATGTTTGCGCGGGTGAGATCCAACAAAAACATTAATTCTTCCATATCTGTTCCCGTCAAATGCACTCCCCGAAGGAAATTTTTAAAGTTTGAATTGTTCAACAGCTCAGACTGACCTTCTTTATCCAAGATATTCTGTTGGAAAAAATCGGGATTCAAAGGAATATAAATCCCCGGAGGTATTCTATCATCTACAACAGTTTTCGATTCGTCCACATCGGTATCGGGATCATCCTCAGCCATTACAACTGTCTCAATATCATCAATTATCACGGTGTTTTTACCTGTAATGGTAAGCTCTTCGCCGATAAAGCTGGAGAAATCCTGGTTGGAGTAATATTCTTGTGCCTGCTGAAAGTTTGAATTGGGGTCCAAATCCCTAAGAAAGTAGTTAGACCTTGAGACTACGATGTCAAATGTTTGGTTTCTGTCTCCGTAAATACTATCCAAATCAAATCTGTTGGGATATACATTGGGCGTAAAATTGTCTCCGGTTCCATCTTCATCGGGATTATACGGATCAGAACCGATTATTCTTTCTTGATTGTCGCTAACCCCATCACCATCCCAATCAGAGTTTGGGTCATCGGCATCGTCACCATTCTCAAGGTCATCGGGAACTCCGTCACCATCCCTATCAGGTGAGGGGGCCGTTAAAAAAGGAATGTTTAAATATACCTCGGTTACGGTCTCATTCTCTTGGTCGTTATCGGGGTCATCCTCACTAGCTTGTGACAAATCCCCAAATGTTGGTGAACCTGTGGTCAATTGAAGTTGTGAAATAATGCTCGCCTTTCTTTGACCATATATAGGGTCGTTGAAGGTACCAAGTTGATATACGGGCAGCCTATTGGTCTGAACAGCGGTTATGCCCTTGTTGTAGGCAAACACGTCATACTCAACTTTACCTGTTGTAAAAGGCTCACCATCAATAACGCCTTCACCTATGGTATCCAACTCCTCTTCACAAGAGACAATTAGTAAAAACAAAGTTCCAAACAGTGCCGAAACCTTGAAAATATTGGAAAATCTCATTCAATCTATTTTAAAACCTCTGTATTGTAGAAATTCGTGTATGCCTCTTCCGCTTCTTGAAGTGGAACGTATGGCAAAACTGGTACGGAAAGATTGTCAATATGGCTTTTTAGGTCATCGGACAAATCATCCGCGGCTAAAATAACGGCATCGGAATGATCTACGGCAACCTTTAACAAATTATTATACTCGGGCTTGGACAGTACCGAAACCTCCTCTTTGTCAATACCATCAAAAGCAATTTTATCGATCATTGTAGCATCCAGCTCTCCTTCAAAATCTTTACCATAGACAGAAGTAACTATCCTACTTTCGGAGAACAATGGCTCATCTGCATAATACTTTCTTAGGTAAAGAGGCACCATGGAAGCCATCCAGCCATGCACATGGATAATATCCGGGGACCAGTTCAATTTTTTCACTGTCTCCACAACTCCCTTAGCAAAGAAAATGGCGCGTTCGTCATTATCAGGGAACAAATTCCCGTCAGAATCGGTAAAAGTGGCCTTTCTTTTAAAATATTCATCATTATCTATAAAGTAGACTTGTATCCTTTCCTTAGGTATGGAAGCTACCTTTATGATCAAGGGCATATCCATATCATTGATCACCAGGTTCATCCCCGATAAACGTATGACCTCATGTAATTGATGCCTCCTTTCGTTGATGTTTCCGTACCTTGGCATAAAAATGCGGATCTGGCCACCATTGCTGTTAACCATTCTTGGTGCTTCATACGACATTAAGGAAACAGGATTCTCTGGGAGGTAGGGAACTAATTCAGAAGATACAAACAATACCTTTTTACCATTCATAAACGCTTTCTTTTGTTTATCCGAAAAACATAGCTGCAAAAGTACAAAAATTATGCTGATTAGCTGTATTTATAGTATTTTTGCACCCTTTTGTACCTGTATATGAAGATATTCGACCTTAAAAAAGAACTGAACGCCTTTACCAACGAGCTGCGGAAAAAAGACCGCACCATTGGTCTTGTACCCACCATGGGCGCGCTTCACACGGGTCATATCTCCTTGGTAAAAAAAGCGCTTTCGGAAAATGATCTGGTCGTTGTCAGTATTTTTGTAAACCCCACCCAGTTCGATAAAAAAGATGATCTAGATAAATACCCAAGAACATTCGAGAAAGATATTGAGCTTTTAAGACAGGTTTCGGACCATATTGTTGTATTTGCCCCGACCGTGGATGAAATTTACGGAGGGGACGTCACTTCCGAATCCTACGAGTTTGATGGGTTGGACAAGGTAATGGAAGGGGAGTTCCGAACAGGACATTTTGATGGAGTTGGTACCATTGTTGAGCTTTTGCTCAGGACCGTAGCCCCCGACAAAGCTTATTTTGGTGAAAAAGATTTTCAGCAGTTGCAGATTATCCGAAAAATGGCAGAAATAAAAAAATTGCCCTTTCAAATTATAGGTTGTCCTATTGAACGGGAACCACACGGTCTCGCCATGAGCTCCCGCAATGAAAGACTATCAAAAAACACTCGTGAACAGGCCGGTTTTATTCACACCACACTGCAAACTGCCCAAGCCGATTTTGGCACGAAAAGTGTACTAAGTATTGCAGATTGGGTAAAGTCAGAATTTGAACAACACCCTTTGTTTGACCTCGAATATTTTGAAATCGCTGACGAGAACACATTGACCCCAGCTTTAAAAATTCAGGACAACCAAAAATATAGGGCATTTATCGCCGTTTATGCAGACGGTGTTCGCTTAATTGATAATCTAAGATTGAATTGATAATTTTGCACCATGCAAGTAGAAGTCGTAAAATCGAAAATACACCGAGTAAAAGTTACCGGGGCAGACCTTAACTATATAGGTAGCATCACCATAGACGAAGATCTTATGGATGCAGCCAACATTATTAGGGGCGAAAAAGTGCAGATCGTGAACAATAACAATGGTGAACGATTGGAAACTTATGCCATCCCAGGACCTAGAAACTCCGGAGAACTAACATTGAACGGTGCCGCAGCCAGAAAAGTGGCCGTTGGAGACGTATTGATCCTAATTACCTACGCGTGGATGGATATTGAAGAGGCAAAAGCATTTAACCCAGCATTGGTGTTCCCTAACGAGGAAACCAATCTACTCCAATAAATTTTGGGCCAATCCCTCAAAAAATTTCTTAAGATATTAGTGCCCATCGCCTTTGGGCTGTTTTTGGTTTGGTACTCCTACAACTCCACCACCCCAGAAGAACGAAAACAAATCATCCACTATATTTCCAATGCCAGCCCATTATGGGTCACGATTTCCATTTTAATTGGAATATTGAGCCATATTTCAAGGGCCATTCGTTGGAAATACCTCTTGGAACCTTTGGGATACCGCCCCAAGACCGTTAACACCATATTTATTGTTCTTATATCCTATTTTGCCAACTTGGGAATACCCCGATCAGGTGAAATATTGAGGGCCACTGCACTCACCACCTATGAAAAGGTCCCTTTTGAAAAAGGATTTGGAACCATTGTCACTGAAAGGGTGATAGACCTTTTGATGCTTCTGGCCATCATCACGATTACCTTGGTGCTTCAAACCGATTTTATTCTAGGTTTTCTGGAAGAAAGAGGTGTGAATATCATAGGTGCCATCGGCATATTACTCGTTGGTATTGTCGGACTCTTTTTGGGGTCGTACATCATCCGAAAATCCAAATCACCTTTGGCCATCAAACTCAAAGGATTTCTGAATGGTTTACAGGACGGCGTACTCAGCCTCTTCAAAATGAAGAACAAGTGGCCATTTATCTTCCACACTTTGTTTATCTGGGCCGCCTATTTTGGTATGTTCTGGGTCATAAAATACACCGTGGAAGAAACCATTCCCTTATCCCTTGGCGAATTGTTGGTCGCCTTTGTGGCCGGAGCCTTCGCCATGTCCACAACCAATGGCGGAATAGGTCTTTATCCTATTGCAGTAAGTGCTGCACTGGGCATTTATGGCATCAGCTCCGTTTCCGGGGACGCTTTTGGGTGGATCATGTGGATCGCCCAGACGTTTATGGTCGTAGTTTTTGGTACAATATCCTTCCTAGTATTACCGTTATTGAATAGAAATCGGTAAGCCCCGACCGCCTAAATCTTAACCTAATGAAAAAATGTCTATTTCTACTGATAGGCTTTACTTGCTTGAACCTGAGCGCTCAAGTAAAAAAGGAAATCTTTGAATCCTTTAAACTGCAGGAACGCCGGGATGTTTCCTACTATTTTCCTGAAGACTATTCCGATGAAAAAACATATCCATTGATAGTTGTGTTGGACGCGGAATATTTGTTCGACCTTGTTGTGGCCAATGTAAAATTCCAAAGCAAGTTCGACCGCATGCCCGAAGCTATTGTAGTGGGCGTTGATCAACTAAAAAACGATTTGCGCTGGGAAGATTGTGACTATGACGAAGTATCCGGGCTACCCACCGAAAAAGGTAAAATGTTCTACGAATTTTTGGGAACCGAACTTATTCCCTACTTAGCCACCACTTACAACATTGCACCTTTCAAAATGTTTGTCGGGTACGATATTACAGCCAATTTTGGCAACTACTTTTTGTTCAAGGACCAATCCTTCTTTAACTCCTATATCAGCATTTCGCCTGTACTTGCCACCGAAATGGAAAGCAGGGTTCCCGCTCGTTTATCCGAGCTGGACCAAACCATTTTTTATAATTTGATTGTGGAAAAACAACCTACTGACGATAGACAACGTATCCTCCAAATGAACGCAAGCATCAAATCCATAACCAAAGAATCCCTGCATTACTTTTTTGATGAATATGAAAATGCAGACCACACCTCCATTGCAGCCTATGGCATAAGCAAAGCATTTGACAATGTATTCAGTATATACAGACCAATTACCCCTGCCGAATACAAATCCGATATATTGACATCGGAAGAACCAGTTTACAATTATTTAGAGAATCGTTACGAAACCATTGAAAATCTGTTCGGTTTTGAAAAGCCGGTAGAGCTTAATGATATCATGGCCATTTATGCCGCCTGTCTGAAAAAACAGGACTATGAATCCCTAAAACCATTGGCAGAACTCTGCAAAAAACAATTCCCCGAAACCATGATGGGATTTTACTTTGAAGCAGAATATTACGAGTTTATCGGAGAACCCAAAAAAGCGTTCAAAACCTTTGAAAAAGCCTTCCAATTGGCAGAAATCGACTTTTTGACCAAGGATTTGGCCCTCGAAAAAATTGATGCGCTCAAGGCAGATTTCGGATACTAGAACCTTGGATTGTTGGATTGATTCCATGTTTGGATTGACTTGACTAAAATCTATCGGTCCAAAAATCCAACAATCTAAAAAACCATGCAATCCACCATCTAAATCCATATCTTTAGGCCCCTCATTTAGTTTGAATGGCCAAGACCAAAACAGCATTTTTTTGTCAAAACTGTGGAACCCAATTCCCCAAGTGGATAGGGCAATGTTCCTCCTGCAAGGAATGGAATACCATTGTGGAAGAAGTCGTCCAAAAAGAGGATAAAAAAAGTTGGAAAACCGATAAGGTTGCAAAACAAGCCAACAAACCACTACGTGTTTCCGAGATTACCCAAGAAAAGGAACTCCGATTGGACACCATCGACCAAGAATTCAATCGGGTACTGGGCGGTGGGCTGGTGCCAGGGTCATTGACCTTGTTGGGCGGAGAACCAGGCATCGGAAAAAGTACGCTGTTGCTCCAGATTGCTTTGAAATTGCCCTATAAAATCCTGTATGTATCAGGAGAGGAAAGTCAACGGCAGATTAAAATGCGTGCGGACCGTATTCAACCCAACAGCGAAAACTGTTACATCCTAACCGAGACAAAAACACAAAATATTTTTCAGCAGGTTTCGACCATTGAGCCCGATTTGGTGGTCATTGACTCTATTCAGACCCTTCACACCGATTATATCGAATCAGCTGCCGGTAGCATTTCCCAAATTCGCGAATGCGCGGCGGAACTCATCAAATTTGCAAAAGAAAGTCACACACCTGTAATTCTGGTGGGACACATCACTAAAGATGGCACCATTGCTGGCCCCAAGATTTTGGAGCATATGGTGGACACCGTTCTTCAATTTGAAGGAGATCGCAACTATGTGTATCGTATTCTACGTTCTCTCAAAAACCGATTTGGTTCCACTGCTGAACTGGGCATTTACGAAATGCAGGGAAGCGGGCTTCGCGAGGTGAACAACCCCTCCGAAGTACTGATTTCCAAAAACGATGAGGACCTCAGCGGTACCGCGATTGCAGCCACCGTAGAAGGTATGCGTCCTTTGTTGATTGAGATTCAAGCTTTGGTAAGCACCGCCGTTTACGGCACGCCACAGCGTTCCGCCACAGGATTCAATGCCAAAAGATTGAACATGCTCTTGGCCGTTCTGGAAAAACGCGCAGGTTTCAAGTTGGGTGCCAAGGATGTCTTCCTAAACATCACCGGCGGGATTTCCGTGGATGACCCCGCCATTGATTTGGCGGTTATGGCGGCCATTCTATCCAGCAACTCGGATATTGCCATAGAAAAAGGCATTTGTTTTGCCGCAGAAGTCGGCCTGGCAGGAGAAATCAGGCCTGTGCAACGTGTGGACCAACGTATCCTCGAAGCCGAAAAACTGGGCTTCTCCAAAATCTTCGTCTCCAAAAACAACAAAATCGGGTTAAAACAGTCTGGCATCCAGATTCAGAAGGTCTCCAAGATTGAAGATGTTGTAGCCCTTCTATTCGGATAATTGTTCTTTAAGGAGCTGGATTGGGTATGGCATTGTGGATTTCCTCAATACCTTCCAAAACTTCATCGGAAAGGTCTACATCTATACTTCCAATATTTTCCTTGAGTTGCTCCATACTGGTCGCCCCGATGATATTACTGGTCAAAAAAGGACGGGTATTCACAAAGGCCAAGGCCATTTGTGCCATGCTCAAACCATGCTCTTTTGCCAATTGGGCGTACTGTTCGGTTGCTGCCACGGCGTTATCGTTGCTATACCGATTATAATTTGGGAACAAGGTCACCCTGGCCTTTCTCGGGGGAATCTCGGTAAGATATTTTCCACTCAATGTTCCGAATCCAAGGGGAGAATACGCCAAAAGCCCAATCTGTTCCCGCATGGAAATTTCGGAAAGTCCTACCTCGAACAAACGGTTCAAGAGGTTATATGGATTTTGAATGGTCATCATTCTGGGCAAAGATTGATGGACCTTACTTTCTTCAAGATAACGCATGGTTCCCCAAGGGGTCTCATTGGACAGTCCTACATGACGGATTTTGCCTTCGGCAATTAAATCGCGGAGTGTTTCCAAAACTTGGTGGATATTATCATCCCAAACATCGACCGCATGGGCATTGTATCCCCGCTGTCCAAAATAATTCGTGTTCCGCTCCGGCCAATGTAGCTGGTATAGATCAATATAATCCGTTTGCAAGCGCTTTAAACTGCCCTCAACCGCACTGATAATGGATTCCTTGCTAAAACCTGTACTGCGTATATGGTTTGCAGCATGTCCTGGTCCAGCAATTTTGGATGCCAACACTACTTTATCCCTGTTTCCTGTTTTTTTGAACCAGTTCCCGATAAGTTCCTCGGTTACCGCATACAGCTCCTTTTTTGCGGGAACTGGATAGAGTTCTGCGGTATCGAAAAAATTCACTCCTTCATCCAAGGCATAATCCATCTGTTCGTGAGCATCATCTTCATTGTTCTGACGTCCCCAGGTCATGGTGCCCAAGCAAATCTTGGATATGCGGATATCGGTATGCGGAATTCTGGTATATTTCATTTTTTACAAGTTTAGGACGCTTAAAGATAGTCAAACGGAAATATCGGACATTATGCCATTGTTATTAATCCACCTCCAACAAAATAGGGCAATGGTCACTATGTTTGGCTTCCGACAAGATCACGGACCGTTTCAACCTATCTGCCAGAGCTTCTGCCACCATCCCATAATCCAAACGCCATCCCTTGTTATTGGCCCTTGCATTGGCCCTATAGCTCCACCAAGTATAGTTGTCCGGCTCTTTGTTGAAGTGTCTGAAGCTATCAATAAAACCACTATCGATAAAACTTCCTATCCATTCCCGTTCCACAGGTAAAAATCCTGAAACGTTTTTATTTCGGACAGGGTCATGAATATCTATGGCTTCATGACAGATATTGTAATCTCCCAAAACAATCAAATTTGGACGCTCCTTTCTTAGCTGATCCGCATATTTCTGAAAATCCGCCATATACATCAACTTATGGTCCAAACGCGCCAAATTGGTTCCGGAAGGCAAATACATGCTCATGATGGAAAGATCCCCATAATCGGCGCGAATGTTCCTTCCCTCAAAATCCATATAATCGATTCCCGTTCCAAACTCCACATGGTCCGGCTGTTGCTTGCATAATAGGGCAACACCGCTGTATCCCTTTTTTTGGGCACTGAACCAATAGTGATAGGGATAGCCCGCTTCTTCAAAAAGATGGGTGTCCACCTGTTCTTCCATGGCCTTTGTTTCCTGAAGACAAATAATATCCGGTGAAACTGTTTGTAACCAATCCACGAAACCCTTGTTCATTGCGGCACGGATTCCATTAACATTGTATGATGCAATCTTCATTTGATTCAATTTGTTCAAAAATAGCTATTGTAGACGGCTCCCAAAAATTGATTTTTGCAATGGTATCATCAATCTAAAGAATCGCGGGCTCCATTCTTAAAGATTTCCCTTAATTTTAGGCAAAATTCATCCTCATGACCGCATTGGTATTAATCGATGTCCAAAAAGGGCTTCAAGAAACCTCCTTTTACGGCACGGAGCGAAACAATTTGGATGCTGAAAAAAATTGTGGGAAGTTATTGCGGTTTTTCAGAACAAAAAGTTTGCCCGTTTTTCATGTAAAGCATAATTCATCCAATATTGATTCACCCCTATATCCCAACAAAATAGGTAACGATTTCCATCCCGAGGCACGCCCGTTGATCAGTGAACCGGTTTTTGAAAAAAATGTGAACAGCGCATTCATTGGAACAAATTTGGAAGTAAGTCTAAAAGCAAAGAACATAACAGATGTGGTAATTGCAGGACTGACTATTGAGCATTGTATTTCAACTTCGGTTCGAATGGCCTCCAACTTGGGTTTTAATGTAATTTTGGTCTCGGATGCGACCGCTGCTTTTGATAAAATAGGATATGATGGTAATGCCTATAGTGCCGAGGTAATTTTTCATTCGGAACTCGCCAACTTAAAAGATGAATTCGCAACCATCATGGATACCGATACCTTGTTGGGCAAAATTGAACTTAACATTTAGTCTCTATTTTTATAGCATTAAAAATCCCATTAATCCATATGGCACGATCAGTCTTTTTCTTTTTGTCTTGTTTGTTTTTTGCAAGCACAGCCCTATTTGGCCAATCAGACCCTCTTAAAATTGGTATTGCGGGACTCACGCACACCCACGTACATTCTATTTTAGGACGTAAAAATATTGGAGATATAAAAATTGTTGGCATTGCCGAGCCCAATCACGAGCTTGCCCAAAAATATATTGATCAATATGGGCTTTCCATGGATCTGGTCTACAACAGTTTGGAAGAAATGATCTCTGCCACCCAGCCAGAGGCGGTGACCGCTTTTGGCAACATATATGATCATCTGGAAGTAGTTCAAATCTGCGCACCAAAAGGAATACACGTAATGGTGGAAAAGCCTTTGGCCGTTAGTATGGAACATGCCAAAAAAATGAAAGACCTGGCCGAGGCACACAACATATATTTACTCACCAATTACGAAACCACATGGTACGCTACCAATCACAGGGCAAAAGACCTTTTGGACAATGGAAAAATTGGAGCACTACGAAAAGTGATTGTTCGTGATGGTCATCGAGGGCCAGTTAAAATTGGTGTGAACGAAGAGTTTCTGGAGTGGCTCCAAGATCCTATTCTGAATGGAGGAGGTGCCATAACGGACTTTGGTTGTTACGGAGCCAATTTGGTGACATGGCTCAAAAAAGGTGAAAGACCCAATACCGTTACCGCTGTGACACAACAAATGCAATCAGAAAATAATCCAAAAGTTGATGATGATGCGACCATCATCCTTACCTACGATGATTCACAAGCCATTTTGGAGCCTTCTTGGAACTGGCCCATAGGAAGAAAAGATATGGAACTGTACGGGCTAACCGGAGCCATCTATGCGGACAACGACAAAGAACTAAGAATTCGTATGGCCGAAGGGTATGATGGTTTTCAAGAAGAGAAAATGACCCTTCCCAAAAGACCTGCTCCTTATACCGATGGATTCTCATTTTTGGCAGGCGTAGTGAACGGCTCTATCAATATGGCCCCATTTGACCTTTCTTCTTTAGAAAACAATATGCTGGTTATTGAAATTTTGGATGCCGCTCGTGAAAGTGCTGAAAAAGGAGTTACCATCTTACTCGAAAAATAATCTATTTTGCTAACGATTCCACTAAATTCTATGAAATATTTTCCCTGTGTATTATTTCTGCTCATCATGGTAGACATGATAGCACAAGATACCCAGAACGATTCCATTACCCGTTTGGACGAGGTGGTGCTGACCCAGGATGCCATCCCCAAAAAAGCTACAGGCATAACGGTCTCCTCCAAAATAGCGGGGCAAACTTTTGAACGGTTCAACCCTATCGATATTCCATCGGCCATCAACCAGATTTCCGGGGTCTACATTCTTTCCGGAGCCATCAACACCAACCGTATTACCGTAAGGGGCATGGGGGCGAGAACCCCTTATGGCACCAACAAGTTGCGAATGTATTTTAACAGCATCCCTGTGACCAATGGAACGGGTTCCTCGACCATCGAGGCCTACGATTTTGAGAATCTAGGCGCGGTAGAGGTAATTAAAGGTCCAAAAGCTTCAGCATTCGGGGCCAATCTGGGTGGTGCCATTTTACTGGATACCAAGGCATCTGTCCAAGATAGGACTCATCTCATCAATTCGTTCACGATAGGATCTTACAACATGCTCAAGGACAACCTGACCTTCTCCCATTCGGAGGATGGCCTTGATATGTCCCTTAGCTATAACCATTTGGAAACCGATGGCTACCGCCAGAACAGCCAGTTCCAACGTGATGGGCTACTCCTGAACACCAAATTGCGGACCGGACAAAAAAGCAGTCTTGCCCTTTTGGTGAACTATATCGACAACACAGCGCATATCCCGAGTTCCATCAATCTTACCGATTTTGAGGAAGATCCTACGCGGGCACCTTCAAACTGGTTGGAATCGCAGGGTTACGAAGCCAACAAGTATATTTTGACAGGTCTATCGCATACCTATCAATTTTCGGAACAGTTACAGAATACTACCAGTGTCTTCTACACCTATTTGGACCATTACGAACCCAGACCATTTGACATTTTGGACGAATTCACCAATGGTTATGGTTTCCGAAGCCGTTTTGCGGGCAATTGGGGAAAGGCGGATATCAGTTTTGGGGGCGAGTTCTACAGGGACGAGTACCATTGGGGCACTTTTGAGAATCTTTATGAGAAAAACAATGGCAATGGAAGTCTGCAAGGCTCACAACTTAGCGACAATTCTGAATTTAGGAGACAGTTTAACCTGTTTGGAACCTTCACCTATCCTATCACTGAAAGATTCTCCGGCCAAGTAGGCCTTAACTGGAACAAGACCCATTATGATTTTAGGGACCTCTTCGGCGATGGATCGGACAACGCCTCGGCCAAACGTGATTTTGATGCCATACTACTTCCGAACGTAGGGCTCTCCTATCAAATCAGAAATGGAAGCATCTATGCCAATGTCAGTAGGGGATTTTCCAACCCAAGTTTAGAAGAGACATTGACCCCTGGAGGTGTCATCAACCCGAATATTGCCCAAGAAACAGGAACGAACTATGAGCTTGGCACTGAATGGATGCTACTTCATAAAAAACTTGGGGTCAACCTTACGGCATACCGAATGGACGTGAAAAACCTTTTGGTGGCCCAGCGGGTCGGTGAGGACCAATACATAGGAAGAAATGCGGGAAAAACACGCCACCAAGGTGTGGAAATCGACTTGCAGTACAGAGGAAAACTATCTTCATCCGTAACTTTTTCACCCTATCTCAGCTACACTCTTAACGACCACAATTTTGTGGATTTTGTGGACGGTGACAACAATTACTCGGGCAATCCGCTCACAGGAGTGCCGAAGAACCGATTGAGCTCTGGAATAGATTTTAGGCATTCCAATGGTCTGAGATTGAACCTGACCCATCAGTTCGTGGACGACATTCCCATGACGGATTCCAATTCTATCAGCAGTGATTCCTTTAACGTGTTCCATACCAAGTTGGGGTTCCGAACATCGCTTTTATCCCATATCAGTCTAGGAATAAATGCCGGGGTCAACAATATTTTTGATACCAACTATGCCCAGTCCGTATTGATCAACGCTGTTGGATTTGGTGGGGCACAACCTAGATATTATTATCCGGGCAATGGACGCAATTATTTTGGAGGGCTGCAATTAAACTATGTCTTCTAAATGAATCCAAGAATACAAACTTTGCCGGTCACCATATTGGTCGGGAAAAAATCAATCACCTCCTTTGCCAACAATAACATCTTTGAACTATGGCAGGGCTTTTCTCCCCGTAAAAAAGAAATAAACCATGTTGTCAACAATGATAGCTATGCCATAGAAATCTATCCCACCACCACATTTTTTCAAAGTTTTGACCCAACCCTTCAGTTTGAAAGATGGGCGGCCATTGCAGTTTCGAAAATTGAAGAAATACCCGAGGGCATGGAAAGTTTGACCATTCCCGAAGGATTGTATGCCGTTTTTCCGTACAAAGGCAAGCCAAGTGAAGCGATAAGGGCCTTCAAATACATGTATGGCGATTGGCTGCCAAATTCCGAATACGAAATGGATAGCAGACCCTATTTTGCACTAATGGGTGACAAATACAAAGGGGAACATCCAGAATCTGAGGAGGAGTTTTGGGTCCCTATCAAGAAAAAATAAAAAATCTTTTTGTCCATTTCAAAGTGTTAGGGTAAGTCGTTTACCAAAACAATGACCATACGTTACAAGGCATTTGTCCGTAATCCGTATCTTAGTTATACTTTTGCCAAGTATATGATTAGAAATTTTGTCTCTCTTGTAGTTTTACTATTGATTTTTTCCTGCACCGAAAAAGTACAGAAAGAGGTCAGCTCTATTGACCCAGTGAACTGGAGCAATAGAACTGCTGCCATTTCAGTTCAAGACTCATTGATGAGCGGAACATCGTACCTATCCGTATACTCCGAAATTTATAGTGAAACGGAACACCGCACCCACAACCTTACGAGCACCATAAGCATGCGCAACACCAATCTAAGGGACACGATTTATATCAATAAGGCAGAGTATTTTGATACCAAGGGCAACCCTATCAGGACATATTTTGATGAAACCATCTATATTAAACCGATGGAAACGGTAGAAATTGTGATTGATGAAAAGGACCGTTCCGGAGGAACAGGAGCCAACTTTCTGTTCCAATGGTCCATTAAGCCCTCTTCCCACGAACCCTATTTTGAAGGTGTCATGATCTCCACCTCTGGCCAACAAGGACTCTCCTTTACCACAGAGGGCAAACGTGTGGAATAGCTGCTCCACACTTACAAATATCATAGTTTTACTCAACCGATTATAGTATCTTGTAGATACATTTTGGAAATTCCTTTCCATGTACACATAAGAATTTACTATGACAGATTTACAAATCGCCAAAGGTGTTTCGCTGCAACATATTTCCTCCATTGCTGAAAAATTTGGTATCGACCCTGACAATATAGAATTGTATGGAAAATACAAGGCCAAACTTCCCCTGAATGCCATAAATCGGGAAAAAGCACAGAACAGCAACCTTATTTTGGTATCGGCCATTTCCCCGACCCCTGCCGGTGAGGGCAAAACCACTATGTCCATCGGTCTTTCCGAAGGTTTGAACCGATTGGGGAAAAAATCTACCGTAGTATTGCGAGAGCCTTCGTTGGGCCCTGTGTTCGGAATCAAAGGAGGGGCCACGGGAGGCGGTTATTCCCAAGTGTTGCCCATGGAAGACATCAACCTGCACTTTACGGGCGATTTTGCTGCTATTGAAAAGGCGCATAACCTATTATCTGCCATAATCGACAATAACATTCAAAGCAAGACCAATTCATTGCTCCTGGACCCCAGAACCATAGGTTGGAAACGCGTTATGGATATGAACGACCGTTCGTTACGACACATCATCGTAGGTCTGGGCGGCACTAATTCGGGTGTACCCAGAGAGACCGGTTTTGACATAACCGCAGCATCTGAAATTATGGCAATTTTATGTTTGGCGGAAAGTTTGAGCGATTTAAAAAAGCGATTAGGAAATATTTTTGTCGGCTATACCTACGATAAAAAACCTATCTACGCAAAAGATTTGAAAGCCGAGGGTGCCATGACCGCTTTGTTGAAAGATGCCATAAAACCCAATTTGGTGCAGACCATTGAGGGAAACCCGGCCATTATTCACGGTGGACCATTTGCCAACATTGCTCAGGGAACTAATTCCGTGATTGCCACCTTAATGGGAATGACGCATTCCGAGTACACGGTTACCGAAGCTGGATTTGGTTTTGACCTCGGAGCCGAGAAATTTTTCGATATCAAATGTCAAAGTGCCGGCCTAACCCCAAAAGCAGTGGTGCTTACCACTACAATTCGAGCCCTAAAATATCACGGAGGAGCTGATTTGAAATCGTTGACGGAACCCAACGTAGCCACTTTGAAGAAGGGACTTCCAAATTTGGAAAAGCATTTGGAAAACATCGGTAAGTTTAAAATGGTGCCTGTAATCGCCATCAACAAATTTGTATCGGACACGGAGGAAGAGATTGCCATAGTCAAAGAATTGGCGGCATCCAAAGGAATTCGGGTAGCCGTGGCCAATGTTTGGGCCCAAGGAGGTGAAGGAGCCGAGGAGCTGGCCAAAGCGGTCATTGAAATTGTGGAATCGGAAGCTTCGGCATTTAAACCACTTTACGATTGGAAATCCAGTGTAAAGGACAAAATAGCCACCATTGCTACCGAAATTTATGGCGCGGAATATGTGGACTATACCGCAAAGGCCAACAGCAATTTGCGTAAAATAACAGATTTAGGGCTAGATCATCTACCGGTTTGTATTGCCAAAACACAAAAATCGTTATCCGATAATCCAAAACTTCTGGGCAGGCCCAAGGATTTTATCATTACCGTACGGGAAATTGAAATTGCAGTGGGTGCAGGCTTCCTAATCCCTATCACAGGAGACATTATGCGAATGCCAGGATTACCAACACGCCCCTCATCTGAAGGTATCGACATTAATGATGACGGAGAGATTACCGGCTTGTTCTAGATTTTCTGCAACCAATATCGCATATCTACTTCTTTGGAGATAATGTCCTTCACTTCCGAAAGTTTCACGCGTTTTTGGTCCATGGTATCCCTGTGGCGAATGGTTACGGTATCGTCTTCCAAGGTTTGATGGTCCACGGTCACACAGAAAGGTGTTCCTACCGCATCTTGACGACGGTAACGACGCCCTACGGCATCCTTTTCATCATAATCCACATTGAAATCCCATTTTAACTCATCTACCAATTTTTGGGCAACTTCTGGTAATCCGTCACGTTTTAACAATGGTAGAACAGCAACCTTGTTCGGTGCCAGCACAGCTGGAATTTTAAGTACGGTACGTGTGGAACCATTTTCCAGTTCCTCTTCTTGTAACGAATTGGAGAACACGGCCAAGAACATACGGTCCAATCCTATGGATGTTTCCAAGACATAAGGGGTGTAGCTCTGGTTTTCTTCGTGGTCGAAATACTGGAGTTTCTTTCCCGAGTATTCCTCATGCTTGCCCAAATCGAAATCGGTACGGGAGTGGATTCCTTCCAATTCCTTGAATCCGAATGGGAACTTAAATTCGATATCGGCCGCGGCATCGGCGTAGTGGGCCAATTTTTCGTGGTCATGGAAACGATAATTGTCTGCTCCCATGCCCAAAGAAAGGTGCCATTTCATTCGTTTTTCTTTCCAGGCTTCGTACCACTCCATTTGAGTACCCGGTTTTATGAAGAATTGCATCTCCATCTGTTCAAACTCCCGCATACGGAAGATAAACTGACGGGCAACAATCTCATTACGGAAGGCTTTACCTGTTTGGGCAATCCCGAACGGAATCTTCATCCTTCCGGTTTTTTGTACGTTCAAAAAGTTGACAAATATACCTTGAGCAGTTTCCGGACGAAGGTAAAGGTTCATCGCACTATCTGCAGAAGCTCCCAACTTGGTGCCGAACATCAGGTTGAATTGCTTTACGTCGGTCCAGTTCTTTGATCCTGAAAGTGGACAGGCAATCTCCAATTCTTCAATCAGTGCCTTTACATCTGCCAAATCTTCATTGGCAAGGGATTTACCCATACGTTTTAAGATGGTATCAGCCTTTTCTTGGTAGTCCATCACCCTTTGGTTGGTGGCCAAGAACTGTTCCTTATCAAAGCTATCACCAAAACGTTTTTCTGCCTTGGCAACCTCCTTATCGATTTTAGCTTCAATTTTGGCAACATAGTCCTCGATAAGGACATCGGCACGGTATCTTTTTTTGGAATCTTTGTTGTCTATCAAAGGGTCGTTGAAGGCATCCACGTGGCCAGAGGCCTTCCAAGTGGTGGGATGCATAAATATGGCAGCATCAATACCCACGATGTTCTCATTGAGCTGCACCATGGCCTTCCACCAATATTCACGAATATTCTTTTTTAGCTCGGCGCCGTTCTGACCGTAGTCGTAAACTGCGCTAAGTCCATCATAGATCTCACTGGATTGAAATACATAACCGTACTCCTTCGCATGGGAGATAACCTTCTTAAAAATGTCTTCCTGATTTGCCATTGGGCAAAAATAGAATTTTACCCAAAAAGAAGTATGCTATTTCAGCTGAAATTCCGTCGAAGCCAGCAATCTTTCGTCCTCAAATACATTTAGGGTGTAAATTCCTTCTACCAATGAGCCTTCTGGCACCGTAATGGCATCACAAATACTGATTTCCTTTCCTGTGTAGACAATCTCCACTTTTTTGCTGTAAGTGTTCCCACTTACGGAAATAGTATTGGCGTTGTCCTCGATAATGGCCATATTGGGATCCAAAAACTGTAAATAGAGCACCTTGATGTCCCCTCTGGAGTCGGGATCGCTTAAAATGGTGACGCACCCTCTTAACTTTTCGATCACTGAAGCCTTGTTCGTTTTGATGGGCCTGCCCGCCCTTAACCTGAATCCACTGCCCTCAGCATCTTGCAATTTGAGGTAACTTTTGATTCGGAGTTCCCGGGAGAGCTCTTTGTTGGTCTCCCTCAGCAAAGATTCCGTCCGCTGCATATTGTTCGCCTTACCACGGAGCTCATCCAACTGCTTTATGGTTTCATCGTACTTGCTTGCCAACAAACTATTATTATAGCGTAAAAAGTTGTTCTTGAGCTTAAGACTGTCAAAACGCAGTTCCAATTTTCGGAGTTCTTTTCGAGTGTCCTTCAGCTTGGTAATGCTAAAGTTTAACCTTCCTACCGAGTCCAGAAGTTGCTGTACCCGAAAACGTGAGGTCTGTAGTTCAATTTCATTCACCTCGTTCAATCCCGATAACCGGTCGACCTCGGCCCGCATCAATGTCAAATCTTTTACCAAAAGTCCCTTTTCCTCTTCTAGATAGATCATTTGGTTTTTGGACTGTGCATAGCTGTAATAAAAGGCTATAAGTATACCCACGATGACCGCTGCCATTGCGGCAAAGATAATTTTGTAGTTGAAATTATTATCTTGGGAGTTCATGGGGTTGACAGACTACTCTAAATTGTATAAGATTTGATACCAAAAAGGTTGGCTAAGATAATAAACGAGATTAACAACATCCTATTGCCAAGGGTATGTTTTGGATGTAATGCCCAATTATTTAGTGGAGAACGTATTTTGTGTGCCGTTTGTCGACATGATGTGCCACTCACCGATCATAACTATCTGGAAGAAAATGCAGTGGACCGTAGATTTTATGGTAGAATTCCGATAAAAAAGGCTGCTTCTTTTGTTTTTTTTACAAAAAATGGCCTTGTTAAAAATTTATTGCACTGGTTAAAATACAAAAATCAGGAACAGATCGGAGGTTTTTTTGGGGAATGGTGCGGTGCTCTTTTAATGGAAAATGGGCAACTAAAAAACGTTGATGCCGTAGTACCTGTACCACTTCATCCAAAAAAACTAAAAAAACGCGGGTACAACCAAGTGGCCCTGTTTGCCAAAACCATTGCAGAGCAAATTGGCGCGACCTATTGCGATGATTGGCTGATCAAAACAAAAAACATAAAGACTCTTACCAAAAAGAATAGGCAAAGCCGTTGGGAAAGCTCAAAGGATGCTTTTACTCTGAATGCATCAAACCACCGGAAATATAAACATGTGCTCTTGGTGGACGATGTGATTACCACGGGAGCCACCATTGAATCTTGTACCAAAACACTTCTACAACAAAAGGGCGTATCGGTTTCGGTATTGACCATGGCCGTTGTGCCAGAGGGTTAAAATTTATTAATGCGATGCCCAAGTTTTCAAATTAGTTGTTTCTTTGTTCCACATTATTTTTAGGCATGGTGTACTTAAAAAAACTGTTGGGACTTCTTTTTGTCACCTTTATGGTGCTTGCCCTTTGGCAATGTGCCAAACGAGGTTCCCCAAGCGGTGGCCCCAAAGATATTACACCTCCTAAATTGGTGCGGGCGGAACCTGAGAACTTCAGTACGAATTTTAAGGCAACAAAAATACGCCTCTATTTTGATGAACTCATCAAACTGGAAGATGTGCAAAACCAATTGGTAGTTTCACCTCCATTTAAAAACCCGGCCACTATATCTCCCATGGGAGGGCCAAGTAGGTATATTGAAGTGATAATTAAGGATACGCTCCGCGAAAACACGACTTACACCATTAATTTTGGACAAAGTATTGTGGACAACAACGAAGGCAATCCCAATAGTTTTTTGAGCTATGTGTTCTCTACCGGGGATTATTTGGATTCCCTCACATTGAGCGGCGCGGTAAAAGATGCGATAAACAGAAAAGCAGATGAGTTTATCAGTGTAATGCTGTATGAAATTGACAGTGCTTACACAGATTCCACTATTTACAAACAACCACCCTTATACATCACCAACACGGGTGATAGTCTTCCATTTTTTGAGCTCAGGAATTTAAAGGCAGGAAAGTATGCCCTGTTCGGATTGAAGGATGTGAACAAAAACAATATGTTCGACCAAGGGCAGGATAAAATTGGTTTTATTGAGGATACCATCACGCTACCGACCGATTCGATTTATGGACTAAACCTGTTCCGTGAGCAATTGAACTACAAACCTTCTGTGCCCAGTTTGGCAGCGAACAACAAAATCATATTTGGCTATCAAGGCGATTATAGGGACATGGTTATTGAAACCCTAACAACATTGCCCGACTCGGTGAGTACGACCATCTTAAAGGAAAGGGACAAGGACACCTTAAATTATTGGTTTACCCCAACGGATTTGGATTCCATTATTTTTATGGTAAGAAATGATAAGGTTCAGGTGTTGGATACGTTCACGGTAAAGATGCGAAACTTGCCCATGGATTCATTAAAACTATCGGCTTCGGTGAACGGAAAATTCAATTTTGAGGATACCTTCAGCATTTTGGCCAATACACCGATTGCAGCTATGGACACCAGCAATATATCCCTCATGGTGAGCGATTCCATTCCTGCGACCTATACTTACGAACTGGATACCATCAGCAATAAGATAGATTTTGATTTTGAAACTGAGCCCAACCAAAAATATTCCTTTTCGTTGTTACCGGGCGCGATAACTGACTTCTTTGGCATCCAAAACGATTCTTTGGCCTATAACCTATCTACTAGTAGCTTTGCAGATTATGGTAATTTAACAATGATTTTGAGCGGAAACGTTACTTTCCCTGTAATTGTTCAGCTAACCAATGAAAAGGGTGAGGTACAACGGGAGATTTTTGCCACCGAACCCCAAGCTTTCGAGTTTAACAATTTGAATCCGGGGAATTATGTGGCCCGTGTTATTTTTGATGAAAACGGTAACGGGAAATTGGATACGGGAAATTATCTTGAAAAAAGGCAGCCTGAAGAAATCAGTTACTATCCCGGAACCATAGAAATAAGGGCGAACTGGGAAAAGGAGGAAACCTTTATCCTATCAAACTAAAGTTATCGCGGTCTTCTAAAAATCGTAGTTGCTTTCTGGTAGATGTAACATGCTCTTTGTTCAAGGTAGCATACAGGACTTCTTCATCCTGCGAAAAGGCCAACGGTTCTCCAAGTACATCGTAAATCGCGGAATGTCCTGGATATTCATAATCCAATCCGTCGGTTCCTGTTCGGTTTACCCCAACACAGTATGCCATATTCTCGATGGCCCTTGCCTTAAGCAGTGTATCCCAGGCATTAATTCTCTTACTTGGCCAATTGGCCACATAGATTAGTACATCGTAGTCTTCCACATTTCTGGACCAAACCGGGAACCGAAGATCATAACAGATCATTGGACAAATTTTGAATCCTTTGTATTCAAAAATGAGTTTTTCGTTGCCTGCTTCGTATACCTCATCTTCACCTGCCAATGTGAACGTATGCCTTTTATCGTAGGCCTCAACTTTTCCGTCCGGTGACACAAAAAACAGCCTATTATAAAACTTTCCGTTTTCTTGAAAAACAATGCTTCCCATAAGCGCCGTGTTGCTTTGTTGGGCGATTTTTTTCATCCAATCGAGTGTTCCCTTGCTTTCGGACAATAATATCTTCTCGGGCTTCATGGTAAACCCTGTGGTGAACATTTCGGGAAGTATAATCAAATCCACATCGTCTGAAATGCCCTCAATCTTTTCTTCAAACATTTTTCGGTTGCTCACTGGGTCCTCCCAGTACAAATCGGTCTGAATCAAAGCAAGGTTCAAAGTGGTGGACATCTAATATTTTTTTAAAAGTTCTTCCAACTCGGTGTTCCCTTGTTCCAAAACAAGGTCCATGGCGGTCTTTCCCCTATTGTCTTTTATGGAAGCATCCGCACCATGTTCTAAAAGCATTTCGGCGATATCCTTTCGGTTGAAGGTTACGGCATAGATAAGACAAGTGGCTCCCATTGCATTTTTTTGACTCACATTGGCTCCGGCATCTATCAATTTCTTGGCTATATCGGTGTAACCTTTAAAGCAAACTCCCATTAAGGCCGTGTTTCCAGAGCCATCCAAAGCATCGACTGTGGCCCCTTTTTCCAACAGAAACTCTACCACATTCTCATGTCCATAGTAAGCGGCCAACAGTAGTGGAGTAGAGCCTCTTTGGTCTTTGCTTTCCAAAAGTTTGGGGTTGCTTTCCAATAGGTTCTCAACAGCTTCTGAGTTCCCAAGTCGTATATTATCGAAGAGTTCTTCTTTATTGCTCATAGGTGATTGAAAGTTATAAAAAAACTGCCATAACCGAGTGGGCCATGGCAGCATTTGCAATTAATTTTCTTTTTCTATCTTTTGCTTCGAACGGATTAATCCAAATCAAAGCGATCTAAGTTCATCACTTTGGTCCATGCCGCTACAAAGTCTTCTACAAATTTTTGTTTTCCGTCTTCAGCTGCATAAACTTCGGCTACGGCACGCAATATAGAGTTGGAACCAAATACCAAGTCCACACGTGTTCCGGTCCATTTTACTTCGCCAGACTCACGGTCGATTCCTTCGTACAACGATTTTTCCTCATTTACGGCCTTCCATTGGGTGCCCATATCCAGTAGGTTGACGAAGAAATCGTTGCTCAATACACCTACTCTTTCGGTGAATACTCCTTTCTTTGAACCATCAAAATTGGCACCCAACACACGTAATCCTCCAACTAGAGCCGTCATCTCGGGTGTGGTAAGGGTAAGCAATTGAGCCTTGTCCACCAAAAGGTGTTCTGCCTGTACTTTTACCCCTTCCTTAACGTAGTTCCTAAAACCATCATACTTTGGCTCCAGGTAGTTTGTGGATTCAATTTCTGTCTGTTCTTGTTTTGCATCATTACGGCCAGGGTTAAATGGTACTTTAATTGAAGAACCAGCATCATTGGCTGCTTTTTCAACAGCGGCACTACCGGCCAACACAATTATATCTGCCAAGGAAATTTTCTTTCCTCCACCGGCATTTTTGTTGAATTCATTTTTGATACCTTCAAGCACAGAAATCACTTTTCCAGTGCCTTTATTGACCTCCCAACCCTTCATGGGTTCTAAATTGATACGCGCCCCATTGGCTCCGCCACGCTTATCACCGCCACGGAAAGTGGAAGCCGATGCCCAAGCGGTATACACCAAATCAGAAATGGATAGACCAGATGACAATACTTTTTCCTTTAGCTCTTTTACATCAGCATCATCTACCAAAGTATAATCGATAGCTGGAATAGGGTCTTGCCAATCCAGTTCTTCCTTTGGCACCTCTGGACCCAAATAACGGGAGCGTGGTCCCATATCACGGTGTGTCAGCTTAAACCATGCACGAGCATACGCATCGGCAAAGGCTTGTGGATCCTCCATGAATCTACGGGAAATTTTTTCGTATTCAGGGTCAAAACGAAGCGACAGGTCGGTAGTCAACATGGTCGGTTTCTTGTTCGGTCCACCAAAAGCATCTGGGATAATGGCATCAGCATCCTTTGCCACCCATTGGTGTGCTCCTGCAGGACTTTTGGTCAATTCCCATTCGAATTTGAACAGGAATTTGAAGAAATCGTTGCTCCATTGTACCGGAGTAGAGGTCCACGTCACTTCCAATCCGGAAGTAAAGGCATCGGAACCTTTTCCTGTCCCATTTTTATTGACCCATCCAAAACCTTGCAATGCCAAATCCTCTCCTTCGGGGTCTGCACCTACCAACTCTGGGTCTCCATTACCATGGGTCTTGCCTATGGTATGCCCGCCAGCTATCAACGCCACGGTTTCCTCGTCGTTCATCGCCATGCGCTTAAAGGTCTCTCTAATGTCGTGTGCTGCTGCTATCGGGTCAGGATTTGCGTCAGGGCCTTCCGGGTTTACGTAAATCAATCCCATTTGAACAGCGGCCAAAGGGTTTTCTAAATCACGCTCCTCTTTATTGTGGGAGTAACGGCTATTTGGCGTATCGCTCAAGGCCAACCATTCAGTTTCGCTTCCCCAATACACATCTTGGTCTGGTTCCCAAACGTCCTCACGACCCCCTGCAAAACCAAAAGTGCGGAACCCTGTAGACTCCAAGGCCACATTTCCAGCCAATATCATAAGGTCTGCCCAAGAAATTTTCTTGCCATATTTTTGTTTTACGGGCCATAACAGTCGACGTGCTTTGTCCAAACTCACGTTGTCCGGCCAGGAATTTAACGGTGCAAAACGTTGTTGTCCACGTCCTCCTCCTCCGCGACCATCACCGGCGCGATACGTTCCTGCACTATGCCAAGCCATACGGATGAACAATCCGGCATAACTTCCAAAATCAGCCGGCCACCAATCCTTTGAATCGGTCATTATGTCTAAAATATCTTTCTTCAAAGCTGCGTAGTCCAGTTTTTTGAATTCCTCCGCATAATTGAATTCCTCTCCAAATGGATCTATTTTATTTGAATGCTGGCTCAAAAGTTCCAATTTAAGCCTATTGGGCCACCAATCTTGATTTTGGGTACCGCTTCCGGCCACTTGTTTTAGTTCGCCGTTCAGAAAAGGGCACATGCCCTCATCTGCACCATTAGCCAATTCTTTACTCATGATATTATAGTTGTGTGTTAATTAATAGCTATTGTAAAATTATAAGATTCGTTGCTACAACAATAGATAATCGATATTAAAATACTATTAAATAATAGTCATCATCTATTTTAATACATCGGAATAATATCTGTGCTGGACGCATCTGCATGCTTTCCTAAATTTAAGGATTTCTTTACTCATTCGTTAATTTATTATTTGATATTACTATTTGAATTATCTTTAAAGTACTAACTATTAAGAAACTGTATAAAAAAATAAAAACATCATTACAAATGAAAAAATTACTCTTCCCTTTAGCCATTGTTCTATTTTTCGGTTTTACCAAAGATCCAGAAATTCAAATCGACTCAAAGGACAAAGAATGGATCATGAAACATTTAACGGAAAGTCGAGAACACATGAAACAAGTACTGGATGGTCTTTCTGATGAACAACTCGACTACAAGCCCGACCCAACTTCGTGGTCCATCGCCGAAAATGTGGAACACTTGGCATTGACGGAAAAAATGTTTGTTGAAATGCTCCATAAAAGTATTGCTGATGGCCCAAAACCAGAGCTAAAAGATTCCCTTGTTTTTAAAGATGACCAAATTATGCCCATGATAGCTGATAGGAGTCAAAAAGTTAAAACTGCAGAACCATTTGAACCTAGTGGTCAGTTTGGTTCTACGGAGGAGACCTTGGGCGCGTTGCTTGCCATACGCCAAGAACTTATGGAATATATTGAAACCACCGAGGATGATCTAAGAAACCGTTATGCAAAACTACCTTTTGGCACTGTTGATGCCGCCCAGTTCATTGTTTTTATCGCAGGACATATGGAAAGGCACGTGCTACAAATGGAAGAGGTAATGGAAGACGAGGATTTTCCTCAAATGTAATGTGAAAACTATAGGCTTTCCTTAACAATAATTGGCAAACCCTTTCCAGATTGGAAGGGGTTCTTTCTTTAATTTTGAGTAACAAAAAAAGAAACACTATGAAACGTATACAACCTGTTATAATGCTGACCCTTTTTCTTTTCGCCATTTCTATATCGGCCCAAAGCAGAAAGGATGAAAAAATAATGGCGGACGCCGAAAAGGCAAAATCTACACTGCTGGAAACAAGTCCAAGTTTGGAAGGCTTTTTTGAGAATTCTGCCGGTTACGTAATCTTCCCCAATGTTGGAAAAGGTGGTTTTATCATCGGTGGTGCATCTGGTAACGGTGTGGTGTATGAAAACGGTGATGCCGTGGGAATGGCCGACCTTAAAAAATTGAACATTGGATTACAGGCAGGCGGACAGGCCATTATCGAAGTAATTTTCTTCGAGACCGATGTGGACCTGCAACGTTTTAAGACCGAAAAGTTCCAATTTGCGGCCGAGACTTCGGCAGTTGCCTTAAAATCGGGCATAGCCTTTAACGCCAAGTACAAGGATGGTGTGGCCGTTTTTGCACTTCCGAAAGCGGGTCTTATGGCCGATGCATCTGTGGGTGGGCAAAAGTTTAGCTATAAGGCGTTTTAATATTTTAATCCCTAACCCCTGGGGTAAAATCCTCGGGGGCATTTTGGGGTAAATCCGTGGTGCCCGCTTCTCCCGAATCATTAAAAATGATCCATTCACCAAAGGTGAAGGTTGGATTACCTTTCAAAATATCAGGATTGCGAACCGCTCTTCCATCCTCGAACTCATGGTTGGTTCCCGAGCCATCCTCTCCAATTACCCCGAACATATCGATTACGGTTCCGAAGGGGTCGACCAACTCCAAATTATCATCCCCATTGGAATCTGCAGGGCTGTTGGTGGATACTCCCAAATCGGGAGCAAAGCCATAGACAAGTTCAAATTCTGCCGCGTTGGGAGAAATCACCAATGTACTCTCGGCACCAATAATAAAACCCGACAAATCTATAGTGGAGCTCACTTCTGTATTATCGTTGGTGTATCTGCGTAGCGTCCATAGGTTTAAATCCAATGGCTCGGAAGATGAGTTGTACAGCTCCACAAAACGAGCGCCTGCATTATTATCGGGGTCTGCCAATTCTGAAATAAAAATTTGATTGGAAGTGAACTCGGTGATAATCTCTGGGCAACGCTCTTCCGTAAAGTTTACATCATCCAATGTTCGGATTACGAGTTTAGGGGTCTTACCGTCCTTGGTTAAGATTGCAGTAATCGTTCCGTTCGCTCCAGGCAACGGTTCGGCTTGGAAATCGGCATAACCACTGTTTATAAGTGTAATCTCGTTTTCTTCGCAATCCAGCAGGGTCCGTTCGGTTTCTTCTTGGGAAATGGCATAGGTTTCGCCCAAGGCTTCCTCCGCAAACTCCACATTTTGTAGTTCTACCAATATATTGGAGGGCAAACTATCTATTTCTGATATTGTTGCAAGCACAGGGTCGGGATTCCCTCCACCATCGCACGCCACAAAAAGATGCTCAAAAACCTTCCCCGAAGGCAACCTGCCGATGGAAAGGTTTCCAAAGGAAGAGAAAACGCTCCCGATTCGAAGGTTACTTCCTTTTTTGCCCAAATAAAGGTCTTTCAACTTTACCAAAACTTTGCTCCCCACTGGAAATTGCAAATGGGATTCCCTCAAATCCATTTCAAGTTGAAGGCCTGATTTTGGATTGCTTAGGGCATCTTGCAGATAAAGCACCCCGAAAAAATTCCCAGCACGGTCGGATGAGACTACATAACCTTCTAAAATCAAATCATCCAGAATCTGGACTGCATCATCTTGCACCAAGGAATCCAACTCGGAAAAAGTGATGTTGGACGCTATATCCGTTATGCAATTTCCTTTGATTTCATCAAAATCCCTTCCATCCACACAACATAAAAAGGAAATCAAAATGAAGGTTCCGATAATTTTTAAAATCACGTTTTTCATAAGAAGTAGATTAAAAACTGATGGCCAAATTCAAGAAATAGGTTCTTCCGTAACTGTACCAATATTTTGGGGCAAAGGAGGGCGTTCCACTCTGATTGTCCTGTTTCAACTGGCCAAAATTTCCGTTTCTGCTCTGCTCATATCCGCCTGTGCGGAAAACCTTATCAAACACATTGTTGACGCTGGCGAAAAAGCTGATGTACTTTCCATCGATCAACCAAGATTTGCCCCCGACCAAATTCAACAAATAGATATCGTCGAGTTTGTTTTGCTCTAGCAATTTGGCCACATTCTCTTCGGTAGCATCGGGAAAAGGTTCATTGGTTTCGGGGTCGATGAGAAAACTGGACGTTCTGGTAATGGTGGAGAGATTACTATAATTATTGGTGAGGTAATTGGTAGTGCCGCTTATCCACCAATATTTGGGAGCTCGGTAGGATACCCCCAATGCAAGTGCAGTTTGTGGCCCTTGGGCCAGTTTTAAATCCTTGAGATCGGCGATGCCCAAATCTATGTTTCCCTCGGGAGAAATAAGTTCTTCTTCGGCGCCTGCGGCATCAAAATTGATTTGCACAGATGGGTCGCTCGCATATACATAATGGCCAATGTTTCCTGCAGCGGTCAATTTTACACTGGATGATGCCTCGTACTCAAAACCAAACTCGATGCCTTTGTGAAGCCTGTCCAATCCTGTGATTACTTCTTGAACAAAATCGGAACCCAAGCCAGAATCCACAAAAAAGAAATTAATGTCGGTAGTATGCTGAAACCTGGTATAAAACGCACTGATTCGTCCCGTTAAGCTCGGGAGACGCACAAAATAGCTCATGTCCACGCTGCTGACCACCTCTTTTTGAAGCTCGGGAACCGTTTCGTTATTTTCCCGTGGGTTGATAAAAATGTTCTGTATGATAGGTGGTCGTTCCACCATAGCAGCATTGGCCGTAAACCAATGTCGTCCCGTCAAGAAATACGTGAATCCACCTTTATATGCCAAGTTGGAAAAGATAATTTTTTCGCTTGCTCCGAAGGAATTTTCCAAATAGCGCTCGTTTTTGAAGAATCCATTGCGCTGCACATTAAAGTTGGAATACGAAGCTGATACAAATCCATCCCATTTGTTGGAAGTCAATTGCACTTGGGCAAACCCTTCCATTTGAGAGGCATCCAAATTATAATAGTAATTGAATTTCTCGCCTTCTGTCTTTTGTAGTTCCTCATCAACATTATTCAAGGTGTTGGAAAAAGTGTCCATATCCTCATGATAAGTAGCTCCCAACAAATCTTGTATTTCGGCATAGTTTTCAGATCCTGTAGCTCTGTAATTTCCGCCAAAGCCAAGTTTGATGAAATCATTCAAAGCATAATCCAAATTGGTGGCACCTGAAATGGTCGTGTTCTGAGCAACATCATCATAAAGCAAATAAGCTGCCTTATCGTTATTGTTGGTATTGGCTTCATACAATTGTTCCCAATCCAATTGTGGGTTTTTCAAAAATGTTTCTTTCGCCAAGTTTGCATTGATAAAATCTGCTCCAATGGAACTGTTGATGTGGTAACTGGGCAAATAACGGTAATACGTTGGATCGGGATTTGGCGCATTGTAATAGCCAAGCCTGCTTCTGGAATTGATTCCTGTTTGATAGGCAACCCCAATATTCCAATTAACCTTTTTCTTGTTCAAAGCATAGTTGAGCAAAAACAAGGGCTCAAAAATCTCACGCTCTCTTGAATTTCTGATTTTGCCACCTTGTTCGCCCCAATATGGATTGTACTGCCCTCCCATCAAATCAAAGACTTCCTCCGTTAAGGCAGAGGAGCTTCCGCGTCTGTTACGTGCCCATATGGAGGTAAACGTAATGCTGTTTTCAGGGTCAAATTGATACTCGAAGGCTCCAAAAAACGAGTAGGCATCATACAGCGTTCCATCTACATACCCTTCCTTGGCCCATCGTCGCGAAGCGGATACGGAATAGGCCAAACCACTTGCTTTTTCTCCGGAATTGTAGGTGGCCATCAACCTACCGCGATAGGTGCGATTGGACATAGATGACGATAACCGCAGGCCGGAACGAAAACCAGAAGGTCGGGTAATGATGTTCGTGTTGCCCAGAATTGCGCCGAAGGTGTACGGATTCAACGTTAGGCTGTTGGTGAATTCTTGATTTCGGACCACATCGTTCAAGCCGCCCCAATTGTTCCATTGTGGCCTGCCATCAAAAAATTTGTTCATGGGAATTCCGTTCATCAACACTTGGCCATTTCGTGAATCATAACCTCGCACCTTAAAAAAGGCTTGTCCAAAATCAAAAGCGGCACGGTTCAGAAATATGTCCCTAGTGGATTGCAATAATCCCATGGAGCTGGAAATGGATTCAAAATCATCGGAAAGATCTCCATCCGTCAGTGAAATCAAATTATCGGTTTGTTCTCTAGCAATATCCCTTTCCAGATAAATGGTCCCTAAATCAATCGGATTTCCATCCAAATGGAGCAAAAATCGTTTGGGAATAAAGTCCAGGGCGGAAACATGGAGTGTCTCTGTTTGTTTACCCACTAGGTCGAACTCAAATTTACCGTAGGAATCTGCAGAAAACTCCTTTAAAGTGTTTTCCAAGGTAATTATGGCATTGGGAATGGGAGTATCGGAACCCTTTTCCATCAATTGTCCTGTAACTCGAGTACTTTGTTGTGCATACAGCAACTCACAACAACAAAGCACGGCCAATACTATGGCTAGCCTCATAGGTTTTTGTAGGTTAATTAATAAAAAAGGGGTTGTAATTGCTGTACAAACTGCGGAAAAGCGAACAATTCTACATATTTTAGCTACAAAATCAAAATAAAATGCGATTATTAATATGCCTACTTGTATTAATATCGACCTCACTTTATGGACAAAAGTCCAAGACATACACCTTAAGAACGATTGCTTTTTACAACTGTGAAAACCTGTTCGATACGGTAAACGATTCGCTCACTTTTGATGATGACCGAACTCCCGAGGGTAGTTATCATTGGACGCGGGAACGGTATCTGCAAAAGGTGGAAAACCTATCCAAGGTCATTTCGCAAATTGGTGCCGAAACGTCTAAAACCTCTCCCGACATTGTGGGGCTTTGCGAAGTTGAAAATCTGGATGTGCTGGAAGATTTGGTGCAACATCCCAATTTGCTGGATAAGGATTATGGCATCATCCATTTTGATTCCCCAGATGCTCGCGGTATTGATGTGGCACTGCTTTATAAAAAGTCAGCATTTATTCCCTCTTCGTTTAAAAGTCATCGGCTTTTGTTGTTTGATGAAATGAGCGAAAGGAAATACACGCGTGACCAATTGGTGGTCGGCGGCACTATGGATGGTGAAGAAATTCATTTTATTGTAAACCATTGGCCCTCGCGGAGGGGCGGAGCGGCGAAAAGTTCCCCTTTACGTGTTCGTGCGGCTTTGTTGAACAAGCGAATTATTGACTCCATCCAAGAATTGGATTTGGATGCCAAAATTATTTCGATGGGTGACCTCAACGACGACCCCATTGATGACAGCTTGAAAAAAATACTGAAAACAAAGGGCAAAAAGCGTCAATTGGATAGCTTAAGCCTATTTAATCCTATGGAGGCAATGTTTAAAAAAGGAATCGGTTCGTTGGCATACCAAGATAAGTGGAACTTGTTTGACCAGATTTTTATGACCTCCAATTTGGTGACCGAAAACAGAACAACCCTATCGCTTTGGAAAGCGGGCATTTTTGCACCACAATTTATCCGAACTGATGAAGGACGGTTTAAGGGGTATCCGCTACGTACCTACTCGGGCGGTAGCTATACGGCCGGGTATAGCGACCACTTTCCTGCGTATTTGTTTTTGTTGAAGGAGGTGGAGTGATGGATTCACGACTGAATGTCACATCGTGTCCTTCGGCTTCGCTCAGGATAAACTAAAGTCGAGATGTTTTCCCTACCTTTCGACTGCGCTCAAGGTGACAAAACATTTAATATCTTTAACTCATGACAGTACGACTTCCTAAAGACGAGGACAAACATGTATTTAGTACGGATGATAATGCACGTTGGCTTTAATGTGGAACATTTTTTGGAACCTTAATAAAAAGTGGTTACTTTGTAATAACATTTAAAGACTTATGGAAGCATCAATAATCAAAATCGGTAATTCAAAAGGACTTCGTTTGAGCAAGACCATTTTGGAAAAATATAATATCAAGGACAAAGTGGAACTGATTCTTGAAAAAGGACAGATCATCCTCAAACCAATTGCTTCACCAAGAAAAAATTGGGAAAAAGAATTTAAAAAAATGAATGAGAATGGAGATGACAAGTTGCTGATGAATGATGTCTTCGAGGATGAAAACCTTGAAGAATGGATTTAAAACAATACTCGATCGTTCTTGTAAACCTTGACCCGACCAGTGGTAACGAAATAAAAAAGACAAGACCTTGTGTAATCATTTCGCCAAATGAAATGAACAAATATCTGAACACAATAGTTCTTGCTCCAATGACAACCAATTTAAAAAAATATCCGACAAGGGTTTCGATCAAACATAACGAAAGAAAAGGAATGATTGCCATTGACCAAATTCGGACAGTTGACAAAACTAGAATAATCCGAATTTTTGAAAACCTGACCAATGTAGAAATTGAAAAATGCAAAGAGGTCATAAAAGAAACCTTTGTTGACTAAAAAATACAAGGTTATAGTGATTATTATCCCGCCCATATCTTTTTTGGTCAAGGAATCTGAATAATCCTTTAAACAAAACATTTTCTATCTTTATCTCATGACTGTAAGACTTCCTCAGGACGAGGACAAACATATATCTGGTACGGATGATATTGCCCGCATTATGCAAAAGGTGCTTTGGCGGCAGAACAAAATCCACAGACAAAAAGAATATTTTTGGACCATAGGTCTCAATGCTGCAAATGATATTGAGTATATTGAACTTGTGACCATTGGCACCAGCAATCGAAATATTGTTACGCCAGTGCAAGTTTTAAGTTTGGCCGCAGCCAAACAATGCCATAAGATTGTCCTCTGCCACAATCATCCCTCAGGAAAATTGGAGCCCAGTGAGGCAGATATAGCATTTACAGACCGCATGAAAAAAGCTGCCGCTATTTTAGAAATAGAACTACTCGATCATATAATAATCTCGGAGATTAACTATGTGACCATTTAAGGAAAAGTTACTAAGTAAACTGTATAAGATTCCCGCCTTCTCGGGAATTACTTTATGCGAACCATTGTCCCCAAGGAATACGGCTTAAAATCAACAGCAATCCAAGTCCGTAAAAAATAGAAATGGTCTTGAATTTTTTATTGCTTTCCATCACCTTTTTATGACGGGACCATCCAATGGTTATCAAAACCAAAGCTATAATATTAATGAATGGATGCTCTACCGCCAAAAGTCTTGCAGGAGCATTCAATCCACCCATTCCCAAAGTTTGAACGGCCTTTAGTCCATTCCCCGATGTGAAATACAACAACAGTCCCACCAACAATTGAATATGGCTTAAAATAAGGGCAAACAAGCTTATACGAAGGTCTTTTTGAAGGGTGAAGTCCTTTTTGCCCAACCAGCCCGCTATGGCATTGATTACGGCAATTACTAAAACGGCCAGCACCACATAGGCCAAATACGAGTGTAGGTTCTTGATAATTTCCATTAGGTATCGTTTGTGCGATTAAAAGTACGGATTTTTGGGCATAAAAAAACCCTGCCAAATGGCAGGGTTTATAAAAAATCGTTCAATACTAGTTAAAGCTATATCTAAGCCCTAACTGCATCTGCCATCTAGATGATTGCAATCCAGAATCATCGATAATATTTCTTGTTTCTTCAACACCTGGGTCAAAAGTAAACTGAGGTGTCGTACCATCATCGGCAAAGCCTTCAAAATTCAACAATTGTACTTGGTTAAAGTTAGAGAAGGTTCTTACACCCCATTCCTTGTTTAATAAATTGGTAAAGTTGAAGATGTCTGCAGTAAATTCCAATTTGTGGGTGTTCTCACCAAACTTGATTCCAAATTCTTGTGCAAATTTCAAATCAATAATATGGGTCCAATCTGAACGGTCAGCGTTACGTTCTGCAAATTTTCCTCTTCTACTTTTTAAGTAATCATCTCCTTCGATAACGGCATTTAATGCGCTCCATTGTTGAGCAGCACTCAAATCGTCAGAATCAACTAAATTGGCCTCTGATTCGTTCGCAGGCACATAAATCAAAGCAGAGAATGATCCTGTATCGGATAATAAACCACTTCCGTTGTAAACATAGCTAAACGGAGATCCTTCAGCTCCTTCGTAAAATAAGCCCAATCTTGTCTTAAGATTATCTGACCATTTAAATTCAAAAGTTGAATTTGCAATTACTCGGTGACCTGGTGAGAAATCTGAAATGGATAAATCTGGTCTGTTAGACCCATTAACAGTTTCTAAGTTTCTGAATTGAGAACTGTTTTGTGATGAAGTCCCATCCAAAATTCCATCAGACTCTCCATAGGAGTACGATGCTTGAGCGGTAATATCCAATTTTGGACTGTAAAAGTTCTTTGATAATGTACCAGTGATATTGTAAGAACTTCCGGCTCCCGTATTTGTCGCCAAATATATATCGCTATAAGTGTTGTCTATAGAAGCATAACCATAATTAGGTCGTGATCCAGCACCTGTAGTCATAAACTGAGGACCTCTAAGGTTTAAGTTTTCATATGCAACCGCTGTAATATTATCGTTCCAAATAAAATCTGCTGAAAAGATAATGTCTCCTGGTAATCTTTGGTCGACAGCAATATTTGTTTTGAACACTTGAGGTAGTTTAAAATCAGGTGCGAACAAATCAATTTGTCCACCAACGGATCCCGTACCAGGTTGTGGTATAGCCAATTGACCTGTAGGGTCTGGGTTAAAGTCAGGAACATCATCTCCTGTAAGCTGGATGAATCCGGCAGTAATACCATTGTTGTTATATGTTCCTCCCGGCCATACCAACGGAACTCTGGATGTGAATATTCCTAAACCTCCCCTTATCTGGGTAGTTCTATCCCCTTTCAAATCCCAATTAAAACCTAATCTTGGCGAAAAATGGGCATTTGGATTTATCCCTTGGCCCACTCTTGCTCCCTGCAAGTCTTTTCCTGCAGCTTCCAACAATGCAACGGTTCTTGTGTTGAAGTCTTCATTTTCAAGACCATCTTCCCAATAAGGAACATCAATTCTTGCTCCGATGGTAAATTTGAAATTGTCGGTAATATCCACTTGATCTTGTACATAAACTCCCAATTGGAACAAATCAAACTCTGCTGCTCCTTCTGAATCATCACCAAAACCTCCCAATAGGGAGTATCCATACCTATACCTATTGGCAGACTCACCATTTAAGAAATCACTAAGGCTATTGAATCTGTAATCTCCAAAATTCTGACGAAAGAAAACATTCTTTGCAGAGGAAAATTCATTGTTAGTACCTATAGTTATGGTATGTCTTCCTGAATAGATTTGGAAATTATCGGTAAGAGTCAATACTTTCTGTTCCAATAGGTTAGCTGTTGAAAACGCCTCTGAACCAAAAAATATCGAAGTACCTGCCGCATCAAAAATCTGAACTGCAGGGAAAGGGCTCCCAGCTGGATCTCTATCATCATTTACAGTTGTATAACCAACTACTAAATTGTTGGACATATTGCTCCCGATTTGAGAGTTCAGTTCCAAAGCTGTTGAATTTGTAATCGATTCAAAATTGATAGCTCCGTTAATGAAACTAATAGACCCTGTATTTGAAGAAGGTGCATCAAACTGAATAGCCTTAACATAACTGTGCTTAAGAGAGAGTTTATTCTTATCATTAATGTTCCAGTCAATTTTCGCAATCAACTTATCACTCTCCAAGCTAGAGGTATTATTTGCATAACCTCCAGGATTATATCCATAGTTATTAACCAAAAAACTAGATAGGTTATCTAAGTCCGCCGCTGTGGCATCACCTCTATATGTTGAAATGTTAAATGGTTGTGGAGTTTCATTTTCCTGTCTTTCATAATTGACGAAGAAAAACAATTTGTCCTCAATCAAAGGACCACCCAATCGTACTCCATAAGTTTTTGCAGAAAATTCATCCAATTTTTCTCTTTCTTCACCTTCTCCAACCAAACCTACAGGAGTCTTGCCTGCAAAACTCTCGTTTCGTAAAAAACCATAGGCAGATCCTATATACTTGTTAGTACCGGATTTGGTAATAGCATTGATACTACCTCCTGCAAAACCAGACTGACGAACATCAAAAGGGGCAACGTTTATTTGAAAAGACTCTATGGCATCCAAAGAAATAGGGCTCACACCAGTTTGTCCTCCATTCGTCCCATTTGCTGCAAGGCCAAAAACATCGTTATTTACGGCACCGTCAATATAAATGGCATTATACCGGTTGTTTTGACCACTTATTGAAACCACATCGTCCCCAGTCACTTTAGCTTGTGGTGTAAGTCTAGCAAAATCCGCAATATTCCTGGATATTGTCGGCAAATTGTTCACTTGTCGTTGTGTGACATTGGTCTCAGCTCCAGTTTTACCCGGATCAAAAAGGCTTCCTGCCGCTCCGCCAGTAACTACAACTTCTTGTAGTGCAGTTGCTGATTCCGAAAGTTGGGAACTTATTCTTTCTGCTTGACCTAAATTAAGATATATTCCTTCTTTAACATCCTCGTTAAATCCTACATAAGAAATTGTCACCTTGTACGGCCCTCCCGTTCTCATACCTGAAATTCGGTAAAATCCATCAAAATCAGCAGCTGCCCCATAAGTGGTTCCCGAAGGAATGTGGACAGCCACTATACTCGCCCCTGGCAGAGGCTCCCCAGTTTCGTCTGTTACTTTACCTCCTATAGAAGAAGTAGTAACCCCTTGTGCAAATGCCATCGCGGAAACCAAAATAGCCGCAATAGCCAAGTAGATTCTTTTCATTTAATTCAGTGTTTAAGTGTTTAATTAGCGCTGCAAATGTGATCCATTTTTGACATTCTACGATTAAGTCAAAGTTAAAATCACGCAAATATAGTTAACACTAAATTAACAAAACAAATTATCTGACAGACAATTGTTTAGGCTTTATACGGGGATTTGAGCAGATGGCAATTTACTCCTTAAAAAAATGCAAAAGGTTCAATGTTGAACTGTCGTGCTTGCCAATATCTGAATTTTCAATATCGTTCAGAATATTTTTGGCCAACTGCTTACCGAGTTCCACCCCCCATTGATCGTAACTGAAGATGTTCCAGACCACGCCTTGTACAAATATCTTGTGTTCGTAAAGTGCAATCAGCGCGCCCAAGCTTCTAGGGGTAAGCTGCTCTATTAAAATGGTGTTGGTGGGCTTGTTTCCCTCAAATATTTTAAAGGGAAGCAGTGTTTGGATTTCGTCACCGGACAATCCTTGGGATTTCAACTCTTGTTCAACCTCTTCCGCGGTTTTTCCGTTCATCAAGGCTTCGGTCTGTGCAAAGTAGTTTGCCATCAATTTATTATGATGGTCCACATCTCCGTGCAATGATTTCTTGTAGCCTATAAAATCGGTGGGGATCAATTTGGTCCCTTGGTGGATCAACTGGAAAAAGGCATGTTGCGAATTGGTTCCCGGTTCGCCCCAAATAATAGTGCCCGTTTCGTGACCGACCCTATTTCCTGCCCTGTCCATACTCTTTCCGTTACTTTCCATGATACCTTGTTGTAGGTATGCAGAAAAACGGTGCAAATATTGTGTGTACGGAATTATGGCCTCGGTCTCTGCTTGATAGAAGTTATTGTACCAAACACTGATCAAGGCAAGAATTACAGGAATGTTTTCATCAAACGGGGTTTCCTTAAAATGAACGTCCATTTCGTGTGCCCCATTCAACAAGGATTCAAAATTATCGTAGCCCACCGAAAGTGCAATGGACAATCCAACGGCGCTCCAAAGTGAGAAACGTCCGCCTACCCAGTCCCACATCGGGAACACGTTTTCATCTGCAATACCAAATTCCTTGATTTTTTCAAGATTGGTAGATACGGCAACAAAGTGGTCAGCCACATCTTTTTCGGATGCAGTTTTCAGAAACCATTTTTTGATGGTCAGTGCATTGCTCAAGGTTTCCTGTGTAGTGAAGGATTTGGAAACAATTACGAACAATGTGGTCTCCGGGTCAAGTTCTTTCAATACTTCATGAACCAGATCACCATCCACATTGCTTACAAAATGAGTCTTTAAATCATTTTGATAAAATTTCAAGGCTTCAGTCACCATCACTGGTCCCAAGTCAGAACCACCGATACCAATGTTTACAATATCGGTAAATGCTTTTCCCGTGTGGCCCTTACGCTCCCCGGATATTACTGCTTCGGAAAAAGATTTGATTTTCTCCTTTACCTCAAAAACTTCATCTACAATGTTTTCGCCATCAACAAAAACCTCTGTACCCTTTTTGGCGCGTAAGGCTGTGTGCAATACGGCCCTTCCTTCGGTTTGATTAATGAGCTCGCCATCAAAGTAACCTTCTATGGCTTGGGTAAGGCCCACTTCCCCGGCAAGTTCCAAAAGCAACTTAATGGTTGTATCCGTTATTCTATTCTTTGAATAGTCCACCAAAAAATCTTCCCAACGGATGGATAGGTTTTTGCCCCGGCCTTCTTCGTTAGAAAATAGTTCCCTTAAATGAACGTCTTTGGTCTCTTGATAATGTTGTTTGAGTTTTTTCCAGGCTTCCGTAGTTGTGGGGTCGATTGTGGGTAGTGCCATTACTGGGTGTATGATATTAAGGTTTCTTCGGGTTCTGTAGGTGCTATGTCAATAAATTCTATGCAATCCAATTGCTCTTTTAACGGCGATATATGAGCCATGTAATCCATTCTCAAAGAATCGGCGATGGGGTCGGCTTCGGGTAATTTTTCCTTTAATGGGTCCACCTGTCTTCCGTTCTTCCAGAAACGATAGCAAACATGCGGGCCTCCAGTATTACCTGTCATTCCTACCCATCCAATTACATCACCTTGTCGGGCGAACTCTCCTCTTTTTACCTTTTGGGCTTTCATGTGGAGGTATTGGGTGCTGTAGGTGCCGTTGTGTTTAATCTTCACATATTTTCCATTTCCGCCCCTTCGGGTCGACTCGGTCACGGTTCCATCTGCAGTGGCAACAATTGGGGTTCCAACAGGTGCTGCGTAATCGGTTCCTTTATGTGGTCTTACTTTGTAACCGTAATAGGCTATCCTGCGTTTCAGATTGTATCTGGACGATAGTCGGTATCCAAATTTTATGGGTGCTCTTAGGAATGTGCTTCTCAAGTTATTGGCATCTTGATCAAAATAATCCAATATGTTGTTCACGGAATCTGCCACATACGGAAAGGCATACACAGTTTTTCCTTTGTGCTCAAAAAGTGCTGCCTTAATGGGACCCCTACCGGCATATATGGTATCATTGATGTATCGTTCATCAAAAACAACTTTAAACTTGTCGCCCTTCTCCAATCGGAAGAAGTCAATGGTCCACGCGTAAATCTCGGACAAACTCAAAGTTACGGTGTAATCGACCCCCAAATTATCCATTGCCTCGGATAGACTACTGTTTATGACACCGCCTACCTCGCGCTCCCTGAGCGTAACTTTTTTCTTGTTCTTATAGGCAACGGCTGCGGTATCTCGCAAATCCACCACGGTGTAATTTATTTTGTCGTTTTGATAGATAAAGACTTTGGCAACTTCCGAAGTATCCTTTGACTTGAGGATGATATAGGGCTTACCAACTCTAATCTTACGAACATCAAAAGTATCCCTAAAATTTTCCGAAATATGGGCGATTTTGGGGTAATCCACCTTGTTTTTCAACATAAGTTCCCCAAAACTGTCGCCGTTACGGACCGTATCGTGGACTACATTGAATTCTTCAAGATTAAAACCATAATGCAATACGGGAAGTTTTTCTATTACTTCAACTTTTGCAACTTCTTCTTCCGGTTGTTCGTTTGTCTGTTTGCAAGATGCTGCCAACACAGCGAGCATCAAAATTGCCCCAAAAATTTTCTGCATTTTTCTTCTATTCCTTGTATTCTTCTTTAGCGGGGTTAAAAACGTGGTCCACCCATTGTTTACCCCAAGTATCCAACTCTTCTTTGGTATGCAAAGTTGGGAAAAAAATTATTTTCTGAAAACTGGGCGGTAAATAGTCCTTCCAATTGGTTCCGCCAGTCGCCTCTACCTCCTTGCCCTCCCGGGCCAAATATCTATGGGCCGAACCCATGTGCATCAACGGCCAATTTACGTTGGCATTCAAATCCAACTCTTTTAACGCCGAAATTAGTTCTTCATTGCATTGGGATGCCTCTGGAAGTTGTAAATATTTTTGATATACCGTACTGTCCTTTACTTGGTTGGCTATTCGCAGGAGCCGAGGCGTATATCTTACCTCGAACTGTTTTAATGTCAATGTTTTTTCACCTGTTTCCAAATCGGTGGCTCCCTTTTTCCAATACACATGCTCGAACAGTTCTTCTATACTATTTGCAGAAGAGAATGAGTCCCTTTCGGATAAATGCACCATATTCTCCAATGGGGTTGCATAAAATTCGATCATCCTATATTGTACCGATTGAAATCCACTGGCCGGAAGAAGTGCCATACGGTAACGGAGAAACTGTTCTCGTTCCATACCCTTGATCATAATACTGAACGATGATATCAGGGCCTTAAAATAGCTATTGATTCTCCTTACCTTTTCAATAAAAAAAGCAACGTCCTGCGATTTGTCCTCAACAATTTGTTTTTGTTCGTGCAGAATAAGCTTGAAATAGAGCTCGGTAATCTGATGGTACATAATGAAGATTTCCTCATCCGGGAAATGAGTCCTCGGTATTTGAAGGCTCAACAAAGTATCCAAGTGGATATAATCCCAGTAAGTAAGATATCTTTCGTAAAGAAGACCGTCCAAATAAGAGCTTAGGTCTTGGCCCGAGTTTTTGTACTTTTCCTCCAGCTTGTTGATTTGGGAAGCGATTTTTGCATCCTTATCCATTAACACCTATATACTAATCCATTATTATTTTAAACTGGTTTTTTAGTCCGTTGTAACCATCAAGATCGGCTTTAAGAGACCCCACGGCCAAATCTGCCTTGATTCTGATAGGTATCTTGTTCCAATCGTTGGAAACCCAAAGTGTTAAACTTTCTTTTTCCTTAAAAACCCGACCAGACTGAACCAAAGGTCTAAATTTAAGACATTCTACCTTTCCAAACTTGGTCCTTAGGATTTCTTTTCCCAAATATTTCAACTGGAACTTAAAAACACCATCATCATCAAAGAGCATATCCAAATCAATGGATTCACCTTCTTTAAATTCTTCCAGATTATAATTGCTCCTTAAAAAGTAGGAAGCTGAGATAAGGTCCTGTATTTGATTGTTGATCGTAAAATTCTGTTGTGTCCCATTTTTGTGGTCCATGAGAACAGCTTTGTCCTGTTTGTAGTCAAAATCAATCTCAATATCCTTGGTATATCCCCCTTCATCTATTTTTCTGATGAACTTGTACGGCCTACCATTTTCCCTGTTAAAATAACTTTCATAGGTATCATCAACCTTAAAAAAGATACTGGCAAACCCCGTGGTTTTGCCCTCTCCTACCACATGGTAGACAGGAACGTTATTCAATGTTTCCGATGTAAGATGCAACGTGGCATAGCTGGCATTTAAAAACCCATAGTGAATCCTAAACTTAAGCCACTCCCCTGGTTTAAAGGCCGGGCGCGGGTTTTGTGCCGACGCCGAGATTGCAAAAAGAAGGCATAATGTATATGTGATTATCTTTTTCATGTGCAATTTATTGGTATAAAATTAGTAAAATCAGTTTAGGGGTTACACGGTTCACATATACTTAAACAAAACTTATTCCAAAATAGTATAAACAAAAAAAGCCCAGTCTTGAGACTGGGCTTTTCCTAAATAACCAACCAAACTTTAAATTATGAAAAACCAATACTTAAAGTTATAAGGGAACCACCCCTTATGTGGTGTAAAGATACGGCAACGTTTTGTAGGAAAAATTGTTTTTAACGGACTTTAACTAAACCTCTGTATTATTGATTGGTTTTACCGTTTTTTTGACAAATTATTAAGAAAATTGAGCCTTTTGATCGAGTGATTTTTACTAAAACCAATACCCGACACTAAAGAAAAAATTACCCTCACTGATTTCTGGCGACCAAGAATAATATATTTGGATAGGTCCCAAAAAGGATTCAAAACCGTACCCAAGTCCATACCCTGAAAAACTTGGCTCCTCAAACCAATCCCCTGTTCTGAACAAATCGTCCGCAACGGTGGCGTAGTTGGCGGAAAAAAGCACATGGTGCTTGGGAGCAAAACGATAGTCCAAACGGCCGAACCCTTTTACATAACTGTTCCCAGGCAGACTAAGGAAGTCGTATCCAAAAAAGGGCACAAAATTGTTTACAAAATCGTTTCCAAAGCCTCCCAAAATAAAGTCAAAGGAACTCACTGGGGTTGTTCCCAGTTTAAACCCGGCATCCGCCTCCAATTTAAAGCTTAAATTGTGGACTGGAGAGAACACACCTCCAAATCTTCCTTTGGCCACGGCAAATTCTGAAAAGTTCTCGTTGTAATCGGATGAGAATGCATAAAAATGAAAATCTCCATCAAAAAACAGCCCTCTTGTAGGAAAGTACTTGTCGTCGTACGTATCCAACTTTACTTGAGAGAATGCGCTGAAATAATTAGAATTTTCGAAGTTGGATCTTTGATTGCCTGTCGGAGCATCGTTTTGGACATCTGGATCCACGTCCAACTGGCCTAGCGTTCTTGTGCTATAGTTCAAAAATTTATGCTCTGCCCCTATGGTAAACGCAAATTCTTCCTTTAACACGGTTTGAAGATATATCTGGTTGGTAAGGTCCGTTACATCCACGTTTATCCTTTGGATATTCGGGTTGAGGGGAACATCAAAATTACCTTGGATGAGGGAAAAATCAATCTCCGAATCAAAATCGGTCAGCTTGGAATTTATCCCGAAACTCCAATAATATCCTTTGTCCAGATAATACTGCATATTGTACCTGATGTGGTCCCCAAGAATAAAATCGAACGAGGCCACATCGTCCTTCATCAAAAAATTCTTTTTGGTAAGGTTGATGAGCGCCGCGCTCTTGTACAAATCATCATAGTGGGCAGACATTTTAATGAACATTTTGGTCGGATTCTCCTTGAGCTTTAAAATCAAATCGGTCCCCAATCCATTGGAAATCAAATCATACCGAATAGCTTTAAAATTGCCCGTAGCAGATAGATTGTTCATTCCCTGTCGTAAATCTTCGAAAGAGATTTTTTCCGCCAAATCAAACCGGAGCTTTCCTTTTATATAGCCCCGGGTATATTGATCATTCCCTTCAATGATCATCCGGTTCACGACCAAACTGTCCACTACCGTGATTCTCTTCCTAGGTTTTGCCGTCTCACCTTGCCTCAGGGCAATTTGCCTAAGTTCATCGAATTTTTCCTCAGCCGCCTTTTCCCCGCTTTTTATAATCTGTTTGCCCCTGTCAAAAGCAATTACGGAGAACTCATCGATGTCCGGTCTTATGTAAACGTCGGTTTCCTTGGACTTCTTTCTCATATCGTTGACAGTACGGTAATTGTTGATCTGCAACAAGATTTCCGTGGCCGAAGAAAGGGATTCCCTTGTGGCCAGATCATGCTGCACGTCCACCCCTATGATAATATCGGCGCCCATTGCCTTTACCTGCGCTATCGGATAGTTATTGACCACACCACCATCAATCAAAATTTGCTCGTTTATCTCGGCAGGCTCAAAAAGGGAGGGGAACGTTCCGCTAGCGACGATGGCCTCTGGCAAGTAACCTCTATCTAACAAAATCTCTTCTCCTGTCTCCACATTGGTGGCCATACATAGAAATGGTATGGGTAATTTACCGAAATCCTGCACATCCTTTACGTGGAACAATAGTTGAACCAAAAGATTATATATGTTCTGTCCGCTGGAAATGGCCTGTGGAAAGGATACCTTAAAGTTTTCGAAGGGGAGTGATAAAGCGTAGCGTTCCGAATCTTCCTTTTCATAAAATGTTTTGGCGCTCCGCGGTACATTATCCTGTATTAAACGGGTGAAATCCGTTTTTCTGAATATGGAATCCAGTTCCTGCGCGGAGTAGCCAGACGCATACAACGCTCCTACAATGGCCCCCATACTTGTCCCACCGATGTAGTCGATTTTAACCCCCGCTTCCTCGATTTTCTTCAAAGCTCCGATATGGGCCAACCCCTTGGCTCCGCCACCACTGAGCACAAGGCCCACTTTTGGCGGTCTGTTTTCCGGGGTATTCTGGGCCGTCCCCTTCAAACAGAGCGAAGCAATCAGAACGGTAAATAATATTGCCTTGTTTCCCATGGCCTACTTATGAAATGTTTTATGAATTTTCTCTGCCTTTGAAGCACCGACCGAGGCCGTCAATGCTTCCAATGATGCTTCTTTGATTCGTTTTACCGATTTAAAGCTTTTTAATAATTGTTGGGCGGTTTTTTCTCCGACGCCTTCAATATTAACCAATTCTGAACTAATCGCGCCCTTACTTCTTTTGTTTCTGTGATGGGTTATACCAAATCGGTGGGCCTCGTTCCTCAGCTGCTGGATTATTTTCAGGCTTTCCGAACGTTTATCCAGATACAATGGCACTGAATCATCCGGAAAATAAATTTCTTCCAAGCGCTTTGCAATGCCTATAATGGCGATTTTACCCCGAAGCCCCAGAACTTCCAAACTCTTTAATGCCGATGACAATTGTCCCTTTCCCCCATCAATCACAATTAACTGTGGGAGTGGTTCCTCTTCGTTCAGCAACCTTTTGTACCTCCTAAAGACCACTTCTTCCATACTGGCAAAGTCATCGGGGCCTTCCACGGTTTTTATGTTGAAGTGGCGATAATCCTTTTTGGATGGCTTTCCGTCCTTGAAAACCACACAAGCTGCAACGGGATTGCTTCCTTGAATGTTGGAGTTGTCAAAACATTCAATATGCCGTGGCTCCTCCGACAATCTCAGATCCGATTTCATCTGGGCCATAATCCGTTTAGTGTGACGGTCAGGGTCGGTTATCCTAATCTGTTTCAGTCTATCTTGGCGATAAAACCTCGCATTGCGTTCGGAAAGATCTAAAATTCGGCGTTTGTCTCCCAATTTGGGAAGGGTTACCCTTACATCTTCCTCTACAGTAACCGGGAAGGGGAGGTACACCTCTTTAGATGTTGAATTGAAACGCTGTCTAAGCTCCGTTATTCCCAATTGTAATAACTCTTCATCGGTTTCGTCCAGCTTCTTTTTAATCTCCAAGGTGTGGGACCGAATTATGGCCCCATGCGAAATCTGTAAAAAATTTACATATCCGTGGGTTTCATCAGAAATAATGGTGAACACATCCACATTGTTGATCTTAGGGTTCACCACGGTGGATTTAGCTTGATAATTCTCCAGCACATCAATTTTATCCTTTACCTTTTGAGCTTTTTCAAACTCCATCTCCTCGGCATAGTCTTTCATTTGCTGTTTAAAAGTCTGTATGGAGTCTTTTAAATTGCCCTTAATGATCTGCCTGATATCTTCAATCTGTCCGTGATACTCTTTCTCCGTTTGAAGACCTTCGCAGGGCCCCAAGCAATTGCCCAAATGGTAATCTAGGCATACCTTGTACTTTCCTGCATCTATTTTCTCTTCCGACAAATCATAGTTGCACGTACGCAAAGGATATAGACTCTTGATCAGGTCCAAGAGCGTCCGAACCGTTTTCATGCTGGTGTAGGGGCCAAAATATTCTGAACCATCCTTGATCAACTTTCTTGTGGAGAATACCCTTGGAAAACGTTCATTTTTAATGCATATCCAAGGATAGGATTTATCGTCCTTGAGCAGCACGTTATACCTTGGCAACAATTTTTTAATAAGATTGTTCTCCAGTAACAGGGCATCCGACTCGGTAGGCACCACAATATGCTTTATGGAATCAATTTTTTTTACCAGCACTCTGGTTTTTCCGTACTCCTGCTTTTTGTTGAAATAGGAAGAAACCCTCTTCTTCAGGTCTTTGGCCTTACCTACGTACAGAATTTTGCCGTCCGCATCATAAAACTGGTACACTCCCGGGTTATTGGGAAGCGCACTCAACTGTACTTTTAAGGATGTAGGTTTGGACATAGATTGCTCTAAAAGTGACCTGTTCTTGACTTTATAACAAAGTTATATTTTAATTGTCTTGATTATTGTTAAACTTGATGAATTCCCAATTTGGATTGATATATAACCCTTGTTAATTGATACTTTTTAAGTGGTTGGAAAAGATGAAAAATTTCCTAAAAAATATCATATTTATCAAAACTGGGGATTTACCACAAAAAAACTATGGAAAACCTACAATCAAGCACTTGGCAATCAATAAGTTTTGTTAAACTGTTGCTAAAAATCATGCATTTCATCGATAAAAAGTGCATTTCATGGTATTCTTCTCAAATGTTTTACTTACATTTAACGATATAATTACAATCCTATGGAAAACTATATTATCGTTTTGGGAATGTACTTGATTTTGATGCTTTTCTTCAAAATCTTTTTCTCCGTTGCAACAAAAGGAGAGTAGTAGTCCATTGTCCCCAAACAACCCCAAAATCTTCAACAGTCAATGTTGAAACATGAACTGAGAAAAAAATACAAAAATCTGAGAGCGGAAATTTCTCCAACAAAAGCCTCGGATTTAAGTTTGGCCTTGGCCAATAGTTCGCTTCGAATCCCTATTTGGGATTTTTTTTATTACCATATCTTTTTGAGTATCGAAGACAAGAACGAGGTCGATACGTTGCCCTTGATAACGTTGTTGCAAGGCAAGGATAAGCATGTAGTGGTTCCCAAAGTGGTTGGTTCCAACAGCTTGGAAAACTATTTGCTCACGGATAACACTGCTTTTAAAGAAAGTGCGTGGGGGGTTCCTGAACCTGTTGACGGCATTGAGATACCGGAAAATAAAATCGACGTGGTATTTGTTCCCTTGTTGGCTTTTGATGAAATGGGAAACCGTGTAGGATACGGAAAAGGATTTTATGATGGTTTTCTGAACAAATGCCGAAAAGGGACCCTTAAAATCGGCCTATCTTTTTTTGGTGCCGAACCAAAACTGATCACCGATGTGCACAAAAACGACGTAAAGCTGGATTATTGCATCACTCCAGAAAAGATTTATACGTTCTGATTGGAAACTTCTTCTTTATTTTCCGAACTTTTTGGAAATGCTTTCTTATTGAACACAATCAATATACCCACTCCTGTACTGATTGCCGTATCCGCAATATTGAACACGGGTTCAAAAAAACGGAAACGTTTGCCTCCAACGGACGGTACCCAATCAGGCCAAGTGGTATCCACCAATGGAAAGTACAGCATATCTACCACTTTGCCATGGAACAAACTTCCATAGGGCTGCTCGGCAAATAATGTTGCCACCTGCCCATTGCTATGGTCAAAAATAATTCCGTAAAAAACCGAATCGATAATGTTTCCGACCGCCCCGGCAAATATGAGGGAGACCGCCAAAATCAAAGTTCTTGGAGACTGTTTCCGAATAATATCCCACAACCAATAACCAATCCCAAAAACAGCAAAAATCCTGAAAATGGTCAATATTAGTTTACCGACAGGTTCGGATATTGGCAAAAGGTCACTCAATTTGGTTCCCCACGCAGCCCCTTCGTTTTCTATAAACAGAATTTTGAACCAACTGAACACCTCGTGGGCCTCACCCAATATAAAACTGGTCTTGATATAGATCTTGCTGATCTGGTCCACCACTAGGATGAGTACGATGATAATAAGGGACTTCTTTAAACTCATGCTGTTATTAAAAGGATTGCAAAAATATGCATATTATTTTGTTTTTGTCACTAGGATGTCTCCTTCCACAGTCTTCAGAAAAAATCGATTGTCCCCAAAAGGAATAGTTTCTTTTTGCACGCTTCCATAAGTGCTTTCAGAAATAATATCGCCACTTGGAGCCGAGAGCAGAATATCGCCTTTCTGTGTACTCACGGTTACGGATTCTGAAATATTCCGAAGCGTGCAACGCCCATCTGATAGGGTTATCTTCAAATCCTTGTATTTTCCTGTGGCGTACAGATTTGTTTTTGTTCCAAACACATCCACATTTTTGTACTCGGGCACACTTATTTCCAAAGCTATGGAAATTACCTTATGTGCACTGAGCTTGTCATTCGGATTCACAAAATTGGGCTGAAAATCTGTACTGATCATGGTTGTGGTCCCACTCTCTTTTATGGAGACCAATAAATCTTTCGCATACTCGCCATCCATGGTGGCCGAAACCTGTACCTCATCAGTCGGCCCCGTCTTTATATCTATTCGATAGCAATAGCGGGCGTCAATTTGGATATTTTGCGTACGGGGCCCTATAAAGGCCTTCCTCACCAATTTTTGCCCATGGACATTGACAAGGGTAAAAACGAACATCACGAACACCACCGCCCTCATAAAGAAAAAACGCCCGTAGGCGTTTTATTTATTTTTGCATATTCTTCGCCTCGATGCTCAACGTAGCATGGGGCACAAGCTTTAAACGCTCTTTATTGATGAGCTTTCCGGTTACTCTGCAAATGCCATAGGTCTTGTTCTCGATTCGCAACAAGGCATTCTTAAGATCGCGGATAAATTTTTCTTGGCGGATGGCCAACTGGGTGTTCGCCTCTTTGCTCATGGTCTCGGAACCTTCCTCGAATGCCTTGAACGTTGGCGAGGTATCATCCGTGCCATTATTGCCATCGTTCATGTAAGAGCTCTTCAAAAGCTCCAAATGATTTTTGGCTTTTTCCATTTTTTCCTCGATTAATGTCCTGAATTCCGCAAGGTCCGCATCGGAGTATCTTACTTTTGAATCTTCTGCCATTTTCTTAATGTTTTTGAATAAACAATTTTGTGTTAACCTCATCAAAGGCTATTTCCGTTCCCTCTTCAAGCTCTTCCTCAAAGTTGAGCTCGGCGGTCAAGGTTTCCGTTTTAATATATTCCTCATTACTGGAAACCGCATTTTCCACTAGGCCGTCCTTCAATATTTTTATATCAATTTTATCGGTTACCTCAAATCCGGATTCTTTTCTCAGGTTCTGGATCCGGTTCACAAGTTCTCTTGCAATACCTTCCTTTTTCAAGGTCTCATCTATGGTTACATCCAATGCCACGGTCAAGGGACCTGCACTTGCCACCAACCATCCTTCGATATCCTGGGAACTTATTTCTACATCGGTTAACTGTAAATTAACGGTTTTATTTTCCAACTGTAGCAATAATTCACCTTCACGCTCCATTTTTTGTATGTCCTCTTGGCCCAATTTGGATACTTCGGTGGCAATCGCCTTCATTTCCTTACCAAATTTCGGGCCCAACACCTTAAAATTGGGTTTTATTTGCTTCACGAGCACTCCAGAAGCATCGTCCAACATTTCAATCTCCTTAACATTCACCTCGGATTTCACCAAATTGGAGACGGATTCTATGTCTCTTTTTTGCTGATCGTCCAGAACAGGTATCATGATTTTCTGGAGCGGTTGGCGTACTTTTATCTTTTCCTTCTGACGGATGGATAAAACCAAAGAGGAAATCTTTTGGGCCAATTGCATTTTGCGCTCCAAATCCTTGTTCACCATGCTGGCATCAAAAACAGGGAATTCGGCTAAATGTACGCTCTCAAAACCTTCTTTCTTAGTGGTGGCATCCAAATCCCTGTACAATTGCTCCATAAAGAACGGAGCGATCGGAGCAGATAATTTGGCAACGGTCATCAAACAGGTATACAATGTTTGGTAAGCGGAGATTTTATCCTTTTCATAATCACCTTTCCAAAAACGTCTCCTGCTCAATCGAACATACCAGTTGCTCAAGTTTTCCTGAACATAATCGGAAATCATTCGAGCGGCACGCGTGGCTTCATAATCATCGTAAGCCTCATCCACGTTTTTGATCAGGGTATGCAACTCGGACAAAATCCATTGATCAATTTCCGGTCTATCCTTCAACGGAATATCCGCTTCGGAATAATTAAATTCATCAATATTGGCATAAAGCGCCATAAATGAATAGGTGTTGTACAGCGTTCCGAAGAATTTTCGCTTTACCTCCACAACACCTTCAATATCAAACTTAAGGTTGTCCCACGGATTGGCATTGGAAATCATATACCAGCGTGTGGCATCCGGGCCATGTTCGGGCAGCACCTCGAAGGGGTCTACCGCATTGCCCAATCGTTTGGACATTTTTTTGCCTTCCTTGTCCAGAACAAGTCCATTGGAAACCACATTTTTATAGGCAATGCTATCAAAAACCATGGTTCCGATGGCGTGCAAAGTATAGAACCAACCGCGGGTCTGGTCTACACCTTCGGCGATGAAATTGGCAGGAAATGCCTTGCCCTCATCAATCAAATCTTTATTTTCGAATGGATAGTGCCATTGTGCATAGGGCATGGAACCGCTATCGAACCAAACATCGATTAGGTCGGCCTCACGCCTCATGGGTTGTCCCGATGGGGAAACCAAAGTGATGCCGTCCACAATATTTTTATGTAGATCGATCTTGTCGTAGTTCTCCTCGCTCATATCGCCTACTACAAAATCCTCGAACACGTCCTTATCCAGAATGCCGGCTTCAACCGCTTTGGCCATTTGCGACTTTAGCTCTTCCACGGATCCTATCATAATTTCCTCCTTACCATCTTCCGTACGCCAAATAGGCAATGGAATGCCCCAATATCTGGAGCGCGATAGGTTCCAATCGTTGGCATTGGCCAACCAGTTGCCAAAACGGCCCTCTCCAGTGGATTTTGGTTTCCAATTGATGGTCTGGTTCAACTCGAACATACGGTCCTTGACATCGGTCACCTTAATGAACCAAGAATTCAATGGATAGTACAAAATGGGTTTATCCGTACGCCAGCAGTTCGGGTAGCTGTGGACGTATTTTTCGACCTTAAAGGCCTTGTTCTCTATCTTCAGTTTGATGGCAATCTCTACATCGACCGACTTTTCAGGTGCTTCGCCCTCGTCGTAATATTCGTTCTTTACATATTTGCCGCCAAACTCTTTCAATTCGGGTCTAAATCTCCCTTGAAGGTCCACCAACGGAACTGGGTTGTCGTTTTCGTCCAAAACCAACATGGGTGGAACCTCTGGAGTGGCCTGTTTGGCCACCAAGGCATCGTCCGCACCAAAGGTGGGCGCGGTATGCACGATTCCTGTACCATCTTCGGTAGTTACAAAATCCCCAGCAATTACTCTGAAGGCATTCTCTGGATTTTGATAGGGTTGCACGTAATCAATCAGCTGCTCGTACTGAATGCCGACCAAATCCTTGCCCACAAAAGATTCGCCGACCCAATATGGAATCTTTTTATCACTCTCTTGGAATGATTTCAATTCTTCTTCTGTTTCTACCTTGGCAAACTTTCCTGAAAAATTGTAGCCAACCAAATTTTTGGCCAGCACCACGTTGATGGGCTCAAACGTATATTGGTTGTACGATTTCACAAGGACATATTCGATTTTTGGCCCTACCGTCAATGCCGTATTGGATGGAAGCGTCCAAGGTGTGGTCGTCCATGCCAAAAAATGAATGTCTCCGTCCACCTTCTTCAAAAAATCGGGAAGCGAATCGGCTTTGGCCTTGAACTGTGCGGTTACCGTAGTGTCCGTCACATCTTGATACGTTCCAGGCTGATTCAGCTCGTGGGAGCTTAACCCTGTGCCCGCCTTTGGCGAATAGGGCTGAATGGTGTATCCTTTATATATGAGTCCTTTGTCGTAAATCTGCTTTAGCAACCACCAAACGGACTCCATGTACTTGGGCTTGTAGGTGATGTACGGGTCGTCCATATCCACCCAGTACCCGATTTTCTCGGTCATTTCGTTCCACACATCCGTGTAGCGCATTACCGCTTTTTTACAGGCTGCGTTGTAATCCTCGACCGATATTTTTTTACCGATATCTTCCTTGGTAATGCCCAATTCCTTTTCCACCCCTATTTCTACGGGCAGTCCGTGCGTATCCCATCCCGCCTTTCTTTTTACTTGAAAGCCTTTCATGGTTTTGTACCGTGGAAAGATATCCTTGATGGTCCGCGCCATCACGTGGTGAATCCCAGGCATCCCGTTTGCAGATGGAGGGCCTTCGTAAAACACGTAGCTCTCCTTGCCTTCCCGTGTGGAAACGCTCTTTTCAAAAATCTGTTTGTCCTTCCAAAAGTCAAGAATGTTCTCAGATACTTTTGGCAAATCCAATCCCTTATATTCCGCAAACTTCATATACTGCTTCTTCTACTAGAATTCAAGTTTGCAAAATTATAAATTTAGATGGAATTATACCCTCCCTTTTGGCATTAGAATTCGCTTAATTCCCTTAACCTAAATATGATATGCCGCAAATACCCAATTCGCCATAATTTACCTATCTTGATGCATCATTAACACTTAACCATTATTCACATGAAAAAAGTACTGCTTGCCGCAATGGTATTGACTTTATCATTATCTGCGATGACCTCTTGTAGGGACACAAAGGACAAGACCGAGGAGGCAAAAGAAACGCTGAACGAGGCCAGGGAAGATTTGGAAGAAGCGGCCGAGGATGCTGCCGATGCACTGAAAGAGGCCGGCAAAGAAGCCAAGGAAATGGGTAAAAAAGCTCTGGATAGCATCGAAAAAGCCGGAAAAGAAACCATGGATGCTGCAGAAAAGGCCATCGACAGCATGTAAACCCATGTGCCGATCTATCCATACTGCAAGACCAAAAAAATTAGGCCCGGAAATTCCGGGCCCTTATTTTTAAAAGATATATCCCAACCCTAAAACCAAATTTGTTCCGGGCGCCGCAATTCCGGAACTGTACATCCGATAGCGTTGGTTCGTCATGTTTTCCAAGCTCACGGATGCCTTCAATGCATTTGTAATTTGATATTGGGACCTAAAGTTCAAGGTGTACCATGATGGCGAAAAAGGGTTCCCGTTGGCATCACTGGCATACATGTAGGTTTTTCCCTGTTCTGAAAGTGCCAGGTCATCATTGCTCACCTCCCCATTATAGTTGACAAAGACATCCGCTTTTAGTTTTTGGTTTTCCCAAATCAGATGAACGTCTCCAAAAGTAGGTGCTGCATGACGCGATGGGCTATCGGTACCGTCATCATCTTCTTCAACGCCCTCCGTCAAAGTTAGATTGGAGTTTAAGGACAAATGCTCGTTAAAATAAGCTTCCACACCAAACTCGAAGCCATACACATATGCTTTTGCCGCATTCTGGATTGCTTGAACATTACTTGGTTCTCCGTTGTATTCAATCTCGGTCTGTCCTCCAAAAGAGAAATCCCTTCGTACAAGAGCATCGACCAAATAGGTGTAATATGTCGCTCCTTTTAAAACCACGACATCATTAAAGTTTTTTCTGATGCCCAATTCTCCATTGTATGCATACTCTGGCTCCAAATCGGGGTTGGGCACCACTACGGAACCAGGTTCTGAATCAAATATCTTTCCGATATCATCAATATTCGGTGCCCTAAACCCTGTGGAACCGTTCAACGTAACTTGCAGATCTGACCGTGGGAACCAACTAAGTCCCAAACTTCCTGTAAGTGCTCCGGTAACTATATCGGCTTCATCAAACGGAAAAGGGTAGTAGGTGGTGTCAAATGTAGCATCTACCCAAACTTGACTGTAACGAATTCCTGATAAGAGCGAAAGATTAGGCTTTAATTGATACTCCCCATTGATATATCCTGCCAAGGTTTGCCATGTGGACCCATCAGGATACCTTGATGCGGTCTCCTCAACTTCATCTGTTTCAATATTGCGCATACTCCCCATGGAATGCACTTTATTGAACACGTATTCGGCTCCATAATACAGATTGAGTGCCCCTATTTTTTTGTTCTCAAAATCCAAGTTTACGGACAATGCATCCACTTTCTCCTGAGTGGAGTACAGTTCTACATCCTGAAAACCGCGGTCATGCCTACTTTCCTCAAAAAATTGATAGGCCGTGGTGAGTTTTACACCATCATAAAACTTGTTCTTTCCTTTTTGGGTGATTTGAAAGTTTCCCATGAACCATTTTTGTGGACCATAGTACCATTCTGCGGAACGAAGGCCATCCCCATCTTTTGATGGACGTATCAACCTATCGTACCTTGGAAAATCGGAGGTTTCGGAATAGTACAGTCCCAGATCGTAGTTCCATGTACTATTAGGTCTATATGTAAATTTTTGAAGGAAATTAACTTGATCGTACCCCGAACTCACTTGTTTTTTGGGATCATCATTGGCCACCAGCACATCGGTTCCATTTTCCTGAACCACATAATTGGGTCGCAAATAGGAATCCGGACCATGTTTACCCATTTTCAGATCATCAAAATTATTATAGGTAAAACTGCTGTACGATGCCCATTTTTGCTTCCCAAAATTAAAATCTACATGTGCGGTGTTCTCATTATTGGCTGAGGAATATCTATAATTGACATTTCCTGAAAATGCCAAACTATCTGCGTAGGAAAAACGAGGTTGTTGTGTGTAAAAATTCATAACCCCTCCTATGGCATCGCTACCATAGATTACGGAACCGGGGCCAAAGGTCACCTCGGTCTTTTTTATGGTAAACGGGTCGACCGATATTACATTTTGAAGGTTCCCGCCCCTAAAAATTGCATTGTTCATCCGTACGCCATCCACGGACAATAATATTCTATTGGTGGCAAATCCCCTGATCATGGGGCTGCCCCCTCCCAACTGGCTTTTTTGCACAAAAACCTTTCCGCTATTTTGCAAAAGGTCTGCAGCGGTCTTGGGTGTTGTAAAGGCAATGTTTCGGGCATCAAAAGTCTCTATCTTCTGCGGAATATGCTTTTTTTGCTGTTCCCATTTGGAAACAGACATGACCACTTCCTGAAGTTCCTCGGTCTTTAAAAAAAGATAGACCCGGTTGCCTCTTCTACCTATTTGGGATTTGGTGGTGGAGAAAGGCTCGTAACTAATGTGCTTGAAGGTAATTCTTTCATTGGGGGCAAAAATGTTCAAATCCCCCTTACCATTGGCATCGGTAATTGTTGTTTTGGACTGGTCTTTGTTAAAAATAGCGATGTTATCCACCGGTATTCCAGAATCGGCATCCAGCACGGTTACTTCCTGAGCATAAAATTGAAAGGTTAATAAGAAAAGAATTAGGGTTAAGGTTGGTTTTAGGTTTTGCATTTTAAGTAAACACTGCATTTAAAACGGCGAGTGACTTTGGTTCGCGAAATCCGTGTATATGAAGACCATAATATTGGATCATTGTTTTTAAGAGTTCCCGCCTATTAGACTTAGTTAGTTGAATCGTTTGTAATGCCACAAAATCCGTGCCTAAAAACTTCTTGAAACTTTCCAGATTTTCGTTCTGAATCAATGGGTTGAGGGATGGTGTTTTGCTAAAGCTTCCTTCCAACAAATCAAAAAACGGCGAATTTTGATAAGATGTATCCGGATAGAATCCCAGATACTTGGTCAAATTCAGTAAAAACAAGATGTGAAAATTGGGCGACAACGGATGAATATCCATCCAATGCAGCGAATACTCCAAATAATTATACAGGCTTTCGTCCTGTTCCTGTTCCTGAATGGAATTTGCCAACATTTCGGCCAAAAAAAGAACCACGCTGTTTTTTACGATATCAGTGTGCATGGTCTGGTACGGAATGCCCACCCTAACATCCCTGATACTTTCCAAAGTTCCTTTGTTTTTGTGGTTTGCCTGAATTTCCAATTGCATCAACGGCAAAAAATATGCGGGTCTGATCTTTGCTTTTTTGGAGGCGAGCACCCCTTTGAGCAAATACGACTTTATCCCATCCGATTGGGTAAAGGCCCTTACAATAAGGCTGGTATCCCCATATTTTAGGGAGGAGAGCACAATGGCCTTTGTGGTGATTTGCATGGGCTAATAAAAAAGCAGTTACCGGAAGTGTAAATGTAACCACTACATCCGGTAACTGCCAATCTAAATTTATGTTCGTGAAGGGACTATATCACCCCCTGGGCCAACATCGCGTCCGCAACTTTTACGAAACCGGCGATATTCGCTCCTTTTACGTAGTTGCAGTATCCGTCCTCGTCGCCGTATTGCATGCAGGCATCGTGAATGTCGGACATGATTCCTTTCAATCGCTTGTCCACTTCTTCCCTTGTCCAGCTGATACGCAATGAGTTCTGGCTCATCTCCAAACCTGAAGTGGCCACACCTCCTGCGTTGGAAGCTTTTCCAGGTGCGAACAAGATCTTGGCATCGTGGAACGCATGTATTGCTTCTGGAGTAGAGGGCATGTTTGCTCCTTCTGCCACCGCAATACATCCATTTTTGATCAACGTCTTCGCATCATCACCGTTCAACTCGTTCTGGGTGGCACATGGCAATGCAATATCACAGGCCACTTTCCAAGGTGTTTCCCCTTTGTGGAACTCTGCGGATGGATATTTATCCACATACTCCGAAATTCTTCCTCGTTTATTGTTCTTCAATTCCATTACAAAGGCCAACTTGCCTTCATCAATTCCGTCCTTATCATAGATAAATCCTCCAGAGTCCGAAAGCGTCAAAACCTTACCTCCAAGGTGCAACACCTTTTCGGCAGCGTATTGGGCCACGTTACCGGAACCTGAAATCACAACTTTTTTACCTTCAAAAGTTTCATTTTTGGTCTTTAGCATGCTATCGGCAAAGTAAACCGTACCATAACCGGTAGCTTCTGGACGAATCAAGGAACCTCCCCAAGAAAGTCCCTTACCGGTCAACACTCCGGTGAACTCGTTTCGGATTTTCTTGTACATACCGAACAGGAACCCAATTTCACGGGCGCCAACGCCGATGTCACCAGCAGGGATATCGGTATTTGGACCGATGTGTCTACAAAGCTCCGTCATAAAGGCGTGGCAAAAACGCATGATCTCATCATCGGATTTACCTTTTGGGTCAAAATCAGAACCTCCTTTACCTCCGCCCATGGGCAGGGTGGTCAAACTATTTTTGAATACTTGCTCAAATGCCAAGAACTTCAAAACACTTGCGTTTACGGTCGGGTGAAAACGAAGCCCTCCTTTGTAAGGTCCAATGGCAGAGTTCATTTGCACACGGTATCCACGGTTCACATGGATTTCCCCATCATCATCTATCCAGGCCACACGGAACGAAATCAATCGCTCAGGCTCCACCATTCTTAATAGGATGTTTTTACCGTGATAGATGTCGTGCTGAACAATATAAGGTATCACTGTTTCAGCAACCTCTTGAACAGCTTGGATAAATTCGGGCTCATGACCATTTCTGGTAATCACCTCATCCATAAATCCTTTTATCTTGTCTTCTATTCTTTCTTCCATATACGGATAAAATTATTTGTCTTTCCGCTTATAAAAAGCGATTTTTTATTGAATTGTTATTCTGAGGGCAAAATTATATTATTTCAATAATTTGAATATTTATTTTTTATAAATTTTTCAAAATATTTTAGTTAAGGGCCTGTTCTAGGTCATGAATCAGATCTTCCACGTCCTCTATGCCCACACTTAGCCTGATCAAGGCGTCAACAACACCATTTTTTTCGCGTTCTTCCTTTGGAATACTTCCGTGTGACATGCTTGCAGGATGGCCCACCAAACTTTCAACACCTCCTAACGATTCGGCTAGGGTAAATAGTTGAAGGTTCTCCACTATTTTTATCGCGTTTTCATAGCTCCCGCCCTTGGGCACGAAGGAAATCATCCCGCCAAATCCGCTCATCTGTTTTTTTGCCACCTTATGGTTAGGGTGGTCCGCAAAACCGGGCCAGTATACTTTATCGATTTTAGGATGATTCTCCAAATATTTGGCTATGTATTCCCCGTTTTCGCAATGTCGTTGCATACGCACGTGGAGCGTTTTTATACCGCGAAGGGTCAAAAAACTGTCCATAGGACCACATATACCTCCGCTGGATTTCTGGATAAAATATAATTGATCGGCCAGTTTTTGGTCGTTTACCACCAAGGCACCAACCACCACATCGCTATGGCCCGCCAAATATTTGGTTGCCGAATGCATCACAATATCGGCACCTAAATCCAAGGGACGTTGTAAATAAGGAGTAGCAAAGGTATTGTCCACTGCCAACAATAAATTACGGTCTTTGGTAATCTTGGATACCGCTTCAATATCGATAATGTTCATCTTGGGATTGGTAGGTGTTTCCACCCAGATCAATTTGGTGTTTTTATTGATTTGGGACAACAGCTCTTCCATATCCACCATCTCCGAAAACCGGAACTTGATACCATATTTTTCATATATACCTTTAAAAAGACGATAACTGCCCCCATACAAGTCGCTGGTACAGATAACCTCATCACCAGGAGTCAATAACTTCAAAACGGCATCTATAGCCGCCATTCCACTGCCGAAGGCCATACCAAAATTGCCGTTCTCCAGACTTGCCACTGCATTTTCCAAGGCGGTCCGCGTAGGATTGGCGCCTCTGGAATATTCATATCCCTTATGTACGCCAGGAGTGTGCTGTGCATAGGTGGAGGTTTGATAAATGGGCGGCATTACCGCTCCATAGGCCGCATCGGGCTGTTGTCCTCCGTGAATCGCTTTGCTATTGAATTTTAACTCTTTTTTGCCCATGTTGAAACTATCTACGTACAAATGTATCGTTATCTTTCCGAAGTATTATTTTTGATGAAACAAAACCTCAAATCATGAAAAAATATATCTCCACCATACTTTTCCTAGGATTATTAATGAGTTGCCAAACGGAGAGCAAGCTTACTTTTGAGCCTACGCAATTGTTGGGCGAGACTTGTGCCGATTGTCCAAAAATAGCCATTAACATTCCCAATGCATTGGACGACTCCCCTGTTTCCGAGACCATTAACCGTTCATTGAGGGAAGAAATCATCAGTATCATGTCATTTTCAGAAGATAGGACCATTGATACCATGGACAAGGCACTCCAATCTTTTACCGATAGTTATAAGGAATTAAAGACCAAATTTCCCGATGAGATACAATGGGAAGCCACCATTGACGGCGAGGTGGTGTATGAAAATGAAAACATTATCACCTTGATACTAAATTCATATTCGTTCACTGGAGGTGCCCATGGATATGCTTCTACATCTTACTTAAATTTTGACAAAAAAACCGGTAAGGAACTAGAAAATGAAGAACTTTTTAATGACTACGAAGGCTTTGAAGACTTTGCCGAGGAGAAGTTCCGCAATCAAGAAGAAATCCCACAAGACAAAAACATCAATGCCACAGGATTCATGTTCGAAGGGGACTCATTCCATCTATCCAACAATGTAGGGTACACCAAAGATGGCATTCAACTTATTTACAACCAATACGAAGTAGCCTCCTATGCGGACGGCCCTATTGTTTTGGTATTGACGTACAACGAAGTCAATCCGTTCTTAGAACGAAAGGTAAAGCTTTAAATCTTTCTACTTAAAATAATAGCGGAGGCCAGCTCCCAAAAGCAGCGTGGAATCATTTAGGTCGCTATTAAAATGATAGTATCCGTTAATGGGAACTATCAAAGAAAAGGCATCGGAAACAAAAAAATCCATTTCAAAAGATGCATAGGCACCATATATAAAACTGCTCTCGGCTTCTATGGCATCAAATGCAAAATCGGTTTCTCCATTATTGATGTGTTTATAACCTACCGAAGGACCTCCCCCAAAATAAAAGGAGATGCCCCGCTTTTTTGAAGTTAAGATAGTGGTAAAATAACCGAAGTTCAACCAGTAATCATCATACGGAAATTCCACACCAGCGTTTGGTTTTTCCTTGGAAAATGTGGCCACCAAGGACACTTGTAGATAATCGATGGCGCTATGGTAATGGTTTGCATTGAGTTGAATCCCATACCCATCCGTTTTGTAGGTCGGTACCGCCCCGATGGACAAATAACTCCTTTGGGAAAAACTTTGTTGTACAGGAAAAGTTGTGGCAGCCAAAAGCAGCCAAAAGCATAAATGGTAGTGTTTCATTTTGATTAAGATTTGGGTTCTTAATATAATCCACCAACAAATATAACTGATTTCCTTTGGGTTAGACCTCAGCGGTCAATTTTCAAAAAAACTTTAGATACGATTGTTCTAGGCTTTGGCCAATGCCTTTTTCAAGGCCAGAATAGCACCAAGATGAAGCCCTTCATGAAACACATTAAAGGAAAGCGCATCTTCTGGACTACTCAAACCGATTTTTGGAGTGGTCATGTATTCCTGAAAATTCTTGAACCTCCCATGCTCATAATCCAATTGGATATGCTTTATGGTACTAAATAAATAAGCGCTTATTTTCTCCATCTCTCCATCTGAGGGTTCCCCTTCTGGGAAAGTCCCTTTTCTGTACTTATTGACCAATTCTTCCTCAAGAGTAAAATCCAGACCGTTCAGTTTATACATCAACAATTGGGGAGTAACCACCACATGGGCGATGTTCCACCAAATATTATTGTTGAATCCCTCTGGGACTTTGAACAAATCCTCTTTGGGGGTATTCTGCAGAAAATCATGTAATATTTTTCTGTTCTTCAGTATAATATCAAATGTTTTTTCCATAATCCTATTCAATTTAATTGGCTATACTATCGCATTGCAAAATTAACCCTAAAATCTTAAATGGTTTTCCGTGTCCTACGCTTAAAAACAAACAACACCTTCAAAAGCTGTTGAATTTACATCTTCGTAATGGCTTTTGATCGATTTTTAACGTCCTTTGTTCTTCCAATATCACAACAATGAAGAAAATATACCATCTGGGCAGTTGCTCTACCTGTAAACGTATTTTGAAAGAATTGGAACCTTTGGATGGAGTAGAACTGCAAGAAATTAAATCCGAGCCCATTACCCCTGCACAATTGGAACAAATGGAGACGTTGAGCGGAAGTTATGAGTCCCTTTTTAGCAGAAGGGCCATGTTGTTCAGACAAAGGGGACTTCACGAAAAGGAGCTTTCGGAAAAAGATTATAAAGATTTGATCTTAGAGCATTACACTTTCTTAAAAAGACCTGTAATTATAGTGAATGATCAAATTTTTGTTGGAAACTCGAAAAAAATCGTCGAAGCCGCCAAGGAAGCTATACATTGATGAACAAAAGAACGCTGGCCATTTTTGCCGCTATTGGGGCAACCGTTATTTACGGTATAAACCATACTGTGGCCAAAGGGGTCATGCCCACGCATGTACGACCCTTTGGGTTCATTTTTTTAAGGGTCGGCGGAGCTGCCATTCTTTTCTGGTTGATTTCCATTTTTGGCCCCAAGGAAAAAATTGAAAAGCGTGATTGGGGACGTATGCTCGCATGTGCCTTGTTGGGCATGTCCATAAACATGCTGTCGTTTTTTAAGGGCCTGGAGCTTTCCACCCCAATAAACAGTGCTGTACTAGTTACCATATCGCCCATTATAGTGGTGGCTCTTTCTGCCCTTTTTTTAAGTGAAAAAATCACGTTGAACAAAGGACTCGGTATTTTTTTAGGCTTTGTTGGTGCAGTCGGCTTGGTTCTTTTTGGGGCAGAAGCTCGCCAAGATGCCCCCAACATACCCTTGGGCAATTTTTTGTTTATTATTAATGCTACGGCATACGGTTCCTATTTGATATTGGTAAAAAAATTGATCGAGAAATACCATCCCTTCTCCATCATGAAATGGCTCTTTACAGTAGCCTTTATCATCAATCTTCCCATAACCCTTCCCCAAGTTTTAGAGGTACAATGGTCCTCTATGCCTCTTTGGGCGTATGGTTCCATAGCGTTTGTTGTAATCGGCACTACGTTTTTGACCTATCTCTTCAATATTTTTGCGCTTACCCAACTCAAGGCCTCATCGGTAGGTGCATTTATTTATATGCAGCCCTTGGTAGGGATACTTTTTGCTCTTTTTTCGGGGAAAGACCACCTTACCTTAGTAAAGGTTACTGCCATGTGTTTTGTTCTCGTTGGGGTATATTTGGCCAGCAAAAAGCCGAAAAGAAAATAGACGACCAATTGTTATAGGGCATTCGTCAACTCAACCGGCGCATCCGTCAATTTAGTGGTTTTGGTAGGGCTTCAATAATATATCTTTATCGGGTTCTTTTCTCTAAAACTGAATTATGATCTTGATTGGAATTGTATTAGGGTTGTTCATTTTTGCATTATACCTGGCCCTTTATGCTGTACTTGATAAGGCATATAAAATTAATCCACTGTTACATTTGGGTGGTTTTTACTTAATGGTCGAGTTTTTTGATAAAGCAATTCTTACAATCCTTCCCGAAAACTACAAGGTCAAACAAATTGAAACCCATTTTCAACTTGATGGTCCCATTGGATTTCTTCTACGCTTGAACCAACCCAAAACGTCGGTTTATGATATAGCAATGACAGTATTGATTACCTGTTTTTTTCTCTTATTCATATATAATGTAGGGATAAAACAATACATCAAAAGGAAAAACCTTCAAGAGAGATCAAATCAAACGCACAACAACTTTCCCCACTAAAATTGTACACCTTGGAAACAATCGATTACCCCATGTGCAACGAACAAATTGCTCGTCTCAAAAAAAAATTACAACAGGCAAAAGAAAGAGATGCTCTATATAAAGTATTCGGAGCTGGAAGCCACAGGTATCACTTAAATGCCCCTGCAAGTATTGCCGAAGTTGATACTTTCGAAAAACATTATGGAATACAACTACCTGAATGTTATAGATCATTCGTGCTACAAATTGGCAATGGCGGGAAGTCTTATCCAAATTTGGGTGCTGGGCCATATTTTGGCATTTATCCTCTGGGACAAAATCTAAACGATTTGATTTACAAGAACGTTGCCCTTCATTTGAAAAAAACATGCTCGCTCAACCCAAAAATTTTAACAACTCGATGGGATGAAATAATCGAACCAATTTATGAAGACGATATCTCCGATGAGGATTACGAAACCTTAAACGGAAACCTTTATGGTGGCATATTGCCACTGGGCTCACAAGGATGCTCATATATTCATGCACTTGTTCTGAACGGCCCACATAAAGGCAGGGTCGTAAACTTGGACAAAGCGGAGCAAATTCCTCCATTATTTTCCGAAAATAAAAATTTTTTGGATTGGTATGAGGGATGGCTCGATGAAATTATCTCGGGAAAATTGATTACAATCACTCCAAGCTGGTTTGGCTATCCCAAAAATTGATGAATTGAATTATAAAATTTCAATATCCTTTGGCACTTGAACATGATTTCGGGTGTCTTCTTTGGTCAAAATTTTAAAATCCTCTGCTTTTTCCATCGATTCATTAAAAAAACCCATAAGTCAATTGAAATGGGGTATCCGTCAATTGAAATGGCACATCCATCAATTGAGCGGAAATTGTTTTAATAGGAAGCTGTATTATCGTGAATAGATGTTTCCGAATTCCTACAAAAACAAAATGAAAGCCCGATTTCTTATGGCAATTAAAAGTCTATTGACCAAAAGATTGATTTATACTTTTCTTTTGGCCCCTTGTACATTGTCATCCCAACACACGCTCGATGTCGGATTGATTCAAGGGAGTGAAATGGAAACGCTATACCACTTGCCATGGTTTTCCAGGAAATACACGGACTTTACCCCGACCATTTCGTTGGATGGCAATCTTGCCGAAAATTTGAGACAGAGTGAGTTTCTTGTTTTCATGGGTACCTGGTGCCATGACACCAAAATGTTCCTTCCCAAATTTTTCAAGCTGATGGATAGTCTAAACATACCCAAAAATCAAATCACCTTATACAATGTGGATAAAAAGAAACGACGTCCAAGGCCTCCTATAAAAAATTACGGGATCAAATATCTGCCGACGGTCATCTTTACAAAGAACAATATTGAGTTGGGGAGAATTGTGGAGTTCCCGTATTTCTCCATAGAGGAGGATATTTTAAAAATATATACAACCCCAAATAACAAGTCCAAAGAGTAATCTATTTATTAACCATTAATTTTTTTACTATGAAAAATGCTCTTTTATTATTGGCCGTAACTTTTATGGCCTATCCCATGATGGCCAATACGGCAATGGAAAACCCGGCACCTCCACAGGATTGCCATGCCTTTGCTTGTCAAGTTGCAGAGCATGGAGCTTCCCAAGGTGGAGATGTCAATGAATTTTATGAAATGGCCTATGAAATGTGCAATGAATAAACTTCTGCACAAAGAGACTGCCCTTTTAGATAAAAGGGCAGTTTTTAAAACTCACAATATTAATTACAATAATATGTATATAAAAAGACAACTTGCGATCTTGCTTGCAATTCTTGTAAATCAATGTTTCTATTCGCAAGAAGGAGTGGTAGAGTACCATACCGTTTATTATGATATGCCCAATGTAGAGAAGGATAAGGATTTTAAGAGAAAAACGGCGCTTGAAATCAATGACATGAAATATACCCTCCGCTTCAATGGCCGTCAATCCTATTTTGAAGAATTGCCCCGAGTGCCCCATGATGAGTTTATGGGAAAAGTAGCCTCTATTGTAGCCTATTCAGATAGACCTTGGCACCAAGACGCCAAAAAGAACAGTCCCTTCAGAAACAAAAAAATAAAGGACTCCATATATATCGTCACCCATAATGACAGGATGGAAGGTTGGACCTTGCACAACGAAACCAAGGACATCGATGGCTATACCTGCTACAAGGCCACCAAACACCATGTCCAATATTATACTGAAATCGAATTCACTATTGATGGATGGTACACACCGGAGATTCCGGTACCTTATGGGCCAGCAGGATATGGTGGCCTTCCTGGACTAATCCTGCAACTGGAACGCAGCCATGTTATATTTGTGGCAGACAAGGTAACATTGAACCCCAAAGGTGGCATTAAACCGAT
>NZ_JAHZSV010000018.1 GCF_019457905.1 Flagellimonas abyssi | reverse complement strand
AGACTGTTCCCCGCGCTCGGGTCGTTTGCCACGACATCGGCGAGGTCTTGGTTTTCAGAAATCTGTAGGTCGGATTCAAGTGTGTACGCCCAATCCGTACCATCCCATATAATTACTTGTCTCGTATTACTGGCAAGTGTGTTGAAATGTACTACGGGATTGATTGCTAAAGGAGCTATTTTTAGACTACTGATAGCCCCATTCACAATATGGTAAGGTTCAATAGAGTAATCGCGGATATTCCGTTTGTTGATTCTTCCAACCTCAAAGTTGTAGTTGGTACTGCCATCCCCATTGTCCGTAGTGGTGATCACAACGGTGCTGTCCAAGGTATTGGAGTATAGCTGGCTCATATAATCGTCGCGGGTGCTTACGGTAAAAGAGTCATCCAGCGCCTCACAGATATTGATCCATGCCGTGCCATCGTAGTAGTGCAGGCAGTTTTGGTCAGTGTTGTACACCAATGCACCGCGTAACGGGCTTATGGAGCTCATTTGGGCATCGGTTACCCGCGTGATCACCAACGCGCGCGAGGTACTCTCCAGCTCTAGCAAAGAGGCAGGGTTCAAGTTTTGGGGGTTATCACCGATTTTTACCTGTGCGGTCAGCGAATTGATCGCCAATAGGCCTATGATGGTGTAGATTAGTGCAGTTTTCACAGTGTTTGTTTATTTGAGGATTTTCCAAACGTAAAAACAAAACTATACTTATGTTTTAATATCTTTAATAAATACCGTCCAAACACGAAATTCACAGGTGAATGGAACCGCCTTTGGTATATTTGTTGGGCACAGAATTAACAAAAGTTTAGAATGGCTTAATTTTTTAAATGCCTTTCTTGGACTTTCTTTAACTTGTACTAAATACATTCCAATGAAAAATATTTACTTGATAGTGTTCTGTTTACTGTTGTCTGGCTGGTCCATGGCGCAGGACTCCCGGCAAATGTTGCGGGGAAAGGTGCTTTATAGGAGCTCCAATGTCCCGAACGAGAACGTTATCAACTCCACCAGTGGTCATGCTACCATAACCAACGACAATGGTGAGTTTATGATCGAGGTGATGGAAGGCGACCAATTGGTTTTTACCGCGATCAATTACCAGTTGGAGGTAGTGAAGATCACACCGGAAATATTGGCCAACAACCGTTTGGTGGTAGAAGTGGATGAAAAAGTACAGGAGCTGGACGAAGTAGTGGTAAGCCCGGAAAACCAAGAACGCTTTCTTGAGGTAAAAAACGAGGATTTTAAACAGTTCGATTATGAAATAGATCGTAGCACGGAGGTGGAGAATATCGCCAATTCCCAGATTACACGTGGCATGAAGGATGGACTCAACTTTGTGAACATTTTCAAGGCTTTATTTAAGTCTCAAGATGCCAATGGACAAGAACGAATCCCGCTAAAAGTGAGCGAAGTGCTCCGACATGTGTACGATGACGAGTTTTTTGTGGTGGATCTAAGACTGCCACAGGACAAGATAGATGCATTTCTGTTGTATTGTGATGACAAAATACCTTCCCAGACCCTGCTCAAAAAAGAAAACGAGTTTCAGTTGATAGATTTTTTGGTGACCCAGAGCAAGGAATTTAGGGCAACGTTAAACGAGGAATGAAAAAGTGCTTACTTGCCTTGTTGATTTTTGCCGCCCAATGGGCTTTTGCCCAAGAAGGTGATGCTAAAATATTGCAGGGGAAAGTTATTAGTGCCGACAAGGATGTTGTGGGTGTTGTGGTTCAAAATGTGACTACTTCCGATGCGGTGATCACCGATTTGGAAGGCAATTTTTCCATTCGTGTGCGGGTGAACGATACCTTGCTGTTCTCCGCTGTACATTTTTTAAGAAAATCCCTTCCCGTTACCAAGGCATTGTACCGCTCCAACTTTGTTGAGGTGCCCATGCAGGAATTTGTGAACGAGCTTAAGGAGGTCGTAGTAACCCCGTATAACCTGACGGGTGATCTTACCAAGGACATAGACCGTGTTACGTTGGAAAAAGATGTAAGTGCCGAAGCGTTGAACCTGCCCAATGCCCACAGGCGTATTCCTACCCAGAGCGAGCGTAAATTGCAGGAAGCGTCCTCCATGAGCATGACCGCTGGCGGTGGTTTGGGAGGTGCGGGTGGCGGTATGAGCCTCAATCCCATCATCAATGCGATAACAGGGCGCACCAAAATGCTCAAGAACAGGGTGAAGGTGGATAAAACCTATGCCCAAACACAGCAAGTGCAAGGGTTTTACGCCGACTCGCTTTTTGTGGCCACTCTAAAGATTCCCATGGAGAAAATAGATGATTTTATGTATTTCTGCGAGGTGGACGAAGCTTTTCAAACAGCCGTGGAACTGGGTGACAAACTTCAAATCTTGGATATCATGATACAAAAGAGCAGGGCATACCGGGAGAGCAATAATTTGGATTGATTTTTTTA
>NZ_JAHZSV010000017.1 GCF_019457905.1 Flagellimonas abyssi | reverse complement strand
GGTGACAAACTTCAAATCTTGGATATCATGATACAAAAGAGCAGGGCATACCGGGAGAGCAATAATTTGGATTGATTTTTTTAGATGTCTGATGTCTGATGTCTGATGTCTGATGTCTGATGTCTGATGTCTGATGTCTGATGTCTGATGTCTGATGTCTGATGTCCGATGTCCGATGTCCGATAAAAGTTTGGCAGGTAAATTGCAGAAAGATTTCTAAAACTGTAACATTGCTGTGCAATTAAAGCCCAATACCACATGATGACACTAAAAAAAGGAAGGATGGCATTTTTACCTTTGGTAATGTTGTTGTTGCTATCCTTTTCATCCGCCCATAAATATTATGTAAGTGTTACCAATATCGCCTATTCCAAAGATGATAGCGCGTTCCAGGTTACCAGTAGGGTCTTTATAGACGACCTCGATAAATTGCTGAAAGAACGGTATGACATTGAGGCGAAATTGGCCACGCCAAAGGAATCCAAGTTGGCGGACGAGTACATCGAAAAATATTTTAGGACAAAGTTTGCGATAGAACTGGATGGTGAGCCTGTTCAATATAATTTTTTGGGAAAACGCTACGATAACGATATGGTGATCTGTTATCTGGAAATTCCCAATGTAAAGTTATCGGAAACAAAAAGCATGACCATACAGAACGAAGTGCTTATGGATCTCTTTGATGATCAGCAGAATATAGTACATGTCAAATGGAACGGAAACAAAAAAAGTTTTATGCTGATCCGTCAGAACAACAAAGGAATGTTAAACTTATGATGTATTCTTAACAATTGGTTAAAATATGTTATTTTTCACCGCTATTAAATCAGATAAAAAAATGAACAGATTCAAGTATTGCTTAGCTTCTGTCTTGTTCCTTGTTGGAGCCGTCGTTATGGCTCAAGAAGAAGGGGACGTGAAAGAAAAGCGGGAGCCCGGTCATTACAACCAAAGTAGATTCAAACAATTGTATGAGGAGTTTTCCACTCCCAACACGTACCGTTCCGCCTCAGGTGCCCCAGGCCCTGATTATTATCAACAGCAGGCGGACTACGTAATGGACATCCAGTTGGATGACAAGAACGCGAAGATCAGTGGGGAAGAAACGATTACGTACCAGAATAATTCGCCGGACGATTTGGAGTTTCTTTGGGTGCAATTAGATCAAAACGTGCGGGCCAAAGATTCTAAGTCTCCTTTGCGGGACGGCAATGGTGTAAATATCGCCTATACGGCGGACAACTTTGCCCAGACCTATATAAGTGAGCCGTTCGATGGTGGTTTCAATATACAATCGGTTACCGATGCCAGCGGAAAGCCATTGTCTTACACCATCAACCAGACCATGATGAGGATCAATATCCCCGAACCGTTAAAAAGCGGGGAGAAAGTTTCATTCTCCATCAAATGGTGGTACAATATTCCAGACCATACTGTGGATAGGGCACGTTCCGGTTACGAGTATTTTCCAAAAGACGGGAACCGTGCTTATGTCATCGCACAGTTTTTCCCAAGAATGGCCGTTTACAGCGATGTAGAGGGATGGCAGAACCACCAGTTCTGGGGAAGCGGAGAGTTCGCGTTGCCATTTGGTAACTACGAAGTAAGCATCACTGTACCTGCAGACCACGTATTGGATGCAACAGGAGAACTTCAAAACAGAGATGAAGTGTTCTCCAAAGAAATGATGAAGCGTTACAAGCAGGCCAAAAAATCATACGATAAGCCCGTGATCATTGTAACCCAAGAAGAGGCAGAAGCAGCGGAAAAAGGGTTTTCTACCGACACCAAGACATGGAAGTTCAAAGCAGCCAATGTGAGGGATTACGCATTTGCCTCGTCCAGAAAATTTGTTTGGGACATGCAGGCCGTTAAAATAGGCAACAAAGATGTAATGGCAGTTTCCCTTTATCCAAAAGAAGGAAACCCACTTTGGGAGGAACTGTCCACCAAAGCCGTGGTGCAGACCTTGCAGACCTATTCAAAGCATACTTTTGATTACCCTTACCACAAAGCCATTTCCGTTCACGCAAAGAACCAGGGAATGGAATATCCGATGATTTGCTGGAACTACGGACGTCCGAATGAGGATGGTACGTATTCCGACAGGGTAAAATATGGAATGATCAGTGTGATCATCCACGAGGTCGGCCATAATTACTTTCCTATGATCGTTAATTCCGATGAGCGTCAATGGGGATGGATGGATGAAGGAATCAACACCTTTGCCCAATATTTGGCAGAACAGGAATTCGGTAAAAACTATCCTGAAGTGATAGCCCCCAACAGCGAATATCCATCAAGAAGAGGAAAAGCAGCGGATATTGTGCCTTATATGGCAGGAGACCAAAGTTACATTTCCCCTATCATGTCCAACCCGGAAAATGTGTATCAATTGGGTCCAAACGCCTACGGTAAACCGGCAACGGCACTTAATATCTTAAGGGAAACCGTAATGGGAGAAGAATTGTTCGATCATGCTTTCCAAACCTACGCCCAACGTTGGATGTTCAAGCATCCGACCCCAGAGGATTTCTTCCGCACCATGGAAGATGCTTCCGCAGTGGATTTGGATTGGTTCTGGAGAAGCTGGTTCTACACTACCGATTATGTAGATATCGGTGTATCCGGTGTTAAAAAATACTATGTGTCCAACAAGCCTACCAAGGAAATGGAAAAATATATGGCCGATAGAAACCTTACCGAAGCCGACCTACCACCATTGGTATATTTGGCCGAGGAAGATAGTGAGGACTTTGCTCCGGAGCTAAAAGGAAAATCCCCGACCGAGACTTCCAAAAACCTTAAGGAATTTATGATGGATAACATGACCGAAGCCGAAAGAGCCCAGGTCAAGGAGCCAAAGTATTTTTACGAGATCACTTTTGATAAGCCAGGAGGAATACCAATGCCATTGATCGTAGAGTATACCTACGCGGATGGAACTACCGAGAACATCACGTATCCACCAGAAATCTGGAGAAAGAACGATGCTGAGGTAAAACGGGTAATGGCCACCCAAAAAGAATTGGTGGGGATTGTAGTAGATCCAAAATTGGAAACTGCGGATATCGACACTACCAACAACGCTTGGCCCAAGAAAGACGAGAAGTCCGACTTTGATAAATTCAAGGAAAATATCAAAGGAGACAGGTAACATAAAAAACTATGTTAAGAGCCCCGTGATTTCACGGGGCTTTTTTTATTTTGGAATGAAGTTCTGATTATATTTGTGCCATGCAATTTCTATTTATTAGTGGAGCCGAGATTTTTTTCATCCTATTTATAGTGGTGATGGTGTTTGGTGCGGACAAGATTCCCGGTATCGCCAAGGGCCTCGGGAAAGGAATGCGTCAACTTAAGGACGCAACGGACGATATTAAACGGGAAATACAGAAAAGTGCGGATGATGTGGATACCGATTTCACAAAGAACATCCGTAAGGAAATCGACGATGTAAAGAAGAATGTGAACGAAGTTTCCGGTTCCATCAAAAGAGATCTGAACAAGTAGAATTCTATGTTGGAAAAATTGCTCAAATGGGATAGGGACACTTTTGTTTATCTCAACGCACTGGGCATAGAGGATTACGACGTTTTCTGGTCTACCGTTACCAATATTTCCACTTGGATACCATTATTTATCCTTTTTCTCCTTCTTTTTTACCTGAAGTTTTCCAAAACCGAAGCTTTGTACAAGTTTCTCACCGTGCTGGGCTTGGTGGTCTTTATCACGGCCATTACCCATATCACCAAGGTGTCGGTGGCTAGGCTAAGGCCCAATAATACGGAAGAGATCAACACCCTGATCCGTATTTTGAAAAGTCCAACGGATTATAGCTTTTTCTCTGGCCATGCCTCCAGTTCATTTTCTATAACCACATTGGTATTTCTCTTTTTAAGACATAAGGTAAAATGGGCGACCCTCTTTTTTATCTGGCCTCTATTGTTTGCCATGAGCCGTATTTACGTAGGCGTGCATTTCCCCATTGATATTATCGTTGGAATGATAGTTGGGATTTTGTCCGGATTACTTTTCTTCTGGATTTACCAACGATTTATAGCACCCTACTCAACGTCAGTCCGTCCCTAATGGGCAACAATACGGTTTCCACTCTAGGATCTTCTTTTAATTTTTGATTGTATTCGAGCAATACAGCAGTGGCCCTGTCCGATTTTTGTAACGGTTCCACCACTTTTCCGGACCACAGCACATTGTCAGAAAGAATAACACTGCCAGGTCTCGTTTTTTGGATGACAGCTTCAAAATAGGCATCGTAGTTTACCTTTTGCGCATCAATAAAAACAAGGTCAAAAGTTGGGTCAAGCTCGGGAACAATATCAAGTGCATCTCCAATATGTTGTTTGATTTGAGGGCCAAACCCGCTTCTGTCAAAATACCTGCGCTGCATTTCATGGAGTTCCTCGTTCACCTCAATGGTATGCAGTTTCCCATCTTTTTGAAGCCCTTCCGCCAAACACAAGGCCGAATAGCCCGTGTAGGTGCCAATTTCCAAAATATATTTGGGGTTGATGACCTTGGACAACATGCTTAACACCCTACCTTGAAAATGCCCGGTGATCATTCTGGGCTGCACCACCTTTAAGTGCGTTTCTCGGGTAAGTTCCTGCAATAATTTGGGCTCGTCCTCCGAACTGTTGGCAATATAACTCTCCAAAATGGGCGATAGGAAATGCATGATATATTTTTCGCAAAAATATAGAAAAGAACTACATTGACTGCTTGATAAAACAAAAGAACCTCATGACGTTACCAAAGGTAAGTATACGAACCGCCACATTGGAAGACTTGCCCAAGCTCCTCAACTTTGAACAGGAAATCATAAAGGCAGAGCGTCCTTTTGATGTTACTATAAAAGAAGGACCTATCAGTTATTACGATATTGGAGAAATGATTCAGGATACAAAAGCATGTGTTTTGGTCGCAGAGATAGATGGTGGGGTCGTGGCTTCTGGCTACGCCATTCCCAAAAGAGCAAGGCATTATCTGGACCATGAGTTTTACGCATATTTGGGTTTTATGTATACCGATGAAAATTTTCGGGGGAAGGGAATCAATGCTCAGATTGTGGATGGGCTTAAACAATGGTCCCTGGACCAAGGTTATAAGGAAATCCGATTGACGGTCTACAATGAAAACCTACCGGCAATCAAGGCTTATGAAAAAGTAGGATTTAAAAAGCACATCATCGAAATGCGTTTGGAGTAATTTTCTTTTGATCACATTACTGCTACAAATTGTATTTTTGATGAAAACCAAAATAGAATGACATTCGAGAATACGCTTGAATATGCCAAAAAGCTCGATGCTTCCGATGCATTGGCTTCCTATAGAAATGAATTCCACTATCCACAAGTCAACGGAAAGGATGTAATCTATTTTACGGGCAACTCACTTGGGCTTCAACCCAAACGTACCCAAAAGTTTGTTGATGAGGTTATGAAGGACTGGCGAGAGCTCGCTGTCGAAGGACACTTTTATGCTGATAAGCCTTGGTGGGACTATCACGAAAGACTGGCCGAGGGTTTGGGTAAGGTCGTAGGGGCAAAACCCAAGGAAATTTCGGTGATGAACACCCTAACCGTAAACCTTCATTTGTTGATGGTGTCCTTTTACCGACCCACCGAAAAACGGTTCAAGATAATCTGCGAAGAGAAGGCGTTTCCGTCCGACCAATATATGTTGCAAAGTCAGGTGCGTTATCACGGACTGAATCCCGAGGATGCCATAGTAGAAGTGAAAAAACGAGATGGGGAACATGCATGGCGTACCGGGGATATCATCCAAAAAATAAATGAAGTGGGGGATGAGCTGGCTTTGGTGTTGATGGGTGGTGTCAATTATTATAATGGGCAAGTATTGGATATGAAAACCATTACCAAAGCAGGCAAGGATGTTGGTGCCTTTGTTGGTTGGGATTTGGCCCACGGCGTTGGAAACATCAAATTGAACCTGCACGATTGGGGTGCTGATTTTGCCGCTTGGTGCAGCTATAAATACATGAACAGTGGCCCGGGGAACGCATCGGGAGTCTTTGTGCACGAAAAACACTTGGGCAAAGAGGACATCCCCCGTTTTGAAGGCTGGTGGGGAACCAAAAAAGAGACACGTTTTTTAATGAAGCCGGAGTTCGACCCTATTGAAACCGCCGACGCATGGCAACTGAGCAATCCGCCCATTTTGTCCGTAGCTCCCTATTTGGCCTCTCTGGAACTATTTGATGAAGTGGGTATGGATGCACTAATCGAAAAACAAAAGACCATTGTGGCCTATCTGGAATATGTACTCCACGAGATAGATAAGGAAGTAGATAGCACATTTGAAATTATCACTCCTGCGGACAGAGGATGTCAACTCTCCGTGTTTTTGCACGGCGAAGGGAAATCCATTTTTGACTATTTAATGAAAAAAGGTGTGATCACCGATTGGAGGGAGCCGAATGTTATCCGACTGGCACCTGCTCCATTGTACTGTTCGTATGAGGATATGTATCGTTTTGGACAAATCTTAAAAGAGGGTATACAGAGCAAATAAGAACCAATGCACTAAATGAACCGACTAAACACCACCATTAGATGAAATCCCTATGGCTTATTCTGTCCAATCCAAGATATTTTGGAGTGGCATGGGTATTTACCAGTATCAATATTTGGTTTGGGACATGGGCCATTTATATTCCCACCGTAAAGGAAAAACTGGATATAAATAAAGCAGATTTGGGCATAGCCCTGTTCTGCTTGTCGCTGGGGGTTTTCACTATTTTCCCTGTGGCTTCCAAGGTCATCAATAAATTTGGGGTCGGAAGGTCGTCATGGTACGGGGTAATATTTGCTTCGGTAACAGCAATGTTGCCGCTAATGGCTCCCAATTATTATATGCTGATGGCAGCTTTGTACCTTTTTGGGGCGAGCAATGGATTTATAGATATAGCCATAAACACTTTGGTCACCGAGATTGAAAAGGAAGACAAACAAAACTTTATGTCCGCGGCCCATGGCTTTTTTAGTTTGGGCGGTATTTTGGTAGGCCTGGGCAGTTTCCTGATTCCTGTGATTGGAAACCCTGTGTTGCACATGGGCGTTACCGTGGTGTTGGTATTTATCATCAATTTTTTTCTAAAGAAACATTATATCCAAGTGGTTGCCGCTCCAGTAGAGAAGGAGCCTTTCAGTCTAAAATTGTTCAAGCCGTTGCTTTTGCTTGGCATTATTGGGTTTGTATCCTTTGGTAGCGAAGGTGCCATTATAGATTGGAGCGCACTTTACCTCAAAGAAATGACCATGGCACCAGAGCTGCTTATTGGTGCGGGATTCTTGGCATTTTCCACAACTATGACCTTAGGTCGGTTTCTGGGCGATGGTATCAGCGCAAAAATTGGGCCCATAAGAATAGTAGGGTTGGGAGCACTAATTGCTGCTATTGGTTTTGTTTTGGTGCTGACACAAAACACTACTTGGTCCATAATTGGATTTGCTCTTAACGGTCTTGGCTTTTCGGTCATAGTACCCGAATTGTTCCGTATCGGAGGGAATGTAAAAGGGGTGGATTCTTCCCAAGGTGTTGCTTTTATAGCTGGGTTCGGGTATATCGGATTTTTGTTGGGGCCTGTTATTCTAGGGTTTATTGCAGAAAGTGCCTCTCTAAACTATAGCTTTGTCTTGTTGCTGTGTATGGCCCTTTTGGTTTTTGGGATTACATTTTTTCTGCGAAGGAGGGGGAAATAAAATCAATTGTATGTGCTCATATCAGAATTGATCAATGTTCCATAACTGTAACGAATTATTTGGCCGATTGCAGGTTATATGATTTTCTAAGTTATCAGTTTCCGGCCATACCAACTTCTTAGATGACAGTTATTTTTCCTTTATCAGGGCTCTTAACTTTTCAAGTTGTGTGTCCGATTGCCAAAGCACTTGGTTCATGTCCCTTTCTATTTTTATATCAGGTGTTGTTCCGTAACCGTCCAAAACCTTTCCATTTTTTTGAAAGGAGACCATTGTACTGATTTTCCCGAACAATTTTGAATTTGGGAGGTCGACCCAATTGCTATTGCCACTAGAACCATCCGTTGTCACCCCAACAATTTTTATATTCGGAATTCCTTTGAAATCAGAGACGAAAACAGATGCGGCACTAAAAGTTTTTTCGTTGGCCAAAATATAGATAGGCTTGTTGTAGTACAGTCCTTCAGTGGATAATTTCTCTCCATTCAACAATCCAAAATGATATTCGCTGTACTTTGCGTTATCCAATTCATACATTGGGTTGAAATTTTTCAAAAACCCAGTTACCTTTTTCTGTTCCCTGTCATTCAATTCCGAAAAAGAATATAAAAATCGGCTGTGTAGGCTTTCTTTATAATCTTTTGGCAAGGGGAGTGGCCCTCTTTGCTTGACTACATTTATAACATGAACGGAGTCAGGGTGAATCAAATATTTTGCAAACTCATATAACAAGTCCCGTGTTCCGCCACCATTGGCCCTGACATCGATAATTAGGGCTTCGCTGTCGTTTCGAATCGATTTCATAAATGAATTGACTTTCTCAAAAAGTAGGGGAGCTTCATCCTTACGTACCATTTCCGGTAATTTGATGTATGCGATTTGGTCGTCCAAACTAAATAGACCATCAATAATTTCGGGTTGGTTGAAGTCCTCGTCCTTTATAAAAAGATAGTCCCTTTCAAATTTTTCATCCCATGGTCTTTGCCGTTCTGATTTACCTATTACAGGAACGATTAAAGTTGTGTCATTTTGGAATAAATCGTCCGAAAGGGTTAATTCGATTTCTTTCGGTAGTGCTTTGTCCAATAGGATGTAATTTTTTTGTATGTCCCTAATGTCGCGAACTGCTAGGGTAAAATAGGTCTCTTTGGGGGCCTTAATATCTTCTGGCCGCGTTTTTTGCAAGAATTCATCTATGTCGAGACCATCAATCTTTTTGAGGTAGGGGAAGCGGGGATTTAGGATTTTCAAGGTTTTATCCTGATCATAATTCAGGACAACAACTTTATCGTTAACAGGTGCGTAAACAAACGGTAAGAATAAGGATTCGTTTAGGCTGTAGCCTCTAATGCCATTTAAAGCGGAATGTCTATCCCCGATTTTGGCCAAAGTGTTGGTGATAAACAAACCGAAATTTTCAAGTTGGGTGGAATCTTTTAACGATGTAAGATAATTTTCAAAATCCTTGTTGAAATCAAAACCGTTCAGATAAGCATAGGAAGACTTTTCATTTAATGTTTTGGTCAAAAATTCAACATCCTCTGTTATTTGTTTTTTGGTGAGCCAATTATCCTGTGCTTGTACATGTATGGTCACCAGACAAAATAATGGGATGATAAGGTTTTTAATTCTCATTTATAGTTTTGTTTCAAAAGTTTCATTTCCCGAAATAGGAAAATAAACGATGGAAAACATCATTTTTAAGCGCTGGGGAGAATTTTGAAAATGCTTTTTGTGAGCAAACTATGCCCACAAAATCAAAGAAAGCTATTACTCCTTGCTTACCGTAAGCCCGGTGAAATATAAGTTGGTGCCACCTTCGGGACGATTGTGCTGCTTCGATAACTGCAATCCCTGCATCTCTACATAATCTTCCCAAGTGGAGACCAAGTTGGGCTCTTCTTGGTTGGATTTTCGATAGGCCCACTCGCGAATTATATAATCGTCCTTAAAATAGAAATCATATGCATCACCGGGAGTGTAACCACCTTCGTTGGCATACACTATGGTGAGCTTTTGCATAGGCTCTTTGCTGATTGGAGCGGTGGCCTCAGCTGTATGTTCGTAGGTATAATTGCCGGAGTCCCACATCAAATTAAAAGGGGCCATCAACCAATATCTGTCATTGATAAAACCACTGTTTGTTTTTTGGGCAATACTGTCCATGGAATTTCGATTGTATGTAAGGGTGTCGGGCCCCGAAATGGCCGTTACCATGTTGCTCTTGGGTTTCCAGTCCCAACTGCGTTCAAAATGCATGGAATCTCTATCTACATTAAAGGTAAATGTGATTTCCTTCACAGCCGACCAGTTTTCAAAACCATGGGCTTCGGCAATAAGTTCCGGGACCGATTTATCGGTTTCGGCCGCTTCTTGGGTCTCCTCTTTTTGTTTTGGCTCCGTTTTACAGGATGCGAAAAATAAAATAGCGAACAATCCAACGATGTAATAGGTCTTCATATCTGATTTTTAACCAAATATAGTGTGAAAATCCGTTATTTTGCGCCCCATTTTAAAAAGCCTGACCCATAAATCTGTTTTTGAAGTGACTTTTTTAAAAAACTTGTTTCTAATACTTATAAGTAACCCCGACAAAGCGTTTTTGGAAAAGGAAGACTTATACGTACATCTTTCTGATGAGGAATTAGTAAAACAGATTGTGGCGGACAATGACCCTATGCTCTTTGGGAAGTTGTATGACCGCTATGTGAAAATGGTCTATAACAAATGTTACGGATTTGCGAAATCTGCGGACGAGGCGGAAGACTTGACCCAAGATGTCTTTCTTCAATTATTTATCAAACTTCGGACCTTTAAGGGAAAATCGAAGTTTTCTACATGGCTATATTCTTTTACCTATAATTTTTGTGTGAACTATGTAAATCGGAACAAGCAACTTAAAATTCGGGACAAATCCGTACAGGTAGAAAGTTCGGAATACAAACTTACAGAAGAGGTGCCCGATGAGAGGTTGTTTGAGATGAAAGCCGATAAACTCAAGAAATGCCTAGAAATCATCTCCGCTGAAGAGCGGTCCATTTTATTGTTAAAGTATCAGGACGGAGCCAGTATAAAGGAACTGGTAAACTTATTGGATATAGGGGAGAGCGCAGTAAAAATGCGGCTTAAAAGAGCCAAAGAAAGACTATTGGAAATCTATAATACCCTCGAATAGATGGCAAAGAAACACAAAAACCCATTCAAAGAGCTGGAGGCTTCCTTGCACGAGGCCCCACCGGAAATGAAGCAAAAAGTGATGAACGACATTGCTGCCGCAAAGTTGATCATGGACATGGCTTCATTGTTCTCGATTAATTTGGGCAGTGCTTTGCGTAAGCTTTTCCGAACAATGGGTGACAACTAATCAACTAACAGAACACTATAAATAAACAACAACTATGGAGACTATTAATGAATGGAAAAATGTGACCCTGGAGTCCCTGTCTGGCATGGGCAAAGAGATGGCGCTGGCCCTCCCAAAAATATTGGGCGCTATCATTATTTTGATTTTAGGTTGGATCGTTATCAAAATTGTACTCTTCCTTCTGAAGAAAATCCTTAAACTGGCCAAAGTGGATATGCTCAATGATAAGATCAATGGCATGGACGTCACCGGCAAAGGAGACCTCAATGTAGATATCATAAAAATTATTTTGGGGTTTGTTCGGTGGTTTTTGATTTTGGTGTTTTTGATCGTAGCTGCTGATATTTTGGATTGGAAAATCATATCCAAGGAAATTGGCAACCTCTTACATTATCTTCCTAAGTTCTTTAGCGCTTTGGCACTATTGATGCTCGGGTTCTACATCGGTAATTTTGTGAAGAAGACGGTCAAGCGTTTGTTCGATTCACTGGAATTTGGAGGTTCCAATATCGTAAGCAACTTGTTTTTCTATGTGATCGTCATCTTTATGTCCATCACCGCATTGAACCAGGCAGGTGTCGATACCACTATTATTACCAATAATATCACATTGATTCTGGGCTCTTTCCTTTTGGCATTTGCTTTGGGGGTAGGATTGGGATCCAAAGAAATTGTTGCCGATATCCTTAGGGCATTTTACACCCGAAAGACATATGTGGTAGGCGATAGAATAGTTATAGGGGATGATGAAGGAGTCATTAAATCCATAGAAAACAATAGTTTGACTTTGGAGACAAGAAGCGGAAAGTACGTTATCCCGATCAAGGATGTGGTATCGCAAAAGGTGCAGATAAAATCATAATACGGCCATTGTGAAAAACAAGTGCGGTAACTTCCTTGGAATTTGATTATTTTTGAAGTCTTACAACACGTAAAAAATGAGTTCAAAAAAAGGAAAAGTTCAGGAATTGATTCAAGAAAAACTGTTAGACGACCGCAAAGTGTTTTTGTGGGGCCAAGTAGATGATGATTCTGCAAAGCACGTAATCGACCGGTTGCTGTATTTGGATATGTTGAACAATAAGGAGATTCAATTGATTATCAATAGCCCGGGAGGATATGTAACCTCTGGTTTTGCTATTTACGATACCATTAAACAAATAAAAAGCCCTGTGTCTACCGTTTGTTCTGGTTTGGCCGCCTCTATGGGTTCCATACTTTTATCGGTGGGCGAAAAGGGCAGAAGGTTTATCCAGCCGCACGCCCGTGTCATGATTCACCAGCCAAGTGGTGGTGCAAGGGGGCAGGCCTCAAATATTGAGATTCAGGCAAGGGAAATCATCAAGACCAAGGAACTGGGCGCTAAAATTCTATCTGAGAATTGTGGACAGCCTTATGACAAGGTAATGAAAGATTTTGATCGCGATTACTGGATGAGTGCCGAAGAATCCGTTGAATATGGTATTGTGGATGGAATCTTGTAAATAAGACCATAACTCTTAAAAAGTGAAAAGTCCTTCGCAACGTATTGTGAAGGACTTTTTATATATAGGCGCCGTAGCGGAATATTTTATTTGTTAGATATACGACAAGGTAGCAGCCCACAGATTTTAAAGAATTGTTAAAATCAAAAATCGTCGGGATTTTGTATGATTTTTTCCGCTCGTTCCTTTAATTCAGAAAGTTCCTGCTGACTTTTTTTTTCCAGCAAGCTCAACATCATCGACATGCGTTGGTTGTTCTTAAAATGTGATTTCTTCTCTTCCAAAAAATTCCAGTACAATGAATTGAACGGACAGGATTTCTCTCCCGACTTAACTGTATGACTATAGGAACATTCCTTACAATAATTGCCCATCTTATTAATGTAATTGGCGCTACTCACATAAGGTTTGGTGGCTACAAGGCCCCCATCCGCAAATTGGCTCATTCCTCTGGTGTTGGTAATCTCTACCCATTCAATGGCATCTATATATACACCTAGATACCATGCATCCACTTCGTCCGGGTTTACCTGTGTCAGCAAAGCATAGTTTCCAATAACCATCAAACGTTGAATATGGTGAGCGTAGGCATTGTCCAAACTCTGGGCAATGGCATTGTGCAGACAGTTCATTTTGGTTTTCCCCGTCCAAAAGAAATCCGGGAGCGGATTATGGTTCTCCAGTTTGTTCAATTCAGCATAGTTTGGCATTTCTTTCCAATACACACCGCGCATATATTCCCGCCAACCCAATATCTGGCGGATAAATCCCTCGACTTGCGAAATATCGATATCATCTTTATGCTCGTAATAGTGTTCCACCACGGTGTTGATGACTTCTTTTGGCGACAGCATTTTACTGTTCATCGCGAAGGACAATCGGGAATGGAACAAGTATTTCTCTTGGGTATGCAATGCATCCTGATAGTCCCCGAAATAGGTCAATAGTCTCGAACAGAAAAAATCCAATAGCTCCGTACATTCTTGGTAGGAGGTGGGCCAAGGAAAGTTTTTGGCATCAATGTTCCCAAAAGTGTTTACCTCTGCACTTTTGATTTCTTCCAGTAGTTCGGTAACATCCGCGTTGAATGACAGTTCCTTTGGAATGCTAGGGGAACCGTCCCATTTTTTACGGTTGCTCTGGTCAAAATTCCATTTTCCACCTTCAGGTTGGTCGTTCTCCATCAGAATGTTGTGCTTCTTTCGCATCATCCGATAAAAACTTTCCATTAACAATTGTTTTTTGCCCTTAAAATGATTTTTTAGCTCATCCCTTTTCGTGTAGAAGTGCTCCGTGTCAAAAGCCTCCGAAGGAATGGATATGGATTTACAAATTTTCTTAAGCTGTTGGTCCAATCGGTATTCATCGGGCAATTGGTATTCAAACTTTTCAATCTTGTGTTCAGAAATGGTTTGGTCAATAAGATCGGGCAGGTTTTGGGGATTGTTTTTATCACCGATTTTAAAATATACTACGTTATGACCCTTTTTTTCCAAAGCATCCGCAAAATTTCTCATGGCACGGAAAAAACCGACCACTTTTTGGATATGATGCTTTACATAATCCGTCTCTTGCCGCATTTCGGCCATCAGGTAAATATGGTGATCGTTCTCTTGGTCCAGCCAACTGTGCGATAGATTAAGCTGGTCACCGAGGATAAGTCTGAGTGTTTTCATGAATCAAAATAAAGTAGGTTGGAGCCAAAGGCTCTGGAATTTTTTGTTCGGGTCGTAGCGTTCTGCTTGCCTTTTGGTATTAAAGATCCTGTTCCTCGGGTCGTTCCCCACGCCACTGTTGTACATCCAATTGCCCCAATTGCTATGCACATCGTAATCAATGAGCATGGCTTCAAAATAGGAGGCTCCAATACGCCAATCCTGTGTAAGATGTTTGGACCAATAACTGGCCACGTTCTGTCGGCCACGGTTGCTCATCCAACCGGTCTTTTTGAGCTCTATCATATTGGCATTGACAAAGTCATCATCCGTTTCTCCGTTGATCCAGTCACGTTTAGCGGCTTCGTTCGAATGCCAGTCATACTCCTTTTGAAGGATGCCATCAATTTTAAAAATCTGGTTGCCATGTTTTAAGGAAACGTACTTGAAGTAATCACGCCATATCAGTTCAAAAATCAACCAGTAGGTATCCTGATTTTTCTTGATTTCGTTTTCAAAGCGTTTTACCTCCCAATAAATGGTACGGGCGGAAATACTGCCATTGGCCAGCCATGGTGAAAATTTGGAACTGTAATCCGTGCCTACGAGTCCGTTTCTGGTTTTTTTGTAGTAAGCCAGTTTTTTGGTATCCCAGAAGTAATGTTGCATTCGATGTAGCGTATTGTTTTCACCACCAATAAAAGGGAAGGCCGATCTATCGTCCGTATCAAAGGAAGAAAATCCCAAGTCATGTAAACTAGGGAGATTTTTAGGGGGACCTATCCGATTTTCCTTTGGAAATACTTTCGGTTTCTCAAAACAAGGGCTTACCTGAACGTGTTTCTCGCACTTTTTGCGGAAAACCGTAAAAACCTGCGGAATCTGTGAGTAAGAATCAAAAGGAATGTCCTCGGGATGAAAAAGGAACTGGTCGAATGTTTTGTGGAGTGATACGGTCTTAGGTAAACGGTCTTGAACGTTTTGAATCACTTGGTTCTCCTCCGAAGTCCACTCATGCTGAAGAAAAATATGATTGATATTGAATTGTTCTACCAACTCGGGAATTCGGTCTTCAGGTTTTTCATGGTAAACGAGCAAGGTAATGTTGAGTTCTTCTAGATTCTTTTGAAGCTGATGTACCGTTTCCAGTAAAAATTTCGCCCTGAAACGTTCTGTTTTTTTGAAACCAAAGGAATTTAACTCGAATTGTCTGGGGTCAAAAAAATAGACGGCAACCACACGATTGGACTGTGCAGCCCTATACAACGCTTCATTGTCAAGAACACGTAGATTGTTTCCGAACCAAATAAGGCTAGTCTTCATGTTTGTTTTTATTTTTTCTGCACCGTTCACTACAATAGATTACCTGTTCCCAGTCCTTGGCCCATTTTTTCCGCCAAGTGAAGGGCCTTTTGCAAACAGGACATATTTTGGTGGGTAAATGCGGTTTCTTATGTGTCAATTTATTTTATTGTTTAATAAAAATACAAAAATATTAAACAGAATATTGAAAGAGCTTTTTGAATAATTCAGATTCCCCGGTTTAACCTACAAAATGCTTATTTTTATTCTTTTAATCAGAATTCAGCCCATTGGGCATCTATGGCACAGACTTCAAAAAATATAGCCATCATCGGTTCCGGATTGGTGGGCTCCCTTTTAGCAATTTATCTTCGAAAAAATGGACATACGGTTACCGTTTTTGATAGGAGACCGGATATTAGGACTATCAAGTTTTCAGGAAGGTCGATTAACTTGGCCATGAGCAATAGGGGCTGGCGTTCGCTCGATGAGGTTGGGATAGGAGATAAAATTAAGGATATTGCCATTCCACTGGATAAACGGGCGATGCACGTGAACGATAAGCCCATGTATTTCCAAAAATATGGTAAAGATGGAGAAGCCATTTGGTCCATATCCCGAGGTGTCCTGAATAAGCGAATGATAGACTTGGCCGAGGAAGAAGGAGCCACTTTTAGATTTAATGAAAAGGTCTGGGACGTGGATTTGCCCGAGGCTAAAATTTATACAGGAGAAACGGAAAAGAGTGAATGGAAGGAATATCAGTATGATGTGATTTTTGGATGTGATGGGGCATTTTCCCGTGTTCGTCATAAAATGCAGCGTCGTAGCAGGTTCAATTATTCCCAGAATTTCATCGATGTAGGTTACAAGGAGCTTACCATACCTGCAAATGAGGACGGAACACATAAGTTGGACAAGAACTCATTCCATATTTGGCCCCGTGGTGAATTTATGCTCATTGCCATGCCCAATATTGATGGTAGTTTTACCTGTACCTTGTTTTTACCTTTTGAAGGAGGGGTTTCTTTTGAGAGCATAAAAACAGAGAATGATGCTAGGGAGTTTTTTAAGAAGTACTTTCCTAACGTGCGCAAAGACATAGAAGACCTTACCAAAGACTTTTTTAATCACCCTACAAGTGCTATGGTGACCATGAAGTGCTACCCTTGGACCTATTGGGACAAAGTGGCGCTGGTAGGCGATTCTGCGCATGCGATAGTTCCTTTTTATGGACAAGGGATGAATGCTGGCTTTGAGGATATCTACGTGCTGAATAAGCTTATGGATAAGCATGGAGATGATTGGGATACTATTTTTTCTGAATATCAAGAAGAAAGGAAGCCAAATGCGGACGCGATTGCTGAGCTCAGTTACAGAAACTTTGTGGAGATGAGTAGTAAAACGGCCGACCCAAAATTTTTGTTACAGAAGAAAATTGAAAAGCACTTTGCTGCCAAGCATCCGGAAAAATGGGTGCCCGTATATAGCCGTGTCACTTTTTCGGATAGACCTTATTCCGAAGCATTGGCGATAGGGGATATGCAAGAAACAATTATGAAACAGGTGATGCAAATGCCCAATATTGAGGAAAAATGGGACTCTAAAGAAGTGGAGGAAAAAATATTGGCACTTTTAAATGACAGTTAAGCAGATTTAAAACGTATTTATATCAAAAGAAAAAGCCACCTAAAAAAGGTGGCTTTTTTATTAGTTTACTTTAGACCAGCTTAAAGCTTCGCAAAAAGTTTTTCCATTCTATCTTGCTCCTCTTCAGCTAAAAGTGGGTCGACCAGGATTCTTCCACTATGCTCATCGGTGATGATTTTTTTACGGGAAGCAATCTCAACCTGTACCTGTGGTGGAATGGTAAAGAAAGAACCTCCGGAAGCGCCACGCTCAACAGGAACTACGGCCAAACCGTTTTTCACGTTGTGTCGGATTCTTTTGTAAGCCTTTACCAAACGGTCTTCGATTTTTTCTTCGTACTCTTCGGATTTTTTCAAAAGAGCTTTTTCTTCTTTTTCGGTTTCGGCAAGAATGGCATCCAATTCACCTTTTTTATGTTTTAGGTGACCTTCTCTCTCAGACAATTTCTCCTTGGTCTGTGCGATAACCTCTTTTTTCTGCTCAATCTGCGCTTTGAACTCTTTTATGTTCTTTTCGGCCAACTGAATCTCCAACTCTTGGAACTCTACCTCTTTGGTCAACGAATTGAACTCGCGGCTGTTCCTAACATTTTTCTGCTGCTCGCTATATTTTTTGATAAGCGCCTTGGACTCGTCGATAAGGTTTTTCTTTGCTGTAATCTCAAAGTTAACGGTTTCAACGTCCGTTTTTAATTTGTCCAACCTTGTTTTAAGACCAAGAACTTCGTCTTCCAAGTCCTGTACTTCCAAAGGTAGTTCGCCTCTAACGTTGCGGATTTCATCCACTCTGGAGTCGATAAGCTGTAAATCGTACAGCGCCCTTAATTTGTCCTCTACAGTGCTTTCTTTCTTATTCGCCATATATTTTATAAATACTTGATGGGATTCGTTATACTCTCCGATAAAGAGACTGCAAAATTAGGAATTTTTTTCGTAAGATAATCAACCAATAAATCTTTTGTAAACTGCTCAGTTTCAAAGTGCCCGATATCGGCCACGACCAGTTGATTTTCGGCCTGGTAAAAATCGTGATATTTAAGGTCGGCTGTAACGTATATATCTGCTCCCGATTTCTTGGCAGCTCCAATGGCAAAAGCCCCGCTGCCCCCTAAAACAGCTACTTTTTTCACCTTATTTCCCAATAGTTTGGAATGGCGTACTATAGAAGCGTTCATCCGTTCTTTGGTAAAAAGAAGAAACTGTTTTTCGTCCATTTCTGTCTCAAGCTCGCCAATCATTCCCATGCCCAAATCTTGATTGGTATTCTCCAAGGTAAGTACTTCATAGGCCACTTCTTCATAAGGGTGGGCGTTAAAAAGTGCCTTTAAAATGGATTTTTCTTTTTCAAATGAGAAGATTACATTGATTTGGGTCTCCTTCTCGGAATGTATTTCACCAATTTTTCCAACGGCCGGGTTGGCTCCGTTCTCTGCTTTAAAACTCCCTATTCCATCCAAACTATAACTACAATTACTATACTTCCCAAGATTGCCGGCGCCAGCTTTGAACAGGGCCAGTTTTATATTTTCAGCATCGGCTATGGGGGCATATGTGGTCAATTTTTTTATGCTGTTGGCCCGTGGAATAAGGATTTCAGGGTTTTTAAGCCCTAAAACTTCACAAATTTTGGCATTTACCCCCATTTTGCTATTATCCAATGCAGTGTGCATGCTATAAATGGCAATGTTGTTGGCAACAGCTTTGAGTACCACACGTTCCACATAGTTGCTTCCTGTCAATTTTTTTAATCCTTTAAAAATGATAGGGTGAAAGCTTACGATAAGGTTGTACTTTTTTTCAATGGCCTCGTCTACCACATTTTCCAGAGTGTCCAAGGTTACCAGCAGGCCCTGAACTTTCATATTGGGGTCGCCGACCAATAAACCTACATTGTCAAAATCTTCTGCGTGTGCCAAAGGAGCCAGTTCCTCAAGCACTTTTGCTATTTCGTTAACGGTCATTTTAAAAATGTTAATTGGGCTAAAGATAAAATATTATATTTTCGTTCAATGCTTCAATTGCTCCGGAAAATAGCGTTCCCCATTTCGTTGATCTATGCCTTGGTGGTACATGTTCGAAACTTCTTGTTCGATACAGGTGTTTTTTCATCCAAATCGTACCGAACCCCGACCATTTGTGTGGGCAACCTAAGTGTGGGGGGAACGGGAAAAACCCCAATGACCGAATATGTATTAAGGATATTGGCGGAAAGAAACACTGCGGTGCTGAGCCGAGGATATAAGCGCAAATCGGATGGATTCTATTTGGCCGATGCCAAAAGCACTGTTCTGGAGCTGGGTGATGAACCTTATCAAATCCATAGAAAATTTCCCGAAGTTGCTGTTGCTGTGGATGCCGATAGACGTAACGGTATCGAAAAATTGGAAAAATTGGTGAACCCAGAGGTGATTGTTTTGGACGATGCATTTCAGCACAGAAAGGTAAAACCGACTTTTTCAATTTTACTGACCACCTATCAAAACTTATATGTAGACGACTGGTATTTGCCAACAGGCAGCCTCCGGGATGCCAAAAAGGAAGCCAAACGGGCAGATTTGATTATTGTCACAAAGTGTCCACAAGGTATTGATGACATAGAGAGGAACGCTATTGAGGCAAAGTTAAATCCTGAAAAACACCAAAAAGTGCTATTTGCCCATTTGGCCTACCATGATTATGTAAGTGATGGCAGCGAAGAGAAAATACCATTGAACGAATTGAAGGGCAGGCAGGTGGCTTTGGTAACGGGAATAGCTTCTCCAGGACCTTTGGTTAGCTATCTTGATGACTTGGGAGTTGATTTTAAGCATTTTGAGTTTGGAGATCACCATAATTTTAACGCATCGGAAATTGACAAATTCAAAGATTATGAACTGATTATTACTACGGAAAAGGATTTTGTTAGGCTAAAGGGTAGGGTGGATAGGCTCTACTTTTTGGAAATTGCCCACAATTTTTCCAAAAAAGATGGATTGATACTACAAAGAGCTATTGAGGATTTGTTCTAAATGGAACCTTCCATTTTGCTCCTAAAAATATTTTCACCAATTTTTTGATAAAATACTTCAGGTTTAAAAGGTTTGGTGACCACATCGTTACAGCCAGCATCATAGAAACTGTCCAGGCTGTCGTCCAAAGAAATAGCCGTTAGTGCTATAATTGGGATAACCGTATCAAACTTACGGATTTGGCGAGTTGCCTCTTCTCCGCTTATACCGGGCATGTGAATGTCCATCAGAATGGCATCGTAGGTATTATTTTTTGCCATATCAATGGCTTCGTTACCATTGTTGGCAATGTCGCAGGTAATCTCTTTTTTGGTGAGCATTTTTTTGGTGATCACCTGATTTATTTTGTTGTCCTCTACTACGAGCACGTGCAGCCCTTTGAACTGAAATTCATCAAGGTTGAGCTCGAATGCAATTTCATCCCCTTCTTTGCTCTCATAATCCAAGTCCATCTCAAAGTAGAAAGAACTACCGTGGTCCAGTTCACTTTCTAGATGAATGGTGCTTCCAAATAGCCCCAAGAGACTTTTTACAATTGTTAGGCCAAGGCCCGTTCCACCGTATTCCCTATTGATTTGGATGGACCCCTGCTCAAAACTTTCGAATATATTTTTTTGTTGGTCTTCCGAAATACCGATTCCGTTGTCCCGTACTTCAAAATAAATTTTTACTTGGTCTTCTTCTTTTTTAAGCATTTTGGCTATGACCTCGACCCTGCCGTTTTTGGTGAATTTAAGAGCGTTACCGACCAAATTCATGAAGATTTGTGAAAGCTTAATCGGGTCTCCCATCAACTTTTTAGGAATTGTGGGGTCGTAGTCCAGAATAAGTTCTGTTTTTTTCTCGTGGGCATTTTGTTGTAGGGATTCTACAACATCATCCAATACTTTATGTAGCTTGAACTCGATGTTCAGAGGTTCCAGCTTTTCTGCATCAATTTTATTTATCTGTAGAATATCGTTGATGAAATTGAGTAGGTATTCCCCAGAAAACTTTAAAGATTTTAGGTGTTCTTTTTGGTGTTCTGATGGATTCTCCTCCAACAATAGGTGGGTGAGCCCGGTTACAGCGTACAACGGTGTTCGCAGTTCGTGCGTTACTGTTGACAAGAAGTTGGTTTTCGCCTCCATGGCCGATACAGCAGCATCACGCGCCAATTCTAGCTCTTTGTTCTTTGTGTAGAGCAGGTCGTTGGTCTTTAATTTTATTTGGTTGTTTCGGAACAAGGAAACTGCCAATAAAGAGATTATGGTCAAAAAAGCCGAAGTCAATATTGCCGTGATCTCTGAACGGTTTTTGGATTCGCTCAACTCTTCATTTATTGCCTGTAGTTTGTTGAGCTCGTTCATTTGGTGTTCAAATCGTACTTTCTCTGCCGTATTTGCATCAAGCTTTGCTTTCTCCACATTGAATATGGAATCCTTCATTTTGGAAAGTCCCTTTGCGTACAATAATGACTCCGAGTAGTTGCCGTTTGCTTCGTAGATATTGGACAATTGCTCGTAAGCATTTTTGATTTCTTTGGAAAAGCCATGTTTTTCTGCTAGCTCCAGCGCAGCTTTGGAATGGACGATTCCTTCTTCCAAGTCGTTAAGGGTAACGCTTATTTTTGCCAATTGGAGATTGGCCCTGGTTGCTAGATAGGCCCTTTCCTTGTCATCAGAATTGACGATAAGTGCATGAAGGTTCTTTATGGCATCATTGTATTTTTCTATATTGGTGTAGATGTAAGCTTCTTGCAACAAAATATTGTTGGTAAGGTTCCTGTTGTTGCTTAGCTTTCTTGATTCTTCCAGCTGTTTGAGGGCCTGAAAATTGTTTCCTTCGGAATATCTAAGGGATGCATCCAGATATAGGTGAAAGGCTTGCCCAAAGGAATAAGAGGTGTCCTTTAATAATATACTGGCACGGTCCCAATAAAAAATTGCCGTTTCATAATCGCCCTCTTCCAGAAAGAGTCTGGCGTATTGGTGATACGTATCCAACAATAGTTTGGAATCTTCATTCCTTTCTGCAATATTGGCGGCTTGGCTCAGCGTTTCAAGGGCTTTGTCCACGTTGTTCTCGTGGCGGTACCTCATAAAATCATTAAAAATCTCCTTGACATTGGATGCTGAATTGCCGTCGTTTTGGGCAATAGTTGTTTGTATGCACAATATTAAGCATAGTAGAAACTGCCATTTAAGGCTTGGCCTTTTGTTTGATAAGGTTGCGATCAAACGTAATTTTTCTTTATCAGCAAAGCTATTAAATCAATAATTCTGGAACAATATCCAGTTTCGTTATCGTACCACCCGATAATCTTTACCATTTTACCGATTACGGAGGTCATCAATGAATCAAACGTACAAGAGTAACAACTATTGTTTATGTCGATAGAAACAATAGGGTCTTCGGTGTAATTAAGAATTCCTTTAAGGTTGTTTTCCGCTTGCCTTTTAAAGGTAGCATTTATTTTTTCAATCGAGGTTTCCCGTATCACGTTGAACGTAATATCGGTCAATGACCCGTTTGGCACAGGCACTCGGATGCCACATCCACCAATGACATTTGATAGTTCTGGAAAAATACTGGTCAATGCCTTTGCCGCTCCGGTAGTGGTGGGGATTATGGATTGCCCGGCAGCTCGGGACCTACGAAGGTCTCTGTGGGGACTATCGTGAAGGCTTTGGTCGGAGGTGTAGGAGTGAACAGTTGTGATGTACGCTTGTTCTATGCCGCACAGTTCGTTGATAACTTTGATCATGGGCGCAGCATTGTTGGTAGTGCAGGACGCGTTGGAAATGATTTGGTCGTCCTTGTCCAGGATATCCTCGTTTACGCCCAATACCACCATTTTTATAGAGTCGTCCAACGGCGGAACGGAAAGTATTACTTTTTTGGCCCCATTTTTTATGTGTAGGTCCAAGTCCGTTTTTGTCTTAAATTTTCCAGTGGATTCGACCACGATATCCACCCCATGGGATTTCCAATCTATTTCTTTTGGATGATTGTGATTGAGTATCGGTATTTTGTTGTCATCTACAAGAATATGTCCATTTTGATGCGATACATCAAAGGGCAACACACCATGGATACTGTCATATTTTAGCAGATGGGCCAAGGTTTCGGCATTGGCCAAATCGTTAATGGCCACAACATTGATGTTCGGATGGTTGAGCAAAAGTCTAAAAAGGGTTCTACCTATACGACCGAAGCCATTTATACCAACAGTGATGTTTTTCATGATGATGGGGTGCCGTACTAGTGTATGTGCTTATGTGCTTTGTAGGATGAACGGACCAAAGCTCCACTTTCTACATGTCTAAAGCCCATTTCCAGTCCTAATTCCTCATATTTTTTAAATTGTTCCGGAAGGATAAATTGTTTTACCGGGAGGTGTTTTTTTGAAGGCTGGAGGTACTGCCCAATAGTGATAACATCCACATTCGCTTTTCGTAGGTCTTCCATAGTGGCGATAACTTCGCTCTCTTCTTCGCCCAAGCCCAACATGATGCCCGATTTGGTCCTGTTTGCTCCGTTTTTCTTTAGATAGTCCAATACTTCCAGACTTCTTTCGTACTTGGCTTGTATTCTAACCTCTCGTGTCAGCCTCTTTACGGTTTCCATGTTATGGGAAATCACTTCAGGGGCTACGTTCAATATTCTGTCCAAATGGTTGGGGATTCCTTGGAAATCAGGAATCAATGTTTCCATTGTTGTTTCTGGATTCATGCGCCTTACGGCTTTTACCGTTTCTGCCCAGATAATGGACCCCATATCTTTTAGGTCGTCACGGTCCACAGAGGTGAGCACGGCATGTTTAATGTTCATGATCTTTATGGAGCGGGCCACTTTTTCCGGCTCCGCCCAATCCACAGTTTCCGGGCGTCCTGTTTTTACACCACAGAACCCACAGGAACGGGTGCAGATATTTCCCAAAATCATGAATGTAGCGGTACCTTCGCCCCAACATTCACCCATGTTTGGGCAGCTGCCGGAGGTGCAAATGGTATGTAGATCGTACTTGTCCACAAGCCCCCTGAGCTGGGTGTATTTTTTGCCCGTTGGAAGCTTAACCCTTAGCCACTTTGGCTTTCCTTTGGGTGGTATTACGTTTTCTGCTACGCTTGTGCTCATAGAACAAATTTAGAAGTACAAAGATACGAAACTGGGAAAGAAACTGTGTGACTTGGAAGGAGTCACTTTTTTTTGATGATTTCTGCCAAAAGTTTTTTGGCGCGGAGCAATTTCACCTTTATGTTATTGACGGGCTCATTGAGTTCTTTGGCTATGTCGGCATAGCTCATTTCTTGAAAATAGCGCAGGTTGATCACTTTCTGATAGTGGGGTTTCATCTTTTTGATATCCTGCAAGAGGTTGGCCAGATTTTGTTCCGTAATCAAACGGTCCTCTACCGTGGGAGTTTCGTCCAAAACTTTTTTTACCTCGTCTGCGCGGGATTCCATTTCGTTCATTAGACTTCTTTTGCGTTTTCTGAGAAGGTCTACATGAAGGTTTTTGGATATGGTGATGAGCCAAGTTTTGAACTCATAGTTTTCGTCGTAGGTATCGATTTTATCGAATGCTTTGGAAAAAGTCCTTATGGTAATGTCCTCGGCATCGTTTTCATTTTTGGTGCGAAGCATTTGAAAACCGTACACATCGTTCCAAAAAGTGTCAACGAGGTTACTAAAGGCAATTTGGTTTCCCTCTTTTGCCCTTTGTATAATCTCCTTGATGGAATCGTCGGTTTTTTCCAAATAATAAGGCTTGCCTAAAAATTAATTTTATTGGGTATTTGTAACGTTATCTTTCTTGCAATCTTGTTCTTCCGGTAGTTTTCCGCAAAAACCACAAGCTTCCCCGTCCTTGTTCAAAAAGGGACTTTGACTTGCACATGTTCCGGCAAACTCACCATTCTTTTTCCCCCAGATTTTGATGGCGATTCCTGCAAATGCAAGTGCTAACAATCCAATGGTGACCAATACTAACTTCATAAAATCCAACTTTTGTACAAAGGTACAAAATACCTTGTTAAAGGTCGGAATGTTTAAGGTTTCTTTACCGTAAAACCTATTTTATTAGTAATTGATATTGGCTACGATATTGTCTACAGATGGAATATTGTTTCCGCCCTTTGGTTCAATGGTGATATATCCCACAGCATTGTCAGCGTAGGGTAGGGCAAGAAGTTTGTCTTTTTCATCAAAATCTTTGATTACACCCAGGTTTACCAATTCTCCATTGACCTCTGCCCACATTTGGAAGCATTTGTCTTCGGGAAGTTCCGGAACGTTGCTCACATTGATGTACGACAGTTTTTTAACAGGGTTTATGTATGCAATGGCCTTGAGTTCCTTTGCCTCACGTTCACCTCTTACCTGATATTTTTTGGTAGCAGGATTGTTAAGAACGATGAACTGGTTTCTCATGTCGGCCAATTGGTCCTTCATGTTATCCTCCAAATACTTGATTTGGTTGGTTACGAGGGTATTTTCTTCCTGTAATGTTTTGTTCTGGTTCCAAAAGAAAAGGGAGGAGCCGGCGAAAATCATGATGGCGATACTGGCGGCAACGGCATATCTCATATATCTTTTGCTTACCATGGTTTCTTTTCGTGCACTGGCAATTATAATGTCCTTTAAGCCTTCTGGAGTTTTTTTGGCATACATATTGGCAAAAGTCTCCAAGTTTTTCTGGAGCACTTCATAGGTCTCCCGCACTTCGGGGTACATGGCAATATATCTTTCCGCTTTTTGGGATTCTTCCTTGGTGGTGTCTCCTAAAAGGTATTTCTCTAAAATGTCGGACTCTAAAAATATTTTTACTTTTTCTTTCATGACAACAAATTTAAGATTAAGAGCAGGGACATTGTTGTTCCGTAAATCTTTCCAAGTTCCCTAAGTCCTATTTTTAACCGGGATTTTATGGTTCCCAAAGGAATGTCCAATTCATCACTTGCCTCCTGCTGCGTCATTCCTTCAAAAAATAGGGCCTCTAAAACAATTCTGTACTTATCTTCGATTTTGTCCAAGTTTTCTTGGATGTCCAGATGTTCCGGGTTAATGGCCTTGACTCCAAGATTATATACGTCTGAAACGTCGATTTGGATTTCTTTATCCGATTTATTATTGACGCTACGCAATTTATCTATGGCAGTATTCCTAACAATCCTGAACAACCATGTAAAAAGTTTTGCCTTGGAAGCATCGTAGGTGTCGGCTTTTTTCCAGATTTTGATAAAACTTTCCTGTAGCACATCTTGGGCCAAATCCTCATCTTTTACCACCTTAAAGGCAACCCCGAAGAGCGTATCCCCATAATTTTCATAAAGTAGGGAAATAGCTTTGTCGTCTTTTTCCTCAAGGAGTGAAACAATATGTCTCTCTATCAATGTGCTCATTAATGATGCTTTTGGTAAAATTTTTTATGGGACCAAAATCTAAAATAGGATTTATCTCGTATATAAAACAAAGCTAAGACAGAAAAAGCTTTTTTGTCTTGTGAATTTTGAATAGAAATAAGGGGCTTCAAAGCCCTGACGACATACATAAATTTGGTTAGTTTGGTTTGGTATAACCCTCGTTATTGACTTCAATGCGGGGGTTATTTTATTATGTTCACTTCTGGTTGAATCTTTATCTTGAAGGTTTTTTGCACTTCGTCTTGAATTTTTTTGCTTAGGTCAAGAATCTCTTTACCCGTGGCACTTCCGTGGTTAACCAAAACAAGGGCCTGTTTTTCGTGCACACCTGCGTCACCAAAGCGTTTTCCCTTAAAACCACATTGCTCTACCAACCAACCGGCGGGAATCTTAAATTGATTATCGTCCATTTCATAAAAAGGCGCATTGGGGTATTTTTTGATGAACTTATCAAACGCTTTTTGAGAAATCACGGGATTTTTAAAAAAGCTTCCGCTATTGCCTATTTCCTTAGGGTTGGGCAGTTTGCTTCTGCGTATGGCAATGACGGCGTCGGAAATATCCCTGATTGTCGGATGTACAATGCCCTTCTCCTTCAATTCGTTCTCAATGGAACCATAGCCTGTGTGAAGCACATGGTCTTTCTTGGTCAACTTGAGTACTATCGAAGTGATGATGTATTTATCCTTTGCTCTGTTCTTGAAAATGGATTCCCTGTACCCGAACTCGCATGCTTCGTTATCAAAACCCTCTAGCTCCCCGGTTTTGACGTCCATGGCTGCGCAACTCACAAAAACATCCTTTAGTTCAACTCCATAAGCACCAATATTTTGGATGGGTGCCGTGCCAACGTTGCCCGGGATGAGCGAAAGATTCTCGAGTCCGCCAAATCCTTGTTCCAGACTCCACATAACAAGTTCGTGCCAATTCTCACCGGCCATTGCCTTCACCTCTACAAAATTCTCGTTTTCTTCAACAATGGAGATGCCCTTTAGTTTTAGGTGTACCACCAAAGCATCTATATCTTTGGTAAGTAGCATGTTGCTTCCTCCGCTGATGATGAACTTTTTGGGATATGCTTTGAGCTCCAGTACTTTTTGAAGCTGGACAAGACCTGTTATTTCAACAAAGAACCGTGCCTTAACGTCAATGCCGAAGGTATTATAGTTTTTTAAGGATATGTTTTCCTGTATGTTCACTGGGCGTTGTACTCTCTTAAAGCCTTACCTAAAATATGGACTGCCTTTACAAGTTGCTCTTTTTTCAGCACATAGGCAATTCTAATCTGATTTTTTCCCAAGCCAGGTGTTGCATAAAAACCGGCAGCGGGAGCTACCATCACCGTATTTCCTTCTACCTCAAAACTTTCCAACAACCATTGCGCAAAATGGTCCGCATTCTCAATGGGAAGCTCGACAACACAATAAAAGGCACCTTGTGGGGTAGCAACCTTTACACCTTCCAATTTATTGAGCTCGGTAATCAAAAGGTTTCTTCGGGAAACATATTCGTCGATTACATCATCAAAATAGGATTGTGGAGTTTCCAAAGCGGCCTCGCTGGCAATTTGGGCAAAGGTTGGGGGTGACAATCTCGCTTGCGCAAATTTTAGTGCAGTACCAATAACTTCTTTGTTTTTTGAAATCATACAACCGATACGGGCGCCGCACATGCTGTACCTTTTGGATACGGAATCAACCACAATGGCATACTCTTCCAATCCCTCGACCTGAAGAATTGAATAGTGTTCCCTGCCGTCATAAGTAAATTCGCGGTATACCTCATCGGCCACTAGGAAAAGATTGTACTTTTTGACCAAATCCGCCAACTGATGAATTTCTTCCCTACTATAAAGGTATCCCGTTGGGTTTCCAGGGTTACAAATTAGAATGGCCTTCGTTTTTGGAGTGATAAGGTCTTCAAACTTGGAAATGGGGGGAAGTGCAAAGTTATTTTCAATAGATGAAGCAATGGGTTTTACCTTAACACCTGCAGCTGTGGCAAAGCCATTGTAATTTGCATAAAATGGTTCGGGTATGATAATTTCATCATCATTGTCCATAATGGTTCCCAAGGTAAAGGACAATGCCTCGGAACCGCCCGTGGTCACTATAATATCTTCAGCATCAACAAAAATATCCTGTTTTGCATAGTAATCCGAAATTTTTTTACGGTACTCCTCAGAACCTTGGGTCATGCTGTACTCAAGAACCTCAATGGTGTGGTTGCGAACCGCATCCAAAGCCACTTTTGGGGTTTTAATATCGGGTTGTCCAATATTTAGGTGGATTACATGGGTTCCTCGTTTTTTGGCAGCCTCTGCGTAGGGCACCAATTTTCGGATGGGTGATGCGGGCATTTGAGTCCCTTTCTTTGAAATGCTTGGCATGAACTAAAGTTTTGGCAAAAATGAGAAAACCTAATATCGAAAACAACAAGATTGAACATAAATTAATTGTTATTGGAAATGTTAAAATATGATAGAGTTAAAACCTTATTTTGTATATTTCTTAGTGAAGAGGTGATTATTTTATGTATGTTGATGAGAAAGGGTTTTATTTTTATACTTCTTTTAATTGTGCCAATGATTATTTTGGCGCAGGGTTTTGAATTGCCCAAGGATAAGAAATTCCAGCGAATCAACTTTGAACTCATAAATAACCTCATCATCATTCCTGTGGAGATTAACGGGGTTGAACTGACCTTTATACTCGATTCCGGTGTAAGCAAACCTATTCTTTTCAATCTGTCAGAATCAGATTCCATACCCATCAACAATGTTTCAGAAGTCACCATACGTGGTCTGGGAGATGGTAAGCCTATGAAAGCCCTGAGTTCCAAAAGGAATATATTTAGGTTGGGCCAAGCGATAAATTTTGCCCAAGATCTATATGTGGTGATGGATCGTGGAATCGATTTTTCAACAACATTGGGAATTCCCGTGCATGGCATAATGGGCTATGACCTATTCCGTGATTTTATTGTTGAAGTGAACTATAGCGCTGGAAAACTGAAACTGCACAATCCCGAACTTTACACATATAAGGAGAGGAGAAACAGACAAACCATTCCTTTGTTGGTAGAAAAAAGAAAAGCTTATGTTGAGGGAACGGTATTGATGAAGGATACAGCCAATATTAATGTGAAGTTACTTGTGGATACGGGCAGTAGCGATGCACTTTGGTTGTTTCCAGAACCGGAAAAGGGATTGGAAATACCCGAAAAAAATTATGAGGACCATCTGGGAAGAGGGTTGAGCGGCGATATTTTTGGAAAACGGAGTAAAATCAATGGAGTCCAGATAGGTGATTTTAAACTGGATGAGGCCAAGGTAGCTTTTCCTTATAGAGAGTCTTTTCAGGGGATTGATAGCTTGAATGGCCGAAACGGTAGTTTGGGGGGAGAGGTGCTCAAACGTTTCAACATGGTTTTTGATTATGGCAGAGGTCTGGTCACCCTAAAAAAGAACGGTAATTTTAATGAACCCTTTCAGTATAACTTGGCAGGAATCGATTTGCAACACAATGGCTTAAGATACATTGCAGAGAGTATTGCGGATGTTAATGGGCTTGTCAAGGAAGACAATGGCGATACGTTTGGTAACGTTCAAATTTTGTTGGAGAACAAGACCAGGTTGAGTTTGGTCCCAGAAATTGTGGTGTCCGGTATCCGTGCCGGTAGTCCTGCTGCAGAGGCTGGTTTACGTGAAGGAGACGTTATATTGGCCGTAAACGGGAAAAAGGTCCACAAATACAAACTTCAGGAAATTCTTAAAATGATAAACGAACGTGAAGGAAAGCGGATAAAAGTGCTTATAGAAAGATATAATACAGACCTGCTTTTCACCTTTGTCCTTAAAAAGATGTTCGACGACGATTAAAAGAAAGGCCCCAAAATCAATTGATTTTAGGGCCTTCAAAAAAATAATTCTCTTCTTCTTCTTACTTTGCTCCAGGATTTTTAACGGTACCCTTGATTTTGAGTACTTTCGTTGGAGTGTCAGCATTTGAGGTTACAGTAATGGCCTTTCTGATAGGGCCAACTCTGTTTGTGTCATATTTTACTTCGATTTTACCAACTTTTCCAGGCATAATCGGTTCTTCTGGTTTTTTAGGAATAGTACATCCACAGCTAGATTTAACACTACTGATTACCAAAGGAGCATCACCTGTATTGGTAAATTCAAATATACGAATACCATCGCTACCTCTTTCAATTTCTCCGTAATCAATGGTCTCGCTCTTAAATTCGATTTTAGCGGTTTCTTGAGCGTATACCCCTAAGGATAAAAGCCCTATAAACAGCATCAGTACAGTTTTTTTCATCATTTTTGGTTTTTGGGTGAATTTCAAATGTAGATGTTTTGATACCTGCATCCAAAATTCTTTTGTTATAGAATAACGTTACTTATTTTTGTTTCGTATTTCTGAATTGGTCCTAAGCTGAAGAATAGCGTAAAATTAACATTTTGCTTTCCTTTCAAAAAAACCAATCACAGTCTTATTAACAAAAACTATACCGAAAAATGGAAATTCCATCAAAATATGACCCAAAAAGGGTTGAAGAACACTGGTATGCCTACTGGTCGGAACACGATTATTTTAGTTCCAAACCAGACGAAAGGGAGCCTTACACCATAGTAATTCCCCCGCCAAACGTAACAGGCGTGCTCCATATGGGGCATATGCTCAACAATACCATTCAAGATGTTCTTATCCGAAGAGCGAGGCTCTTGGGGAAAAACGCTTGTTGGGTCCCTGGAATGGACCACGCATCCATAGCCACCGAGGCCAAAGTAGTGGCCAAGCTTAAGGCAGATGGTATCGACAAGTCCAAATTATCCCGTGATGAATTTCTAAAACACGCTTGGGATTGGACCAATGAGTATGGGGGAGTAATTCTTCAACAATTGAAAAAACTCGGCTGTTCCTGCGATTGGGACCGCACCAAGTTTACGATGGATGACGATATGTCAGCCTCGGTAATAAAAGTTTTTGTCGATTTATATAACAAAGGTTTGATTTACAGGGGATACCGAATGGTAAACTGGGACCCCGAGGCAAAGACCACACTTTCTGATGAAGAAGTAATTTATGAAGAGCGACAAGGAAATTTATATTATCTCTCGTATGCCATTGAAGGTTCAGACGAAAAAGTGACCATAGCCACTACACGTCCGGAGACCATTTTGGGCGATACCGCGATTTGTATCAACCCAAATGATGAAAGATATCATCATTTAAGGGGGAAAAAGGTAATTGTGCCAATTTCTGGCAGGGTTATTCCTATTATAGAAGATGAATATGTCGATGTTGAATTTGGTACAGGTTGCTTAAAAGTTACCCCTGCACACGACGAGAACGATAAAAATCTTGGAGAAAAGCATGATCTTGAAGTAATCGATATTTTCAACGAGGATGCGACCCTTAATTCTTTTGGCCTTCATTATGAAGGAAAAGACCGTTTTGTGGTACGCAAGGAAATTTCCAAAGAACTAGAGGAAAAGGGTTTTTTGGTAAAAATAGAACAGCATACCAACAAAGTTGGTACATCTGAAAGGACTAAGGCCGTAATCGAGCCGAGACTTTCGGACCAGTGGTTCTTGAAAATGGAAAACCTGTCAAAACCTGCTTTGGATGGGGTTTTGGAAACCAAGGACGTTAAACTATACCCATCAAAGTTCGACAATACCTATCGCCACTGGATGGAAAACATCCGTGATTGGAACATTTCCCGTCAATTATGGTGGGGGCAACAAATACCGGCCTACTACTACGGCGATGGTAAAGAAGATTTTGTGGTGGCCGAAACTGCCGAAGAAGCATTGGAACTGGCAAAGGCCAAAAAACCGGAAGTGCAACTATCGGACTTACGCCAAGACCCGGATGTTCTAGATACTTGGTTCTCCTCGTGGTTATGGCCCATCAGCGTGTTTGGAGGTATCTTGGAACCGGAAAACGACGAGGTAAACTATTATTACCCGACCAACGATTTGGTGACCGGACCCGACATTTTGTTCTTCTGGGTGGCCAGAATGATCATGGCAGGATACGAATACCGAGGAAAACGACCTTTTGACAATGTTTACCTCACAGGATTGGTACGTGACAAGCAACGTAGGAAAATGTCCAAATCCTTGGGCAACTCGCCCGATGCCCTGCAACTGATATCCGATTTTGGGGGCGATGGGGTTCGTGTGGGACTATTGTTGAGTTCGGCAGCAGGGAACGACTTGCTGTTCGATGAAGCTCTTTGCCAGCAAGGAGCCAACTTTGCCAATAAAATTTGGAACGCTTTCCGTTTGGTACAAGGATGGGAAGTGGCCGATATTTCGCAGCCTGAAGCGGCACAAAAAGGAATCGAGTGGTACAAGGCCAAGTTTAATCAAACCTTGGTAGAGATTGAGGACCATTTCTCCAAATATCGTATTTCCGATGCGTTGATGGCTACCTATAAATTGGTTTGGGACGATTTCTGTTCTTGGTTATTGGAAATCGTAAAGCCCGAGTATCAAAAACCCATTGACCAAAGAACGTATAATGAGGTATTGGGTCTTTTTGAAGAAAACCTGAAGCTGTTGCATCCATTCATGCCATTTTTAACAGAAGAAGTTTGGCAGCATATCGCCGAACGTACTCCAGAGGATGCTTTGATTGTTTCCCAATGGCCAGAAGCAAAAGAAGTGGATTCAGCCTTGATTGCCGATTTTGAATTTGCTTCCGAAGTGATTTCAGGAATCAGAACCATCAGAAAGGAGAAAAACATTCCTCAAAAAGATGCTTTGGAACTTTTTGTGTTGAATGCCGAAGGGGTGGGCTCGCAAATGGATGCCATTATCCTGAAATTGGGTAACCTATCAAAAATGGAAACGATAGATACCAGTTTGGACGGAGCCCTGACCTTTAGGGTAAAAAGCAATGAGTACTTTATTCCGATAAGTGGCGCCATTGATGTTGAGGCGGAAATTGCCAAAATCACGGAGGAACTCAATTACACCAAAGGATTTTTGAAATCTGTTGAAAAAAAATTGAGCAACGAGCGTTTTGTAAATAACGCACCCGAACAAGTGGTGGAAATGGAACGTAAAAAAGCTGCCGATGCCGAAGCCAAAATCGAAACTTTGGAAAAGAGTTTGGCTAGTTTGAGGTAATTTTTGAATACGCAGTATATAGATATGGAAAAGGGGAGCTTGCTTCCCTTTTCTTATTATTTTTCATACTTTGACATAGAAAAGAACCAACAACTCAAATACCCATGAAAAACCTTAATAGAAGAAGTTTTATTCAAAAGACTTCGTTGACCGCCGCAGCTGTTTCCATAGCCCCGACCTATTTAAGAGCCAATTCCGAGAGACCTATCTCATCGACCTATATGGGTGGCTTTGCTGCCCAAAAATTGGAAAAGGTCCGTGCCGCCTTTATTGGAGTGGGAGCTAGGGGAGGCACACATGCCAAGTTCTTTGCTGCTTTGGAAGGGACCGAGGTAGTCGCTATCTGTGATCTTTATGAGGATATGGTCAAAGAGAAGACACGTTGGGTTAAAGAGGCAGCAGGAGAAAACCGCCATAAAAACATAGCCCAATACTGGGGAGACGAGGATGAGTGGAGGACCATGCTCAAGGAAGTAAAGCCCGATGTGGTGTTTATTGCCACCAATTGGGCCAACCATGCGCCAATGGCCATCGGAGCCATGGAACACGGTGCCCATGCTTTTGTTGAGGTACCTATGGCCACTACCATTCAGGATATGTGGGACATTGTGGATGCCAGTGAGCGTACCCAAAAGCATTGCATGATGCTGGAAAACGTGAACTATAGTCGCGATGAGCTTATGTTTCTCAATATGTGCCGACAAGGCTTGATCGGGGAAATTTTACATGGTGAGGCAGCCTATATCCACGAATTACGTTGGCAGATGGAAGAGCAGGAGAGGGGGACGGGGTCATGGCGAACACCTCATTATGCCAAGCGTAACGGAAATTTATATCCCACGCATGGTTTGGGACCCGTTGCCCAATACATGAACTTGGCACGGCAAGAGGATACCTTTGGTAGTTTGGTTTCTTTCTCAACGCCATCGAGAGGGAGGGAGCTCTACGCTGAAAAAAATTATCCCGCCGACCATAAATGGAACCAGTTGGATTTTAAAGGCGGCGATTTAAATACATCCATCATCAAAACCACTTTGGGAAAAACCATCATGGTACAATGGGACGAAACCAGTCCAAGACCCTATTCCCGGTTGAACTTGGTACAGGGAACCAAAGGGATTCTGGCAGGGTTCCCGACCCGCGTGGCCTTAGAAGGCGGCGTGGAAGGAATTACGAAAGACCATCATTCTTGGGTTCAAGGGGAGCAACTTGAAAAATTATATGAGAAGTACGATCACCCGCTTTACAAACGACTGAATGAAGCCGCAAAGGGCAGCGGACATGGTGGTATGGACGGAATCATGGTGTACCGTATAGTGGAATGCTTGCAAAAGGGGCTTCCGCTCGACCAAAATGTTTATGAAGGGTGTCTATGGAGCGCCGTATCTCCATTGAGCGAACGGTCCGTGGCAAGTAATGGAGCACCGCAACCTTTCCCCGATTTTACGAGAGGCAACTGGAAGGATACCGAACCGTTGCAAATTATTAGTTAGTAGAAAATATTCATGATTGAAATAAAAGTACCCGCCCGAATCTGTTTTTATGGCGACCATCAAGATTATTTGGGACTTCCTGTGATTGCAGGAACCATTGACCGATTCATCAATTTAAGGGCAACGCCCAATTCCAATAAGCAATATCTGTTGAAATTGTTGGACCTGAACGAAGAAACATCCATTTCGTTGGATGATGATTTGAAGGCGATTCAGCCCGATGATTATTTTAGGTCGGTGATGTCCGTGCTGAAAAAGGAGGGTTTTCAATTTGACCAAGGTTATGATATCGAAATCTCGGGAAATATTCCCGTAAACGCTGGACTCTCCAGTTCTTCCGCACTGGTGGTCGCATGGATTCGTTTTTTGGTGGCTACGCAAGATAAATCAGACGACATCAGCAATTATCAAATCGGAAGATGGGCCTACGAAGCCGAAGTGCTTTTTTTTGATCAGCCCGGAGGATTGATGGACCAATATACCATCGCCCAGAAAGGATTGATCTATATCGATACCCAAAGTGGGGAAAGTACCCGGTTAAGTGCTGATATGGGAAAGCTGTTGGTTGCTGAATCGGGCGTGCCCAAGAAAACTTTGGAAGTATTAAAAAACGCTAGGGTGTATCAACAACGGGCGGTGGATGCCGTTAAAAAGGTCCATTCCGAATTTGAACTGGAGCAAGCAAGCTTGGCGGATTACGAAGCATATTTTGATTTGGTGCCAGAGGAGCTTCAAGGCTATTGGTATGCCGCTGTTTACAATTATCATATCACTCTTGAAGCTAAAAAAGAGTTGTTGACAGCTAATCCTGATGCTCAGGTTTTGGGAGATTTAATGAACCGACACCAAATCATCCTTCAAAACCAAATCCAGAATACCCCTCTGGAAATGGTAGAAATGATGGATGCCGCAAGGGAAGCTGGGGCCGTGGGAGCCAAAATAATCGGTTCGGGCGGAGGTGGCTGTATGGTAGCCATGGTTACGGACGATATAGCCGAAAAGGTGAAACAAGCATTTTTGGACAAAGGTGCCAAGGCCGTCTACGAGGTAGAATTAACAAGTTGATAAAAATGGAGAATATAAGTTTGATCATCATGGTAGGTGGTGCATCATCACGAATGAAGCGGAGTTTGAAGGAACGGGATGACCAGGTTATGGACCACATCCCGCATAAGAGTTTGATTCCCGTTGGAAAAAATGGTAGACCATTTTTGTACTATCTGGTTCAAAATGCTGTGGAGGCAGGGTATAAAAGATTGTACTTGATCACAAGTCCCGAAAATACAGCGTTTCAAAATTTGATAGATCAAGGAGGGCTTCCAGATGGATTGGAGATATTTTTGGCAATCCAGACGGTGCCGGAAGGACGAACAAAGCCATTGGGCACTGCGGATGCGCTTCAGCAATGTTTGGACCAGTACCCTGAATTAAAACAGGGCACCTTCACGGTTTGTAATGGCGATAATCTATACTCCGTTGGTGCTTTGGGAGATTTAAGAAGTGATAGAAATGCTCCTCACGCGCTCATCAGTTACGGAAGCTCAGGTTTCGATTATACCGAGGAGCGGATTGCCAAGTTTGCCGTGATGGATATTTCCGAAGATGGGTTTTTACAACAAATCGTTGAAAAACCAAATGTGGAAGATGTCCCTAAATATAAGGATGCATCCGGACAGCTCAGGGTAAGCATGAACATTTTTAGTTTTTCGGGGAAAGAGATTTATCCATACTTAAAAAACTGCCCTATAGATGCTGTTCGCGACGAAAAGGAACTGCCCAAAGCGGTCGCTGTTTTGGTGGAGCAAGAACCGCGAAGCGTGCTTTGTATACCCCGCTCCGAGCACATTCCTGATCTAACGGATGCTAATGATATTCAGTTATTTAAAAATTTAGATTAACTTAAAGGCATATAACCCCATTCTTGCATCGAGCAAAATTTTAAATTTTTCTTGATATGGAATCATATGCAACGGCATTGTTATATGCCACCCCTTTTTTTATCGGCTTGGTATTGATTGAGATTCTTTATGGCCGATTTGTAAAAGATCAGAAACACAATCTTATGGATACCGTGAGCAGCCTCAGCTCTGGTTTGACCAATGTGGTAAAGGATTCCTTGGGATTGGTGCTGATTTTGATCAGTTATCCTTTTTTATTGGAGCATTTGGCGCTTATCGAGATCAAGGCTACGTGGTTGGTATGGGTGGTGGCCTTTATTGCTCTCGACTTTGCGGGGTATTGGAACCATAGGTTAAGTCATCATATCAACTTTTTTTGGAACCAGCACGTGATTCATCATAGCAGTGAAGAGTTCAATTTGGCCTGTGCACTTCGGCAACCTATCTCTAATTTACTGGGCTATTATGCGCTTTTATTGATTCCGGCCGCGTTGGTCGGTGTGCCGCACAAAGTGATTGCGGTTTTAGCCCCCATTCATTTATTTGCGCAGTTTTGGTACCATACCCAGCACATTGGGAAAATGGGCTTTTTGGAATATGTCATCGTTACCCCTTCGCAGCATAGGGTGCACCATGCCATCAACAAGGAGTATATTGATAAGAACCTTGGACAGATTTTTTGTGTGTGGGATAGAATCTTCGGAACCTTTCAGGAAGAACTGGATGAGGTTCCACCGCAATACGGTGTTCTGAAACCAGCAAATACATGGAACCCGATTATCATCAATTTTCAACATCTATGGCGATTGATTCAAGATGCTTGGCGGACCAAAAATTATCGGGACAAATTCAGGATTTGGTTTATGCCTACGGGTTGGCGTCCAGAGGATGTTAAAGAAAAATATCCCATTTCTATAATCAAGAATGTATACAATTTCAGGAAATATCAACCTGAAGCTTCTGCTGCGCTAAAAGCATATTCCCTTTTTCAATTGGTCGTAACCACCTTTTTGATGTTGTTTATGTTCTATAGCTATGCAGCGATTGGGTTTGACGGTCTGCTGCTGTTCGGAGCCTTTATTTTTGTTGGAATCTATGGATACACTACTTTGATGGACCGTAAAATTTATGCAGTTTGGATTGAAGTGATCAGGGGAGTAGGTGGATTGACCTTGATTTATTTTACAAACGATTGGTTTGGATTCAATTCAGACTTTTCGATAGGAAGCTATCTTGTTGCCCTTTATTTTTTAATAACGATTTTTGGAGGTGTTTACTTTACTTACTTTGAAAAGTCGTTTGCCACTCCGGACTTGGCTTCTTAGAGCGTTTTTAGCTCTTTGTCCACTAATTCCACGTATTTCTCCATAGCCTCTTCCCTGCTTATTCTTTTGGCCTGGAAAAGGGCATTTGCTTTAAAGGCATTGATGAGGGGTGTCCTGCTTCCCGGATTGTCAAAGTTTTTGTTGGCAATCTTAAAATAGGCGTAGAGCTTTAAGAGTAGGTCTGCGGGTAGGGGATCGGTATAGTCATTAACAAAGTTAACGGCGTCTTCGAATCTTTTATGTAGGTCCTTGTTAATCATCCAACGGTCTTACGGAAGCAATACAAGTGTGCGCTCCAACTACTTTTTGATTGAGCTTAACGGTAATATCGCAGTCCAAAGGAAGCAGTAAATCAACACGGGAACCAAATTTTATGAAGCCCGCATCCTCGCCTTGGGTTACTTGTTCACCTTCCTCAGCGTAGTTTACAATTCTACGGGCCATTGCACCGGCAATTTGTCGGTAACCTATTTCACCAAATTTTGGGGTGTGGAGTATAACTGTGGTTCGTTCGTTCTCCGTACTGGATTTTGGGTGCCAGGCCACCAAATATTTCCCGGGATGATATTTGGAGTACGTTACCGTTCCACTGGCGGGATATCGGGTAACGTGTACATTGGTGGGGGACATGAATATGGATACCTGTTTTCTTTTTTCCTTGAAATATTCAGGTTCATCCACTTCTTCAATGACCACTACCTTCCCGTCAACGGGGGCCAATATTTCATCAAAACTACGGGTGACACGTCTTTTGGGATTTCTGAAAAACTGGAGAATGGCAATGAGGAAAATCAATGCGGCAACCTGAAGCGAAAAACGGGCCCACTCCAAATTAACGTAGTAATGTGCCGCCAGAACGGCTGCAACCACGATAAAGAAAGTGATGATGATAATTTTTTGACCCTCTTTATGAAACATAGGAGAAAATATTTAAAATCAAATAAGCAAAAGGCGCAGCGAACACTAGGCTATCCAAACGATCCCAAATTCCACCATGTCCCGGTAATATGGCGCCACTGTCCTTAACCCCGGCCATTCGTTTGAACTTGGATTCCAATAAATCTCCCAAACTCCCTGCTACAACTATTAAACAGGCCATTGCCATCCACTCGGTAATCGACAATCTTGTTTCGTACCATGATAAAAAGTAAGCGGCCACCAATGCAAAAATAAGACCTCCTACAGAACCTTCAATGGTTTTTTTTGGAGAAACTGAAGGAAAAAGTTTAGTTCGGCCGAAAGTACGTCCTGTTAAATAGGCAAAAGTATCATTGACCCATATCAAAATAAAGATGCCCATGATAAGAAATTGGGCAAAATCATCATGCTTATATGGAATCATGGTCAAAAAAATACAGCCTCCACCGATGTAAAATAAACCAATGATGAATTTTTGGAACGTGCTAAATTTTTTGGGCCTTTTAGAGAACAGGAACATGAGCAATGCAATGTCCACCGTGATGGTACAGAGCATTAGAAGGTTTATGGTGGTCGAGTCATTGGTAAGGTATATAAAAACCCACCAAAGTGCCAAATAGGCCATGAATATATGGTAGCCCTTCAGGTTTACAATGCGCTTGTATTCATAAAGGCATGCCAGCCCAAATGTCATAAATAAAAAGTCGAAGGCATCCGAGCTTAGAAAAACAGCACCCAGTAGAAGCAACACGTAAATCACCCCGGTTATGGAGCGTCTTAAAATTTCTCTCATGTACTTAGAAATCTTCTAGGAGCAAAAGATATACATTTTTTGATGCACTTCCGTAAGAAAGGAAATCATCTTTGTTTTCCGCTGTGGGCTGAAAGTGTTTTAATGTGGTAATATTGTTGGGAATGTTCTTTTGATAGCGTTCCTTGATGATCTTAAGGGCTTCGCTTATGGAATCCACTAACTGACTCGTTGTGGCAAAAACCACCAAATTGGATGGCAGTTCGTCCAATTTCTTTTCCTTGATCTGATTGGAACAGACCAATATGGAGCCGTTGTGGGCCACAAGATGTTCGCAGGTGGTAAAGAAGATGTTGCTTTCCTTGCGATTGTCCGTGAACTGTAGCTTCTCAGAGGCAAACTTTGTTTCCAGCCTGGGATCTAAAGAATAGAAAAGATGGTTTTGCCAATCGTTTTCCGAAATAATGCTTTTAAGGGCATCGGAAACCTCGGCAAAATCTTCACAGTAGATGAACTTTCCACCGTTTTTCTTAAAGTAGATGGTGAATTTTTCATCCACGGGAATTTTTAAATCGGGCATATGGTCACCACGGGTTTCCGCAGTTTCCTTGGAAACCTTTTTTCCTCCTCCGAAAAGTTTTTTAAAAACTCCCATTTATGGCATGTGTTCTTTTCTACTGAATCAATATAATTCTTTTGATTAGAATTTTTTGAATGATTTTATTCTGTGGGCTCCAGTTTTTCCTCTTCCTTTTCAAAAGGTCTTCGGCCAAAAATCTTTTCCAAATCGTCCTTAAAGATAACTTCTTTGTCCAAAAGTCTTTCGGCAAGTTCTGTCAGCTTGTCTTTGTTGTCTGCCAACAATTTAATGGCGCGCTGATATTGCTCTTCTATCATTTTGGATATTTCCTGATCAATTTTTTGTGCCGTCTGCTCGCTGTATGGCTTGGTAAACCCATACTCGTTCTGTCCTGATGAATCATAATAGGTAATGTTCCCCAATTGGTCGTTAAGTCCGTAAATAGTGACCATGGCACGAGCCTGTTTGGTTACTTTTTCCAAATCGCTCAAGGCGCCGGTAGAAATTCTATCGAACATGACTTTCTCAGCGGCTCTACCTCCCATGGTGGCGCACATTTCGTCCAACATTTGCTCAGGACGAACAATCAAGCGTTCTTCGGGTAAATACCAAGCTGCTCCCAAGGATTGTCCTCTTGGAACGATGGTGACTTTCACTAAAGGTGCCGCATGCTCCAGCATCCAGCTTACGGTCGCGTGACCAGCTTCGTGGAACGCGATGGTCTTCTTTTCGTCCGGAGTGATGATTTTGTTCTTCTTCTCCAATCCACCAACAATTCTATCGACTGCATCCAAGAAATCTTGCTTGTTTACTGCTTTTTTCTCTTTTCTGGCGGCAATAAGAGCAGCTTCGTTACAGACGTTGGCAATGTCGGCACCGGAGAAACCTGGTGTCTGTTTGGCCAAGAAATCCAAGTCCAAAGTTTCTGCTGTTTTTATCGGACGAAGGTGTACTTCAAATATTTCTTTTCTTTCGTTGAGATCAGGAAGGTCAACATAAATTTGACGGTCAAAACGGCCTGCACGCATCAATGCTTTGTCCAGTACGTCAGCACGGTTGGTGGCGGCCAGAACAATTACGTTGGTATTGGTGCCAAAACCGTCCATTTCTGTCAATAGCTGGTTCAATGTATTTTCACGTTCGTCATTGGAACCTGTAAAGTTGTTCTTGCCCCTTGCACGTCCGATGGCATCGATTTCATCAATAAATATGATGGCTGGGGATTTGTCCTTCGCTTGTTTGAACAAATCACGAACCCTGGAAGCTCCCACACCTACGAACATTTCAACAAAATCCGAACCTGATAAGGAGAAGAAGGGCACTTTTGCCTCACCTGCCACGGCTTTTGCCAATAGGGTTTTACCGGTTCCTGGAGGGCCCACCAAAAGGGCTCCTTTAGGTATTTTTCCCCCAAGAGAGGTGTATTTGTCGGGATTCTTAAGGAATTCTACAATTTCTTGAACTTCTTCTTTGGCTCCCTCCAATCCTGCAACATCTTTAAAAGAAGTGCGGGTGTCTGTTTTTTCGTCGAACAATTTGGCTTTGGATTTTCCTATGTTGAAAATCTGACCTCCAGCACCTCCACCGGCACCACCTGACATTCTGCGCATTAGGTAGATCCAGATACCTATTATCAAGGCAAATGGCAATAGGGTTAGGAATATTTCCCCAAGAACATTGGACTCTGTGTCAAACTCGACAATGGTGTCTAGGTTGTTCTCTTTCTTTATTTCGGTGATTTCATTCTGGAAAATCTGTAAATCTCCGTAATCCAAAACATATTGAGGAACCAGACCGCTTGATGGAAGAAGGGGCTTTTCGGCCACTCCTTTGTGTACGTCTTTTTTCAGGGCCTCTTCGGTTAGATAAACCTTTGCCTGACGTGTGTTCGTAATTATGACGATCTTGGAGATGTCACCATTACGTAAGAATTCCTGTAATTCAGAAGTTGTGGTTTTTTCGGTGCTTGAAAAACTGCTTCCACCAAAAAATTGGAAGCCAATAATCAATGCGATGACCACACCATATATCCACCACGAGCTAAATCGTGGTTTTTTGGGAGCATTATTCGGGTTGTTTTCTTTTGCCATTTTTTCTTAAGAATTGTAACTGCTTTCCACCATAGTGACCTTGGCATCTCCCCAAAGTCCCTCAATATCGTAAAATTCCCTAATGTGTTTTTGAAATACATGTACCACAACGTTTACATAATCCATCAGCACCCATTCGGCGTTCTCGGAGCCCTCGACATGCCATGGCTTGTCTTGTATGGCCTTGCTCACCTTTTTTTGGACGGAGGATACTATTGCGTTAACATGCGTGTTGGAAGTACCGTTACAGATGATGAAGTAGTCGCAAACTGTATTTTCGATTTCCCTAAGGTCCAGTAGATTTATGTCAACTCCTTTAACGTCTTCTATTCCTTCCAGGATCAAGGCAATCAATTCATCTGCGCTAGCTTTCTTTTTCTGCATTCAAAAAGTTTAGTTTTTACAAAGTTATGTTTTTTTTGTTTTCTTAGCCCTAGTTTTTAACAAATCGTAAAGGCTTGTCATATTGGGAAAACATTTTCAAATACTCAAACTTGATGCCACGGACTCCACAAATCAATATTTAAAGGATTTGTTGCGTTCCGAGAATCCTATGGATTATACAGTTGTTGTTACCGAGCGACAACTTAAAGGAAGGGGGCAAATGGGAACGGTCTGGCAGTCAGAGGGAGGTAAGAACCTTACATTTAGTGTGTTGAGGAGGTTTGATGCACTGAGCGTCAAGCATCAATTTGTGTTGAATATTGCCGTTTCCTTGGCTGTTTTGGACACGTTGACGGAGCTTTCCATTCCCGATGTGACGGTAAAATGGCCCAACGACATTATGTCAGGTTCCAAGAAAATTTGTGGCATTTTAATAGAAAATGTACTTAGGGGAGAGTATGTGGGTCAATCCATTATAGGAATTGGTTTGAATGTGAACCAAACTGATTTTACGAATTTCGAGAAGGCTTCTTCATTAAAGCAGATTGTGGGCCGCAATTTTGATTTGGACGAACTTTTATATGGGGTGCTTCACAGACTTCAACATCATATGGAAAGGATTGAATCCAAAAGCGTGAAACAGTTATTGCCTTCTTATGAGAAGTTACTTTTTAGGAAGGATAAGCCTTCTACATTTAGCGACCCCCATGGAAATAGGTTCATGGGTTTTATCCGAATGGTTTCACCAACTGGTAAACTGATTATTGAACTGGAAGACCAGGTTCTCAAAGAATTCGATTTAAAAGAGGTGACCTTGCTCTACTGACCTATTTTGTCCATGTTGTTGGACAATGTACCCATAAAGTTGGTGATGGGTGCTTTGATCATCATGGCCATCATGGCATTGAACTGTCCCTCGAAACTAAGTGCTACTTCACTTTCGTTGTCTCCGAGCGATGCAATGTCGGCGGTAAGGGTAAAAGGTAGTTTGTCACTTGCTGCGCCCAAGACCACCTTATTATACGGGTTTTGTTCTTTTAGCCTAAGTACAATTTCGGGCATACCTTTTAGGGCGAATTTGAAAGTGTTCTCGTCCAACACTTCAAACTTGTCTATATTCTCGGGCATTAAAGTTTCAAAGTTTTTGATATCTGTCAAGAACTCAAATACTTCTTTGTCGCTTTTGGCTACTTTCTTTTTTGAGGCTTCAATGTGCATAGTAAATTATTGTTTCCATTCTTGTGGATTGGATCTCCACTCAAGAAGTGTCTTTAATTGTGATTCTTTGATGTAATTGGTTTCAGAGGCCTGTTCGATCAAGTGCTCGTAATCCGATAGGGTATGGAGTTCAATACCTTCTTTTTCGAAGTTTTCGGTGGATACGGGAAAACCATACGTGAAGATGGCGATCATTCCTTTTATATCGGCATTTTGTTCCTTGAGAGCTTGCACGGCATTAAGGCTGCTATTGCCGGTGCTTATCAAATCCTCTATCACAACAACGCTCTGTCCGGCTTCAAAATATCCTTCGATTTGATTTTGTCTGCCATGTTCTTTGGGTTTTGGCCTTATGTAAACAAAGGGCAGTCCCAGTGCTTCTGCTACCAAAATACCTATTCCAATAGCCCCCGTGGCCACTCCGGCGATCACATCTGGCTTGCCGTAAAGGTTCTCTACTTGCTTGGCAATTTCTTCCCGAACAAAATTCCGAACCTGCGGATAGGACAACATAATCCTGTTGTCGCAATAAATAGGAGATTTCCAACCCGAAGCCCATGTAAAAGGATTTTCAGGTTCCAACTTAATTGCATTAATTTGTAATAACAGCTCAGCTGTTTTTTTTGCGATTTGTTTATCTAAAACCATTGCGCAAATGTATGAAGTTTTTGTTAATGAGGCTCCACTGATTTTAACAAACGAGCGCCCCCAGGATTCCAATGGTAATTTGTTTTCTTTGGATGGTGATTCCATTGTTGAGGCCATAAAACTTTTGTCCAAAAAGAAAGTAAAAAAGGCATACCTCTATCATCCTGATGAGAAGAAGATCCTAAAACTTTTTATGCACAAAATTCCGGTGGTAGTCGCTGGCGGAGGATTTGTGATCAATAGAAAGGGGAAGGTCCTTTTTATCTACAGGAACGGAAAATGGGACCTGCCCAAGGGCAAGGTAGATAAGGGCGAATCCATTGAAAATGCCGCAATTCGTGAAGTTGAAGAGGAAACAGGTGTCAAGAATCTGGAAATTGACAGGTTCCTTCATACTACTTACCATATTTTTAAACGGAACGGGGAGTACCGACTAAAACAGACGCACTGGTTTATTATGTCCACTGATTATACCGGAAAGTTAGTGGCCGAAAAGTCAGAAGGTATCAAAAAGGTAAAGTGGAAAGGTTCGCGAAAGACCAAAAAGGCCTTAAAAAACTCTTATCATAATATAAAGATATTGTTCGAGGATTGGCCTTTTAATTAGGGAGCAGACCTGCTGCTTCGCTTCCTTTGGCAACTCGGTATATCGGGTATGTCATGTACGCTTCCTCAAAATGTTCGGAGCGTTCAAAAATCCAATTGAGCTGTGCATACCAGTTATTGGCAAAGTTGAGCTCGGCTTCTTTTTTTGTCTCGAATTCCTGTAGCAGCAAAGAATCCTGTTGAAGCATTTTAATGGCCACATCCTCAAAAACGTATGGGGAAAAACCTTCCTTGCGTTGTAAAACGGTATCAAAAAAGTTCCAATTAAAGAATGAATCGGCGCCTTGTGGCTCCAATGTTTCCATAAGGTATCTAATTCCTGGCTGACGGGTAGGTATCAATAGGTCACCTTCTCTAAAATGGACTTTTTTAGTGTGTTTTGTGACTTTGGTATTCGAATGGAGATAGTGTCCTTCGTATGGGGCATTTCGTGTATCGTAATCCTCAATGGTGTACCCTTCCACCAAAAGTGTGGTGTCTTTTTTGATGGCCGTATATTGAATTTTATTGGCATCCAATCGCTCTATCACTCGTTTCCAGCTTTTCTTGACAATATAGGCGGCAGGAACGGTAACCGTATCCACCGGATAAAAATAATCTTGATAGGTGGTCTCTTTGGTAAACGGTTTGTCCCTGTTGTATTTCAATCGCGGAAGTCCGGTTACTTCACTGGTAAGTTGTTCCACCTCAAATCCCTTAAAGTCAAGGGTGCTCGTTTTTGTGGTGTCCACTTGCCAGTTGAAATAATACTCGGAAAGTTCGAGATTCTTTTCCAAGGTCTCTTTTCGTAATGTTTTAATTTTGTCGTGCTCTTTCTCTACTACCTCTATCAAACTCTGCATTAGGGCATAGGTTCCCTCAACTCGCTGTTTATAGGGTTTCAGCATATGGGTTTCCACCATCAGTCCCAAGGTGCTCCAAAGGGTGGTATAGCCTGTGGAATATCTTGGATGATCCATAAATTGACTGAAGCCCATCTCGGGCGGCACATTGAAAACATTTACATAAGGCGTAATGTCCCATTCTTTTTCGGCCAAAGAATTTTCAAGATTTGGCATTAGGGTTCCGTGAAGATATTCCCCCATTTCACCACCTAGCTTGTTGTGCTGGGTGAAAAGGTGGGTCAAAGTATACTGATAATCGGCTCCATTGCTCACATGGTTGTCTATAAAGACATCTGGTTTTACCATATGGAATATTTGGGCGAAGGTCCGGGCATTTTCGGTATCCATTTTAATGAAATCCCTGTTAAGGTCGTAGTTACGTGCATTGCCCCTGAAACCATACTCCAAGGGGCCGTTTTGGTTTGCCCTGGTTGTGGAATTTCTGTTCAGCGCACCGCCGACGTTATATATGGGTATGGTTACCAGTACGGTGTTCTCTGGCATTTTTAGTTTGCCCGTCGCCAGATCACGGTATAGCATCATTGTTGCATCAATGCCATCGCTTTCACCGGGGTGTATGCCATTGTTTATTAAGATAATGGATTTTTCCTTGCGGATATTTTCATAATTAAAATCCCCATCCGGATTAAAGGTTACGGTATGCAGCGGGATTCCACTATCTGTTTTTCCTGTGGTGTGTATGTTTATCTGCGGAAATTCGCGTGCAAGGCCCATGTAATAATCAATGGTTTGCCTGTATGTTGCAGTTTCTAAGCCACCCGAAGCTTCGTAATGTGTTTGGTACGAGGATTTTTCTCCTTGTGTTTCGGACTCACAGGATATAAAAAGGAATACGGCCGCTAAAAAAAATAAATGTTTCAAAATACTTCGGGAACTTTAAGTTGCACTTAATGTTGTGCTTATCAGTGCCAAAAATACAGAATATTATAATTAGGAGGCCATATCCATTAATCCAAGATCGGTTGCCTCGATTTTGAAAATGGGTTTGTTCTTAAAATTGAGTATATACGGGCACCTGTCCTTAAAACTGCTCCATTTTTGATGGTCCAGTGGGTCTATGGAAGAAGTGATCATGTTAATGATGATATGCTCTTTTAAGTCTAAGATAATAAGTTCGTCCAAGAAGTCCCATCCATCCATAATGGGCATGTTGATGTCCAGAAATATAACATCGGGAATTGTTTTATTGGATTCATGCCTTTCTAACAGTGCGTCATAGGCTTCTTTACCATTCTGAAATATTTGGACATCATCACATTTGGTAACGGACTTTAGCATTTTTTTTATACCAAATACTGTTATGGGATCATCGTCCACTATAAAAATACAACTAACTTTCTTCATTAAAATACACATTAAATGTAGTGCCTCTATCAACATCACTTTGCACTGTTATACTTCCGCCCATGGCCTCTATTTGGTTTTTTACAAGATAAAGACCAAAGCCTTTGGAGTCTTCTTTGTTATGGAATGTCTTGTACATGCCAAAAATTTTGTCACCGTATTTTTCCAAATCAATCCCAAGACCATTGTCGGATATGCTCAGTAGTACACCTTCTTTTGATTTTACCGCATTGATTATGATCAATGGTTTTCGAATGGGACTCCTATATTTTACGGCATTGGAGATTAGGTTTAGAATAATACTGTCCAGATAGGCAGGTACACATTCTACTTTGATATCTTCGGCTACATGATTGATTATCTGCGAATCATATTTGTTCAAAAAGGCAGAAAAATTCTGTAAAACCTTCACAATGTTTTGTTTGAGGAACAATGGTTTTTTGGTTACAGATGTATTGGTGTTCACATCTACCACTTGATTAAGGTTTTCCAAGGTCTCCAATAAATTGTCTGATGCTTGCGAGAGCATTTTGGTGATTCGTTCTCTCTCTGTCGGGTCGTTTTCTGACTTTAAAAATTCCAAGAGCATGGAAAAGTTTGCGGAGTGCGATCGTAGGTTATGGGATACAATGTGAGCAAAATCTATTAATTTTTGATTCTGCATCGAGGTTATTTTGATAAGATCTCGTAATTCGCCTTCCTTCTTTTTGATGGAGGAAATATCCAAGCTCATACCAATAAGACCACACACTTTACCATCCAGATCAAAATAAGGTATTTTGGAGGTCAGAAAATGGGTTGTTTTGCCATTATGGGTAATAGCGGTCTCTTTGCCAATAATAGGAGTAAGGTGCTTCATGACCTGTATATCCTCTTCCCTTGATATTTTTGCCGTATCCTCATTATATATGTCGAAATCATTTTTGCCGATGATTTCCTCCTTACTCTTGTTGATATAATGGGACTCTCCTTTGTTGATCAGGATTTTTCTGGACTCAAGGTCTTTCACATAAACGTTCAATGGTAAGCTATCAACAAGTGTGCTGAGCAATTGTTGATGCTCCTTGACCTTGTTTTCGGCCATCACCTCGTCATGAATATCCCGTATTGTTCCAAAAACCTTAACGGTATTACCGTTTTCTACATAAGGTTTACCGGTAATCCGTACCCATCTTTCTTCACCGTTAAATGTTATGATCATCAAATTGGTGTCGTAGGATTGCTGGTTTTCAATCGCTTTGTGAAAGAGCATTGAAACCTTGTTTCTGCTATAACCCGGTTTAAAAAATTCAATGGCCTCGGCCGTGGTAGGCTCAAAACAATCGGGAACATGATGGATACGCTTGGTTTCTTTGCACCATGTGAGTTGTTCTGTCGCTATTTCAAATTCCCACCAACCTGTTTTGGATACTTCTACCTTGGTCTCCAAAATGTTCTGCAACCACTCGACTTGATGCTCTTTTTCCACTTCGGCCGTAATGTTGTCCGTTTGGATTATGGTCCCGATTACGTTTTCCTTCTCGTCGAACCAAGGGGCGAAATAACTCTTGAAATGGCCAGTGCCGTTATGGTTTGATATTTTGTGCCTAAGAGAGAAGGATTTATTTTCCTTTAATTTTTTTTTTGAGATCTGGGATGCCAGCATATAATGGAAACACTTTGGTATGGTGGTCGCTGTTCTGTGGAGGCAATCCAAAGATGTCTAGCCACGAAGAGGAGGCATCCACCAAAATACCTTTTTTGCACAGAAGTGCTGTTGCTTTGGGCAACTGTTTCAATAAGTAAAATTGGTCAACTCTTCTTACTGCTTTCAAAACTCGGGGTTGTTTAAAAAACGTTAGTGCTTACTCAGAAATTTCCGACTAAGCTATAATTATTTGGTCGATACAACGCATATTATGTTGCGAAAGCAATCATTAATGTTGTATCCAAAGGGTTGGCCATGGTTTCTATAAATATAGAAAGAAAGAATTTACCTACAAATTAAATTCGATGAACGGAAAGTAGATCGTTATTTTACTACAACGGTCTCTGGCACCAAGCCTGTATAGTCCCCTCCATTCCTTATTACATCTCGAACTATTGATGAGCTGATGTAAGATTTTCCAGAGGATGTCAATAGAAATACTGTTTCAATCTCCGATAACTTTCTATTGGTGTGTGCAATGGCTTTTTCAAATTCAAAATCGGCAGGGTTGCGCAACCCTCTAAGAATAAAAGTGGCATCTATTTTTTTGCAAAAATCCACGGTCATGCCCTTGTAGGTGGTCACTTTTATTTTTGGTTCGTCGGCAAATGCCTTTTGAATAAAACTTACACGTTCTTCCAATGAGAACATATAATTTTTGTCGGCATTTATCCCTATGGCAATCACCAATTCATCAAAAAGGGTCACACCTCTCTTAATAATGTCGTAATGCCCTAAAGTAAGCGGGTCAAAAGAACCAGGGAACAATGCACGTCTCATGTTGTGGAATAAAGTTTCCTAAAAATACAGTTTCTATCGCAAAGCTTCAACAATTGCAGTGTCAAATAACTCCTCCAAAGTGATTCCTGCCGTTTTAGCTTGTTGGGGCAATAGGCTTTCCTCCGTAAGTCCGGGGGTTGTGTTTATTTCGAGAAGATGTGGCTCATCTCCAATGAAAATAAATTCACTTCGGGTGTATCCTTTAAGTCCGAGCGTTTTATAAATAAATTCTGCCAGCTGCCTTACGTTGGATTCTTGCTTTTCCGAAATCCTTGCGGGTGTGATTTCTTGTGATTTACCTAGATATTTGGCCTCAAAATCAAAAAAATCGTTTTCTGAGATGATCTCGGTGGCGGGGAGGACGGTTACCTTATTATTGAATGTGATAACCCCGATCGATACTTCGGTACCATCCAAAAAGGATTCTATAATGATTTGTGAATCTTCCTTGAACGCACTTTCTATGGCATCTGCCAATGCTGCCTTATCGTAAACTTTTGATACCCCGTAGCTACTGCCCGCGCGGTTCGCTTTTACAAAACATGGTAGGCCCACTTTATCCACAATGGAGTCTTCATCAATACTTTGTCCCTTATTTAAAAAATACGAGGTTGCACACGGAACATTGTAAGGTTTTAGTGCACTCAATAGATCTCGCTTATTAAAGGTCAGTGCTGCCTCATAATGGTTGCAAGATGTTTGCGGTATTCCAAGAAGCTCAAAATAGGCCTGCATAAGCCCATCTTCACCTGGGGTGCCGTGAATCGCATTGAATACACAGTCAAATTGAATTTTTTTACCATGTATCTCAACACTGAAATCGGACCTTTCAATAGGATGCTCCTGCTCCAATTCATCCAAATAATACCATTTATTTTTAGTGATGACAATTCGGTAAGGATTATATTTTTCTCTGTCCAAATATTTGTGCACCACATTTCCACTCTTGATGGAAATATTGTACTCACTGGAATAGCCGCCCATAATGATGGCAATGTTCTTTTTCATTGTCTTGTAAAATAACGCGAAGCCAAAATAAAGAAAAAAGGGTTGGCTTTCCTATATTTGTTCCGATAAGGTGAACTACATGAAAAATTTTCTCAACTTTTTAAAAAGCAAGACTTTTTTGATCCAACTCGGATTGGCGGTCGTTGCTATTCTGGTGTTGGTCTTTATTTCTTTACAATGGCTTAAGAGCACCACAAACCACGGTGAGTTTGTTGAGGTACCCGACTTTTCCAAAATGTCGGTGTCGGAGATGCGCAAGGCAGTTGAGGATGCTGGACTTAGATATCAAGTGTTGGATTCTTCGGAATATAATCCCGACTATCCCCGTTTTTCCATACTGGACCAAAACCCTCCTGCAGGCAACAAGGTAAAATCCAACCGGAAAATATATTTTACCGTAAATCCCTCGGGTTATAAAAAGGTAAGTGTACCGGATATTATCCAAGTAACCCAACGTAATGCCGCCTCTATGTTGAGGGCAGTAGGTTTGGATGTGGAGCGTGTGACATATATCGATGAGCTTGGTAAGGACATGGTATACAATATGAAGTTCAAAGGAAAATATTTAAAGCCCGGAGATAAATTACCCAAGACTTCAAAAATTGAATTGATTTGTGGTAACGGTACCATTCCGGGCAGTGCAAGGGTACAGGCAGAATCCAACTAAAGATGGATATTTCGGATAATCAAGAAGATTTTTCCCAGGACGAGCTTTCGCAGGACGATCTCTATGAGCATCACAGTTTTGTGGCCTCAAAAGGTCAGGAACCACTGCGCGTGGATAAATTCTTGATGAACTTTATTGAGAACGCTACGCGGAACAAAATCCAGCAGGCTGCCAAAAAAGGCCATATATGGGTCAATGGTTCCATCGTTAAGCAAAATTATAAAGTAAAGGCAGGAGACGAGGTCAAGGTGATGTTCGAGCATCCACCCTATGAATTTTTATTGACACCGGAGAACATCCCCTTGGATATTGTTTACGAGGATGAGGTGCTTTTGGTGGTGAACAAACCCGCGGGCATGGTAGTGCATCCCGGACACGGAAATTATTCGGGAACATTGATCAATGCCTTGGTCTATCATTTCGAGAACCTTCCCAACAATAGTTCCGATAGGCCGGGACTTGTTCATCGCATCGATAAGGACACCTCTGGTCTATTGGTAATTGCCAAAACAGAGTCGGCCATGACACATTTGGCGCAACAGTTTTTTGAGAAAACCAGCGAACGGGAATATATTGCTCTGGTTTGGGGCAATGTAGAGGAAGACGAAGGCACAATTGAAGGCCATATCGCCCGCAATCCAAAAAATCGTTTACAGATGATGGTTTTTCCAGATGGAAGTGATGGCAAAGAAGCAGTTACCCATTACAAAGTAATAGAGCGTTTAGGGTACGTAACATTGGTCTCTTGCAAGTTGGAAACCGGTAGGACCCATCAAATTCGGGTACACATGAAATATATTGGACATACCCTGTTCAATGATGAGCGCTACGGTGGTGATAAAATTTTAAAGGGGACAACCTTTACCAAATACAAGCAGTTTGTTGATAATGCCTTTAAGGAACTGCCCAGACAGGCCTTACATGCCAAAACCCTAGGTTTTGAACATCCCGTTACCGGTGAGTTTATGCGATTTGATTCCGAACTTCCAGAGGATATGGTGAACGGAATCGAAAAATGGCGTGGCTATGCCAAACATCACGAATCATAGTTTTCTTCAATCTTAAGATTGAAAACACCATTGGAATCCTTTTCCAAAAAACTAAAATCATCGCTATTTTTACAAAAATTAGAAGAAGATGAAAATTGTGATATCTCCTGCAAAGTCGTTGGATTATGATACGGCATTGCCCACATCAAAATATACCCAGCCCCAATTTTTGGAGCAAGCGGAAAAACTTAATTCCGTACTCAAAAAGAAAAAGCCCAAGGCCTTGATGGATTTAATGTCCATTTCCGATAAGCTGGCGGACCTGAATTGGGAGCGCAATCAAAAATTTGATACACCTTTTACTACGGAAAATGCAAGACCATCGGTGTATGCTTTTAATGGAGATGTGTACCAGGGATTGGATGCATATACTATCCCCGAGGATAAGCTGGACCGATTGCAGGATACTTTACGAATTCTGTCCGGTCTGTATGGTGTTTTAAGGCCTTTGGATTTGATGCAGCCCTACCGCTTGGAAATGGGAACGCAATTAAAAGTAGGCCGTAAAAAGAACTTGTACGAATTCTGGAAGAAGGACATTGTAAACTTTCTGAACAGCGAGCTTAAGGATGATGAACTTTTTATAAATTTGGCCAGCAACGAATATTTTAGCGCTGTGGATTCCAAACAATTAAAAGTTCCTGTAATTGCCCCGGTCTTCAAGGATTGGAAAAACGATAAATTGAAAGTAATCAGTTTTTTTGCCAAAAAAGCCCGTGGTTCCATGGTGCGTTATATATTGGATACCGGAGCGGAGACCTTGGACGATATCAAGAATTTTGACTACGATGGATATCTCTACAGCGAAGAACACACGGTCAAGAAAAACGAACCCGTTTTCATTCGATAAAAACTTTGGTAAAATCCGAAGTATTCTTTAAGTTATAATCGATAAGGTATGTTGTTACGTTTGAAGTGCACATGCCTTAAATTGTGATACACTTAAATTTAACCCAGAGGTTACACTTTATTCACGACCTTTGAGTGTTTGACTATTTTTTAACACTAACATAAAACAGATACATGCAGCAAAGTAAACGGTTAGAAGAGTTTAAAAAATCGGTAACCAATAAGTTCAACATCTATAATAGCCTTTTCTTGAGCTTGCCATACAAGAATGTGGAAAACGTAGGGATTCTTATTCCACTTTTGTTGGATCAATGCGAAAAAGGATTAAAGGCTGGCAAAGATCCCCAAGAAATTTTGGAAGTGTTCTTCTCCAACTTTGTGGATATTCAGGACGAGAGGGAGCGTTTGGATTTTATGTTCAGGATCGTGCAGTACGTGGAGCGCCAAGTGGTGCTTTATGATAGTGTGGAGGATTCCGCATTTCCCAAACTACAGGAATATAGTAGTTCTTTGACCATACCCGATTATTTTGAGTTGGTGAACCGTACCAAAAACTGGGACAAGGTTTCCAAAAAACTTTCCACCTTTAGTGCACGCATTGTATTAACCGCCCACCCAACGCAATTTTATACACCAGCGGTTTTGGATATTATTGCCGAACTCCGCTCGTTGATAGATGAGGACAGGATACATGATATTGATGTAACTCTACAACAATTGGGCTTGACATCCTTGATTAATGCAAAAAAGCCAACACCTTTGGATGAGGCGAAAAACATTATTTATATTCTTCGTAACACCTATTACGATGCTGTCGGTGAACTGTATCAATATGTAAAAAGCAATATCCGTGATGAAAAGTTCGAGAACTATAATTTGATGAAACTTGGTTTTTGGCCAGGCGGGGATCGTGACGGAAACCCTTTTGTAACAGCCGATATCACCAAAGAGGTGGCCGATGAATTACGGTTGACCCTAATGAAGTGTTACTATAACGAATTGAAGAATCTTCGAAAAAAACTCACATTCAAGAGTATGCAAGAAGAGCTCAATGCATTGAGCACAAAACTTTATCATGCCATGTTCGATTCCAATGCACCAATTTCGTACGAAGGAATCATTGAGCATTTAAGTGCGGTTAGGAATCAATTGATAGATAACTATCATGGGCTGTATTTAGACGAATTAGATAGGTTTATTGATAAAGTACATATTTTCAAAACACATTTCGCCACTTTGGATATCCGTCAAGATCACAGCAAGCATACCTTGGTAGTGGAGTCCGTATTGAAAAAGAATGGAGTCATCAAAGAAAGCTTGGACGAGCTCAAGGAAAAGGAGTTGGTTAAGCTGTTGTTGGAGAAGGATTTTAAACTAAAGGCAGAGGATTTTGATGATGATATTGTGAAGGACACTATTGTTAATATCCAAAACCTGAAAGCGATCCAAGAGAAGAATGGTGAAGACGGTTGCAACCGATACATCATCAGTAACTCGGAGGATATTTTCTCCGTATTGTTCGTGTTCGGATTGTTCAGATGGTGCGGATGGAACGAGAAGGATATCACTTTCGATATTGTTCCGTTGTTCGAAACCATGAAAGGTATGGATGCTTCCGAAGAAGTGATGCAGACCCTGTTCGATATTCCAAAATACAGACAGCACCTAGAACGAAGAAGAGATATACATACCATAATGCTCGGCTTCTCCGACGGAACCAAGGACGGAGGTTACCTAAAGGCCAACTGGTCCATTTTAAAGACCAAGGAAACTTTGAGCAAGGTGTGCAAAAAAAACGGTATCGCAGCCATATTCTTTGATGGTAGGGGAGGACCACCCGCCCGTGGTGGAGGTAAAACCCATAGATTTTATGCGGCACAGACCAAGGATGTGGCCAATCACGAGATTCAGTTAACTATCCAAGGGCAGACCATTACCAGTACCTACGGTACCAAAGAGCAGTTTATGCACAACTCCGAGCAGTTATTGACAGCAGGATTGAGCAATAATCTATTTGGAAAGGAACTTACCATTTCCGCCTCGCAAAGGAAGTTGATAGAGGAGCTTTCCGAACTTAGTTTTGATAAATACGATGCCCTAAAACAGCATGATAAGTTTATCCCGTATTTGGAAAATAGAAGTACGTTAAAATATTATACCAAAGCCAACATAGGAAGTAGGCCCGGTAAACGCGGTAGCGCAAAACAGTTGACATTATCTGACCTACGGGCAATTTCTTTTGTGGGATCATGGAGCCAATTAAAGCAGAATGTACCTGGGTACTTCGGACTTGGGTCGGCCATACAAAAGTTGAAAGATGAAGGAAGGCTGAACGAGGTGAAGAAACTATACAAAGAGGTTCCTTTCTTTAAGGCATTGATGTTGAACAGTATGATGTCCTTGGCGAAGACCAATTTTGACTTGACCAGTTACATGAAAGATGATCCTGAATTCGGTGACTTCTGGAAGATACTTTTTGAAGAATATCAGTTGTCCAAGAAAATGCTTTTGCAGATTTCCGGACTTAAGATTTTGATGGAAGACGAAGCTGTATCGAGGGAATCCGTAAAAATCAGGGAAAAGATTGTATTGCCGTTATTGGTGATTCAACAAAATGCTTTGTACCACATCACGCAAAATTCAGAGTATAAGGAATTGTACGAGAAAATTGTGACCCGCTCTTTATACGGAAACATTAATGCGAGTAGGAATTCGGCTTAACCAAGTTGAATTCTAGTAGTTTAAGGTTTAATTGCAGAGATTCTTTATTTTGGAAACAATATAATCTCTACCAAAAGGGTATTCAACAACAAAACAACCTCTTATGGGAAGAATCTTTTGCTATTTGTCAATTGTATTTGTATTCATTTCATTTTCTTGTTCTGACAATCAAGGAGATGAATTTGAATCAGAGCAACTAGGTAGTTTGGAAGTAAAAGCAGTCTATGAAAGTGGCACCGCCATCCCCGATGTTACGGTTTTCACAGTTCCCAAAACCGTCGAGAAAATAACCAATGAGATGGGGAAAGTTGTTTTCAACGATATACCGGTTGGAAATTATGAGGTTAATTTAACCCCATCATTTTCAGATGTTGGTGTGACAATCCAAGTAACGGTGAAAGAAAATCAGGTTGAGGTAGTCGAGGCCATAATGGGACCTGACCCAATTTCAGAAACTCCTGTTGACTTTGATATTCTTTTGAAGAATATATATGACCAAATAAAAACAGAGTTTTTATTTGATGCCAATGGTTACTCCCACTATTGGGGAGATATAGGAACGAATATGGCCAGAATAAACCCCAATTCGATGGGCAGATTTGGTGATTTGGATCAGTATTATTTTCAACCAAGTGATTATGTAATAAATGAAGTTTGGTCTGAACATTACAGGGTGATTAGACTTACAAATATTGGTTTGGATGAAATAAAAGGGTTGGATCAGGCCTTGGAAGAGGAAGTCGGTGCCGTTAGATTTGAATCTGAGTTTCGTTTTTTACGCGCACTTTTATATTTCAACTTGGTTAAGCTTTACGGAAATCCTATTTTGGTGACGACAGCCGAGTTTAATTCGAATAATGCACCACCACATGTACAGGGTAGAGAAGATGTATTTGATCAAATTGTAGATGACCTAATATTTGCACAGCAGAATTTATCCTCTGGCTTGGCCAAAGAAAGGGCGTCAAAGGAAGCGGCAACAGCCTTGCTTGGAAAAGTGTATCTAACAATGGCTGGCTTTCCGATGTACCAAACAGATAAATATGCCCTTGCCTTAGAAGAATTGGAGAAGATTGTTGGAGGTTATACATTGGAAGAGAACTATGAAGATGTTTTTTCAATTGAGAATGAAAGCACAAACACCGAGGTTATTTTTAGTATCGCTTTTGATGGCTCCGGAAATTATAGTGTGCCTTGGGGACCGCAGGGCATTTCCTTTAATGACCGTTTGTTGCTGGTTCCTGGCTTTATAAACTCGTTTTTTGAGGAAGGTGACGAGCCCGTCGAACCTGTAATTTTCCCTTTGGAGACAGGTGATTCAAGGTTTTATCAAAATATTGCTACGTTTTCGTATGCAAATGGAAACATGATGGATGAAACCTTAGTGGAAAATTGGCGGCCATATAAATTTATCAAAGAAGTTGAGGAACCTAGTGTGATGAATCAAGAATCTTTTGATTATCCATATTTGAGAATGGCAGACGTGCATCTAATGATTGCTGAGGCCGAAAATATGTTGAATGGTCCTACAACTAAGGCATATAATGCTTTGAATTTGGTAAGAAGAAGGGCTTATGGCGATTTGAACCATGATGCTCAAAATGGATTGAGCCAAGAAGAGTTTTCAAATCTTATTTTAAATGAAAGGCGTTTGGAGTTTTGCTTTGAAGGACAGTTTAAGGACGACCTTATTAGAATGAATGCTCTGGAAGCAGAAATATTAAATTACAATCAAGATTATCCAGAGTTGGCAAGAGACTTTCAAAGCCATGAATATATATGGCCAATACCACAATCCGAAACAAATTTTAACCCGAATGTTGTTCAAAATGAAGGATATTAAATAGAATTTTGAGTTCAGCACTTTTCAAACATACACACCCCTATAAACCCTTTTTGTTGGAGGAGGCCACCAAGTTGATTGTGGGTACCCTGCCACCGCCCCGTTTTACCAAAGGAGAGTTAAAACCTCAGGATGTAGATTTCTGTTATGGCAGTTGCAATGGTCAGTTGTGGCCTATCTTAGATAGAATATTCAATTTGGGACTGGTTTATGAAACTACCCAAGAAGCAGTTGAACAACGTAAACAATTCCTCATCAAACATAAAATCGGTGTATGTGATATAGTGGAGAGTGCCGAGCGTGAAAAAATCGATGCCTCCGATTTGGGCATGCAGAATGTTGTCCTTCGGGATATGATAGGGTATTTACAGCAGTACCCAAATATTGGAACCCTCTTGTTCACTGGCGGAAACAGTAAAAATGGACCGGAGTTCTTTTTTCGGAGACAGTTAAAGGAAAACGGACTCAAGTTAAAAGTTATCTCCAATACGGTGCCCAGGATTCATCATTTAGAGCTACCGTTTAACTTTAATGGAGTTAAGAAGACAAGAACTGTCAGAACTGTTTCGCTCATCGCCCCATCTGGCGCAGCCAATCGTGCCGTAGGTGGTTTACAGGCCTATAAAGACCTCAAAAGTAAAAATCCCGAATTCAATACAGTAGACTTTAGGGTAATGCAATACAGCGAATTTTTCTAAAAATTCGTTGACCTGTCTCAACATTTACGTCCATTTTTACGTTTTACCCGTAGATATATGGTTCTATAAACTAAAAATTGAATTATGAAATCAATTAGTAAAATTGTAGGAGTTGTATTTGCCATCCTAATGTTTAGTTCTTGTTCCGCGCATAGAAGCGCAGGTCAAAGTGCCACGGCTCCAGGGCAAGTAAAAAAGATTACAGGTGCAAAAAGTGCAAAAGCCTATGCTCCTGGACAACAAAAGAAAAAAGGCAATAAGCACTGATTATTTCTCAGCATAACCCCAAAAAAAGCTCCGATTTTCGGGGCTTTTTTTATGTCTTATTCCATGGGAGTGGATAAAATACTGTAAAAGGATTTTATGCCATACGCCAATTGGCCAATTTTGATGTTCTCGTTAGGACTGTGTTGGTTATTGTCAGGATTGACAACAGGTACAATAAAGGCAGGAATTTTTAATTCATTGATGAAGGGAGCGATAGGAACCGTACCCCCCATGGTTCTAATTTGAATAACTTCCTCCCCAAAACTTTGGTTCAGGGTTTTTACAATAAATTCGCCATAGGGATTGTCCAAATTGGTACGGAAGGCATCTGTAACACTGCCCTCTCCAACAGTTATTATTTTATCGAATTGCATCCGCTCTTCTTTGGATGGAACATGGTCCAATACTTTGTATCCCTGTTTGGCGATATGATCTTTGACCAATTTTTTCAATCTGGAGCCGTCGCTTTCTACGACCAACCTCAAATCCAACTCGGCTGTGGCACTTTCGGGAACAATGGTTCGTGCTTTGTCACCAACCCAACCAGATTCCAAACCGCGAATATTCAAAGATGGATATTGAAGGGCCTCCTGATAATAACCGCCTACCTTTTCCGCAGTTTTAAATTGAAGCTTTTCTGCAATGGCAGAATCGTCATCGGGAACGCTCTTTAAAATTGAATCGGTTTTCCCATCTATAGAAATACCATCGTAATAACCGGGAATAATTACTCTTCCTTGGTCATCCTTCATAGTGGCCAATAACTTGGACAATTGAAAACCTGGATTTGGCGCATAATTGCCGTAATGGCCGCTGTGCTGAGGTTTTATGGGGCCATAGGTTGTCAATGTCAATGTAGTGATGCCACGACATCCATATACAACGGTTGGCTTTTCAGAAGCATGTACCGGCCCGTCCACAATCATTAAAAAGTCCGATTCCAGAAGTTCACGGTATTGTTTTACCGCGGCGGGTAATGGTTTGCTGCTTTTTTCTTCTTCACTGTCCAGGATTACCTTAATGTTGAACGGGATTTCAATACCATCATTTTTAAGAAGATCAACGGCATTGAGAAGCATTACAATAGGCGATTTATCATCCGAGGTCGACCTGCCGAACAAACGCCAGTCATAGTTGATGTCATCATCCAGCTCATCAAAAGAAATTGTTTCGAACCCACTGTCATTGGGTTTTTTGAGAACTACCTGATAAGGGTCCGGCTGATTCCATTTGCTAGGGTCTACGGATTGTCCGTCAAAATGCATATAAATGAGCACCGTTGGTTTATTGGCGTTCATGGGCATGGCCGCAAAGAATAAAGGCAATCCTTCCGTGTCCAGCACTGCGGTATTGAATCCTCTATCCCCGAATTTTCGCTTGAGCCACATAATGTTACGGTCAATATCGGCGGCATCCAGGGCATCGTTAGGAATAGCGATAAATTCGCGGACCTCGTTGATGGCATCGGCCACTTGCGATTTTACGGCCACATCATCTTGGGCAAAAAGAGAAAAAGTAAGCGACAGGAAAACTAAAGAAAATGTTTTTTTCATGAAAGTGCTCGTCTGGGTTTTTAAAAGCCGAAATTTAACGAATTTGCTTCACAAAGTCACCAATACCGGCGACCCCGTTTGCTGTTAAATGTTTGATGAAAGCTGAACCGATTATGGCTCCTTTTGCTTTTTTTGTCGCTTGTTCAAAAGTTTCCGCGTTGCTTATTCCAAACCCTACAATTTGAGGGTTGCTCAACTTCATATTGGCAATTCGGTCAAAATAGTCCAACTGCTCAGCGCCAAAACCTTGTTTGGCACCTGTAGTGCTTGCCGAACTTACCATGTAAATAAAACCTTCCGAAGCATCGTCAATGGCTTTGATGCGCTCATCGCTGGTTTGGGGAGTGATCAAGAAAATGTTGATCAGACCATGTTTTTTGAATATGGGTTCGTACTCTTCTTGGTACACATCCAAAGGCAGGTCGGGCAATATCAACCCATCAATTCCAATTTCTTCACATTTTGCGCAGAATGCTTCCACACCGTATTGGAGTACCGGATTGAAATAACCCATTAAGATCAACGGGATGGATACGGTTTTACGGATATCCTTGAGCTGTTCGAAGAGCAAGGCGGTGTTCATTCCGTTCTTGAGTGCTGCAGTGGAGCTTTCCTGAATGGTGGGGCCATCTGCCAACGGGTCGCTAAAGGGCAATCCTATCTCAATGAGGTCTACACCGCTTTTTTCGAGATCCTGTATGATTTTTACGGTGTCATCCAAGTTGGGATAACCTGCTGAAAAGTATATGGAAAGGATTTTTCCTGCTCGTCCGGCAGACGGGCTGTCCTCCTGTAGTTTTTGTTTGATTCTGTTCATAGTTTGAAATAATCAATATAGTTCTGTAAATCTTTATCGCCACGGCCTGATAGGTTCACGACCACGACATCATCGGGATTGAATTTTCTGTCCTCAAAAATGGCCAGGGCATGTGATGATTCAATTGCAGGGATTATCCCTTCCAGTTTGCATAGTTCCAATCCTGCTTTCATGGCGTCGTCATCTGTAATAGAAATAAATTCACCTCGGCCGGAAGCGAACAGGTGTGCATGCATGGGGCCAACACCCGGATAATCCAGACCTGCGGAAATGGAATAGGGCTCTGTTATTTGCCCGTCTTGGGTCTGCATCAACAATGTTTTGCTGCCATGAATGATTCCTATTTTGCCCAAGGCGGATGTAGCGGCACTTTCTCCGGAGTCAATGCCCTTTCCTGCAGCCTCTACTGCGATGATTCCGACTTCGGGAGTGTCCAAATAATGATAATAGGCACCTGCGGCATTACTACCGCCACCCACGCAGGCAACCACAAAATCTGGGTTTTTCCTACCTTCTTTTTCTTGGAGCTGATTTTTGATTTCTTCCGAAATCACTGACTGAAAACGCGCCACCATGTCCGGATAGGGGTGTGGGCCCACTACCGAACCAATAATGTAATGCGTGTCGACTGGATTATTGATCCAATCGCGAATAGCTTCGTTTGTGGCATCTTTTAAAGTTTTGCTTCCAGAAGTGGCGGGTCTCACCTCTGCTCCAAGCATTTTCATACGGGCAACGTTGGGAGCTTGTCGGGCAATATCAATTTCACCCATGTACACCACACATTGAATGCCCATCAAGGCACAAACAGTAGCTGTTGCCACGCCATGCTGTCCGGCCCCGGTTTCTGCAATGATTCTGTTCTTGCCCAATTTTTTGGCCATGAGTATTTGGCCTATGGTATTGTTGACTTTGTGTGCACCAGTATGGCATAGATCTTCTCTTTTTAGATAGATCTTGGTATTGTATTTTTCGGAAAGCCGCTTGGCAAAATAGAGAGGAGTTGGACGGCCTACGTAATCCTTCAATAATTGATGGAACTCATCCTTAAATGAAGGTTCTTCCATAATGTTGAGATAATTTTGGCGAAGTTCTTCACAATTGGGATAGAGCATCTCTGGGATAAAAGCCCCTCCAAACTCACCATAATACCCCCGTTCATCGGCATGATAGCTTTTCATTGGTGTTCAGTTTATTAGTTGCGAATGCTGTTGAGCGATTCGATAAATGTTTTTAAATCTTCTATACTCTTAAGCCCTGGCGCTGATTCGAATTTACTGTTCACATCAACGGCATAACAATTTTTTGAGGCCGGACTGCTTAAAAACTCCTGTAGATCTTGGATGGATTCCAATCCGATGCCACCACTTAAAAAGTAAGGCTTTTGGGACGGATACTTTTCAAGAACGGACCAATCAAATGTATAGCCATTGCCACCGGGCAGTTTCCCCTTGGTATCAAAAAGATAAAAATCACAGACTTCTTCGTAGTCCTTCAAAATGGAAAAATCAAAATCATCTTTAATGGAAAACACTTTGATGATGTCTAGATTTCTCGACGGCGCTCGAAATGACAGAAAGCTATTTTTTAATTGTTGACAGTACTTGGCACTTTCCTTTCCATGGAGCTGTATGGCATCCAATTGATGTTGGGACACTTTTTCCAAAACATATTCTTGGTCGGTATCGACGAATACACCTACTTTTTTAATTTGACTGGGAATCTTTGGCATGTCACCAGAAAAATAACGGGCCGATGGTTCCCAAAAAATAAACCCTAAATAATCAGGTCGCAATTGAGCGACTTTTGATGGATTATGGTTCATGCCGCAAACCTTTAGCTTCATTGTTCCAGTCTTTTTATGAATTCCGCTGCGTTTTTACCGGGGTCGTCCGTTTTCATAAAATTCTCGCCTATCAAAAATCCTTGATAGCTAAATTCCTTTAAATCCCTAATGGCCTCAACGGAACTTATACCGCTTTCTGAAACCTTTACAAAATCATCTGGGATTTGTTGTGATAATGTTCTGCTGATATCCAAGTCTACCTCGAAAGATTTTAGGTTACGGTTGTTCACGCCCAGCATATCCAAACTTGGCATCAACGATTTTTCGAGTTCTTCTTGATTGTGTACTTCCAAGAGCACGTCCAATCCCAGTCCCTTTGCCAGTTCGGATAGCGTTTTTATTTCGTCCCTTCTCAAAATTGCCGCAATCAATAAAATAACATCAGCTCCATAGGCCTTGGCCTCTACGATTTGATATTCATCTATGATGAATTCCTTACGCAAGATGGGCATATTGGTGGACGCTCTTGCCAACAGTAGATCATCAATGGAACCGCCAAAATATTTACCATCCGTTAGTACTGACATGCCACATGCGCCTGCCTCGGAATACCCCTTTGCTACGTCTTGTACACTCAAACTTTGATTGATAACGGATTTTGAAGGCGAACGTCTTTTATGTTCCGCGATTATGCCTGAGTTGCTTTTGCGCAATACTTCGGCAAGTGAAATGGATGTACGCTCCATCATCACCGAAGCTTCCAATTGGGCCTGTGTGATGAGCGATTTTTTTAAATCGACTTCTATGCGTTTGTTTGCTACTATTTTATCTAAAATGTTCATATTTTATTTTGAAGCCCGAAGTCGGTAGTCCGAAGTCGGTAACTTTTTATAATTATTTGATGTTTTTTTTAAAAGCGACCAACATGTTCATTGAATTGAAAGCTTCAATATAAAGCTCATCAAATCTTTCGCTTGAAATATAATTTTTTCTATTCGCTTTGTGTAAGCAGGTAACAACTTCACTTAAAGACCTAATTGCATAACCAACGAATTTTTTAAATTCAGGATTTGTCTGTCCTATAGAATCTTCTGAAATGTTTAATGCTATTGAATCCACAGCTCGTCTTATCTGTGAGCTGAGATTGTAAACCTCGTTTTTTGGGAAGAGTTTCGTTATGTTATTTATGGCTTCTCCAAAATCCATGGCACACTGCCAAACAATTATCTTTTCAAACTTGAATTTTGACTCTATTATCACTGTTGATTTATTTCTAGTCTCATTAAACTTCGGACCTCAGTCTTCCGACTCCTGACTTTAATTAGATAAAGATTGCAATTTTTTGAGTGATGCCAACCCTTTGCCGCCGAGTAATGACTCTTTAGCTTTTTCAAAACCTTCTTTTGGGGTGATGCCTTTTACCGTTGCAATGGCTATTCCTGCATTGGCACAGACCACGTTGTTTTGGGCCTCGGTACCTTTTCCTTGCAAAATATTCATAAATATTTGGGCGGATTCCGCAATGTCGCTACCTCCGATAATGTCCTCTTGCGAAACCTTTTCCACGCCAAAATCCGAAGGCGTTAGCATTGCCTCTGTATGATTTGATATGGTCTTGGTATCGCCTGTCAAGGAGATTTCATCATATCCGTCCAAAGCATTTAAAATGGTGAATTTCTTATCTGTATTCTGATACAGATACCCATACATCCTTGCCAATTCCAAATTATAGACCCCTACCATTTGGTTTTTGGGGAATGCTGGGTTTACCATTGGTCCTAACATATTAAAGAATGTTTTTACCGCTAATTCCCTTCTGATAGGTGCCACGTTTTTCATTGCGGGGTGAAACAGCGGGGCGTGCAACACGCAAATACCTGCTTCGTCGATGGTTTTTTTGAGGAAATCGGCATCGTTGCTGAATTTGATTCCCAAGAATTCCATAACATTGCTACTGCCACATTTGGAGGAAACCCCATAGTTTCCGTGTTTGGTCACGTGTATTCCGGCTCCGGCCGTCACAAAAGACGCCAGTGTGGAAATATTGAAGGTGTCCTTGCCATCTCCACCGGTCCCACAAAGGTCGATTGGATCATAATCGGCAAGATCTACTGCCAAACAGAGTTCCAAAAGGGCATCACGAAAGCCTTCCAATTCTTCAATAGTTACACTGCGCATCATGTACACTGTTAGGAATGCAGCAATTTGGGAGGTGTTATAATCTCCTTTGGCAATATTTACCAGAATCTGTTTTGCTTCTTCCTTTGGAAGAATTTCGTGATTGATAAGTTTATTTAAAGTCGCTTTCATTTTCAAATCTATTTACTTTCCAACCAATTTTTGAGCATTTGTTTTCCTTCCGGTGTCAACACTGATTCTGGATGGAACTGCACTGCGGTAACATCGTATTCTTTATGTCGGAGCGACATCACTTGTCCATTTTCATCTAGGGCAGTAGTTTCCAATACTTCTGGGAGATTGGGGTCCACCACCCAGGAATGATATCTGCCAACCTGAAGCGTTTTGGACATATTCTTATAAATCGGATCATCTTTAGTAACCGTGATAGTGGTATCAACGCCATGATATACTTGGTCAAGGTTCACTAGTGTTCCGCCGAATACCTCACCAATGGCCTGTAGCCCCAGACATACCCCAAAGATTTTTTTTGTTGGTGCATACTTTTTGATGATTTCCTTTAAAAGTCCTGCTTCATCAGGAATTCCGGGGCCTGGGGAAAGCACAATGTATTCAAATGGTTCAACTTCGTCCAAAGTGAGTTGGTCGTTCCGTTTTACGGTTACCTCGCAATCCAAATCTTCTAAATAGTGTACCAAATTGTAGGTGAAACTATCGTAATTGTCAATCATTAAAATCTTTCTTCCCATGGTTAGATTGTTTCGGCAATTTCCAGTGCTTTTTTCAACGCACCCAATTTATTGTAGGTTTCTTGTAGCTCATCATCCGGGTTGGAGGCGGCCACCAGACCAGCTCCTGCTTGATAGTACAATTCGTGGTTTTTGCTCAGGAACGTGCGGATCATGATGGCGTGGTTAAAATTACCTTCAAAATCCATGAACCCGATTGCTCCACCGTAATACGAGCGGCTCGTTTTTTCATATTTCTCGATCAACTGCATGGCCATATGTTTGGGCGCTCCGCTCAAGGTACCCGCGGGGAAGGTATCCGCTACTACCTTCATGGTGGTACTTTCCTTTTTCTTTTGTCCGGTTACTTTGGAGACCAAGTGAATTACGTGCGAGAAATATTGTACTTCTCGATAGGTTTCCACATTTACGGTGTTTCCGTTTCGGCTCAAATCGTTTCGGGCAAGATCCACGAGCATTACGTGTTCGCTGTTTTCCTTTTCGTCCTGTGCCAGTTTTTTGGCCAGTTCTGCATCTTTTTCATCGTTTCCGGTACGTTTGTAGGTTCCGGCTATAGGGTGTATTTCTGCCTTTCCTTCTTTTACAATAAGTTGCGCTTCTGGCGAGCTACCGAATATTTTAAAGTTTCCATAATCAAAATAGAAGAGGTAAGGGGAGGGGTTGATGGAACGTAGTGCCCTGTACACGTTGAATTCATCTCCCTTGAATTTTTGCTTAAACCTTCTTGAAAGTACCAATTGGAACACATCTCCCCGTTGACAGTGTTTTTTTGCCAGTTCTACCTGTTCTTTGTAATCCTCGTCCTTTAAATTGGATTCTGGTTCACCTTCTTTGTTGAAGTTGTAGGAAGAAAATGTGCGGACATTAAATAGTTGCTCTATTTCATCCACATTGCTTTCGGAATCATAACAGTGGGCGAACAAATAGGCCTCATTTTTAAAATGATTGATGGCAATGATATTTTGGTACACCGCATAGTAAATGTCCGGAATGTCCACGGAATCCTCCTTTTTCGAAATTTTCACATCTTCAAAATATCTAACGGCGTCGTAGGCCATATATCCGAATAGGCCGTTATAGATAAATTTAAAGCCGTTTTGGGTGGTCTTGAACTGCTTACTGAAATTATGGATAACCTGTGTTACATCGGTTTCGGCAGTAATATCTGTCACCTTTTTGGAGCCATCGGGAAAACTCTCCGTTATGATTTCGTTTGCTATCTTAATGGAGGCGATAGGGTTACAGCAGATATATGAGAAACTATTGTCGTTTGCATGGTAATCGCTACTTTCCAATAGAATGCTGTTCGGGAATTTGTCCCTGACCTTTAGGTAAACGCTCACGGGGGTAATGGTATCCGCGAGGATTTTTTTGTAATGTGTGGTTAGCGTGTAACTCATTTTGGTACTTATATAAATTAAAAAAGGCCTGTCGTGATGACAAGCCTCTTGTATGATTATAATGGGGACTTAGCTCACGAAGTTCGACGTAAGTTAATCCACCACCAATTATTTGATATTCTGTTAATCATTGCATCAAATATAGGAAGGAATTTTTAACGGCACAACAATGTTTTGTTTAAAATAAAAAATCCCGTCCTAGAAATATCTTGGACGGGATTTTCACACACTAAACAGGAGTTGATTACATCTGTAGGTCAACTACCAAATCAAACTCGTCGTAGATCAATTTGTCCTTGGCGGTACCAATGATTCCCGATCCGTATTTTACGTCGTATTTGGTTCTGTCAACCTTCAAGGAAGCGGTTGCTTTATCCCCATACACGGAAACTTCAAAAGTAACAGGCTCTGTAGTTCCTTTTATGGTAAGATCACCAGTTACGTCGTAAGAATTTTTTCCAGTAGACTTTACTTTAGTGAAAACCAATTTGGCGGTAGGGTGATTGGCAGTACCAAAAAAGTCATCGGATTTAAGGTGTCCGTCCAATTGACCTTTGTAATCACCTTCCAAATCGGTTGTGTTGATGCTGGTCATATCCACAACAAACTCTCCGCCTACCAACTTTTCACCATCAAATTCCAAAGCCCCGGATTTTAGGCTAATAGTACCTTCGTGCGAACCTCCTACTTTGTAGCCTTTCCAGGTTACTTGGCTTTCAGAAGTTTTTACTTCTTTGGTTTCTTTGATAGGGTTTGCATTTGCTGAGGTACCTAATACGGTTACCAACGTTAAGCTTAGAATTGTCTTTTTCATGATTGTTTTAATTTCTATTTAATTGTTAAGGGTTCAATAATTATATTAGAGTAAATAATTCTTCTGTTGATTTTCTAACCTTGGCGTAGTGTTGGGTTTCGTCCTCTTCGGAACGGTATCCTATGGCCAATACTACTGCAGCGTTGAGGTTTTTATCCTCAAGCCCCAAAATTTCATTGTATTTTTCGGATTCAAAACCTTCCATGGGACAGGTGTCAATTTTTAATTCCGCAGCGGCCTGCATCAAATTTCCGAAGGCAATGTAAGCCTGTTTGGCAGTCCAACTATCTTTGGTTTCAAGAGGCAGGTCTATCAACTTGGACTTCATAAATTCGGCATATCCCCTCAATCCTTCTTCGGGGATATTTCTGGTTTGGCTCACGTTGGCCACGTAATCATCTACCAATTCTTCGCCAAAGTCCGTTGCGTTTGCAAAAACGATGATATGCGATGCATCCGTAATTTGAGACTGATTCCAAGATGCCGGTTTTAACTGCTCTTTTGTTTCTTGGTTTGAAATTACCAATATATGATAGGGTTGCAGCCCGTAGGAAGAGGCGCTTAAGCGTGTAGCCTCTATCAGTGTTTCCAGGTCTTCCTCCGATACCTTTTTCGTGGCATCAAATTTCTTGGTGGCGTAGCGCCAAGTTCTATGTTCAATTACTGTACTCATACTTTCTTTAAAATTTATCTAGTAAGTCATTTAGTTTCTCTAAATCGTTCTGATTGAAATTCTTGTAGATCGTTTTGTGTGCTTCAAGTAGAGCTTCGTCCATCTGTTCCAAAGCCTTGAGGCCTTCATCCGTAATCAAAATCTCAACTTTTCTTCGATTGGATGGGCATACATAACGGTTTACAAACCCCTTGTTCAAAAGCTTATCCACTAATCTTGTTGTATTGCTCATTTTGGTGACCATTCTTTCATTCAATGTAGATAGATTGGCAGGTTTGCCCTGTTGTCCACGTAAAATGCGCAGCACATTGAATTGTTGCAGGGATACCTCAAAAGGTTTGAGCGCTGAATGCATAGTTTCAATAACCTTGTTATGAACAAGCTGCATATGAATCAGAGTTCTTGGTTCCAATGGAATCTTTTTTGAGGTTTTTATAATTTCTTCAACATTCATGTACAAACAATATTTGTATATACAAATGTATATTGATTTAGGCCTTCAATCCAAATTTATGATAGATAATTTTTTGTTAAAGACTGGAAAAATGGCATGTGTAGTGCGTATTTTTAAATTGTAAAATTCAGGTAATGAATAGGTTATTGTTGGTTTTGTTGGTGATGTCAATTTTTTTCGGGTGCGCTGAAAAGAAGAAAGCGGATAATGGCAAATCCGAGATTGTTGAGAATGAAATGGTTGTGAAGGATGGTGATGAGCAGAATGATATTCCCTTTCCCATATATGATTTTGATGGTTTTGAACCATTGCTACATAATAATGATGGCAAGACCTATGTTATAAATTTCTGGGCAACATGGTGCAAACCTTGTATAGAGGAGATGCCTCATTTTGAGCGAATCAATTCCGAATATGGTGAGAAAAATGTAGAGGTGGTTTTGGTGAGTTTGGATATGCCCAATATGTGGAAGAGCCGTTTGGAACCCTATGTGGAGAAAAATAAAATACAATCCCAAGTGGTGATACTGGACGACCCCAAACAAAATGATTGGATACCCAAAGTCTCCGAGGAGTGGGGCGGAGGTATTCCAGCTACCTTGATATATAATAAGGAAAAACGAACTTTTTACGAGCGTGGTTTCACGTACGAGGAACTTAATAATGAGTTGAAAACATTCATAAACTGATGAGCTATGAAAAAAATCAGAATTTTAGGATGGTCCGCATTACTATTGATCTTTGTGGCATCTTTTGCCGTAGGGTTCAAAGTGGCGGCCGAACATAATTTGAATGATGGGTACGAAATCGGTGATCTGGCCGACGACTTCTCATTGAAAAATGTGGATGGGAACATGGTATCGCTGTCGGATTATGGTAGTGCCAAAGGTTTTTTGGTGATCTTTACCTGTAATACTTGCCCCTATGCCCAGGCCTATGAGGATAGAATAATTGCCTTGGATGCCAAATACAAACCTCAAGGTGTGCCCGTTATTGCCATTAATCCGAACGATCCAAGCGTTAAATCAGGCGATAGTTTTGCCAAAATGAAAGAGCGTGCCGATAAAAAAGGTTTCACTTTTCCGTACCTCTTGGACGAGGGCCAAAAAGTCTACCCGCAATATGGAGCTACGCGTACCCCACATGTTTTTCTTTTGGAGAAAACGACAATAGGGAATGTGGTTAGGTATATAGGGACTATCGACGACAATTATCAGGATGCATCACAAGTGGAGGAACCCTTTGTGGAAAATGCCGTGAACGCAATGTTGGCAGGAAATGAAATCAATCCAAAAACAACAAAAGCCATTGGATGTGGGATAAAATAGACCCTGTTCAAAATAAAGAATTTGTAAATCCGGAGTAATAATGCTTCGGATTTTTATTTTTGTATCAATCTAAATAGAAAAATAATGTCAGATCTATCACAAGAAGAATGGGCGGAACAATTGGAAAATGATAACAACGCCTTTATTTTGGATGTACGCACCCCGGAAGAAGTTGAAGAAGGGTATATCCCAGGTTCAACGAACATCGATATATATTTAGGACAAGAATTTGTCGATGAACTGGAAAAATTGGACAAGTCCAAAAACTATTACGTTTACTGCAGGTCTGGAAACCGTAGCGGTCAGGCCTGTGCCATAATGAACAGTCTCGGGTTCGAAAATGCCTATAATCTGGAGGGCGGTTTTATGAACTGGGACGGCGATGTAGAAGAGTAGACCTCCATTTATCCCAAATCAATGCGAGAAGACCTACTTTATTTTATTTGGAAGCACAACAAGCTTCCAACGGAAAACCTGCGTACGGGTAACGGTGAACCTATTCTGGTCAAGGCTCTGGGGACCCAAAACAGTTTGGCCGGCCCGGATTTTTTCAATGCCAAGGTCGAAATCGACGGGCAGCTCTGGGCCGGGAATGTGGAAATGCACATCAAATCCTCCGATTGGTATGTGCACCATCACGAAACAGATGAAAATTACAACAATGTCATTCTCCATGTGGTATGGGAGGATGACATTGCTGTTTTTAGGAAAGATGGTTCTCAAATTCCCACCTTGGAAGTAAAGCGCTACGTGTCCGGCAAGTTGTTGGAGGGTTATCGGAACTTAATGGACAATTCCCGGATTAACTTTATCAACTGTGAGAGGGACCTGAAAGATGTTGACCCTTTTTTGATTGACAACTGGTTGCATCGTTTGTACATTGAGCGACTGGAGCATAAATCCCAATTGATAATTGAACTTTTACAGACATCCAAGAATGATTGGGAAGCAGTGTTGTTTATACTCTTGGCCAAGAATTTTGGCTCCAAGGTAAATGGGCAATATTTTTTAGACCGTGCGCGACAACTGGATTTTTCAATCGTTAGGAAAACCATCAACGAGCCCTTGCAGTTGGAAGCGTTGCTCTTTGGACATTTTGGTCTTTTGAGGATGGAGGAATGTTCGGACTCCTATTATGTGCAGCTTCAAAAGGAGTATGATTACCTGCTTCGTAAATTTGATATGGAAGAGTCACAATCAAAACCAGAATTTTTTGGATTGCGGCCGATGAATTTTCCAACTGTTCGAATTTCGCAATTGGTCAACCTGTGTTTGAAAAACCACAACCTTTTTTCCAGATTGATGGAGTCGAATTCCTTGGAATCTATTTATCAAGTGTTTGAAATTGGTGCTGGAAAATATTGGCAAGACCATTATACCTTTGGTAAGGCTTCTAAAAAGAGTACAAAAAAACTGTCCAAAAAGTTTATCGACCTTGTTGTCATCAATACGTTGGTGCCCATCAAATTCTGTTATGCCAAACATACTGGGAGGGATTGGAACGATGAGTTGATTTCATTAATGTCCGAATTGGGGAGAGAGGACAATTCCATCATCAAAAATTTTGACAAAATGGGACCGAAAACCCAAAATGCATTGGAGAGTCAAGCAAAATTAGAATTATATACAAATTACTGCGTTAAAAATAAATGTATGCAATGCGTGATCGGTACACAATTATTAAATAGAAATACATAATTTTGGCTATGTCTTTGTTCTATAACACCCTTTATTACTTTCAAAAAAGAGGATTCGAGGTTTGTGGCCGGATTGCTGAGCGTTTGGGCATACGGGCCCGCGTGGTGCGTACCAGTTTTATTTATTTAACTTTTGTTACCCTGGGCTTTGGATTTGCGCTATACCTGTTCATAGCTTTTTGGCTTAGAATCAAAGACTTGATCTATACCAAAAGAACATCTGTATTTGACCTGTAGACATGATTAGACTGATGCGCTCCAAAATAGTATTGGCCCTATCCTTAATGGTAGTGGTGTTGCTGTTCGGGGTTATCGGTTACAAAATGCTGTCCGATTTTACTTGGATAGAGGCCATTTATATGACCATTATCACCGTGACCACCGTTGGATTTTCGGAGGTACGGCCATTGGACGCCAATGCAAAGATTTTTACCGTATTTTTAATTGTTACCAGTGTATTTATTTTCGGTTTCGCCATATCGGTGGTTACCGAGTACATTTTGGGAAGAAACTCATTGGAACTGCTAAAAAAGAAAAGAGTGAAGAAACAGATAGATGATCTAACGAACCATGTTGTGGTCTGTGGCTTCGGCAGGAACGGCATGCAAGCAGCAGAAAAATTGATAGCCTACAACAAGCCTTTTGTTGTTATAGAAAAGGACAAAGAAATTATCGAGCGACATGAGGAAGAGATTTTGTTCGTGGAAGGCGATGCCAATGAGGATGATGTACTGCTTCAGGCGGGAATAGACAGGGCGCAGTATTTGATTACGGCAGTTCCGGACGATGCGGCCAACCTGTTTATTGTGCTTTCTGCTCGCCAACTCAATAAGAACCTTTTTATTATAAGTAGGGCTTCGCAAATCACTTCCGTGAAAAAATTGGAATTTGCGGGGGCCAATAAGGTCATTATGCCCGATAAAATAGGAGGGGACCATATGGCCTCCTTGGTGGTAATGCCCGATTTGATCACATTTCTAGATCAGCTTTCCATAGAAGGGGAGCATACTACAAACCTGGAAGAGGTGAGTATAGAGGATTTTACCAATCAAATGGACTGTCATTCCCTTCGCGATTTAGATCTTAGAAGAAAGACAGGCTGTACCATTATAGGTTACATAGATCCCAATGGAACTTATGTTATCAACCCAGAGGCGGACTTGGTGTTGCAACCAAAAAGTAAGGTGATAGTGTTGGGGAGACCTGAGCAAATAAGGAAATTAAATCAAATGTTTCAGATCGGTTAGTTAAAAAAACTTAAAATTTGATAGCGTTGATTTTTTTTTGGATATTGTTGCCTTTATCATACCAAAAACTAACTAATCTCAATATATGAAGTATTTTCTTTTTCTATTGTCTTTTTGTGCATTGACCACTGGTTTTTCACAGGAATTGACTGTAGTAGGTAAGACCTACAATGTTTCCAATAATATTAATGATGGAGCCATAGAGCTTGAAGTTGATGGAGGAACGGAGCCCTACACCTACAAGTGGAGCAATCAGGAAACACCACTTACATCCAAATCTGCAAAGGGATTGGTGGAAGGTATACCTTATAGCGTAACGGTAACCGATGCAGCAGGTAATTCCGTTACCAAAGAATTTAAGGTAGAGACAGAATCGATAACAGAAGTTTTTAATGGAACCATGACCCCGGCAGTAAGCGCATTGGGGTCTGTTCTTTTTTGGGACCCTTTTGCCGCCATCGGAATCTATGATCCAGTTGCCTATGCCGATGTAAAGTTGATAGGAATACCCGATTGGAGCAACGAGACCCAAGATAAGTTCATCTTAAAACAGTGGCTCAAGGGCGATAAGGCCAGTGTTACGGCTGGTGAAGACATCGCTGTCATTACCAGTGATAAGCGCGGGGATATTACAATTAAATCTTCTGCGAAAGGTAAATTACAACATAAGGTCAAAGAAGGAAACGTAATCTATAACTCTGAAAACCAAGAACACGTAATCGAACAAGGAGCTCATTATTTTGCTGAGGTGGAATATGATGAGCCTATTGCAATGATTCATCCCAATGGTGACCCTATAATAAAAGGTATTCCTTTTATTGTAATCTGGTTGGTATTGGGCGCACTGTTCTTTACGATTAGAATGGGCTTCATCAACATTCGTGGGTTTAGACATTCCATCGATTTGGCCAAAGGAAAATATGATGACCCGGATGCGCCAGGGCAAGTTACCCACTTTCAAGCATTGGCCACTGCAGTTTCCGGTACTGTTGGTCTCGGAAATATAGCAGGTGTTGCCGTAGCAGTATCGTTAGGAGGCGCAGGTGCAACTTTCTGGATGATAGTTTGTGGTCTTTTGGGTATGTCTTCAAAATTTGTAGAATGTACCCTCGGTGTAAAATATCGTGATATCCTTCCTGATGGCCGTGTGTTTGGGGGCCCTATGAATTACCTTCGTTATGGTCTTGAAAAAAGAAACCTGAAAGGGTTTGGTAAAGTATTGGCCGGTGTATTTGCCGTACTTGCCGTTGGAGCCTCATTTGGCGGTGGAAATATGTTCCAAGCAAACCAGTCCTTTGAACAATTGGCAGGACAGTTTCCAGTATTGGCCGGTAACGGATTCTGGTTTGGAGTGGTTACAGCAATCTTGGTAGGTGTTGTTATCATTGGAGGTATAAGCAGTATTGCCAAGGTAACAGGTAAAATCGTACCTATTATGGCATCTATATATATAGTAGCTGCCTTGGCTGTCATTATAATGAACATACAGAATATTGGCCCGGCATTCTCTGCTATTGTTGATGGAGCATTTAGCCCTTCAGCACTTAAAGGAGGTATACTCGGAGTTCTGGTCATTGGTTTCCAGCGTGCGGCCTTCTCCAATGAGGCTGGTGTAGGTTCTGCAGCTATTGCGCACAGTGCCGCAAAAACCAACCACCCACCATCCGAAGGTTTTGTTGCCTTGCTTGAGCCATTTATTGATACCGTAGTGGTATGTACCCTTACCGCTTTGGTGTTGATTTTTACAGGAATGCACGAAGTGGAAGGAATGGCTGGTGCCCAGTTGACTTCTGATGCTTTTGGTAGCCAAATCTCTTGGTTCCCATACATACTGGCTTTGGCCGTGTTCCTTTTTGCATTCTCAACCATGATTTCGTGGTCTTACTATGGAATGAGAGCTTGGACGTATCTTTTTGGAAAGAGCAAGCGTTCCGAAATGATTTATAAAATGTTGTTCTTGGTATTCGTAGTGGTAGGTGCTTCCGTTAGTTTGGGAGCTGTACTGGACTTTTCGGATATGATGATCTTGGCCATGTCCTTCCCGAACATCATTGGACTATATATAATGTCTGGTGAGGTGCGTAAAGATTTGGATGGATACTTGGCAAAATTGAAAGCAGGACAGCTATTTAAAAAATTGAAGAGCTAAAAGCATCTTTATAATATGAAAAAGCAATCCCACTTCAGGTTCAATAAACAGGAACGAAGTGGGATTTTCTTTTTGTTGTTGATCGTGGTCGTGCTTCAATGCGGGTATTATTATGTGAAGGCAAATCCAACTAATTTAAAAAGTGATTTTGCCCTCAATGCTGTCGAGCAAACCAAGATAGACAGTCTTAAAAAGGAGCGATTTGATAAATCCCAAAAAATATATCCCTTCAATCCAAATTATTTAGCCGATTATAAGGGCTACGCTCTGGGATTGTCTCCATCTGAATTGGATAGGTTGTTCGCTTTTAGGGATAAAGGAAAATTTGTGAATTCGGACAAGGAGTTCCAAATAGTTACCCAGATATCCGATTCACTTTTAAGTAAAATCTCGCCCTATTTCAAATTTCCAGAATGGGCAGGAAAAAATCAAACGGTAAAGAAGGCAACTTCAAAGCCTGCGACCAAAACCAATATCAAAGACTTGAATGCAGCGACGGCTGAAGAATTGAGACAAGTCTACGGTATCGGGGAAACATTATCCAAACGAATTATAAAATTCAGGGATAGGTTGGGTGGTTTTTTGGTTAGTGAACAATTATATGATGTTTACGGGCTTGAATCAGAGGTCGTGGAGAAAGCCTTGCTCAAGTTTCAAGTGTTTGAAAAACCTGAGGTAGGCAAAATCAATGTGAACAAGGCCAATGCAAAAGAATTATCCCGATTGGTCTATATAAATGGTTCATTGGCATCCAACATTGTGGAATATAGAGATAAAAATGGTTTATTTGCATCTTTACAGGAATTGAGTCAAGTAGACGGATTCCCTACAGAAAAGCTAGATAGAATAGCTTTATATTTGTCTTTATAAAATAGGTGCTATGAACGAAATGTACTTCACGGAAGAGCATAACTTATTCCGCGAAAGTTTGAAGGATTTTTTACAGAAAGAAGTTGTTCCCCATATAGAGGAATGGGAGGAATCCGGAAAAATTGATAAATCTATATGGCCCAAGTTCGGTGAAATGGGCTTTTTTGGATTGATGACTCCAGAAGCCTATTCGGGATTGAACCTAGACCTTTTTTATACCGTTATTTTTCTGGAAGAATTACAAAAAATCAATTCGGGAGGTTTTGCTGCCGCCATGTGGGCGCACCAGTATCTCGCGATGACCTATTTGAACAAATTGGCCAATGATGGGCAGAAAAAAGCTTATCTGGAACCCAGTGTGCTTGGCAGTAAGATTGGCTGTTTAGGAGTGTCCGAGCCCTTTGGGGGGAGTGATGTCGCCGCTATGCGAACCACTGCCGAAAAGAAAGGAGACGTATATATTGTAAATGGGTCCAAGACATTTATTACCAATGGTGTTTACGGGGACTATATTATACTCGCGGCAAAAACTGATAAGGATGCCGGCCATAAAGGTATCAGTATGTTTGTGATGGATAGGCATGCGAAAGGCGTGTCGGCGAGTAAGTTGAACAAATTGGGCTGGCGTGCATCCGATACCGCTGAGCTGGCCTTTGACAATGTTGAGGTTCCTGCTTCAAATTTGTTGGGTACCGAAAACGAAGGCTTTGGTTATATTATGGAAGCCTTTGCTTTGGAGCGATTGGTGATGGGGGTCAATGCGCATGCGCGTGCAGAGTTTGCTCTTGATTATGCCCTGCAATACATGTCCGAACGTGAGGCGTTCGGTAGAAGTATAGACCAATTCCAGGCATTGCGCCACCGATTGGTGGATCTGTATTCGGATATGTTGGTGTGCAAGCAGTTCAATTATGCCACCGTAGCGCAAATGGAAAAAGGTGTCTATGTGGTGAAGGAAGCGACTATATCCAAATTGAAATCGACAAAAATGGCCGATGAGGTCATTTATAACTGTCTACAGTTTTTGGGCGGTTACGGATATATAGAAGATTATCCTATGGCACGTTTGATGCGTGATAGTAGATTGGGGCCAATTGGCGGGGGTACATCGGAGATTTTAAAGGAAATTTTGGCGAAGATTATTGTGGATAAAAAGGAATACAAAAAGCGTTCATAATAGCCTTTCTTCAAAAAAATAAAATATTTCTTTACCCATTGAATATCATTTGTATATTTGCAGACCAAAATTTTAAAGAAAGGAGGTTGTAGCCCATGTTAATTATACCAGTTAAAGAAGGAGAAAACATCGATAGAGCTTTAAAGCGTTTCAAACGTAAGTTTGACAGAACAGGTACCATGCGTCAGTTAAGATCAAGACAGCAGTTTACCAAGCCTTCTGTAGAGCGTAGAGCGCAAATTCAAAAAGCACAGTACATTCAAGGTCTTAGGGATCAAGAAGAAGTATAGGGCTATCGCTTTTACAAAATATATGAATCCCGCTCCAATATTGGAGCGGGATTTTTCGTTTTATATCCATGGGCAGTCTAAATTGCTACCTTTGATATATGTCCGTAACCGCTTTTATATCTTATTTAAGGTTGGAGAAGAATTACTCCGATCATACCGTAAGGGCATATCAAAAGGATATTGAAACCTTTGCTCAATTCTGCTCGGAGAACCATGGGGAGGAAGATATTGTGAAGATTTCCTATCCATTAATCAGGAACTGGATAGTAGAGCTATCCGACCATGGCATATCCAATAGGTCCATCAACAGAAAAATATCTTCTCTACAGGCTTATTACAAATTTTTATTGAAGATCGGTGATATTGCCGTTTCACCTTTAGTAAAGCATAGGGCTCTCAAAACAAGTAAAAAAGTAGAGGTGCCTTTTTCCGAGAACGAAATGGAAACGATTCTATCTGAAATACCTTTTGCAGATGATTTTGAGGGCGTACGGGATAAACTGATCATAGAATTATTGTACACCACAGGAATACGTAGAGCGGAATTGGTAAACTTGAAAATCAACGATGTGGATTTTTTGTCCCAGGTCATCAAAGTGCTGGGCAAGCGCAACAAGGAGCGTATCATTCCCATGCTACCATCAACCATAGAACGAATTAAAAGCTATTTAATCAAGCGTTCGGAGCTTGAAAATGTGACGGATTCGTCTTTCTTGATTTTAACAAAAGAAGGTCTTAAAATTTATGAAACACTTGTTTATCGAACCATAAATAAGTATTTTAGTTTAGTGTCCCCTAAGGTGAAAAAGAGCCCTCATATATTAAGGCACACCTTTGCAACACACTTGCTGAATAGGGGGGCGGATTTAAATTCCGTAAAGGAATTACTGGGCCATTCAAGTTTGGCATCAACACAGGTGTATACGCACAATAGTATTGCCGAACTTAAAAAAGTGCATCAAAAGGCCCACCCAAGAAACAAGAAATAAAATTCTTGTATTGTTTAACTTCACTGTCTTTGACAGTACTAAAACTTCGTCTTATGAAAGTAAACGCACAATCGGTAAATTTTACAGCTGATGGTAAACTCATCGACTTTGTCCAAAAGCGAATGGACAAGTTGGAATTGTTTTATGACAAGGTCATCGAATCGGATGTTTATTTAAAAGTGGAAAACACAAGTGCAAAGGAGAATAAGATCGTGGAAATCATGGTGTTCGTCCCCCGCGACAAAATCATGGTGAAAAAGCAATGTAAGTCTTTTGAAGAGGCCGTGGATTCGGCCTGTAGTTCCTTGGAAAGACAGTTGGTGAAGAAGAAGGAGAAGTTAAGGGCGAATGCTTGATGAAAATTTTTCAAATTTTATTTTGAATTAAAATATAAATATATACATTTGCAGTCCGTTAGAAATAGCGGGCTTTTTTAGTGAGAAAAAAGCGGTGAAATGCCGATATAGCTCAGCTGGCTAGAGCAGCTGATTTGTAATCAGCAGGTCGTGGGTTCGAGTCCCTCTATCGGCTCGTAAGTTACTGAAAATAAGGCGGGGGGGATACTCAAGCGGCCAACGAGGACAGACTGTAAATCTGTTGGTTTTTACCTTCGCAGGTTCGAATCCTGCTCCCCCCACAAAGATTGTTCGTCGGAACAATCGGGATAGAAGGTTTTTTGAAATATTGGAATCTTTGGATGAAAATCCAGAAAAAAATGCGGGAGTAGCTCAGTTGGTAGAGCGTCAGCCTTCCAAGCTGAATGTCGCCGGTTCGAACCCGGTCTCCCGCTCCATATAAACTTGAATCTTTTAGATGCAAGTGTAAAAAGGTTGAAGTTTTGACGAGCTAAGCTTGTAACTTTAAACTCTAAACCTGATAACCCATAGGCCGGTGTAGCTCAGGGGTAGAGCGTTTCCTTGGTAAGGAAGAGGTCACGGGTTCAATTCCCGTCATTGGCTCAAAACGATTTGTACACTAATATAAACTAAGATTAAAATTATTTTAAAATGGCAAAGGAAACTTTTGATCGTTCCAAACCCCACTTAAATATTGGTACCATTGGACACGTGGATCACGGTAAAACAACATTGACTGCTGCTATTACCACTGTATTGGCGAACGCTGGTTTGTCCGAGCTTAGAAGCTTTGACTCCATCGATAACGCGCCAGAAGAAAAAGAAAGAGGTATTACTATCAACACTTCACACGTTGAGTACCAAACTGCTAACCGTCACTACGCTCACGTTGACTGTCCTGGTCACGCGGATTACGTAAAGAACATGGTTACTGGTGCTGCTCAGATGGACGGTGCTATTTTGGTGGTTGCTGCAACTGATGGTCCTATGCCACAGACTCGTGAGCACATCCTTTTGGGTCGTCAGGTAGGTATTCCACGTATCGTTGTTTTCTTGAACAAAGTTGACATGGTGGATGATGAGGAGCTATTGGAGCTTGTTGAAATGGAAGTAAGGGAATTGCTTTCTTTCTATGAATATGATGGTGACAACGGACCTGTAATCTCTGGTTCTGCACTAGGTGCTTTGAACGGTGAGCAAAAATGGGTTGACACTGTAATGGAATTGATGGAAGCTGTTGATAGCTGGATCGAGGAGCCAACTCGTGAGGTGGATAAAGACTTCCTTATGCCAATCGAAGATGTATTCACTATTACTGGTCGTGGTACTGTTGCTACCGGTCGTATCGAAACAGGTGTTGCCAACACTGGTGACGCTGTAGATATCATTGGTATGGGTGCTGAGAAATTGTCTTCTACCATTACTGGTGTTGAGATGTTCCGTAAGATTTTGGATAGAGGTGAAGCTGGAGATAACGTTGGTCTTCTTTTGAGAGGTATCGAGAAATCTGATATCAAAAGAGGTATGGTAATCTGTAAGCCAGGTTCTGTTAAGCCGCACGCTAAATTCAAAGCTGAGGTTTATATCTTGAAAAAAGAAGAAGGTGGACGTCACACTCCATTCCACAACAACTACCGTCCACAGTTCTACGTTCGTACAACTGACGTAACAGGTAACATTAACCTTCCTGATGGTGTTGAGATGGTAATGCCAGGTGATAACTTGACAATTACTGTGGATTTGATTCAGCCAATCGCATTGAGCGTTGGTCTACGTTTCGCTATCCGTGAGGGTGGTAGAACAGTAGGTGCCGGTCAGGTTACTGAGATTCTAGATTAAATTCATTTTAATATAAAATTGCACTCAAGGGTGTTCCGATTTACTCGGGATACCTTTCAGTGTAATTATAAACGGGTGTAGCTCAGTTGGTAGAGCACTGGTCTCCAAAACCAGGTGTCGGGAGTTCGAGTCTCTCCTCCCGTGCAAGCAAAATATTTTAAAATTATGGTCACTTACATAAAGGAATCATTAGAAGAGCTTAAGAACAATGTTACTTGGTTGGAAAGAAGTAAAGCTTCCAATTTGATGGTTATTGTAGCGGTTTTTTCCATTTTATTTGCTTTGGCGACTTGGGGAGTGGATTCCTTGTTCAGTAAGCTGATCACATTGTATTTTGAAAAATTAATAGGGTAAAGATCGTTCGATATGTCTGAGGTTCTGGAGAAAAAATGGTATGTAGTAAGAGCGGTCAGTGGTCAAGAGAACAAGATCAAGGGCTATATAGAGAGCGAGGTCGAGCGCGCTGGATTTGGTGACTACCTCGAAGAAGTTCTTGTGCCTACCGAAAAAGTTGTTCAGATACGTAATGGAAAGAAAATCAATAAAGAAAGAGTTTACTTTCCAGGATATATTATGATAAAGGCCAATCTTGGAGGAGAAATGGTTCACATCATCCGATCCATAACCAATGTGATTGGTTTCTTGGGCGAGGTGAAAGGTGGTGATCCAGTACCGTTGAGAAAGTCAGAAGTCAACCGTATGCTTGGTAAGGTAGATGAGTTGGCTGTGAATACGGATAACGTTTCTATTCCATTTGTATTGGGTGAAACAGTAAAGGTTATTGATGGACCTTTTAATGGTTTTAACGGAACTGTTGAAAAAATCAATGAAGAAAAGCGTAAGCTGGAGGTTATGGTGAAGATTTTTGGTAGAAAAACTCCACTGGAACTTAGCTATATGCAAGTAGAAAAAGTATAACAAGAGCTGTTACATATATAAAGCTGTGTTGCTTCCAATTGACACACTTTGAATTTAATTAGAAACAATGGCAAAAGAAGTAGATAAGGTAGTTAAATTACAAGTTAGGGGAGGTGCTGCGAACCCATCGCCACCGGTTGGACCCGCCTTAGGTGCTGCTGGTGTTAACATCATGGAGTTCTGTAAGCAGTTTAATGCTCGTACGCAGGACAAACAAGGTAAAGTATTACCTGTTGTTATCACCGTTTACAAAGACAAATCTTTCGAGTTTGTTGTAAAAACACCACCTGCGGCAGTTCAATTGATGGAAGTGGCTAAGATTAAAAAAGGATCTGGCGAACCTAACAGGGTTAAGAATGGTTCAGTAACCTGGGATCAAGTAAAAGCGATCGCCGAAGATAAAATGGTGGATTTAAACGCTTTTACCGTGGAATCTGCAATGAGTATGGTTGCGGGTACTGCAAGATCTATGGGTCTGAAAATAGCAGGACAAAGACCTTTTTAAAATCTGAAAGCAAGTAAGAAATGGCAAGATTGACTAAAAAGCAAAAAGAGGCTCAAGCCAAGATAGACAAGAACAAGCTCTATACTTTGGAAGAAGCATCAGCTTTAGTAAAAGAAATAACCAATGTAAAATTTGATGCTTCCATTGATTTGGCAGTTCGTTTGGGCGTAGATCCAAGAAAAGCCAATCAAATGGTGCGTGGCGTTGTAACCCTTCCTCACGGAACAGGTAAAGACGTTAAAGTTTTGGCATTGGTGACTCCAGACAAAGAAGCAGAAGCTAAAGAAGCAGGTGCGGACTTTGTTGGGTTGGACGAATATTTGGATAAAATCAAAAACGGTTGGACAGATGTTGATGTTATCATCACTATGCCAAGCGTTATGGGTAAACTAGGTCCATTGGGACGAGTGTTGGGACCGAGAGGTTTAATGCCCAATCCAAAGACCGGAACAGTAACTATGGATGTGGCAAAAGCGGTATCCGATGTTAAAGCCGGTAAGATTGACTTTAAAGTGGACAAAACAGGTATCGTGCACGCTGCTATCGGGAAAGCATCTTTCTCTGCAGATAAAATTGCAGGAAATGCTAGGGAATTGATCGATACATTGATCAAGTTGAAGCCCTCCGCAGCAAAAGGTGTGTACATGAAGAGTATTTACTTGTCAAGTACCATGAGTCCTAGTGTTCAATTAGATCCAAAAGCAGTTCAATAAACTGGTAGTTCAATTTTTATAACTATGACAAGAGAAGAAAAAGCAACGGTAATAAAAGACTTGACTGCACAGTTGGCTGATAATCCAAACATTTATTTGGCGGATATATCAGGATTGAACGCCGTGGACACCTCTAACTTAAGAAGAGCGTGTTTCAAGGCTAACATTAAGCTTGCGGTCGTAAAGAACACATTGCTCGCAAAAGCAATGGAAGCTTCTGATAAGGAATTCGGTGAACTTCCCGAAGTTTTGAAAGGAAATACATCTTTGATGTTGTCCGAAACAGGGAACGCACCTGCGAAACTTATCAAGAACTTTAGAAAAAAATCAGATAAACCATTGTTGAAAGGTGCCTTTATCGAAGAGGCTGTTTACATTGGCGATAACAACCTTGATGCACTTGTAAACATCAAGTCCAAAGAGGAAGTTATCGGGGATATCATTGGATTGTTACAATCTCCGGCCAAAAACGTTATTTCTGGACTTAAGTCTGGTGGCGGTAAATTGGCAGGTATCCTTAAGACTTTGTCTGAGAAAGAATAATTCGCGCACAATAAACTAAGTATATTTTTAAACATTTTTATTAAACGATAGAAAAATGGCAGATTTAAAAGATTTTGCAGAACAGTTGGTAAACCTTACAGTAAAAGAGGTAAATGAGTTGGCCGACATTTTAAAAGAAGAATACGGTATCGAGCCTGCTGCTGCTGCAGTAGCTGTTGCCGCTGGTGGTGGAGCCGCAGAAGGTGGTGAGGCTGCCGAAGAAAAATCAGAATTTGATGTAATCCTTACTGCTGCTGGTGGATCTAAATTGGCAGTTGTTAAATTGGTGAAAGAATTGACAGGTCTTGGTCTTAAAGAGGCTAAAGATATCGTTGATAGCGCACCAAAAGCTGTTAAAGAAGGTATTTCTAAAGACGAAGCAGAAGGTATCAAAAAATCATTGGAAGAAGCTGGAGCAGAAGTTGAGCTTAAATAATCGCTTTTCCCATTAGAACTTGGTTAAGGTCTTTCCATTTTTGGTTAGACCTTAGCCTATTTATATAAGGAGTGTATAAAGCCGTACACCAACCCACTTAGTAATCACGATCAAAATTTGTCCATAGATGTTCACAAACACTATTGAAAGAGTTAATTTCGCATCCGCTAAGAACATACCGGAATACCCGGATTTCTTGGACATTCAGATAAAATCGTTCCAAGACTTTTTCCAGCTTGAAACTAAATCTGACGAAAGAGGAAACGAAGGTCTCTACAACACCTTCATGGAGAATTTTCCAATCACCGATACCAGAAATCAGTTTGTACTTGAGTTTTTGGATTACTTCATTGATCCGCCAAGATACTCCATCCAAGAATGTATCGAGCGGGGACTTACCTATAGCGTACCGTTAAAGGCACGTCTAAAACTATACTGTACCGATCCAGAGCACGAAGATTTTGAAACCATTGTACAGGATGTGTATTTGGGAACTATCCCATACATGACTCCAAGTGGAACTTTTGTGATCAACGGAGCGGAACGTGTTGTAGTATCTCAGTTGCACAGGTCTCCAGGGGTTTTCTTTGGACAATCTTTTCACGCAAACGGGACAAAATTGTATTCGGCAAGGGTAATTCCTTTCAAAGGTTCCTGGATCGAATTCGCCACCGATATCAACTCGGTGATGTATGCCTATATCGATAGGAAGAAAAAATTACCGGTAACCACTTTGTTTCGTGCCATTGGCTTCGAGAGGGACAAGGATATTTTGGAAATCTTCGACCTTTCGGAAGAAGTTAAGGTTTCCAAATCCGGACTTAAAAAAGTATTGGGCCGTAAATTGGCCGCTAGGGTGTTGAACACATGGCATGAGGATTTCGTGGACGAGGATACAGGAGAAGTGGTTTCCATCGAAAGAAACGAAATTGTATTAGATCGTGATACCATTTTGGAAAAAGAGCATATCGATGAGATCATTGATGCCGATGTGAAGACTATATTGCTTCACAAGGAAAACAATGCGCAATCCGATTACGCCATTATCCATAACACCTTGCAAAAGGATCCTACCAACTCCGAAAAAGAAGCGGTAGAACATATCTACAGACAATTGCGTAATGCCGAGCCGCCAGATGAAGAGACGGCGCGTGGTATTATCGATAAATTGTTCTTCTCCGACCAACGTTACAACTTAGGTGAAGTAGGTCGTTACAGAATGAACAAAAAATTGGGATTGGATATCGGAATGGACAAACAGGTTTTGACCAAGGAAGATATCATCACCATCATTAAATATTTGATCGAGTTGATCAACTCCAAGGCGGAGATCGATGATATCGATCACTTGTCCAACCGTCGTGTTAGAACCGTTGGGGAACAATTGTCCCAGCAGTTCGGCGTAGGTTTGGCACGTATGGCACGTACCATCCGTGAGCGTATGAACGTTCGTGACAACGAAGTGTTTACCCCGATAGATTTGATCAACGCCAAGACATTGTCTTCCGTGATCAACTCGTTCTTCGGAACCAACCAGTTGTCCCAGTTCATGGACCAGACCAACCCGTTGGCCGAGATTACACACAAAAGAAGATTGTCCGCATTGGGGCCAGGTGGTCTTTCCCGTGAAAGAGCAGGTTTCGAGGTGCGTGACGTTCACTATACACACTACGGAAGATTGTGTCCGATCGAGACACCTGAAGGTCCGAACATTGGTTTGATCTCTTCATTGTCCGTATTCGCCAAAGTGAACAATATGGGCTTCTTGGAAACTCCTTACCGTAAAGTAGAGAATGGTAAGGTGGATACCAAAAACCACATTTACCTAAGTGCAGAGGAAGAAGAAGGAATGAAGATTGCACAAGCCAACATTCCATTGGCAGATGATGGTACCATTGAAAGAGAAAAGGTAATTGCACGTGAAGAAGGAGATTTCCCGGTCGTGGATCCAACAGAGGTAAAATATACCGACGTTGCGCCGAACCAGATCGCTTCCATTTCCGCATCGTTGATTCCATTCTTGGAGCACGATGATGCGAACCGTGCTTTGATGGGGTCCAACATGATGCGCCAAGCAGTTCCATTGTTGCGACCAGATTCTCCAATCGTGGGTACAGGTTTGGAAAGACAGGTGGCCACGGATTCCCGAGTATTGATCAATGCCGAGGGAGATGGTGTAGTGGAATATGTGGATGCACAGAAAATTACCATTAGGTACGATAGAACTGATGAAGAGCGATTGGTAAGCTTTGATGAAGATTCTAAAACGTACCAATTGGTGAAGTTTAGAAAAACAAACCAAGGAACCAGTATCAACTTGAAGCCCATCGTGAGAAAAGGCGACAAGGTGAAAAAAGGTCAGGTGCTTTGTGAGGGTTATGCTACAGAAAAAGGTGAATTGGCCTTGGGTAGAAACATGAAGGTAGCCTTTATGCCTTGGAAAGGATATAACTTTGAGGATGCGATCGTAATCTCTGAAAAAGTGGTGCGCGAGGATATTTTTACCTCCATACACGTTGATGAGTATTCGTTGGAAGTAAGGGACACCAAATTGGGAGCAGAGGAATTGACAAACGATATTCCGAACGTATCCGAAGAGGCAACCAAGGATTTGGACGAATACGGTATGATCCGTATCGGTGCAGAAGTGAAGCCCGGTGATATTTTGATCGGTAAGATTACTCCTAAAGGAGAATCCGACCCAACGCCAGAGGAAAAATTGTTGCGTGCCATCTTTGGTGATAAGGCTGGTGACGTTAAGGATGCTTCATTAAAGGCATCACCATCTTTGAGAGGTGTTGTGATCGATAAGAAATTGTTCTCACGTTCCATCAAGGACAAGAGAAAGCGTTCTGAAGATAAAGAGGCCATTTCAAGATTGGAGATGGACTACGAAGTGAAGTTCCAACAACTAAAGGATGAATTGATCGAGAAGTTGTTCGGATTGATCAGTGGAAAAACATCGCAAGGCGTAATCAACGATTTGGGTGAAGAAGTACTTCCAAAAGGAAAGAAATACACTATCAAAATGTTGAACGCTGTTGACGATTTCGCTCACTTGGTAGGTGGTAGCTGGACAACCGACGATGATACCAATGCATTGGTGGCCGATTTGCTGCACAACTATAAAATCAAGTTGAACGATATTCAAGGTAACCTAAGAAGGGACAAGTTCACCATTTCCGTAGGAGATGAACTTCCTGCAGGTATCATGAAGTTGGCCAAAGTTTACATCGCCAAAAAGCGGAAGCTCAAAGTAGGTGATAAAATGGCAGGTCGTCACGGTAACAAAGGTATCGTGGCCCGTATCGTTCGTCAAGAAGATATGCCGTTCTTGGAAGACGGAACCCCGGTGGACATCGTATTGAACCCACTTGGTGTGCCTTCAAGGATGAACATTGGTCAGATCTACGAAACCGTATTGGGATGGGCCGGATTAAAGTTGGGTCAAAAATATGCGACTCCGATTTTCGACGGTGCCTCATTGGATGAAATCAATAAGATTACCGATGAAGCAGGTGTACCAAGATTTGGGCACACCTACCTATATGATGGTGGAACAGGTCAACGTTTTGATCAACGTGCAACCGTAGGAGTGATCTACATGTTGAAACTAGGTCACATGGTAGACGATAAGATGCACGCAAGATCTATTGGACCATACTCCTTGATCACGCAGCAACCATTGGGCGGTAAAGCTCAGTTTGGTGGTCAGCGTTTTGGAGAGATGGAAGTATGGGCATTGGAAGCCTACGGCGCATCATCTACCCTTAGGGAGATATTGACCGTTAAGTCCGATGATGTGATCGGAAGGGCCAAGACCTATGAGACCATCGTAAAAGGTGAGACCATGCCAGAACCTGGGTTGCCAGAATCTTTCAACGTATTGATGCACGAACTTAAAGGTTTGGGCTTGGATATCCGTTTGGAAGAGTAGAATACTATATTATATTTAATTATATCATCACCATATTGTTATGGCTAGAATAAAAGATAATAACGCACAAAAAAGGTTCAACAAGATTTCTATCGGATTGGCCTCTCCAGAGTCGATTTTGGCAGAGTCCCGAGGAGAAGTTTTGAAACCTGAAACCATTAACTATAGAACGCACAAACCAGAACGTGATGGATTGTTCTGCGAGCGTATTTTTGGTCCTGTAAAGGATTATGAGTGTGCCTGTGGTAAATACAAGAGAATCCGTTACCGTGGAATCGTTTGTGACCGTTGTGGTGTTGAAGTAACGGAGAAGAAGGTACGTAGGGACCGCGTAGGACACATTAACCTTGTGGTTCCTGTAGCGCATATCTGGTACTTCCGTTCGTTGCCGAACAAAATAGGATACCTTTTGGGATTGCCTTCCAAAAAGTTGGATATGATCATTTACTACGAAAGGTATGTGGTTATCCAGCCAGGTATTGCCAAAGGTCCAGAAGGTGAAGAGATCCACAAAATGGATTTCTTGACCGAGGAGGAGTACTTGAACATTTTGGAATCCATTCCTACCGAGAACCAATACTTGGAGGATACCGATCCCAACAAGTTCATTGCCAAAATGGGTGCGGAGTGTTTGATCGACATCTTGTCCAGAATCGATTTGGAACAATTGTCTTACGAGCTTCGTCACAAGGCAAATACAGAGACTTCAAAACAACGTAAGACCGAAGCCTTGAAGCGTCTTCAAGTAGTTGAGGCGTTGCGTGAGTCTCAAGGAAACAGGGAAAACAACCCTGAGTGGATGATCATGAAGGTGATTCCTGTAATTCCACCAGAATTGCGTCCTTTGGTGCCGTTGGACGGTGGTCGTTTTGCGACTTCTGACTTGAACGACCTGTATCGTAGGGTAATTATCCGTAACAACCGTTTGAAGCGTTTGATGGAAATCAAGGCACCAGAAGTGATCTTGAGGAACGAAAAACGTATGCTTCAGGAAGCGGTGGATTCCCTTTTCGATAACACAAGAAAAGCATCTGCGGTAAAAACAGAATCAAACAGACCATTGAAGTCCCTTTCAGATTCATTGAAAGGTAAACAAGGTCGTTTCCGTCAAAACCTTTTGGGTAAACGTGTGGATTACTCCGCTCGTTCCGTAATCGTCGTTGGACCGGAATTGAAATTGTACGAATGTGGTCTTCCCAAAGATATGGCGGCCGAGCTATACAAGCCTTTCATCATCCGTAAGTTGATTGAAAGAGGTATTGTAAAGACCGTTAAATCTGCGAAAAAGATTATAGACAAGAAGGAGCCCGTAGTATGGGACATTCTTGAAAACGTCCTTAAAGGACACCCGGTATTATTGAACCGTGCCCCTACATTGCACAGATTGGGTATCCAAGCGTTCCAGCCTAAACTTATTGAAGGAAAGGCGATTCGTTTGCACCCATTGGCATGTACCGCATTTAACGCGGATTTTGATGGGGATCAGATGGCAGTTCACTTGCCATTGGGGCCAGAGGCCATTTTGGAAGCGCAATTATTGATGTTGGCTTCACAGAACATCCTTAACCCAGCCAACGGTTCTCCGATTACCGTACCATCTCAGGATATGGTCTTGGGATTGTACTATATGACGAAGCATAAAAAATCTACTCCAGAGGAACCTGTAATGGGTGAAGGTTTGACCTTCTATTCTTCTGAAGAGGTAGAGATTGCTTTCAACGAGAAAAAAGTTTCGCTTAATGCCGGAATCAAGGTAAGGGCCAAAGACTTTAACGAAGAAGGTGAATTGGTCAATCAAATTATTGAAACCACGGTAGGTCGTGTATTGTTCAACACGGAAGTGCCAGAGCAAGCAGGATTCATCAACCAAGTATTGAACAAGAAGGCCCTTAGAAATATTATCGGGGACATTCTTGCGGTAACCGATGTGCCTACAACGGCTGACTTCTTGGATAAAATCAAGGCCATGGGATACGATTTCGCTTTTAAAGGTGGATTGTCCTTTAGTTTGGGTGATATTATCATCCCTGCAGAAAAGCAGGATATGATCGGCGAAGCCAACGAGCAGGTCGATGGTATTATGATGAACTATAACATGGGTCTTATCACCAACAACGAACGTTACAACCAAGTAATTGACGTTTGGACCTCTACGAACGCTATGTTGACCGAATTGGCCATGAAGCGTATCCGTGAGGACAAACAAGGATTCAACTCTGTGTATATGATGTTGGATTCTGGTGCGAGGGGTTCCAAAGAACAGATTCGTCAGTTAACCGGTATGCGTGGTTTGATGGCCAAGCCTAAAAAATCTACCGCTGGTGGTGGTGAGATTATCGAAAACCCGATTCTTTCCAACTTTAAGGAAGGGCTATCGATTTTGGAATACTTTATCTCTACCCACGGTGCGCGTAAAGGTCTTGCGGATACCGCTTTGAAAACAGCGGATGCGGGTTACTTGACTCGACGTTTGGTGGATGTTTCACAAGATGTTATCGTGAACAGCGAAGATTGTGAAACCTTAAGAGGTATTGAGGTAGAGCCATTGAAGAAAAACGAGGAGATTGTTGAAAGCCTAGGTGAGAGAATCTTGGGTAGGGTATCGTTGCACGATGTGTACAACCCATTGACCGAAGAGCTTGTGCTGAGAGCAGGACAAGAAATCAATGAGGCCGATGTTAGAAGGGTAGAGGCAGCTCCAATCGAAAAGGTAGAAGTAAGGTCTCCGTTAACATGTGAGGCTGCACAAGGTATCTGTGCCAAATGTTATGGGCGTAACCTTGCTACCAATAAAATGGTGCAAAGAGGTGAGGCTGTTGGTGTTGTTGCCGCACAGTCCATCGGTGAGCCTGGTACACAGTTGACATTGCGTACCTTCCACGTAGGGGGTATTGCAGGTAACATATCCGAGGACAACAAATTGGAGTCCAAGTTTGATGGTGTTGCCGAAATCGAAGACTTGCGTGTAGTTGAAGGTGAGGGCAGTGATGGTAAAAAGACCAACATTGTTATCTCCAGAACTTCTGAAGTTAAGATCGTAGATCAGAAAACAGGAATCACTTTAAGTACAAATAACATTCCTTATGGTTCTCAATTGTTCATTAAGGACGGTGAGAAGATTACCAAGGGAACTGTGATTTGTGAATGGGATCCATATAACGGTGTCATCGTTTCTGAGTTCTCAGGACAGATAGCCTACGAGAATATTGAGCAAGGGATTACTTATCAGGTTGAAATCGATGAACAGACCGGTTTCCAAGAAAAGGTAATTTCTGAATCAAGAAACAAAAAGTTGATTCCAACTTTGTTGATACAGAACAGCAAAGGTGAAACCCTTAGATCATACAACTTACCAGTTGGTTCTCACTTGATGATTAATGACGGTGAGAAAGTGAAAGAAGGAAAAACATTGGTTAAAATCCCACGTAAATCTGCCAAGGCAGGGGATATTACCGGAGGTCTTCCAAGGGTGACCGAGCTTTTCGAAGCACGTAATCCATCCAACCCAGCTGTTGTATCGGAGATTGACGGTGTAGTTTCCTTCGGTAAGATCAAGCGTGGTAACCGTGAGATTATCATCGAGTCCAAGACAGGCGATATCAAGAAGTACTTGGTTAAATTGTCCAACCAGATATTGGTACAGGAGAATGACTACGTACGTGCGGGTATGCCATTGTCCGATGGTTCTATTACACCGGAAGACATCTTGGCGATCAAAGGACCATCAGCAGTGCAACAGTACTTGGTGAACGAGGTACAAGAAGTATACCGTTTGCAGGGTGTGAAGATCAACGATAAGCACTTTGAGGTTGTTGTAAGACAAATGATGCGTAAAGTAAAAATCCAAGATCCGGGAGATACTATTTTCTTGGAAAATCAATTGGTGCACAAAGATGACTTTATCAACGAGAATGACGAGATTTTCGGTAAAAAAGTTGTTGAGGATGCCGGTGATTCCGATAGGTTGAAACCAGGACAGATTTTGACCGTACGTGAACTAAGGGATGAAAACTCTATTCTTAGAAGAGAGGACAAGACCTTGGTATCCGCAAGAGATGCAGTGGCCGCAACGGCTACACCAATCTTGCAAGGTATTACAAGAGCTTCGTTGCAGACAAAATCATTTATCTCCGCAGCATCGTTCCAGGAAACCACCAAAGTATTGAACGAAGCCGCGGTAAGTGGTAAGATAGATACCTTGGAAGGATTGAAGGAAAACGTAATTGTAGGACATAAGATTCCAGCCGGTACCGGTATGAGGGATTATGATAGCATCATTGTAGGTTCCAAAGAGGAATACGATGAGATTATGGCCCGAAAAGAGGAATTTAAATTCTAAATAAACCAAACCCTGGCCTTATAGGTCGGGGTTTTTCTTTTTAAGACAAGTATTTATGGCCGAAGAAAAGAAAAATCAGAAACAGATAAATATTGAGTTGGACGAGAAAACGGCAGAAGGAATCTATTCCAATCTTGCCATCATCAACCACTCCGTCTCTGAATTTGTGGTAGACTTTATTAGCTTGATGCCGGGCGCTCCAAAAGCCAAGGTAAAGAGCAGGATAATATTGACCCCACAACATGCCAAAAAGTTGCTCAAGGCATTGAACGATAACGTTAGCCGCTTTGAACAGGCGCACGGAACCATTCAAGACTATGAGCAACCAGCGATTCCACTAAATTTTGGACCCACTGGTGAAGCATAAAAAAAGGCCCTGAAATATTTCAGGGCCTTTTTTTATTTCAACCATCCCTTTTGGATTCCTTTTTTCGAAAAGAATATTAGGTAAATTCCAATGATTATAACAATCAACGGCATTGTATAGGTAGATGGTCCAAAAGCCTCTACGGCATTTGATATGAACAGCCAGTGGATAAACTGTGCGACAGCAGCAATCAGTGAGATAACAAAAAATGTTCTGGCCCACTTCTTACGCAGTAAAAGTCCGATGCTAGCCAATGTGCCTGAAAAAACAGCGATAGCAAAAGCGGCCGTTGCCCAAGCCGGGATGCCTTCAAAAGCTATGCGTTGTGCTTGGTCCATAGCTTCTAATAGAGCTACTTGATTAAATGCTTGATTGAGATAGTTCATAACGCCTACCAAATTCCATAAAAGAGCTATTATGCTCACCACCCAGAACCAAACAGGTGGTTTTTCCGAAGTAGTCATAATCTGATTATTTAATTGGTTACATTAATCAATGTACGAAAAAAATAGATTCGAACTATGTAATCAATTAATAATCAATTATGTAAATGATTTGGCTTAGGGGGTTACTCAAATTCCGAAGTATAGTGTAATTTCACCGAAGGGTACTTTTGCTGTGTCATTTGAAGTGAAAACGGAGAATCTGCCAAAAATACCAACTGACCTTTTTTGTCTGTGGCCAAAAACTTTTGCTTTACCCTTTTAAATTCTTGAAACTCTTCGTTTTTTTCATCTTTAGGCTCTACCCAACAGGCTTTGTGCACGGGGAAATTTTCGTAGGTACACTTGGCCCCATATTCATGCTCAAGTCGATATTGAATTACCTCGTATTGCAACGCACCCACAGTTCCGATGATTTTTCGGCCGTTTAACTCCAATGTGAACAATTGAGCAACCCCTTCGTCCATTAACTGGTCGATACCTTTATACAATTGCTTCGCTTTCATGGGGTCCGCATTATTGATGTACCTGAAATGTTCCGGTGAGAAACTCGGAATTCCCTTGTAGTGTAACTCTTCACCGCTGGTCAAGGTGTCACCGATTTTGAAGTTCCCAGTATCATGAAGCCCTACAATGTCACCGGGATAGGAAATATCTACGATTTCTTTTTTCTCAGCAAAAAAAGCATTGGGACTGGAAAATTTAAGCTTTTTACCTTGACGTACATGCAAGTAAGGAGTGTTTCGTTCGAAAGTACCGGATACTATCTTTACAAAGGCAAGACGGTCACGGTGTTTGGGGTCCATATTGGCATGTATCTTAAATACAAAACCCGAAAAGTCCTTTTCGTTGGCCTTTACCAAACGCTCTTCGGCCTTCTTTGGTCTTGGGGAGGGAGCGATGTTCACAAAGCAATCCAATAGCTCCCGAACTCCAAAATTGTTCAGTGCTGAACCAAAAAATACCGGCTGCAATTCGCCTTTCAAATAGGCATCTTGGTCAAAATCGGGATAAACCCCTTCTACCAACTCTAAATTACCTCGTAATTCATCAGCGGCATTTGTACCGATCAATTTCTCAAGTTCTGGATTGTCCAAGTTATCAAAAGCGATGGTCTCCTCTATATTCTTTTTACTATTACCACTAAATAGGTTGATGTTTTTCTCATAAATGTTGTAGATGCCCTTAAAATCGTATCCCATTCCAATAGGAAAACTCAGCGGGGTTACCGTTAACCCTAACTTTTGCTCCACTTCGTCCAAAAGGTCGAACGCATCTTTACCTTCGCGATCCAATTTGTTGATAAAAACAATCATGGGGATGTTGCGCATACGGCAAACCTCAACCAATTTTTCCGTCTGTTCCTCGACACCTTTGGCTACATCGATTACAACGATAACACTGTCAACAGCGGTCAAGGTTCGGAAGGTATCCTCGGCAAAATCCTTGTGTCCAGGGGTGTCTAGAATATTTATTTTTTTGTCCTTATAAATAAAGGCCAGTACAGAAGTTGCAACAGAAATTCCCCTTTGGCGTTCGATTTCCATAAAATCACTGGTGGCGGATTTTTTGATCTTATTACTTTTTACCGCACCGGCTTCTTGAATGGCACCACCGAACAACAAAAGTTTTTCGGTCAGTGTAGTTTTACCTGCATCGGGGTGGGATATAATGCCAAAAGTTCTACGTTTCGCTATTTCCTTTTCAAAATCCATCAACAAAAATTTCGGCAAAAATACGGGATTTAAATCTTTTGCCACTCATTTTTAGAATGATTAGGCATTGTTGATATCATTGGAAAAAAATCAAAGATTTTAAGCTTCTAGATCCAAAAAGAAAAGTATTTTTCGCCCGCTTTTGAAACACTGACCGGTTCACTCAGCACTTATCTGTTTACTTAGAGTGCAGATAAGGTAACTTAATGATAAGGAAATTGCCTTTTATCGATTAAAATAGGAGGTGAAACACAAATGGGCTAATTATGTGACCTGTTTATATCAATATGTGTCGAACGGACAGAGTTATTGAAGTAACTAAGAAAACCCCAATTTTCTTACAATTATAGGATTATACTTACAAGTGCCATGGTGATTAGTTGATCAAAACTATCATGTATGGAGAACTTTACTTTTGTAAGACTAAAGAAGCATTTAGTCCTTAAATCCACCACTACTTTGTGGTGTTTAGTTTTTGGATTTACCTCATCTTTTGGTTTTGCCCCTTTACATAATCATAATTTGGATGTGGTAACCAAGACCACATCATATTCCGATGTTCCTTTTTCGGATATTTCCAACTTATGGAATCCGTTGGCGAATGCGTTGTCGGCACAGGATTGTGACGGCGATGGTGTTACATGCGAACAGGAGAAAAAAGATGGTACTGATTATAATGACCCTTGCGATTTTATTTTGGAACACCAAGACTGTGCTCCTTCCGAAGCATGGAAAAAGGACGACTGTGACGGTGATGGTGTGACCAATGGAAAGGAAAAAGAAGACGGTACGGACCCCTTGGATCCTTGTGATTTTATATTGGCACATCAGAATTGCTCTATTACCGATGCATGGAAGAAGGACGACTGCGACGGTGATGGTGTGAGCAACGGAAAAGAAAAAGAAGACGGTACGGACCCCTTGGATCCTTGTGATTTTATATTGGCACATCAGAATTGCTCTATTACCGATGCATGGAAGAAGGACGACTGCGACGGTGATGGTGTGAGCAACGGAAAAGAAAAAGAAGACGGTACGGACCCCTTGGATCCTTGTGATTTTATATTGGAACAGCAGAATTGCTCTATTACCGATGCTTGGAAGAAGGACGACTGCGACGGGGATGGTGTGAGCAACGGAAAAGTAATAGAAGACGGTACGGACCCCTTGGATCCTGGTGATTTTATATTGGAACAGCAGAATTGCTCTATTACCGATGCTTGGAAGAAGGACGACTGCGACGGGGATGGTGTGAGCAACGGAAAAGTAATAGAAGACGGTACGGACCCCTTGGATCCTGGTGATTTTATATTGGAACACCAGGATTGTTCCATTTCCGATGCATGGAAAAAGGACGACTGTGATGGCGATGGTGTAAGCAATGGAAAAGAAAAAGAGGACGGTACGGACCCCTTGGATCCTTGTGACTTTATATTGGAACACCAGGATTGTTCCATTTCCGATGCATGGAAAAAGGACGACTGTGATGGCGATGGTGTAAGCAATGGAAAAGAAAAAGAGGACGGTACGGACCCCTTGGATCCTTGTGACTTTATATTGGAACACCAGGATTGTTCCATTTCCGATGCATGGAAAAAGGACGACTGTGATGGCGATGGTGTAAGCAATGGAAAAGAAAAAGAGGATGGAACGGACCCATTGGATCCTTGTGACTTTATATTGGAACACCAGGATTGCTCGCCATCCGAAGAATGGAAGAAAGCAGATTGTGATGGAGATGGGGTTACCAACGAAGACGAAAAGAAAGATGGTACAGATCCTCTAGATCCTTGTGATTACAACCCGGAGAGTGTTACTTTACCTCAAACCGGCGATTATCTGGAAGCCGACTGTGATGGCGATGGGGTTACCAACGAAGATGAAAAGGAGGATGGTACCGATCCATTGGATGCGTGTGATTTTCTTATTGAAAGTCAAACAGTAGCTCCTGACTCCGCATGGAACAGTTCAGATTGCGATGGAGATGGCGTTACCAATGAAGATGAGAAGAAAGATGGTACCGACCCATTGGACCCTTGCGATTACAGACCTGAAAGCGTGACATTACAGCAGACAGCGGATTGGGATGCATTGGATTGTGATGGTGATGGAAACCCAAATGAAACTGACCCAGACCCGTTGAAGGCCAATGCCAATGATGATTATGGTTCTACCCCTGCCTTGACAGAGGTGGCAATTAATATTCTGGAAAATGATGACTACCTGCCAAACAACGCCGCTAACAATGTAGGTGAGACCAGTCTATCGCAAATTGGTGGTGATGCCGAGGGAACTATAAGTTTCAATAACGATACGGGCTTTGTAAACTATACGCCAGCACTGTCTGAGTCGAATTCAACGGTTACGATAGTTTATCAAGTTTGTAATGTGTTGCCGGACCCTAGCGTTTGTGCATCAGCAACCATTTATATAGAGGTTGGGGCGAACACTATTGATGCGGTCGAAGATACCTATTCTACTACATTGGGTGAAGATGAAGTAATCGACGGTAGCGATGTACTTTTAAATGATACCTTGAACGGTTCATCTATTACAATTGCCGATGTACTTCTGACTTCCACGCCAACAGAAGAACTTAGGGTCAACGACGATGGAAGCGTAAGTGTACTTCCCGGTACCCAAGAAGGGGTCTACACCATAACTTATACGATTTGTGATATAATGGATGTGGATAATTGCGATACCGCAACCGTAACGATAACCGTGACCGAAGGAATGGGTGGTAACGTAATAGATGCCGTGGATGATACCTATACTGCAACTTTAGGGGATGAGGATATAGATGGTAGCGATGTGCTTTTAAATGATACCTTGAACGGTTTGCCTGTTACCCTGGCCGATGTACTTCTGACTTCCACGCCAACAGATGAACTTAGGGTGAACGATGATGGAAGTGTAAGCGTACTTTCGGGCACACAGGAAGGAACCTACACCATAACTTATACCATTTGTGATATCATGGATGTAGATAATTGTGATACCGCAACGGTTACTGTAGAAGTAATACAGGGAGAAGATAATGTAATCGATGCCGTAGATGACAATTATAATGCAGGTGCCTCGGGAGGGGTTATTACAGGTAGCGATGTGTTGTTGAATGATACCCTGAATGACGAGTTTGTATCGTTGAACGATGTAATATTGACCTCTACACCAACTAACCAACTTATGATCAATGACAATGGTACCGTTACGGTGGCAACAGGGACCCAACCAGGTACCTATACCATTGAATACACCATCTGCGAAGTAGGCAATCCAGATAATTGTGATACGGCAACGGTCACGGTAGAAGTGGAGGCCATAGAGGTAAATCAAATGTTGACGCCGAATGGAGATTTAAAAAATGACTTTTTATTCATCAGAGGGGTCGAGTACATCAAATCAAGTACAATAAAGATTTTCAATCGCTGGGGGACTGAGGTATTCGTGGGCAACAACTACGATAATGTCAGCAATGTGTTTGACGGACGAGTTCGCGGTAAATCAGCACTTAGTGTAAACGATTATCTTCCAGCTGGAATTTATTTCTACATATTTAATTACGAGACCGAACAAGGAAGTTTCACGGACTCAGAATACATTTACTTGAGCAGATAACAATATTGGATAGCATGATAAAGAAACATTTTTTAACCACCTTATTGTTCATTGGAGTTTTGTCCACGGGTCTATTTGCTCAGCAAGATGCCCAGTACACACAATACATGTACAATACCTTGAGTGTAAACCCAGCCTACGCGGGATCTAGAGGACAGCTTAGTTTTGCAGGCCTCTACCGTTCTCAATGGGTAGGTTTGGACGGAGCTCCGGAAACCTTTACGCTCAATCTTCATTCGCCCATAAGGAACAGTAGATTGGGCTATGGTATTTCCATAGTAAACGATAATATTGGGGACGGCGTGGTGCAAGAGACTTATTTGGATGCCGTGGTATCCTATACCATCGATGTATCAATGGACGCCAAATTATCGTTCGGATTAAAAGCCGGAGGAAACATGTTGAATTTGGATTTTAATGGATTAAGGAATTTTGACCAAGAGGTTGTCAATCAAAATAACATCGACAACAAATTCACCCCAAATTTTGGTTTGGGAGTGTATTACCACACCGATAAATTTTATGCCGGGATTTCAGCGCCCAACGTGCTTGAATCGGAATATTTTGATAACGACAATTCTGGTGAGGGCGTCAACTTTTTGTCCGCAGAACGTATGAACATCTATCTTATAACAGGATATGTTTTTGATATTGGACCAGACTTGCAATTTAAACCAGCTCTGCTTACAAAAGCCGTGAGTGGGGCGCCATTACAGGTAGATCTATCCGCGAGTTTCTTGTTTGCGGAAAAGTTCAGTTTTGGAGCCGCTTATCGTTGGGATGCCGCAGTAAGTGGTTTGGTTGGTTTTCAAGTAACCGACCAGATAATGTTGGGATTGGCCTATGATCGCGAAGTGACCGAGTTGGGCGGGACACAGTTCAACGATGGGTCTTTTGAAGTGTTCCTGAGGCTGGAATTGTTGAAATCCTTCCAGAGAACCATATCACCAAGATTCTTTTAATATAGTTTATAATGCCGAAAAGAATACTCATATTATTGATCATCGTTTGCGGATTTTGGACAAAAGTAACCGCCCAGCAGGATAGTATTCCCGATAAGCAAATAAAAAGGGTTATGGAAAGGGCCGATGAGCGGTACAACCAATATTCCTTTAGCCCTGCAATTGATATTTATAAAAAAGTGTTGGATAAAGGATACGCTTCGCCCGATTTGTTGAAAAGACTGGGAAATTCCTACTATTTCAACGCCAAGTACCAAGAAGCGGCGGATACTTATGCAAAGCTCAACACTACATATCCCGATGAAATGTCCGTTGAAGATGTTTTCCGATATGCACAGAGTTTGAAATCAATCGGGAATTATGATCAAGCTGGCCAACTCATGGAATCGTTTAGGGAAATGACCTCTACCATGTCGGATTTTGATGAAGATTACATGACCAAAATTGAGAAAAACTCAGGTCGGTACACTGTTAAAACATTCCCGTACAATAGTAAATACTCGGATTTTGCCCCCGCCTACTACGAAAAAGGCCTCATTTTTGCTTCTGACCGTGACACAGGAAACTTTGCTAGATATCGGCACACTTGGAATGCGAGGGACTTTTTGGATTTATACAAAGTAAACGCAGATAGTGTTTCCAATAATAATGTGGTAAAGTTGGGAGGAGACGTCAATACCCGATTGCACGAGTCCACATCCGTAGTTACCAAAGATGGTAGTACCATGTACTTTACACGGAACAATTTTTTCGATGGTAGAAAAAAGAAAGATGAGGAAGGTATTATCCGATTGAAGATATACAGCGCAGAAAACATAGATGGTGAATGGCTCAATATAACGGAACTCCCGTTTAATAGCGATTCCTATTCAGTGGCCCACCCCATGCTAAGTCCCGATGGTAAAAAATTATACTTTGTCTCCGATATGCCGGGAAGTTTGGGCGAGTCCGATATTTTTGTGACCGAGATTATAGGTGATGGCACCTATGGGCCCATCAAGAACTTGGGAAGCAACATCAACACTATAGCTCGTGAAACTTTTCCCTTTATTGACAAGGATGGTGTACTTTATTTTTCTTCCGACGGCCATCAAGGATTGGGAGGATTGGATGTTTTCGCGACAAAAATAGCATACAACGATTATACACAACCAGTAGTAAACGTTGGTAAGCCGGTCAACACACCGAAGGATGATTTTTCATACATTTTCGATTCAGAGAGCAAAACAGGGTATTTCGCATCCAACAGGGATGGAGGCATGGGAGATGATGACATCTATGAGTTTGTGGAAAACGAACCATTGGTCTTGGATTGTATCCAAGAAATCACAGGAACCGTAAGAGATCGTATTTCAAATGAGGTCTTGGCGGGCGCTACTGTTAAGATTATAGATGAGGAAAACAACGAAGTATCATCAACCATAACAGATTCCGATGGTAATTATATACTCATGCTGGATTGTTCCAAAGGAAATTTTGTGAGAGCATCCAGGGACGGTTACGTTCCTTCGGAAGAATATCTACCTATTTCCGATGGAAAACCACGTATTGTTGATTTTTACCTAGAGCGTGACCTGGTTACAGGAGGCTTTGGGGACGATCTGGCAAAACTGTTGCAGCTGAGTACCATATACTTCGATTTAAATAAATATAACATAAGGCCGGATGCCGAGATAGAAATTCAAAAGGTTATCGTTGCCATGGAAAAATATCCGAGCCTTAAGATTAAGGTCAATTCACACACCGATAGTCGAGGAGTTGATGCTTATAACCTTTGGTTATCGCAAAAAAGGGCAGAAGCAACGGTGGATTATATGATTTCGAAAGGTATCTCCGCCAATAGACTCCAAGGCGAAGGTTACGGAGAGACCCGTTTGGTAAACGATTGTGCAAATGGAGTACAATGTTCCGAAGAACAACACCAACTAAATAGAAGGTCCGAGTTTATTATTTTTGAATAACCCCTTCCAAGTCAATAGCGATAAATATATGAACGGCTCCAAAAATGGAGCCGTTTTTTTAGTTGTGAACGAAACTGGTTAGCAACATCACCATGCCCATTTATTAGATTTGTCACCAAGATTTCGTAAGATTCAACCTACGTAAACAACTGTCTTTTTGGGCTTTCATCGACAAGCTGTCTTAATAAAAACTAAAAACCATACTAGGGTAACCTCAAGATTTGTGAACTAGACAGTTCTATTTCATCGGTTCACAACAATTATTTTTCAACCCTAAAAGCGAGGGTAATTTTGTACGTGGTTTAATTCGGTGAGTTGGATTATGATAAAAACCGATTGATCCAAATAGAAGCAAATCAACAAACTACAGTATTACAATCTTCAATAATAGTAACCTCATGAAAAAGAGCATTCTAGCCCTATTGTTCCTTCTTTTTACAGGAATTGCCTTTTCACAGACTACCGTTACCCTTCAGGATCAATGCAACTGCGAAGTCCTTAGAGGTACCGATGTATCCAGTCCAGGAGCTACAACTCCAACTGGTGCTGATTTGGGTGATATCTATGTCAACACCAATACCGGTACCATTTATTTTTGGGATGGGAACTCTTGGGAATTGACTTTTTTGGATACCAATACGGTAAATTCAAAAATGGAGGTCATGGGAACAGACTTAGTGCTTACTGATTCTGATAATAATATAGTTTCAATTCCTCTTTCTGATATTGCAGCAGGAGGCGCTGTGGGGCCACAGGGCCCCGTTGGTGAGCAAGGCCCGATAGGGAATCAAGGTCCTCAAGGAATACAAGGAGAACAAGGTCACATTGGAGAACTAGGTCCCATTGGGGAACAGGGCCCCGTTGGTGAGCAAGGCCCGATAGGGAATCAAGGTCCTCAAGGAATACAAGGAGAACAAGGTCACATTGGAGAACTAGGTCCCATTGGGGAACAGGGCCCCGTTGGTGAGCAAGGCCCGATAGGGAATCAAGGTCCTCAAGGAATACAAGGAGAACAAGGTCACATTGGAGAACTAGGTCCCATTGGGGAACAGGGCCCCGTTGGTGAGCAAGGCCCGATAGGGAATCAAGGTCCTCAAGGGATACAGGGAGAGCAAGGTCTGGTTGGAGAACAAGGTCCCATTGGGGAACAGGGCCCCGTTG
>NZ_JAHZSV010000016.1 GCF_019457905.1 Flagellimonas abyssi | reverse complement strand
CCTGATGGAGTTCAAAGTGGAACTTTTGGAGGACATCAAGGCACTATTGCAAAACCACAACGGGACTATGGCCAAGAAATGGCTCAAATCCAATGAAGTCCGGGAACTCTTGGGCATTTCCCCGGGAACCTTACAGAATTTGCGCATCAATGGCACATTGCCCTATACCAAAATAGGAGGGGTGCTCTATTACGATCAGCGGGAGATCATGGAAGTACTGGAACGGAACAAAGTCAATAAAACCTTCTAGGGGTTTGGAGGGCATCAATTATATCAAGCACCTGAACGGTGTCTTTGACCAATTTGCCAAGGACAACCGTTTGAACCCGACCCATATCAGTCTGTACGTAGCCCTTTTTCAGCTTTGGAACCATAATTTTTTTAGGGAGGAATTCCATATCAACAGGGAAGAGGTAATGGATTTTTCAAAAATAGGTTCCAAGTCCACTTACCATAAATGTATCAAGCAGTTGAGCCATTGGAACTATTTGCTATATATTCCATCCCATAACCCTTTTAAGGGGAGCCGTATCAAGATGTTCAATTTTGGGACAAGTGATGGACAAGCTGTGTACCGAAGCCGTACCAAAAACGGGACAAGCAGTGGACAAGCACTGGTATCTATAATAAAACATATACAAACCAGATCAAACCATAAAAACATTACCAAACCGGATAATTTAAAAAATTTAATTCCGTTGGACTTTGAAAACAACAACAAACCTAACGGGCTTGGCCAACATCGGGATAACCTAAAAACTACCTCGGACAAGGATTACGGGGAACCACTATGAAACTGGACCATCCACATATCATCACGGAGGGCAACCTGACCTACCGCTTGGGGGAACTGAGCGGCAACAACATCCTATATGATTTTGACAAGATGCTCATCTATCTGGAGGCCAAGGGCAAGCTCATGTTTGGGGAACGGTTCAGGATCTACAAGGAAGACCGTGGGATATTGCTGAAACTCTGCAACTACATCATCAAGGACTATGACAACTGCAAAAAGGACGGCATCGACCCCAACAAGGGCCTGTTGCTGTCCGGGCCAGTGGGCTGTGGCAAGACCAGTCTGATGCGGCTATTGAAATTCCTTGTGCCTTACCAAAAACCGTATTCCGTCATTCCCAGCCGAAACATCGTGTTCGGGTTCAGCCACATTGGTTTCAAGGTCATTGAGGATTACGGTAACGGGCAGTACTATTGTTTTGATGACCTTGGCGTGGAACCCACGGGGAGACATTATGGAAAGGATTGCAACGTGATGGGGGAGATCCTGTTATCTCGCTACGAGCTTTTTGTCAACCAGCAGATCAAGACCCATTGCACCACCAATCTCAATGCCAAGGAGCTAGAGGAGCGCTATGGTAAACGGGTAAGGAGCCGCATGCGGCAGATGTTCAATCTGGTGGCCTTTGAAAAGGACAGCAAGGACAAGCGCAAATAACTTCGTTGCCGTTTGAGCACCATTCCCAATAGTTTCCCAATTATCTTGATGAACTCCACTAAAAATGCTTTTATGGTTCCAGGTTTTTAAAATTGTCAATGCCCAACAGGATGGCAAGGGCCACGGCCCTGATTTTCCTGCCATTTACAAAATAGCCTGCTTCATCCTGGTGGGATAGGAAGGCCAATTCGACCAATACCGCAGGATAATGGATAAGCTCTCGCAAGACCTGAAAATTGCTGGTTTTGACGCCTCGGTCATCGATGCCAAGGTTGTCCACTGCTTCAACCAAAATCGATACGCCAAGTTCCAGGGATTCCTTGCAACGGTTCTGTGAATTGTGGATATATACCTCCATGCCTTTTGCTTTCGAATTTTCTGCATGGTTACAGTGCAGCGACACCAACACATCGGCCTGAGGGGCTTTTGCCAATCCGGAGCGATCTCCAAGGGATATGAGGGTATCGGTGTACCGTGTTAGATAGATGTCATAGGTTCCATCCAAAAGTGTACGGTTCCACCGAACTATTTCCTTGGCGATTGTTAAGGCCACATCCTTTTCCTTGACCCCATTGGTTCCGATGGCTCCCGGATGGGTGCCGCCATGTCCGGGGTCAATGACCAGAATCTCTTTATCAGGTATTTCTTGACCAAAAATGACGCACATTTTGAGCATCAAAAAACAAAAACTGACTTTTTTGAGGGTTTTGTAAAAGTGGGGTTTTCGGGTTATCAACATAGCGTTCCTGTTTTCACATATAATTTGATGTCAATTTGCACCAATGGGAAACAAATCGAATCAAAAAATATATTATTAACAAAAAACTGATTATCAGATATTTGTGTGTCAATATACGGTAATTTTCGAATATCGAAATCGTCCAGAATTTAAACATTTACGATATGAGAAAATCACATTTTATTACCATTCTTTTTTTGTTCTTCTCCAGTTCCATTCTGGCCCAGATCGGAGGCATTGAGGATTCGGTCAATGACATTTCCGATACCATACGGGCCATCTTCCCCATTATCCTGGGCGTCATCTTTTTAGTAGGCTTCCTGTTCAATGCAGGCCATTTCTTCGGCGAGAACGCCGACCTTAAAAAAGGCATCACCCGGGTATTGGTCTTTGTCCTTATAGCCGGGGCCGTTGTGGGCATTTTCACCTACCTCATTGGAATCGTGGTCTAGGATGAAAACCTACCCCACATATCGTAACATCCGAAAACAGGCCATGGTCTTGGGGCTCCCCATATCCTTTTTTGCCCTACAGATGGTATCGGTCATCGGTTCCCTATTGATCATCATCTTTTCCTTCCATTTTGGTGTCATCGTGGGCCTACTGCTGTTCAATGCCCTACTCTATGGGGCATTGGGCCGGTGGGTCAAAAAGCCCTTTCCCGTCAAGGTCAAGAACACCTTTCCCAGCACTATCAGCAATAAACGACTTAGTCCTTTGAACCATGCATAAGATCAACCTGAACGCACATCATCCCATCCTGGATATTCAAAACCATACCGTCTTTGCCAGCAACGGCAATGTGGTCTTTTGCCATACAGTGGAACTCCCCGAAGTGTATTCCCTTTCCGAAAGGGATTTTGAGAAACTCCACGGGACTTGGTTCCAAGCGTTCAAATCCTTGCCCAAGGGCACGATCATCCATAAACAGGATGTCTATCAAAAACTAGGCTACACGGCTGAGCAACTCAACAAGAATACCTTTTTGGAAAAGGCCACACATGACCATTTCAAAGGAAGGGAGTATATAAAACACGATGGGTATCTCTTCTTTGTACTCCCATTGGACAAAGTGCTCAATGCCTCCAAATATGTGAATCCCTTTCGTAAAACTGCAAAGGGATACCATAGAAAACTGGACTTACAAGTGGCCGAGTTCATCACTGCTGTGAATGACGCTGTTTCCTATATCAACAATGCGAAGCACATTACCCTACATCCCATGGAACCAAAGGAGATTTTGGCCCATACCCATGAATACTTCAATGGGTTCAACCTGGATTTTGACACGGATATATTATTGAAAAACAAACATATCGAGATTGGGGACCATTATTTTGATACTATGGCCATCAACAGTGAGCTCTGCTTTGGCGAATCAGTGCAAAGCAGTACTTCCAATAGCAGGTTCACTTCGGATGATTTTACCTTCCACCAAGGCTTTTTGGACGGTTTGGGATTGGACCTCAAGGAAAACCATATTGTCAACCATATCCTATATCTGGATGACAAACAAAAATGGCGCAAGCTACTGGACAAAAAAATTGAAGAGCTCTCCAAAAGCTCCAATTTCGGGACCCAGAACCAAGGTGATCCTTAAAAGGATCCAACAAATTGTCGATCAAATCAATCAAGATGATAGTTCCCGCATTATCCGTGGACATCTGAACATCATTTGCTGGCACCAAGAACAACATTGTTTAAAGCAGATCACTTCCAAAATCAAGGCGGAATTTAAGGAGCTTGACATGGTACCCTACCATCCCAATGGGGAGGAACGCAAACACTACTTTCTGAATTCCCATCCTTGTCACGCCTCCAACTTCTCCAATGAAGACCTTTATGTCTCCGACATGAAACACGCCCTTTGCCTTTACATCAACAACACCAACTATAAATCCGATGACACAGGAATCATCTTTAACGACCGCCAGTACAATATCCCGGTGCTCAAGGATGTCTGGGATGAAGAAAAGCGCCGTATCAAGGCCAGGAACTTTGCCATTTTCGCCCCTACCGGGGAAGGCAAATCCTTTCTGGCCAACAACATCCTTCGGCAATACTTCGAGGCGCGCGTTCGATTGGTCATCATTGACCTTGGAGGATCCTATGCCAAGTTTGCCCACCTCTACCCCGATCAGCATATCATACTGCGCTATGAGCAGGGGAAAAACCTGGGCATAAACCCCTTTTACCTATCAAATCCCGCAGACTTAAGTCCCGAGCGTTTGGAGGATCTTGCCCTTTTTCTGCTTGAACTCTTGGCAGAAGAAAAAGTGAACAAATCACGGGAAGTGGCCGTCAAAAAAGTTGTACTCCATTATTACAAACACATCCAAGGGGAACATTCCCTGGCCTCCCTATACCGTTTTGTGGATCAACGAAAAGATACCTTGATCCAAGAGCTACAACTCAAGGAAACCGATTTCAATGTCTATAGTTTTTTGCATATCCTCTCCGAATATGTGAAAGATGGCCCATACAGTTTTCTGTTTCATACAAGCGGAGATCAGACCTATACCCTTGAGGACAAACAATTGATCGTCTTCGAACTGGACGAGATCAAGGACAACAAGGAAATACTATCGGTGATGCTCAAGCTCATCAAATCGGCCATTCAACGTACCATATGGCGAAATCGCTCTGAGCGGGGCATCATCCTTTTTGATGAGTTCGCCAAACAATTGAAGTTTCCCAATGTGTTGGAAAGCGTGGAGTTCTATTATCAGGCTATCCGCAAACAGAACGGGGCCATTGGCATTATTCTCCAATCCATCAACCAATTGCCCGAAAACGCTACTTCGGCCAGTATCCTGGAAAACACCCAGGTCATTTATAGCCTCAAGAACGAGAAGGGATATGAGGCCCTAAAAAATAGACTGAACCTGTCCAGTCATGACCTGAACCAGCTCAAATCCATCCGAAACAACCTGACCGGGGACCGAAAGTACACGGAGGTCTTTATCAAAATCGGCAAGGAAAGCAATGTGTTTCGATTGGAGGTACCCCCTGAGGTCCATGCTGCCTATCTGACCGATGGCAATGAAAACGAACGCATCATGCAGCTCTATGAACAAACCCAAGATATGGAACAAGCCATCACTGAATTTATACATCAAAAAAACTTGACAACATGAACAAAAAGAAAAAACAAAACATAAGAAGAAGCGCCTATACTTTCGGCTTAGTCATGGCCATGGCATTTTTATTGCCTGCAGGCGCTGCCTGCCAAGGGATGCCGGTATATGACAACACGAATTTCATCAGTATGACCAAGTCATTATTGGAATCGGCCAAGCAGACCTCGGAACTCTTAAAGACCGTGGAGTTTTTGAAAGAACAAAAGGAAAATATTGTCAAGGTCAACAATACCATCAAACAACTGAAGGCGGTCAAGGAACTGGCCAAGAACAATGAGATCTTGTTCCAAACCGTCCAAAACGACCTCAGGGACATTCTGAACTCTCCCTATATCAAGGCCAATGAGGTGGCACAAATATCCGACTCCTTTGAGGACATCATGGACACGGCCATCGACGATCTGGATTTTGTCAACCAAATCCTCTCCAGTGACTTTTTGAAGATGACGGATGCCGAACGAACGGCCATTTTGATGAAAAAGAAAGTACAATCCCAGGAAATGGTGGCCGAATTGGAAGTCAAGACCCGTCGCTATCGGGAGATCATCTCTTTTCGGAAGATGCAGGACATTATCAATAACCGCCCACTCAATGGGGTTTATTAGAAGTTCGATATGCTGCAAGTGATTTTTCTGAACATTGGCTTGGAATATGTGGATGCGGTCTTTCAGACCATCAAGGACAGTGACTTTTCCCAGTACACTATGGTAGGGATGAAGACCTTGGCCGTACTGTTGTTCTTGGTCAATATCCTCAAAAAATACAATGAGGGCATTGCATCCACCGACGGCCATACGTGGGGACTTACCCCCACCGAACTGGCCAAAAACTTTGTCATTGTACTCTTGGTCATCTTCTCCACAGAGGTATTGGGTGTATTTGACGGCATCCTTGTGGCCATTGAATCCCAATACCGGGACACGGCTCCGGCACTCCTCCCCTTACAGCTACAGGATGTGGATCTGGAACGGGATGTGGGTGCCTTGGAAGCCGCCAAAAAAGCCATGGCCATCCTATATGAGGCTTTGGTCACGCCCTTGTACGGACTTAAAATGTTGGCCTTTATCATCGGAGTGCTATTATGGTTACTGGATATTTTCATCTATCCCCTGTTCTTGGCCGAACGGTATTTCCTGTTGGGGATCTTACAGGCCTTTTTCCCTTTGATCATTAGCCTATCGGTATTTGAAAAGTTCCGAAGCCTGGCCTATACCTATTTCAAATTATACGCAGGGGTCTATATGCTGGTACCTGCCTTTTTTCTGGTCAATGTCTTTGTCAACAACCTCTATACGGAGATCAACACCAATTTTTGGAGCAGCCTCTTTGGGACGGATTGGGGCAATGAGTTCTTTGCCCCTATCATTGAGTTTGGCTCCATCGGCTTCATTGTACTGCTCAAGTTCAAACTCTATCGAAAGGCTACCAGCTTTACCCTGCGATTGTTCACTGGATAAACCCAATAGCAAATGAAAACACCTTTTAAAAACATACAACAACAACTGCGATTGAACCGTTGGGTAGTCCTCTCGGTGGTCCTTGTTTCGGGATTCGTCTGTATCATATCTGTTATCCTAGTAACCCGAATCCACCAAAAAAGCCTGAAGAGTGCCTTTATGATCAAGGATACCGGCGATGTCATCCCCTTGAAACTCATCGACCAACGGGATAACCTTGAAGTGGAGGCCCTGGCCCATCTGGAGCAATTTCATCGTTGGTTTTACGGAGTCGATGCAGCCAATTATGAGCAACATATGGAAAAGGCCCTATGGTTGGGCAATGCTTCGGTGGATGCCCTGTACAGGCAAAAGAAGGCCGATGGTTTTTACAATCGCTTGCTACAATATTCCCTGGTCCAACAAGTGGAGCGTATCGATTCCAAGATCGACATCACCACGGAACCCTACCGCTTCGAAACCCGAACCGTGTTTCATATCAACAGGGGCAGTGTCACGGACACCTATGAACTGCTCACCTCGGGCAAACTCATCCCAGTGGATAGGAACTTTCCCCATAATCCACATGGGTTGTTGATCACTGATTTTTATGAAAACTCACTCCGAAAATTGGAAAAAAATGAAACTGCAGAAAAATAAAATCGTATTTGTACTGGTCTTGGTCTGTGTGGTCCTGTTTATCACCGCTTATTCCCTGCTCACTTTTGGCAAGGAGCAAGAGCCCGAACTGAACATGGACCAAATCCCATTACCTGACCTTGAGGAATCCCCTAAAGCATATGAATCCAAATTGGAGGCCTTAGAAGCCATCAAAGAAGAACGAGAGATTACAGCACCTCCAATGTATCCCGAGCATATGGTGGATGACAAGGGCTACTTCAACCCCGACTATATGGAGTATGAAAAGCAACGTATCATCGATAGCATTTATGTGGCAGCACAGGACGCGCCATTACCACCAAAACGGGCCACGACCCTCCCTGTCTCCAAACCAAAGAGGGAAAACCCAATACTTTCCGACTCCGCTCCCATAACCAAAAACATTGAAACCAATGAACTCGCTTTGGAACACCGGCTTTTCTTTGCCTCTGACCCAGAATCCAATGCCGATTTCTCAATGGCAACACCTACAGTACGGGTCAACGGCAACCAACAGATCAGAGAGGGGCAGCGCTTGGACTTGATGCTCACTTCCGCCATTACGATAAATGGCACCCACCTGCCCAAATATTCCCACGTATATGGCTTTGTCAAGATCCGTCCCAACCGGGTATTGGTGGAGGTTTCCCAAATTGACAATCATCCCGTATCACTCAAAGCGTATGATCTTCAGGATGGCATGGAAGGTATCTATGTAGAAAACCACTTGCGGGGTGCCATCGTGAACCAAGGGCTGGATGAGACCATGCGGGAGGTCAATATCCCAGGGGTTCCTCAATTGGGGGGCATCAAGAGTCTCTTCCGAAAGGACAATCGTACCATCAAAGTGGACATCCCCAATAACTATCAACTCATCTTAAAACCCTGATCATGTATTTAAAACACCTCTACATATTCATCATCATTTCAACCCTATCGATAAAGGCATTTGGCCAACGCGCCTTGGACACCATTTATGCCAATGACAACAAGAATGTGGCCTTGTTTTTTCCCAACCCTGTTCGAAAAGCGATTACCGGACACCAGAATTTTGTATTTACCTATGATAGGGATAATGAAGCACATTACGGTCTATTGCAAGCAACACCTGGACAGGAAAGTAATCTACTGGTGATTACCTCTGATGGTTCGGTATACAGCTATAACCTTATATATTCCGAGGATATCTCTCGATATACTCACTTTATTAGGACAGATGATCGGATTGGATACGCCCATCCCATGTATGAAGCCAAAAATCAATCCTATCAAGAAAGGGATTCGTTGACCCAAGAACGGGAATCATATCAAAGGATAAGTGAAATGCTCATGACTCAAAAACCTGGACGCTTGGCGGTCCGCCGTAAAAACGGAATGCTTTTTAGGTTGGAGCAGATGGTTTATCAGGGTAAGCAAGTGTATTTTGTCTTTCAAATCAGTAACCGGTCCGGGATTGATTTTGAGGTAGGTGCTTTAGAGTTGAACATCATTTTGGGAAGTCATAAAAAAAGGACTGCCTATCAGGAAACACCACTGGGGATTTCCTATGTTTATAAACGCCCACAAATTGTAAAGAAAGGAAAAATAAAACGGTTTGTTTACGTTGTGCCCAAGTTCGTATTGGCGGACAAAGAGCGATTACAGGTGAGTTTATATGAGTTAAATGGTTCAAGGCTTCTTTCATTGCAAAGGCCATGAGCATGGAGCTTTTGTTCCTGGTGTACGAAGAATATGGAAATTCACCTACCTGTACTAAATTTTACAGGTTTTTTTAAAATCTAAGAATACTTCGCCTTCTATGGCTTTTTTGGCATAGTCTTGGTTTTAATAAGGGTCAATTGACCATTTTATGAAATTGCGATACCTTGCTTTGCTCCCCTTGTATGTAAACAATATCTCCCTGTTTCAATATTTCATCAGGCTGTACGGTATCCAACATTACATTCTTTCGTTTGATTGCTAAAATGGTTATCCCGTAGTTCGCTCTTAGATTTAACTTGTTCAGTGGCTTTCCTAAAAACTTATTGCTGTCCGAAACAAGTCTTAAGCAGGTAATATTGAAATCGGCAATGTTTTTGGGACGATAACTTTTTTGAAGCTTTAGTTCACTTTTGAACAATTGATAATTGTCCGCACGCACTTTATCCACGAGTTGATCGATGTCATTCTCAGGAACAAGGAAATTTTGAAGCACGTGTGCAAATATCTGTACGGAGGTTTCAAACTCTTCCGGTATTACATCATCGGCCCCCAATGCGATGAGTTCTGAAGTTTCTTTGACATACCTTGTTCGTACCACAAGGTAAATGGAGTCGGAGTAGGACCTTATATTTTTAATGATGGTCTCGGTGGCTTGGTTGTCGGAAATAGCGATTACGGCTGCCCTGGCATCGGGGAGGTTGACCGCTTGAAGAATGTGATCCTGCGTCGCGTCACCATAAAGTATGGGAACCCCTTTGGCTTTCTGTTGACGCACAGCTTCGGCATTCATCTCGATAATGATATAGGGAATGTTATTGGCCGCTGCCGCCTTGGCCAGATTGCTGCCATTGATGCCATACCCGATGATGACCAGATGGTTTTTCAGTTTATTTTCGTTCAATTCGGATATGCTTTTGTCTGAAACGAATGTGGGGTCCAAGCCTATTTTTTTGGATACCCCGATAAACTTATTGGCAATTCTTTCTGAAAAGATGATGATAAAGGGGGTCAGTATCATGGAAACGATGGATACCGACAGGAAATATTGATTCGTTTGTTCGTTGATCAACCCGTATTCGATTCCGATCCTTGATAATATAAAGGCGAATTCCCCAATTTGAAAAAGTGAAAGTCCGGTGAGCAGTACCGTTCTTGTGGGATAATTCAATACCGCAACAGCCAGCCCTGCAACGATTGACTTGATAACGAACACCCCCAATACCAAGAGCAGTATCAATGGAATATTGCCCAGAAAAAAGTTGAGGTCGAGCAACATGCCCACCGATACAAAGAAAAAACTGGTAAAAAGCTCCCGAAAGGGCAGGATGACACTGGTGGCCTGATGGCTGTATTCGGATTCCGATATGATCAGTCCTGCTATAAAAGCTCCCAATGCCAAGGATAAACCAATTTCAGATGTGAGAAATGCAACGGCAAAACAGAAAGTAATAGTGACCAATAAGAACAATTCCTTACTGTTCGTTTTGGCCACTGCATGCATCAAGTTGGGCACGACATAGCGTGTACTGATAACAGTAATCACCAATACGACCGCAAATTTTATTATAAGGGAAAGGATACTGAGTCCAACATTGTCCGATACCCCTGCGATCAACGGGGTGATGAGCATCATGGGAACCACTATGATATCCTGAAAGATCAAGATGGCCAGGGCATTTTTACCGTGCGGGGCAGAAATTTCATTTCGGTCCTGCAATGTTTTGAGCACAACGGCTGTACTTGACAAGGAAAACAAGAAGCCAACAAAGACCGATTCGCTCCAGGAGTAACCGAGTAAATAATAGATGCTCCCCGTTATGATCGCTGTAAGCCCAACTTGTAAAAGCCCACCGACCACTACCGTTTTCTTTATTGATGCCAACTGTTTTAGGGAAAGTTCCATTCCAATAACAAAAAGCAATAGGATGACACCGATCTCGGATAGAATCTCGACTTGTTCCACGGCAGTGATCAAACTCAGTCCAAAGGGACCTATGATGATCCCGGTCAACAAAAACCCTATGATAGAAGGTAGTTTGAGTTTTTGCAATACAAAAACAATAATCGTGGAAAAACCGAGAAGTATCAGGATGTCCTGCAATAAAGGTATGTGCATAGGTTTTTGTTGTATTTAACCGTTTATCTACTTCTTGTGGTCAAGCTTGTACCTGAAAAGTAACTACAAATATAAGCGGATCATCCTTCTTTCAAGTGGAATGATCCTGGTTCCTGCCGAGTCCATTCACGCTTGATGCTATGGTAGTTAAGTGGTTGTTTTCCTTAGTATTGAGGTAAATTAATCCTAAATGGTCCTGTCCTTTTTTATTCAGAACAGTCTCATCGGATTCCATTTGTTAAAAGGTGCTGCTTATAAAGGTTCAAAAAACGTGTTCTTTTCAGCTTCTTACATTTTTTTCCTTAACCTTTGGATTCGGTTTTTGGTAGGAGAGACCATCCATTGTATACTTCTTGAAAACCTACCATCGGTGGGATACTTTCTTTGGTGCGTGATATTGTTGAATATCAGGGCCACCAATAGCAGGATGACCACTCCTGACAATACTGGGAACAATACATAAAGATAACCCAGTGATTTGATATGGTCCGTACCTATCACTGAAATCAAGGCGGTTGCTCCACCAGGTGGGTGGAGGCTTTTTGTGAATTGCATGGCCACGATCGATAGGGATACGGCCAAAGGTGCACTGACCCAAATAGGTTCAGGTATCACTTTATATACCGTGACCCCGATAATTGCAGAAATCAGGTGTCCCCCGATCAAATTTCTGGGTTGTGCCAACGGGCTTTGAACGGCTCCATAGATCAAAACACAAGTGGCACCGAACGAACCGATAAGGAAAACATTTTCCAAGGGCAGCAAATACAGGCTTTGTAAATAACCTATCAGGGCAACACCTATAAAGGAACTGATAAATGACCAAAAGGTTTCTTTACGGTCCACTAGGGTTTCCTTATAGAAGATATACTTGCTGATTCTATAATTACGTTTGATTTTTTCCTTGATCATAGACCGGTTTTGCCCAGCAAATATAGGGATGCATACCGATTTCAATTATAAACGGATCTGTTTCCCAAGGACTGAACGTTGCAACGAATCGTACCAATGATGCTTTGTATGTAGTTTTCATGGGACTTGCACGATGAATGTGTGAATGGAGCAAATACCATGCTCTTACGAATGTTACAAAATACTTGTTTTCTGTTACGTAATTAGGACTTTCCATCTAATGGGTCAAGCAGCTTTTGAGTTGTATGCCAACAATACTTGACCAACAGAAAGCATTCTTTTGTTCAAAAATATGGCTTATCCGAGCTTACATTTCCTCCAAGGCAATGTTGGCATGGGAATAGGCAGCTCCCGCCCGCATTTCGGCCGCAACCCAAATGGCCTCCATAATTTCCTCCTTGTTTGCGCCTTTGCGCAATGCCATAGGGGTATGCGCTTTGATACACCAGGGGCATTGGGTAACATGAGCCACAGCGACTGCTATGAGCTGTTTGGTCTTTTCATCCAAAACACCATCCTTGAACACGGAGCGGCTAAAATTACGCCAAGCTTTATGTTGCTCTGGGGCGAGGTCGGCTTTCTTTATTGCAATTTCCTTTTTGTTGTCCATTATAATTTAATTTAAGGGATGGAACAATTTAGTTCGACATCCGAGGTTATGAGGTATGTATTGTGATAAAGTGACCTCCATTACGGAACTTTCGTCAAGCAATCAAATTATCCAGATATCGTGGTCTGCTGTTCACATGGTATATGCTGGCATTCCTTTTTAAATAAAATATATTTCAGAGTCCTGGGCCATGATAACAAGTGCTTTGAATTCCTTTAGTGCTGTAAGGGTATGTTCCTTTTTGGCGGGAATGATAAGTATATTGCCTACCTCAAGTTTGTGTTCGGTGTCGGGCATTTTTATAAGAACAGCACCCTTCTTGATGACAACGACTGCTTCCCCCGTACTGTGGTGTGGAGGCATAAACATGCCGTAATTCCCTTCAATCTGCAAAACCTTATGGGTTTCACCATGTGACAAATTCTTTAATCGAGGTCTATTCATTGTTTCCATATTCAAAAGCTTTGTAACGTTCCCCATTGTTCCTTTTCCGTCCTCGTCCATAGCGTAGGGAAAAATATCCGCTCTTGGAACTTTGGATGTAAATAGGTTTTCCATTGGAATCCATCATACTGGTCTACTATGCAGCAGTGTATTATGTGTAGGGAACTTTAATGAAATTCCCAGAACTATGGGACATCAATTAAAAGACCCATGTACCTTTATGGTCAAAACGTTTCAAGCGCTATGATAAATACTGAGCAGAAATTAAAGGAGAGGGTTAAAGAGTTGACCTGTCTCTACGAGGTCACTTCGATTATCGTGAATTCCGGCTATGATGAACTGTCCACTTCCCTGGAAGCTATTGCCTATTGTTTGAAAAGGGGGTGGCGGTTTCCTGAAGATGCCGAAGCTGCAGTATCCATTGGTACTTATCAGGTGCAGACCAGTGGGTTCGACAAGCAAATGAACCTCCTATCTTGTGATGTCATTGTGTTCAATAAGGTAGAAGGGACCATATCCGTGGGGTATCCGGCCTCAGACTATTCCGATGAAGACTTTCTTCCAGAAGAAAAGACCCTGCTCAAGAATGTGTGCCTTGCCGTGGGCAACCTCATGGAACGTAAGCAGATCCATGACAGCGAAGCGGAAACGAAAAGACAAATGGAGCGTAATGACCGTTTGCATATCATGGGAGAGATTACTGCCGGAATAGCCCATGAACTGAATACTCCCTTGGCCAATATTTTGGGATTTACCGAATTATTGATGGATGAAGCTACCGATACGGGGACCAAAAGGGATTTACAAACGATTTTGGACAATGCCATCTTCAGTAGGGAAATCGTAAAAAAATTGATGTTCTTTACCTGTGAAATGCCTCAACAGATGGAATTGGTCGAGCTCAATAAAGTAGTGGACAGTGTGATACGTCTGATGGGACCCTCACTTAGAGCGAAACAATTATCGGTCATCAAATCCTACGACAACGACGATTTAAGGATTCGGGCCAATACCGTCCAATTGACCCAGGTCATGTTCAACCTCATTATGAATGCGGCTTATTACTCACCCGTACGCGGAGAGATCAAGGTGGAGGTGCTTAGCACGAAGCAAAAAATCATCATCAATATCGTCGATCAAGGAGAAGGGATTGCACCTGGTCAAGAAAACAAGATATTTGAACCTTTTTATACTACTAAACCAATCGGGGAAGGGACCGGCCTTGGTCTGAGCGTCGTTCACGGTATCATCAAAAGTTATAAGGGTAGTATTGTACATAGGCCCAATGTGCCAAAAGGTACTATTTTTACCATTGAGTTTCCAAATTGACGCCTATGCCATTGAACAAAGAGAACATTCTTATCGTAGATGATGACATCAAGATCTTAGAGTTGTTGGCAAGAAGGCTCAAAGAGTTCGACTACCATGTTTTTAAGGCGATATCGGTTAAGGAAGCCTTGTTTATATTAAAGGATACCCCTATAGACCTGTTGATTACGGATATTCAAATGCCGGAAGTCGATGGCATTCAATTATTGAAGTATGTCAACGAACATTATCCCAGTATGCCAAAATTGGTGGTTACGGGATATCCATCCGTTGACGGCGCCTTGGAAGTAATCAAGTCCGGTGCCATGGATTATATGGCCAAGCCTTTTACAAAAGCAGAACTCAAAATGGCCGTGGAAAGAGCATTGGAACAGGGGAGAGCGCAACAGGTATCCCTTGTAACAGTTCCATCCCAGAAGAAAAACCTACCGTTCAAGGACATGGTGGGCGAATCCCCGGCCTTCAATCAAGTACTTTCCATTATAGACAGGGTCAAGGATAACCGGGCAACGGTATTGATACATGGTGAGAGCGGCACCGGTAAGGAACTGGTAGCGCGGGCCATCCATTATTCGGGAAAATACAGTAAAGGCCCCTTTATTGCCGTGAACTGTGGGGCCATTCCGGACAACTTGCAAGAAGCGGAATTGTTTGGATATACCAAAGGGGCATTTACCGGTGCTGATCAAGACCGCAGCGGTTTTTTTCAGGCAGCATCCGGGGGTACGCTCTTTTTGGACGAAATAGGGACCGCCTGTTTGGATGTGCAGACCAAATTATTGAGGGCATTGCAAGAAAAGGAAATTACCAAGGTGGGTTCCAGAACTTCGGAAAAGGTTGATCTTCGCATTGTTGCGGCCACCAATATGGATGTCTTGGAAGAAATCAAGAAAAAAAACTTTCGTGAGGATCTCTATTACCGTTTGACCGTTGTGGAGATAAAGGTACCCCCGTTGCGCCAACGAAAATCCGATATTTCCTTACTTGTAGATCGGTTCCTCCAAAAATACGGTATAGAGTATAGGGACCGTTTATTGCGAATCGATACGGAAGCCTTAAAGATATTGGAACGCTATC
>NZ_JAHZSV010000015.1 GCF_019457905.1 Flagellimonas abyssi | reverse complement strand
AATACGGTATAGAGTATAGGGACCGTTTATTGCGAATCGATACGGAAGCCTTAAAGATATTGGAACGCTATCCTTGGCCGGGAAATATAAGGGAACTTGAAAATGTGGTACAACGAGCGGTCATTATGGCGGATGGACCGATTGGCGTCAAAAACTTACCGGACTTTTTAAAATATGATATAGACTTCCCCGAGGAGGAGTTCATGCCCTTAAGGGACATGGAAAGAAAATATATCAAACGGGTGCTGCTCCATGCCAAAGGAAACAAGACCAGAGCTGCGGAGATTTTACAGATCAGTCGAAAAACACTTCGGGAGAAGCTTGATTGATTTGGTCAACTTCTTACCAACCGGGTAGAAATCACCCGATACTCATTTTTTGTTCTTTTTTATTCAATTTTGTTAGTTATTGATAATGAGACGTGTATATTGAATTCACTTCTTTTTGTCCATTAGGGCATGCCATTTGCCATGTAGTGTACCAAATAGTTTTAAGTCGGATTGGGCAGAGGTAAATACCTCCCTAACCACTGTAATATGAAAACACTAATGATGGTCAGAAACTCTTTGAAATATGGTAACCTCGTTTTGGAAAGGGATGACTTCTTGATGATTAAAAAGTACTTGCGAGGAGGACTGGGTGTGGAAGATTATACCCATGACAATGTATTGGCCTTGTTGAGGGAAAATTTACAGAAAGCCACTATTATGAATGAAACGAATATGCCATCCGAAATTGTACGACTGTATTCCATTGTTTCGATTGTCAGCTCATCGGGTATCGAAGCGTGTTTTCAATTGGTGCCACCGGATGAAGTTGATTTGGAGAGGGACAAGGTCTCCGTACTCAGCAGTTTGGGCTGCACCGTGATGGGATTATCAAAAGGGGATACCATTAGGTTTGGGGTGCCAAGCGATGTTGTTTCCTTGCGTTTGACCAAGGTCCAGCAAGTTGATGCCAGGAACGGACTGGCGATTTCCGAGAAGGAATTACGTGATATTTTGAAATGGGATTCGATGGAAGAAACACTTAATGAACCGGAGGTGTAATTGCCATTGATCATTGTAAAGATCAATGTTGGAAGTAGTTGTTCTCTAGTTGGAAACAGATGATGTACCTAAAAAAAAGAAGATATGAGCGCAAAATTGACATTAAAACAACGCATACTGGTAGGGTTTGTACTGGCGTTGGCCTTTTTCTTGGTGCTGGGATCCAATTTGGTGGACCGTAGGCATTTTTCGACGATACAAAAAACGATTGAATCCATCCATGACGATCGTGTGGTCGTTCAGGACTATATCTATCAGTTGAGAAATTTTCTCCACGATACGGAAGTGGAGGTGCTGGAAACGGGAAACATTGCAAAAAGCAATGAACGGGATAAACAAATTATTGCCATCCTTGACGATTTTGCCGCGACCGAACTGACCCGTGAAGAAGCAACTTTTTTAAAGCGCTTGCGTCAACAATTTTATGGTCCCGCAGGCCTATCGAGCATATACGGGGAGGATAACGAATCAAAAATTTTGGGGCATATCCACAGCACCAAAAAAACCTTGGATGCCCTTGAGGAAATTCAAATTGAAGAAAGTGGACACCTCACCCAGATCTCAGAAAAATCATTGAGCGTCAATAAGATGTTGTCCAATCTGGAAATCGCCTTTATGATTGTCATAGGGGTGTCTATTTTGATGTTGGTTTTTCAGCCCATCAAAACACTGTATCCCATTCGTTGATCAATAATTAAAAGTAAATATGAAAAACAGTCCCATGAATGAATTTGTACGGAGCTTATGCTCCACCTGTACGCACCGATCGTATTGCGCTTTGAGCCGTAATAGATCAAATATCAACTTATGTAACGAATATCGCCAACATATGGATGATGGTAAAGAACCTACCATAGTGGTTTCGGATGAAATGTATTAATGATTAAAAAAAGGTACACAGTACCCTTAAATATTTGAATATGACAACAACGTTAACATCGAAAAAGAAGCAACCAAAACAAGGGATGTTGGACAACGTGATGCGCCAATTCAACAATGCCGCGGATATTATTGAATTGAACACCAACATTAGAAAGATCCTTGAAGTGACCAACAGTGAATTCGTGGTGCATTTTCCAGTGCGTATGGACAATGGGGAGGTAAAGATCTTTACCGGCTACCGTGTTCAGCACAACAATGCATTGGGTCCCTATAAGGGTGGATTGCGTTATCATCCTACAGTGGATATTGACGCTGCCAGGGCATTGGCCATGTGGATGACCTGGAAGACTTCCTTGGCCGGTTTGCCCTATGGTGGGGCCAAGGGCGGGATACAATTGGATCCCACCAAATATTCCCAGGATGAACTGCAGCGAATCACGAGAAGGTTTACCTATGCTTTGGGGGACAATATTGGACCGGAACTCGATATTCCTGCCCCGGACGTAAATACCAACTCTCAGACCATGGCTTGGATCTTGGACACCTATATGTCCACCAAATCTCCCAATGAACGCTCGAAAAACCTGCATGTGGTCACGGGAAAACCCATTGGTGCCGGCGGTTCCGAAGGAAGGGATCGGGCGACGGGCTATGGTGTTTTCTTGACCATAAAATTTTGGGCGCAACATAAAAAGATTGATTTAAAGGATAAAAAATTCATTGTACAGGGATTTGGAAATGTGGGTTATTGGGCGGCTCATTTTCTGAAAAAAGAAGGAGCTATACTGACAGCCGTACAGGACGCTTATGGAAGTATCCACAACGATGAGGGCATTTCTCCGGAGGATCTCTTGGATTATGCAAAGGCAAATAAGGGCAGTATCTCTGGCTTTGCAGGGGCAAGTCCCATAGAGAATTCCGAGTTCTTTGGTTTGGACTGTGACATTTGTATTCCAGCGGCCTTGGGTAACCAGATCACAGTGAACAATGCTCATCATATTAAGGCCAGCCTGATTGCCGAAGGTGCCAATGGCCCAACAGATGTTCAGGCAGAGGAGATCTTACTAAAGCGTGGAATTGATATCATACCGGATATCCTATGCAATTCTGGTGGTGTGATAGGTAGTTATTTTGAATGGCTGCAAAACCGCAATGGTGAAATATGGCATTTGGACGAAGTATTGGAGAAACTGGAAAGAAAAATGCGGGAGTCGTTCAATAAGGTTATACAGAAAACAGAAACAAAGCATCTGGACATGCGTACGGCTGCCTTTGTCATTGCCATAGAGCGACTAGAGGATACCTATGTCCAAAGGGGGATTTTTCCATAATGGACTTATAAAAAAAACAAGGGTAGGGCTGGAGTACATCGGCAAAATCCCATAACGCTTTAAAATTGATACTATGAAATACAGTAGTTTGTTGATTGAAAAAAAGGAATATGTCCTTCTCAAAAGGTTAATGAACCTTTCTGGGTACCATCAGGACAATACGTGGAGAACATCTGTAAGGAAGCTGGCTGGTGAATTGGAGGCTGCCAAGATCTTGGACGAGGATGATATGCCCAAGGATGTCATACGGTTCAACTCAAATGTCACCATTGTCTCCGAAAATGGATGGCATAAGAAATTCAAGTTGGTCCTGCCCAGTAAAAGCGATGTCAAGAACAATCGTATATCCATTTTGACCCCTATGGGGGCCGCGGTGATGGGTTATGCCAAAGGGGATTCCTTGGTATGGGAGTTTCCATCGGGAAACCAGAAATTGACCATTGAGCATATCGAACAGGAAAATGAGTCCATCAACATAAATATGGTATTATGAAATCAGTGAACAGACCCTACTTTCATGAATCCATAAGCCGGATTATCAGTAAAAAGGACAAATTGGAAATAACCAATTGGACCGAGACCATGGAAGGGATAAATGAAGAACTGCAGTACTTGATCCAATTGGAAAAACGGTTTTTAGGGAATCCCTCCATGCATCAGAGGCTTTTGGTGATCCAAAGGGAGAATCAACTTCGATTGGGGACATTGTACCGCTACGAACGTACCATGTTGAATGCCATCGAATGCGATACCATGGAATGTGATGCCTATTATCTCAATACCCATGAGAAAAATCGAGATGGTTATATGGGGCATTTAAAAAGCTATGCACAAATGAAATTATTGCTGTTCTCCAAGATCTTGGAACGGTTTAACAGAAGACCAAAATAAAAGGACTGATAAGCGGATAGCAAGAATTTGAATGTCCGGGGGATAGGCCTTCGGAAGAATATCCGCGGCATTCGTCCATTAGATAAACAATCAAAATATTTATGAAGCATTTTTTTTCCAATTTTAAAGGAGATTTATTTGGTGGTATCACGGCGGGCATTGTGGCCCTGCCCTTGGCTCTGGCCTTTGGGGTCAGCTCGGGCATGGGCCCCAGTGCAGGTCTGTACGGTGCCATATTCATTAGTTTTTTTGCCGCCTTGTTTGGTGGTACCAATACCCAGATATCTGGTCCTACGGCACCTATGACCGCCGTGAGTATGGTGTTGGTCGCCAGTATCGTAGCCATGAACGATGGTGATCTTGAGAAAGCATTGCCGGCCATTTTGTTGGTATTTCTATTGGCTGGACTACTACAGATCATATTGGGCCTTGCAGGGCTTGGAAAATACATTCGCTATATCCCATATCCCGTGGTTTCAGGTTTTATGACGGCCATCGGAGTGATTATCCTTGTCACCCAAATGTTACCTTCCATTGGCTATTATCCAAAGGAAGATGCCGCATTTGTAGATCAATTTAGACCTCGTGCGGAAGAGGTTATCCTCAAGAATATTCTAAATGAGGAATCGAACGAAGGCATACTGGTCCTTGAAGATTTTCAAGAAACGCTGGATAGGGCTGGGGAGGTCTCTGAGGAAAATATCCTGAAAGAGGCCCAAACCTTGGCCAATAAAGATGCTTCCGGGGTCATCGGTACGATCAAGGTATTGCCAAGGGCTTTACAGCAAATAGATTGGTTGGAACTTGCCCTGGCTTTGGCCACTATTTTGATTATCTATGGCTTTAAAAGAATTACGACTGCCATTCCCAGTGCATTGGTGGCCTTGTTGGTCGTTTCAGGGGTGGCCTATGGATTTGGATTGGATTACAGGCCTATCCAACAAATCCCCAGCGGTTTTCCCGTTCCCCATTTGGACATCTTTAGTGAATTTAAATTGACTTCGGTGACTCCCTATATTTTCACAGCCTTGACCCTGGCTCTTTTAGGAGCCATAGATTCACTATTGACTTCCGTGGTCGCGGACAACATGACCAAAACACAGCATAAGCCCAATAAGGAATTGATGGGGCAAGGTATAGGTAACAGTATAGCTGCCATTTTTGGAGGTATCCCCGGTGCAGGTGCGACTATCCGTACCGTGGTCAATATCAATGCCGGTGGTAAGACCAGATTGTCGGGTATGATTGCCGGGATTCTCTTGCTGATCGTATTGTTGGCACTGGGCCCGGTGGCATCCAAGATCCCTGCAGCTGTACTTGCGGGTATTCTGGTGACCGTAGGTATAGGGGTGATTGATTATAAAGGACTTAGGGCAATGCCATATTTGCCGAGGGATATCAAGTTCGGACCTTTGAAAATTAGTTCTGAAGTAGTGATCATGTTGGTGGTCATGGTATTGTCATCCATTTGGAACTTGGTATATGCCGTGGGCATCGGCCTGATTATCGCTTCCTTAATGTTTATGAAAAAAATGGGAGACTTAACGGCAAAAAGATCGGATGTCAAAACTCTGTTGGAAGAAAAGGGTTGGGCGGACGAAGTCAATTTTCCAGAGGACCTCAAAAAAGAGGTCTTTATTAAGCATTTGAAAGGCCCTTTGTTTTTTGGCTTTACAAGCGAATTTCAACAGTTGGCGAAGCAAATACCAAAAACAGCTTCCACAGTGGTGATCAGAATGGATCGCATGCAGTATTTGGATCAATCCGGACTATATACCCTTGAAGACGTATTGATCGACCTTAAAAATGCTGGTATCACCGTACTTTTTGTACATGTCTTGGAACAGCCCAAGTTTATGATGGAGCGGGTGAAATTGATTCCATCTTTGATTCCCGAGGACCAAATATTCGATGATTTTGCAGCATGTACTGCCTACATTAAGAAAAATGCATAGAATAGGGTATGGTTGATAGTTGTCCTTCATGGATTTAAAAATCAAGGCAGGGCGATTCAACCGAATATTTTTATGATAAAAAAACAACGGTCCCGGTTGCCAGCGAATATGCTATTGTAGCTATTATGCCTATCAATAGTATGGCTGATGAAATTAGGAGTAACCGTTGTTTTTTTGCTATGGTTTTTCCCAAGAAATAAAGATCGACCACCATTTCATTGTAAATGCTTTGCCCGCTATCCATTATTCGGTCCAGTTCATGTTTGAATTCTTCAAGGGATTGCTGTGCAAAGTTTTCCGCATAAAGCGTTCCCTTGTAACTACTGTGTCTAAATTCCTTCCCGATATAGCGATGGGGCAACATGCTCAAAATGGCAAATATCATGGACAGTAAACTGCAGATGACCAAAATTCGTGTACCGACGGATATGGTTAACTCCTCAGAGGTGGGAACAATGAACAGGGCACCCAACAAAAGGGAGGAGATGATGGAGTTGACCGTAAGCATGATCCTGGCCTTGTTATCGATCATTTTCAATAGATTGTAATGGTTCCTTGAAAGTGTTCTGAAAAGGGTCTGTACCCCACGGGAATCATATTTTTTTAGTTTTTCCAATTTTTGTTCCTTCCGTTCCTGGTCACTGGATATTTTGTTCGATTTATTCATATTGTCCAATTTGAGGTGTTTACATATGGCACAATTGATGGACTTCGGACAATACCTTCCTGGTTTTTCCGGATGAAAGGTTCAACTCCTTTAAAACCTCAGGCTGCTGTTCGATTTCCATGGTCAGGATAATACCCTTGTCAAGAAGTTGGCGCTTTTCATGCTTGGACAAGGTGGTCAGTGCGGTAATGGGGTAGAGTCCAAATCGGTCCACATGCCTTGGAATCCCATTGTTTTTTGGGTGGTCCCAACTTAACATCGTTAACCCGATGCAATTCCCATAGCTGATGGCATCTGTGGTGAAACGTGTATTGGTAACCAGCCAGCCTTGCTTTAAATGGGTGCTTTTGCTTTGATTGGAATTCCAGTTTTTTTGTACGTCCAAGAACCTTGAATTGATATATAGGGGAACCTTTACATTGCTGGAGCGCTTGCTGTCGGAATGGAATTTACATTCAATAGCGTAGACATTGCCTTGTTTTTCTGCCAATACATCTATTTCATGTTCCACGCATGCACCTTGCAGGACAACGCCTACCGTTGTTTTGTATCCCTTGTGCGTTAAAAGTGCACCGACCATACGCTCAAATGGATAACCGGTTGGCCCAAGTTCAAAAATGGCCCGTTTCAGGCTGTATTTGGATGCCTGGACGCGATTTGATTTTTTTAGGAAGGAAAATACCCTTCTATGGATCTCATCGGTCGAAATCCCATCGTAGATCCAAGGTTCAATATGGGCCACCACAGCGGCTATTTCTTCTGGTTCTGCACCACATTTCTGGAGGGAATGTTCCAATTAACCAATGGAAAAGTCTTCCAGTTCCCCGGAATATTTTTTTACTTTAAATGTTTCTTGCTCCATATTCTTTTCTTTAAAATCGCAGTACCTCGGTCATGATGCCAAAGCGTATGACATCAAGACGGTGCTGGAAATACATGTTGTAATAATCCGTGCCATGGTAGTATTCCACAAAAAAGCCAATGTCCTCCAAAAATTTGGGGTGGTAGTATAGGGTCAATCGTGTATGTAATCTTTTAATGGTAAAAGCGTCCCAGTCATTGAAGTTGTCCATGAACCACGTAGCTTGCAATTTTAGGGAGAAGTCCGCCTTTATAGAACCGCGTGGTCCCATTTTTATCGGTAGTTTATAGGCATAAAAGGCATTGTGCCAGCGCAATCCGCTATATTGTCCCTGTAGCTCTTCAAGCATCCAACCCTTTGGATGGATTTCCAAGGATGTTTTGAGGAATTTTGTCGCGTTCATGACCTTATCATAGGACGTATTGATCAGCCCCAGTTCAAAATAATTGGTGGCGAAGTTCCCGGATTCCAAGTTAATTTGTCCATCAGTATGGTAGAAGCTCCCATTTTGGCCATTGGAGTGATGGGCCAGCTTCCCAAATAAAGTCATTCGAGTACTGGTAGCAACTTCCGACATCAAATAGTATGCGGCAATTTGTGGGATATAGCTCGGGGTCTTTACCGGGTAGGAAACCTCATTGTACATTCGAATAATGATCTGAGGGGTCAACACCCCCATCAATTTGGAGTCCTTACGTTCCCGTATAATAAAGTTGGGGCTGACATTGGCCTCGAACATCAAAGGTTCCAGATTGCCAATGTCCATGGGACATGTGATGTAACTTTCCCGTTGGTTGACCAAGGCGATTTTACTCAAATCCATATCGGGCCAAACCCTGTCCTGTCCATGTATGATCAAAAAGAAGCAACAAAACAATACCGATATTGAATAAGAAAGACGCATCTATTTATAGATCATGTTCACTACAATGGTGCTGTCCTTGTCCAGCATAAAACTGGCTTTCCTGAAGTTGGGGCGATTGGAAAGGCCAATCGTTTTGAAATTGGAAAAACCAATACCCTCCTTGGGCAATAACAAGCCCATTTTAATCTCACCATCCTTATTTTCATCATGGAGCACACTGATGGCATAGGTGCCTGCTGTAAGGTTTGAAAAGGTTGTTGAGGATCTTCCCCCGGATATGTCGGAGGTCCTTATTTGATGGTATTTTTTGAACTTTTGATCGGGAAGGGACCCTTCTTGATCATACAATGCATATTGGACCAGGCCCTTTGAATTTCGCAAACCTTCCACTTTCACGGTCAGGGAAGGGTTGGCTAGGTTAGTTGTTCGACCAGAGTAAATGGATATGAACAGCACAAATGATGTAAAACTGATGATAAGTATGTTTTTCATAATTGGGGTTTTGTTGAAACATAGGTGCCCAAGGCAAAGAAAAGGGTCAGGGTGATTCTAAAGAACAGCGCCATAATGGTTCTGTCCTCATAGAGACCGCCGTCCATAATATGGATGTAGAGGCCAAAAAATGCACCTACTAGGACAAACAATGCCAGTGCCATAGGAACAATCGACCATTTTTTAGAGCCAAACAATCCAATGATTGTTAGCGTATAGAGCCAGCCACATAAGAAGTTGCTCCAAATGACCAATGGGACATAATGACCTTGTTGTTCCCGAGATTGAAATGCCGGCCCATGTATCCAGTGCGGTCGCAGCTTATCCCGAACTCTCTTGTTTTGGAGAACCTATAGGGGTTCCTTCTGGCGGGGTATGGCCCATTACCGACATCTATTGTGCTGGCAAGGAATCAACCTTTGAGTTTTTGGAAAACGTACTCTTGGAGGTGATGGAGGTTTTTCCATCGCCATATATCCATGTTGGGGGTGATGAGGCCACCCGGACGAATTGGGAAAAATGTGAGGATTGTCAGCACCGTATCAAAAAAGAAGGTCTTAAGGGAACTGCAGCGCTGCAATCCTATTTCATTCAGCGGATGGAACGTTTTTTAAGTGACCATGGTCGGACCTTGATCGGCTGGGATGAGATTTTGGAAGGCGGCCTCCCGTCGGGTGCAACGGTAATGAGCTGGAGGGGTATCCAAGGAGGATGGGAAGCCTCAGAACGCGGCCATGATGTAATCATGACCCCGGGAACGGTTTACTTGAACCAATATCAAGGGGATCCTGACCATGAGCCTCTCGCTTTTGGCGGCTATGTTCCATTGAACCAGGTCTATGCGTTTGATCCTGTGGTTGACTCAATGTCGGTAAACCAAAAGCAACATATTTTGGGAAGCCAGGCCAATCTTTGGTCTGAATATATCACTGATGGGAAAGAGTCCGAGTATATGTTGTTTCCTAGACTAGTGGCTCTTTCAGAGGCCTTATGGTCGCCAAGGGAACAAAAGGACTGGAAGCGTTTTTCCAATATTGTCCCAAGGCTTTTCGAACGTTTGGACGCTATGGGGGTCAACTATGCGAAAAGTGCCTACGCCGTGACGGCCCAGAGTGAACTGGAACAGGACAGGAAGATCCGGGTGTCCCTTCATAATGAACTTTATGGCAGTGAAATTCGATATGTCCTTGATGACGGAGCTTTGAGCACCGAATCCCCACAATATACCAATCCCATTCCCCTAGAGGAGACAGCAACGGTCCGTGCTGGGGTCTTTAAGCTGGGTAAGATGGTTGGTGATACCTTGGTGAAAGAGTTTCGATTTCACAAAGCGGTCGGAAAAACAGTCGAATACAGTCCCATATACAATGACCGTTATCAGGGTAATGGGCAAGGTACATTGACCAATGTACTGCGAGGAAGCAAGAATTTTCATGATGGACAATGGTTGGCGTGGCTAGAGAAGAATCCTACGGTTACAATTGACTTGGAAAACTTAAGTGAAATTTCCTCGGTGACCGTCGGCAGCATGGAAAATCAGGGGTCTGGAATTTATTTTCCCACAAAGGTGGAGGTGCTATTGTCAAAGGATGGCAGAGACTTTAAAAAAGTGGCAGAGTGGCGAAGGGAACATCGGCCAAACGGGAATGTAGCGCTGGCCAACTTCCTGGTTTCGTTCACTCCCCAACAGGCCCGATGGATAAAAGTCGAGGTAACAAACCTTTCACACCCACCAACAGGTGGTAGCTGTTTTGTCTTTTTGGATGAATTGATCGTGGAATGATTCCGAGGCTTTGGGAGTCATTGTTGGATGGAAACAATTGATTTTTAGGAGGGCGGAAAAAAAAGTTGTAGATAAAACAACTAAACATTTGAATAATTGTAAAAAAAACAATTACTTTGTTATGTAATACATAATACATTTTATGAAAGGAATGATAGCGGCAACTTATGCGCCAATGCACAAGAACGGGTTGCTCAATACGGATATTATCGGGGACTATGGAAATTTTTTGGTTGACAATAAGGTTGCAGGGGCTTTTGTAAACGGTTCCACTGGTGATTTTACATCCCTTTGCACAGAAGAAAGAAAGGAATTGATCGAAGCCTGGTCGAAGTATAGACCTGAAGGATTTTATTTGATCAACCATGTAGGGCATACAAACGTTCGGGAAGCCTGTGAGCTTGCCGGGCACGGGGCCAATATGGTGGATGCAACCGCTGCGCTGCCTCCATTTTATTTTCGTCCCAAAACCTTGGATGACCTTGTATTCTACTGTAAGGAAATCGCTCAGGCAGCCCCTGATATTCCCTTTTATTATTACCACATTCCGGTGCTGACCAAAGTTAATTTATCCATGTTGGGGTTCATTGAGAAAGCTCAGGAACAGATACCAAACTTTGCTGGAATAAAGTATACGGAAGATAACCTGTCCGATTTCAAAAAGTGTGCTCAGAAAGACGGGGACACCTTGGACATGTTTTTTGGCATCGATGAAAAATATATTGACAGTTTATCGGTGGATGCCAAAGGATGGGTGGGTAGTACCTATAACCATTTGGCGCCACTTTATCAGGGGATTTCACGACATGTGGCCCAGGGGGATTTGGATGCAGCCAGACACCTTCAAGGTAAGGCCATACGCTTTGTGCAGGTGTTGGAGGCCTTGGGGGGCTATCATGGGGGCGGTAAAGGTTTTATGCGACATCTCGGATTGGATATGGGCCCGAGCCGCTTTCCGCATCGAACTTTTAATGAGAACTTATTGAACCAAGCCTTGCAATCGTTTGAAAAGGAAGGTCTTTCCGTATACCTCTCAAACCCATGTCGCAGGGATTCAGGGAGATAATCATTAAAATTTTTAATTATTATGTAATACATAATACAAATAAATATATATATATTTGCCCATAAGACTTAATTAATCAAACTATTAAATCTATGAAACTCTCAAAGTATGCTGAAAAAAATGCAGCGCCTGGTCCGGTTCGGATCTTGGGTATGAGTAGGACATCTATCTTATTCGTGCTCTTCGTGCTGTTGAATGTATTTACGGTAACGGTGTATGCACAGGCAACCCAGATTACCGGGACCATTACCGATGAAGAAGGTGTGCCTCTCCCAGGAGCGACCGTTTTGGTCAAGGGCACTACCAATGGTGCACAATCCGATTTCGATGGAAATTATTCCATTGAGGCCAATACAGGTGATACCTTAGTGTTTAGCTATATCGGATTTACAGCCCAGGAGGTGGTGGTCTCCAATCAGACGACCATTGATGTGATGCTGGTCCAAAGCACGGCCATGCTCGATGAGGTCGTTGTTACCGGTTATGGAAGCCAGTCAAGGTCAACACTTACTTCATCCGTCGCAAAATTGGATACCAAGGTGTTGGAAAGTGCCACTAGGTCGAACCCGGCCACGGCACTGCAGGGTACCGTTGCCGGACTTAGGGTGACCAATACCTCTGGTCAGCCAGGTGCTACGCCACAAGTGATTTTGCGTGGAGGTACCAATTTTAGTGGTAACGACGCACCTCTAATCTTGGTTGATGGGGTTCCCAGCTCTTTTTATGCCTTGAACTCGGATGATATTGAATCCATGGAGGTGTTGAAGGATGCGGCTGCAACAGCTATTTATGGCGCACGTTCGGCCAATGGTGTTATTTTGATCACCACTAAAAAGGGAAAGGCTGGAAGGTCTTCCATCAACTATAAGTATCGGTACAGTATCAATAATGAACGAAACGACCAGCAATATCTTGGGGCTGCCGATCATATCAATTATAATAGACAGTCCATTGCCTGGTTCAGGGAGGCTACGAACAGTCCTGGTGCTTTCGGTGCCTTCTTGGATGGTAACCAAAGTGCTGGTACGGGGAACAATACAACGAATGATCCGTTCACCACACAATTGTTGACCGCGGATAACCAGTATTTGCTAGATCAGCCAGGTTGGACCTCCATTCCTGATATTTTAAACCCGAGCCAACAGATTTTGTTTTATGATAACAAAGATGTAGGTGACCGTATTTATCAAAACAGTGTATCCAAGGATCATTACCTTTCCTTTGATGGGGGTAATGAAAAAGGGACCTATTACTTGGGTCTTGGACTTTTGGATAATGAAGGGCTTATCCTTGGTTCAGGATTTAAAAGATATTCCGGTAAATTTAGCGGTTCATACAAGGTTGCGGACAATGTTAAGGTAAATTCCAATATCCTCTATTCGCACTCCAATTTAAATCTTAGCCCCTTGGGGAGTGAGGATACCGTATTTAGGAGATTTCAAGGCCAGGCACCGACTGCAAGGACCTATGACAGTAATCCCGATGGAACGTGGTCCGATCAGTACGCTGTAGGGCAAAACCAAGGATTTGGTAATCCACTTTATTATCAGGACAAATTTGTCAGAAAAAATTTGGAACAACGCCTACAGTTTTCGGCAGGAATCGATTGGGACATCATGGATGAACTGACTTTCTCCCTTAAGGGAAGTCATTTTGCCATCAATAATCACAATGAAAGTTTTAACAGGGCCTATAGGACGGGCAGTACCACGGGACCTTTGCGTACCGCAAGGGAGGCAGGCGTCAGCTTGGACAGGACCCTAAGGAACCAATTGACGGGAACACTGAATTATACAAAAAGATTTGGCGATCATAATGTAAATGCCTTGATTGGTGCGGAATACTTTAAGGATAATTTTTTTGAGACCAGTGCGGCTACCAGAAACTCCCCGACGGATTTGATAGAGACCCTCAATGCAGGGGCCGAGGCCGATGGGATACCTTACAGTTTCGAAACGGAATATGTTATAACCTCGACCTTTGGAAGGTTGTTGTATGATTACGACAATAGATATTTGGTCGGTTTTACCTTTAGAAATGACGGATCCTCAAGATTGGGAAACAATAAGTACGGTTTCTTCCCGGGAGTTTCCCTTGGTTGGAACGCACACAATGAAAGCTTCTTCCAGGATTCAGGATTGGGTGAAACCATAACCAAGTTCAAACCAAGATTGAGTTACGGTGTTAATGGTAACCAAGATGTATTGAGCAATTACGGGGTATATGGATCTTATGGTTCCCAAGGGATTTACAACGGTCAGACCGGATATGCCAATACAAGTTTGGCAACCCTTGATCTAAAATGGGAAAAGGCCACGACATTCAACGTTGGTCTGGATGTCTCCCTATTTGATAACAGGCTATCCTTGATCGCCGATGTTTATTCCAGGGACATCAAGGATAAATTGGCTAGTTTGACATTGCCCTATTACACTGGGTTTAGTGGTATCTTGACCAATAATGGTACCTACAGGAACAAAGGTGTTGAAATTCAAGTCAATGGGGATATCATCAGAAAGGAGGATTTCACATGGAGTATGGGCGCCACCTTTACGAGGAACAGAAACTATGTTATTTCGCTGCCTGAAAACGATAATGACCTGAACAGACAGGGCGGAAGCTTGATTTGGAATCCAGAAACCGGTCAGGAAGAGTGGGTCGGTGGCTTACAGGAAGGACAGCGTTACGGAGGCGACCTGGTCGTAGCCTTTGAGCAAGAGAAAATCTATGCCAATCAGGCAGAAGCGGATGCGGACAATGCCATTACGGATGAATATGCACCTGCGGCAAGTAGGAACCAAAGATGGGCCGGTGATGTCAAATGGGTCGATCAAAACGGAGACGGGGTTATCAATAATCTCGATAGAAAAGTAATCGGCCGTACAACGCCTGACTTTGTAGGGGGATTGAATACCAGTCTTACTTACAAAAACTTCAGCTTGTTCGTCCAAACCGATTTCGCCACGGGGCATTTGGTGTGGAACCACATTAGAAACAAAGGGTATGCGCAAACACAGGGTAATTTGGCTCAACCGATCGAGGTCGGTGACTCATGGACACCTGACAACACGGATACCGATTGGCCGCGTTTTGTGTTTGTGAACGGAACCAAGAACGTTTGGAGGGGTAACGAAAGTGTTGCCAGTCTGCAAACGGAGGGGAACGAACAATTCTGGGAGAAGGGCGATTACCTTGCCTTAAGGGAAGTGACGCTTCGTTATAGTTTCCCATCGGAATATTTTAATGATGTAATCAAAAGATTGAGTATCAATGTTACTGGGTCAAACTTGCATTATTTTAAGAGCATGAGCGGGGATACGCCCGAAGTTGGAGGTGTACAGTACGGAGAATTTCCGGTTCCCAAGACGATTACCATCGGACTTAACGTAACATTTTAAAATTAAAGTGATGAAAAAGTATATCTATATTATAACAGCAATATTAAGCTTCTTTGCTTGCGAAAGCGAATTGGAGCTGGATGCTCCAAGTGAACTGACCACAGGAGGGTTTTGGGATTCTGAGGAAGGTGCCAGGACTGCTCATACTGGACTATTTGCCAGTTTGCGTGGAGAAGCCGGTGACCTATGGTTGCTCGGTGAGATACGTAGTGATGTATGGGGCGGACGAACCTATGAGTCGCCCTCGAACCTTGCCTTGATAGAATCGAGTTTTACCGCCTCAACAGCTCCTTTTGGAGGATGGGCCGGATTTTATACAGAGATTCACAGGGTGAATGATTTTTTGACCAACGTTCCCAACGTTGAATTCGTCAATGAGAACGATAAACAACACTTAATGGGGCAGGCCTATGGATTAAGAGCCTTGTACTATTACACTTTGTTGAAAAGCTGGGGCGACGTGCCTATTATTTTGGAACCTTTGTCCACAGTTGACCCTGATGGGCTGAGCAAGGAAAGGGCTTCCCAGGCAGAAGTGATGGATCAGATCAAATCGGATATCGAAGCTTCGTTGTCCGCTTTCGGTTCTGACAGTTCATTCTGGGAGGGCAACAGGAACTTTTGGAGCAAAGCAGCAACTTTGGCCCTAAAAGGTGATGTGTATATCTGGTCCGGGCACTTAATGGGTGGTGGCAATGCGGATTTTACCGAGGCAAAAAATGCCTTGGAGCAAATTGCATCCCTTGGAGTTGGTTTGGCACCTAATATCGACGAACTATGGGGTGTTCCCAACGAAGGAAACAGTGAATTTATTTTTGCACTGCAATACCAAAGGGACGAGGCCTCGAATATCTATAATAGTTTCACTGGACGAACTACGGAAATCAATCCCCAGTTCAATGCCGCAGGTGAATCCATGAGCGATTTTATTATTGCCGGTGCCAACAGGTACGGACAGTCCGAAAAGACCATTCTGCTTTTGGACGATAATGCCGATGATCGAAAAGATGCAACCTTTATCAGGTTGTACACCGATGACAATGGTGGTTCTGGTTATCCGACCTATAACGAACCGACTTATTTTGGCTCCATCTTGAACAAATTTTTGGGAAGAGTGGATGGCACCGAACGTATATTTGAGAACGATGTTCCGTTGTATCGATATGCCGACGTACTATTGCTTTTGGCTGAGGTAAAAAATCATTTGGGGGAAGACCCTTCCGGTGAAATCAATCAAATACGTCAAAGAGCTTACGGGGAAGATTACGACCCTGCCATCCATGCCTATGTGAACAGTACCCAAAGCGATAATGCAAATGCAATTTTGACCGAGCGATATAAAGAATTTATTGCCGAAGGAAAACGTTGGTGGGATCTAAGACGTGCAGGGGACAGTTATGTCATCGAAAACATCGATTTTCTTAACCCTGGCGATGAATACAAGTTGTTGTTACCGATAACGAACGACATGATTGGAAGAAACCCATTATTGGATCAAACTCCAGGATGGGAATAAAGAGTTAGTTAATTGATTTGAGTTAGTTAGTGAGTTAGTTATTAAGTTTAGTGGCTAGTTATTTAATTCAAGAAAAGGGGTCCGCCATGTTCGGGCCCTTTTTTTATTTTTGGCACATAGGGGGAAACCAAGTCTGGTTGGAATAAGGTTCAGCTTATTGTGATACATTCCATGGTGCGTTTTGAAACCAGGGTGCGCCAATTTTGTATTGGGGAATAGTTCTTAAAGGAATCCTCAGGTAAGGGTAATAGCTCCTGTTCCGTGGTCTACTGTAGCTTGAAAACGTGGAGGTCAACGCCTTTGATGTTTAGGCAATGAAGGCAGAAAGAATTATTTCTTTTCGTATTTGAAAATGTGGTCGAAATGAGGTTCAAGGTGGCGACGCATCGCATTGCGAAAAGTTTCTGGAGTGCCTATCTTCAGATTGTCCAAGAGCATTCTGTGCGTCACAAAGGTGCCCTTGGTGTAATGGTATTCGTCCAGGTCACGGTTCTCCGTATCCTTTAGGTAAACGTATTCAAATACGGGGAGTAAGAGACCTTGGAAACGTTGAAGGGTATCGTTTTTTGATATTTGGTAAAGTTTACCGTGGAAGGCAACCTCCTTGTCCAAGGAAAAACGAACTTTGCCCGTACTGGTGGCTTCTTCTTCCTCCACTATTGCTTCCAGCTCATCCAGTTCCTTATCGGTTTTATGTTCAAAGAGAAAGTCGGCCATCCCCATTTCCAGAATCAAACGAAGCTCAAAGAGATTTTTTAAAGTTTCGGTTCCTAAAAGGGTAGGATCCATGATGCGCTCGAAATTATTGATGATATCCGGTTGCTTTAAGATCATGCCCCTATGCTTTTTGGACTCGATAAGTCCAAGGGTCCGCAATCTCAAAAGGGCCTCCCTTACTACGGTTCTGCTGACACCAAGACTTTTGGCAAAATCCAATTCCTTGGGTATGGCATCGCCGGGTCCCAGTTCATTTTCTTTGAAAAATTCCAATAAGCTCAATTCGACCTTATCGACCAGGGAAAGGGTATCGACCGGCTTTAATTTCTTTAGCTGCTTCATATACAAATGAATTAATGCCCTCAGTGCATGTTTTCAATCATTGGTGGCAAAATAAACATAAATCCTTTTAAGGAGCAGTACAAATATATTCAAAATATATTGTATATTTGTATTATGTCATACATAATATGAAATATTCTACAATATATAAAAGTGCACTGTTGGATGATGTGCTCCCTTTTTGGGGGAAATATTCCCTTGATAACGAAAATGGTGGGTATTTTACCTGTCTTGATCAAAAAGGAAAAGTTTACGACACGGACAAATTCGTTTGGCTACAGGGGAGGCAGGTTTGGTTGTATTCCATGCTGTATAATGAATTGGAAAAAAAGGATTATTGGCTGGACGTGGCTCGATCTGGGATGAAATTCTTGCGAAAATATGGTAGGGACGACCAGGGGAATTTTTATTTCTCCTTGACTTCGGATGGACGGCCTTTGGTACAACCCTATAATATTTTTTCAGATTGTTTTGCAGCTATGGCCTTTGCACAATATGCTAAGGCTGCCGATGATGCGTATGCCGCGGATATCGCCAAAATGACCTATCGGAATATCTTGGATAGACGAACGGCTCCCAAAGGAATCTACGAAAAAAGTACCGGTACAAGGGCATTGAAGAATTTTGCATTGCCCATGATTTTGTCCAACCTTGTATTGGAGTTGGAACATGTCTTGCCCTCTGAACAGGTGGAGAGCACCTTGGATCACTGTGTCGAGGAAGTTATGGAGGTGTTTTTGAGGAAGGAATCAGGGCTTATCTATGAAAATGTCGATAAAGATGGGACGTTGAACGATTCTTTTGATGGGCGCTTGATCAATCCGGGCCACGGTCTCGAAGCTATGTGGTTCATTGCTGACATCGGAACCCGTAGAAATGATGACAAGCTGATTCAAAAAGCAAAGAATACTGTTTTGCGACTTTTGGATTATGGCTGGGATGATACGTATGGTGGAATTTTTTACTTTATGGATGCCAAGGGATATCCGCCACAGCAGTTGGAACACGATCAAAAATTATGGTGGGTACATTTAGAGGCCTTGGTGGCACTGGCAAAAATGTACGAACTTACCGAATGCCCCAAAATATGGGATTGGTATGATAGGGTCCACCAGTATACTTGGACCCATTTTCCGGACCCTGTCCATGGGGAGTGGTATGGGTACTTGAACCGACAGGGACACCCTCATTTAACATTGAAGGGAGGGAAGTGGAAAGGTTGTTTCCATGTACCTCGTGCCCTTTATCAATGTTGGAAGACATTCGAAAAAATAGAAAACAAAAAAACAGTGCAATGAATATGATCGATCGTAGGTTTGGAACGTCCATTTTGGGGCTCATTTTAATGTTGGCCCTTTCCTGTGGCAGCAAACAGAACAATGTTGTTGATATCAAGGCGCAACAACCTGTACTGCCGGTTTTGATAGGTAAAGATCAAAACCAAATTCTAAAAATTCAAATTCAAGTGCCCGATTCCTCCCAGGCGATAAGCATAGCGGAGCTCAAGTTTTCTTTGGAGGGGACATCGGATATCAATGATCTATCGGAGGTAACGCTTCATTACAGTACTAAGGACGATTTTGAAAGTGCTTCGATTGTGACAAAAACTTCAAATCTTGCACCGGAGTTCTCCCTAAAAGAGAATCGGTCCCTTTCCGCAGGAACACATTATTTTTGGTTGTCCACAAGCTTGAGCAGCAACCCTGATTTGACTGGTAAAATTGGTGTCAACCTCTTGGGGGCTATTCTATCCGATGGGTCAAATGTAACGCCCCGGATGGATGATGTATCCAGTGCACAGCGATTGGGTAATGCTCTAAGGCAGCAAGGACAAGATGGTATAGATACCTATCGCATACCAGGAATGGCCACAACAAATAAGGGTACCTTGATCGCAGTTTACGATAACCGATACAATGACCCAGTGGATCTTCAGGAGGATATCGACGTTGGCATGAGCCGAAGTACAGACGGAGGAGAGACCTGGGAGCCGATGAAAGTAATCATGGATATGGGTGAGTACGGTGGACTGCCAGAAGATCAGAACGGTATTGGGGACCCAGCAGTGCTTGTTGATCATAAGACGAACACCATTTGGGTTGCGGCCCTTTGGCTGCATGGATATCCTGGCAAACGAGCTTGGAATGCCTCTGAACCCGGATTGTCTCCAGACAAAACGGGGCAATTGATTCTAGTGAACAGTAAGGATGATGGTCTGACCTGGTCATCTCCCATAAATATTACTACATCCACCAAAAAACGGGAATGGCAGTTGTTCTTCAATGGGCCAGGGGCCGGTATTACTATGGAAAATGGGACTTTGGTCTTTCCGGCACAGTACAAGGATAAGAATCGAATACCTCATTCAACCATCATTTATAGTGAAGATGGGGGCGAATCCTGGGATGTGGGAACCGGGGCAAAATCGGAAACCACTGAAGCGCAGGTGGTACAGATATCCGAAGGAACGCTTATGCTGAATATGCGTGACGACCGCAATAGGGCCAATAGAAAGGACAGTCTGAACGGTCGATCGGTAGCTGTCAGTGGCGATATGGGAGAAACTTGGGAAGAACACCCGACATCGCGAAAGGCCTTGATCGAGCCCAATTGTATGGCGAGCATAGTTGCCTATGACCATCCACAACGTGGGAAAATTTTATTTTTTTCAAATCCTGATTCAAAAACCCGTCGTAACCATATTACGATAAAGACAAGTTTTGATCTGGGGATGTCCTGGCCAGAGGAAAATCAAATTGAACTTTATGCCGATGATACCTATGGGTACTCTTGTCTTTCTATTATTGATGAAAATCATTTGGGCATTCTCTATGAGGGGAAGAAGGAACTGTATTTTCAAAAAATCCCATTGAGCGAGTTGATCGGATCCTAAGATATATTGATGAAGGCACTTTTAATTTATCCCATACAGCTATTGACAAAACTTCAACTGGCGGTCTGTGGGATAGGAATCATTTTTGCTACGACTGCTGAAGCTTTAGCCCAAAGGGGTCAAGAAAAAGCATATCCCATTATACCCGTTCCAAAACATATCGAATATGGGAACGGGACCGTTGACTTTGATGGGTTCCACATACAATCCAATGATTTTTCTACGGAAACTTCCAGGTTGCTTCATGATTTTTTGGAGGGAAAAGGAATTCCGGACCGTAAGCGGGGGTTGGTGGTAAAACTGCAAAGGGATATATCCATTGAGCCCAATGACGAGTCATACGAACTCAAGATTGATAGTGCTGTGACGATTTCCACAGGTTCACAACAAGGAATTTATTACGCCATTGCAACCTTAAAACAGCTGTTTCGAAAAGTTGGTGGAAACGGACGTTTCCGTATGGTTGAAATCAAGGATTGGCCATCGTTTAGGATTAGGGGCTTCATGCACGATACTGGACGAAACTTTCAGTCTGTAGCGCAATTAAAAGAACAGATCGAGGTACTTTCCAATTACAAGTACAATATTTTCCATTGGCATTTAACGGATAATCCAGGATGGCGGTTGGAAAGTCGCAAATACCCACAATTGCAATCTGATAAGGCTTTTTCCAGAGATGTTGGACAATATTATACACAGGAAGATTTTAAGGAGATACTGGCCTTTTGCAAAGCGCGAAATATAACAGTTGTTCCCGAATTTGACATACCTGGTCATACGGAAGCCTTCCGCCGGGCCTTTGGTTTCGATAAAATGAACCATCCACAGGTATTGTCCATATTATTGGATTTATTCGATGAACTTATGTCGTTGGCCGATGCCAATGAGATGCCCTACATTCATATGGGTACGGATGAAGTGAGAAATAGAGCCGAAGAGGTCCCAAAAGAGTTTATCGAGACCATTGCCTTGCATATTCAAGAAAACAATCGCAAGGTCATTACGTGGAAGGAAGGTATCGAACTCAACAATGATATTGTGACCATACAACAATTATGGGCACAACATCCACCTTCAAAGGGCAAACAGTTTATTGATTCCAGAGCGAATTATATCAATCATTTAGATCCATTTGCAGGGATGGTAAGACTATTTTTCCAACAGCCAGGTCGTCAAAAAGAAGGAGATGATTTGGCTCTAGGGGGTATCTTATGTGCATGGCCCGATAACGACGTGAACGAGGAACGTGATATTTTACGTCAGAATCCCATCTACCCTTCCATCTTATTTTATTCGGATGCTATTTGGAACGGTAGACCCCAATACGACGAAAGGTTTTGGAGCACTCTTCCTGATGCAGGTTCTGAGGGCTACAATACCTTTCAGGAGTTGGAGGAAAAGGTGGTGCGGCATCGGGACCTGTTTTTTGCCAATAAAGAGTTTCCCTATGTTTCCCAATCCCGGATACCATGGCAGCTCATCGGTCCGTTCGATCATGGAGGGGATTTTTCAAAATCTTTTCCGGTGGAAAAGGAAATCAAAAAAAGCTACATTACGGATGCTGGGGTATTGAGCTGGAAAGGGCCTTATTATGGAGGGACCATACATTTAAAGCACTTTTTTGGATTCCCATCGATTACAGATGCCAAGCGTGGAACCTTTTATGCTACGACCCAGGTATATTCCCCTGAAGACCGTATACAGGATTTTTGGGTCGGTTTCCATGGTTGGTCACGATCGGGAGGAAGGCGTGGCGGCCCTTTTCCACAATTGGGCCAATGGCACCATACCCAACCTAAAATATGGGTGAATGGAAGCATAATAGCTCCTCCTGAATGGAAACAACCTGGGATAAGGGCCGATTCAGAAGAAATTCCCTTTCTTGATGAAGATTACTTTTATCGCGAACCCACAAAGATTCCATTGAAAAAGGGGTGGAACGATGTAGTTTTGAAGGTACCCTTTGGTGAGCCCTCCTGGAAGTGGATGTTTACGTGCATACCTATTAAAAGGACGGCAGAAGGTATCCGCGAGGCCAAAGGATTGAAATATAGAACGGCAATCAAAATGGAGCAGTATGATGATTAAACGGTTTATTGCAGTTGCAGCCCTGTGTTGTATCTCAGCCCTGTGCATGGGACAGGATCGACAAAAACTTATAGTGCAAAAACTGCCCAGCCTTTCGGGAAAGGGACTGGATACTTTCAATGGCTTTGCAGGAATGATGGGAGGTCGGCAGGATGGCGTGATAATTGCTGCTGGCGGTGCCAATTTTCCCGAGGGACTTCCTTGGGATGGTGGGGCAAAAGTCTGGAGCGACGCCATATATTTTCTCAAAGGGGAGCAGTGGCAACTCGCCTCAAAGACACTGCCAAGCCCATTGGCCTATGGGTCTTCCGTTATCCTGGAGGAAGGCATACTTTTGATTGGAGGGGAGAATTCCCAAGGGAGCATCGACCAAGTACTGCTGTTACAATTCAATTCCAACGACAATTCCATTGACATTACTGAACTTCCAAGCCTGCCGGAACCCCTGGCATATTCAGCTGCCGTGGTGGATAACGATTATGTCTACGTTGTTGGTGGGAAGAATGCGCAAAGGAGCACCAATTCCTTATATCGGCTGTCATTGACCAAAGAGTCTTGGGAAAAACTACCGGATTTCCCCGGTGAACCAAGGGCCCTGCATGTGGCGGCGATACAGGATACACAACATTCCAGAAAATTGTTTGTCATTGGGGGAAGGAATCAAATAAAGGGACAAAAATCGGTGCCATTGACCACTTATTTATCCTATGACCTCAATACAGGGGAATGGCAAGAGCAGGGAAGGTTAACAATCGATGATCGGCCTAGGGTACTGATGGGTGCCTATGGGCGCCCCACGGGATCGATGCATATTATGGTCTATGGCGGGTCGGACGAGGTGCTTTTCAACAAGTTGGAGGAAATCGCCTTGCGGATATCATCGGAATCCAATGATTCTCTTTTGAAAGACTTAAGGTCACGGCGCGATGAAATCTTGAATCACCATCCTGGATTTTCAAAGCAAGTACTATCCTATAATAGCATAACGGACCGATGGTTTGTATACGATACGCTGCCAAGACCCTTGCCGGTCACGGCTCTTTCCTTTGCTGATGGACAGGATGTGTTTATGGTCTCTGGAGAAGCATCCCCGGGTATTCGAACTACAACGGTTCAAAAAATTACGGAAGGGGAGGCAATGCAGCCATTTGGCACCATTAATTATATGGTGCTGTTCGGTTATCTTATGCTTTCTTTGCTTATTGGGGTCTATTTCTCCTATAAGCAAAAGTCAACCAACGATTACTTTGTCGGTGGTGGACGGATTCCCTGGTGGGCCAGTGGATTGAGCGTTTTTGGGACGTTGCTCAGCGCCATTACCTTTATGGCCATTCCGGCAAAAGCATTTGTAACCGATTGGTCCTTCTTTATGTTGAATATGGCCGCGATAGCCATTACTCCTTTGATTTCACTCGTGTTCATTCCTTTTTTCAATCGCTTGAAGATTACTACCGCCTATGAATTCTTGGAGGACCGTTTTAATTATACCGCACGGGCCTTTGGTAGCCTGTCCTTTATTCTGTTTCAATTAGGGCGTATTGGTATTGTTTTGTTGTTGCCCTCGTTGGCTATATCCATTGTTACCGGAATTCCGGTGGAAACCAGTATTCTTATCATGAGCGTACTTTGTATCGCCTACACCGCTTTTGGGGGAATTGAGGCCGTTATATGGACCGATGTCATGCAGGTCATTGTACTGCTGGGAGGGAGTGTGCTTGCTGTTGTGTGGATCATGCTGCATACGGAGAGTTCTTTTGGCGATATGATCACCTATGCTTCGGAACATCAGAAATTCAACGTAGCCAATATGGATTTTGATTTTACCAAGGCCACATTTTGGGTGGTTGCCATTGGAGGGCTCGCCTCGGCCATGGTAACCCAGGGAACGGACCAGACGATCGTTCAGAGATATCTGACCAGTACGGATATGAAAAACTCCCAAAAAACCCTGTATACCAATGCTGTGTTGACCCTTCCGGCCAGTATTATTTTCTTTGGTCTTGGGACCTTGCTGTTCATTTTTTATTCCGAATTTCCGGCGCGTTTGTCCCCTACGATTTCAAACAATGACTCCATTTTTCCAATGTACATCGTAAAGGAACTGCCCGTAGGGGTGTCGGGCCTTCTGGTGGCCGGTATTTTTTCTGCGGCCATGAGCAGCATCAGTAGCAGCCTCAATTCAGTTTCCACTGCTTTTTGCAATGATTTCTACAAACGATTTAAAATGGGTGTTCCGGATAAACGGTTATTGCGGATAGCTAGAATAGCGACCGTGCTAACCGGACTGATCGGGATGGTGCTGGCCCTTTGGATGGCCAATTCCAATATAAAATCCCTTTGGGACGAATTTTACAGATATCTCGGATTGTTCACCGGAGGTCTAGGGGGTATGTTCCTATTGGGAATGCTCACAAAAAGGGCGAATGCCAAGGGGACCCTTATGGGACTTTTTGCCAGTGCGGTCTTGATATGGTATATCAGTGTCCATACCGAAATAAGCTTTTTGATGTACGCCTTTTTTGGTGTTGTCTCCTGTTATGGATTTGGATACGCTTTTAGCTTGATGTTCCCTGAATCCGACCAAAAAGATATGCCAGGCAAATGATGTCTTCTGGTTCAAATAAAAAGGACAGGTTTAATTCAATGATGGCACCCAGGGATATTTTGAAAAGGATTGAATTTGGGGGTAAACCGTGCCAATGAATGATAATAAATATGAAAAAAGTCGCTACATACATGCTGGGTTGCCTGTTCTTATTGGGAACCTATACCATATTTGGTCAGGTTAAGCTACCTTCGATTTTTACGGATAACATGGTCATACAGCGTAATAAGCCCATCCATATATGGGGATGGGGTCGCCCTAATGAGATCGTGGAGGTTATGTTTGATGGGGAGGTCAAGGAGGTGACGGTAGAAGGCAATCACTCTTGGAGTATATGGCTACGTTCACGGAAAGCGGACACGACACCACACGTACTATATGTTCGTCATCAAGGCCAGGAAATTAGATTGAAAAATATTCTAATTGGTGATATATGGCTTTGTTCGGGTCAATCTAACATGGAATGGCCATTGGATAAGGAAATGCATTACCCCTCTGAGGTGTCCAAAACAGACCAAGGATTGTTACGTCTCTATAATCCCACCTATGCGGGTGAAAACATATACAACAAGGCCTTTGGTGATTCCATTGTAAAAAGGTTGAATAGGGAAGAGTTTTACTTAGGACATTGGGAGTCGAGCAATCAAACTACTTCAAGTTCCATGAGTGCAGTAGGATATTATTTTGGAAAAAAAATTCTTGAGGAAACCTCTGTTCCCATAGGATTGATACATCTAGCCATTGGAGGTGCCCCAATAGAGACATTTATAAGCGCCGAAACATTGTATGCTTCACGGGATTATCGAGGAAAAGTGACCAAGAATTGGCTTTATAACGATGCATTGCCGAAGTGGATCAGGGAAAGGGGCGTTCAGAACCTAGGTCGGGCAAAAGATGTTCTTGTGGACAGTTTGGGACCAAATCACGCCTACAAGCCTGGGTTTGCCTATCGGGCAGGTGTGCATCCACTTTTGAAAATGCCTATTAAGGGAATAATATGGTATCAGGGAGAGAGCAATGCGCAAGAACAGCCTCGGGTAGATGAATATGCCGAATTACAAGCAATGATGGTTCGGGATTACAGGGTAAAATGGGGCGACCTGCAAATGCCCTTTTACTGGGCACAACTTTCCGCGATTGATACCAAGAACTATAACGCTCATTTATGGCCGCAATTTCGGGATGAACAAAGAAAACTTTTGTACATGGTTCCCTATGGTGGAATGGCTGTTACCTCCGATATAGGAGCAAAAAATGACGTGCACCCTACGAATAAAAAAGCCGTGGGCGATCGATTGGCCCGATGGGCCTTACATAAGACCTATGGTCATGCCATTGTACCTTCGGGGCCTTTGGTCAAAAAGGTAAAGTTTAAAGGTGATCATCTCATGGTTTCCTTTGAGCACAGCAGTGGACTCACCACCAGTGATGGAATGGCATTACGAGGGTTTTCCTTGGATGGTAGGAGGGAGGTAAAGGCATATATCCAAAAGAGGCGGGTAATTATTCCCATAACCGAACAACCTGAATATTTATACTATGGTTGGAAAGCATGGACAAGGGGCAATCTGGTGAATTCAGAGGAACTGCCCGCATCCACCTTTAAGACATCTGTCAGTTACGATCGTTGACCGGTCGGTAAACTTAACTCAAGTAAACAGAAGTTCAAATGGGTCCCAATTAAAGAATAAAAAAAACTAGGATATGATGAATCGAAGAAATTTTGTAAAGGATAATGTAATGTTCTCAGGGGCCTTGGGCCTAGGGGTAACAGGAATATTCGCCCAGTCGGGAAAATCGGGTAACGGCGAGCCTGTTGTCCCGGGCCAATTCCATTTGAAATATGCCCCTCATTTGGGCATGTTCAAAGCTTTGGCAGGAGACGACCCCATCGACCAACTAAATTTTATGGCGGACATGGGATTTACCGCTTTTGAAGACAACGGTATGAAGGGCCGCTCCTTAGATCTTCAGAAACAAATGGCCGCAACTATGGAAAAACGTGGCTTGGAAATGGGTGTCTTTGTTGCCCACGAAATTTCTTGGAGCAAACCCAACCTAACCAATGGTGATACTTCACTCCGCGAAAAATTCCTGAAGGAAATCAGGGAATCTATCGAAGTTGCCAAGCGGGTGAATGCCAAATGGATGACCGTAGTGCCCGGTCATGTGGATCTTCGATTAAGAAAAGGCTACCAAACAGCCAATGTTGTAGAGTCGCTTAAACAGGCCAGCGCTCTTTTGGAACCTCATGGTTTAACCATGGTATTGGAGCCTCTAAACTTTAGGGACCACCCAGGACTTTTTCTTACGGATAGCCCTCAAGCCTATGAAATATGTAAAGCGGTGGGCAGCCCATCATGCAAAATCCTTTTCGACATCTATCATCAACAGATCCAAGAAGGGAATTTAATCCCAAATATAGATGCTTCATGGGAAGAGATTGCCTATTTCCAGGTAGGCGATAATCCAGGGCGAAAAGAGCCTACAACAGGTGAGATTAATTATCTAAATGTATTTAAGCACATTCATTCCAAGGGCTATCAAGGTATCGTAGGAATGGAACATGGCAATTCCGAACAAGGCAAAGCCGGTGAACAGGCGGTTATCGACGCTTATAAAGCAAGTGATTCATTTTAAATACTGTGAACTTAATGAAAATTAGAACGATCCATATTTTGTTAGCCTTAATGGTAACATTTGGTAATACCCATGCGCAACAGGAATCCGACTATACCCAAGATTTACCCGGGGTGGATGTCTCATTGGACATGATCACGATTCCCTCAGGAACATTTGATATGGGCAGTGAAGAGGGAGAACCAGGGAGAAATACAGACGAGGGGCCCATACGTGAAATTAAGGTCGAAGGATTCTGGATGTCAAAATTTGAAGTAACCTGGGAACTTTATAACCTGTTTATCGAAAGAGCCATTGACGATCTTGAAAATAGGTCAAAGGCAAACGAAATACAACTGAAGGCCGACGCAGTGTCTGGAGCAACGACCCCTTATGTGGACATGAGCCTGGGAATGGGCCGGGATGCAAATTATCCAGCCGTTAATGTCACTCAGCTGGCCGCTTCGTCTTTTTGTCAATGGCTGTCTGCGGTAACTGGGCGGTTTTATCGATTGCCGACCGAGGCCGAATGGGAGTATGCTGCACGGGCAGGGAGCGAAGGACCTTATCATTTTGGTTCGGACCCTGCAAAATTGGGAGCATATGCATGGTTTAAGCAAAACAGTGAAGGTTCTTACCATGCTGTAGGGGGAAAGAAGCCCAACCCTTGGGGGTTATATGACATGTACGGAAATGTGGCGGAATGGACCTTGGACCAATACCATGAAAATGGGTATGAAGATACCCGACTTCCCTTTGAGCCAGTGGTCAAGGAGTATCCAGTGGTCGTGAGGGGAGGTTCGTTCAAGGATGGGTCGGAAGGAATGCGAAGTGCCTCCAGAATGGCTTCCGATCCCATTTGGAAACAACGAGATCCACAATTTCCAAGGAGTAAATGGTGGTTCACCGATGCCGGTTTTGTAGGGTTTAGGGTGGTGCGTCCAAAAAAATTGCCGGACCCGAATGAGCTCAAGGAGTATTGGGTGGAAAATTAAATAAGAATAAAACATATGCGTAACATGAAAAATATGGATGGGACAAATAACAAGTCGAGAAGAAAGTTTATAAAAAATGCATCCATGGCATCAGGGGCGATGATCTTGCCCTCGCTGGGAGGCCATGGAATGGTCAATGTGTTCAACGAGAAAAAGCTAAAGATCGCCCTAGTGGGCTGTGGAGGTCGTGGAACAGGTGCTGCCAACCAAGCCCTTGAGGCCGATGACCATGTACAATTGGTCGCCATGGCAGATCTTTTTGAGGACCAGTTGAACTCCAGTTATGGCCATTTGTACGACAAATACAAGGATACCGGAAAAATCAATGTTAAGGATAAACATAAATTTGTTGGCTTTGAAGGTTTTAAAGAGGCGATAGACCTTGCCGATGTTGTAATTCTTACCACACCCCCAGGTTTTAGGCCCTACCACTTTGCCTATGCCATTGAAAATGACAAACACGTCTTTATGGAAAAACCGGTGGCCACCGACGCGCCCGGAATACGTAAGGTATTTGAGACTGCTAAGTTGGCCGATCAAAAGAAATTGAATGTCGTTGTCGGGCTACAGCGCCATTACCAGGAAAATTACATCAAAGTGAATTCACTTATCAAAGGCGGTGACCTTGGCAAAATCCTGTCGGGGCAGGTCTATTGGAACTCTTCCGGTGTATGGGTGCGTCAACGACAACCGGGACAGTCCGAACTGGAGTATCAGATGAGAAATTGGTATTATTTCAATTGGGTCTGCGGTGATCATATTCTTGAGCAGCATATCCACAATATCGATATAGCCAACTGGTTTATAGGGGAATACCCTGTATCTGCCCAGGGCATGGGCGGCCGCATGGTACGGAAAGGACCCGATCACGGAGAAATATTCGACCATCATTTTGTGGAGTTCACTTATCCCAGCGGAGCGGTCATCGCAAGCCAATGTAGGCACCAGCCCAACACCATGTACCGAGTGGGCGAGGCGTTCCAGCTGACCAATGGCAGGGTGGACACCCATGACGCAGGGGTCGCAAAGATCTATAACCTTGACGGTGAGGAAATACAGTCCATAGGAAACTCCAAAGGGCATAACCCCTACCAACAGGAACATAATGAACTGTTTGCTTCTATACGGAACAATACGGTGATCAACGATGCTTACAATGGAGCCAAAAGCACTATGACGGCGATAATGGGACGTATGGCCACCTACAGTGGAAAAGTCATCGGATGGGACGAGGCCCTAGCATCCGATCTACAACTTATGCCAGAAGAACTTAGCTGGGATTCTCCGACACCGACAAGCCCAGATGAAAATGGCAACTACCCTGTCCCGGTGCCAGGCCAGACCAAAGTGCTATAGTACTGACAAGGATTTACTGATATAAAATTTAGTTAATATGAGCTCAAGAAGAAAATTTGTAAAAAACACTTCCATATTTGGAACAGCAGTGGCGCTGGCCCCCGGACTGGCCCATGGTACCATGTATAGGTCGATTGGAAATAAGCTCAACATTGGTTTGATCGGTGTTGGACTTCGGGGTACCAATCACCTTTCCAATCTTTTAAGGCGAGACGATGTCCATATTGCTGCTATTTGTGATATCGATGAAAATCGAATCGGCGTTGCGATGGATTTGATATCCAAGGCCAATAGACAAAAACCAAAATCGTTTGGAAAGGACCCATATGATTATCGCAATCTATTGGAATTAAAAGACCTGGATGCTGTGGTCATTTCAACGCCATGGCTCTGGCACACCCGAATGACCGTTGATGCCATGGAGGCCGGAAAATATGCAGGAGTCGAGGTTTCTGCGGCCAATACCCTTGAAGAGTGTTGGGATTTGGTAAATACACACGAGCGTACGGGAACCCATATGATGATTCTGGAAAATGTGAATTATCGTCGTGATATCATGGCGGTGCTACATATGGTAAAGCAGGATGTCTTTGGTGAATTGGTTCACTTTCGCTGCGGTTATCAGCATGACCTTAGACATGTGAAGTTCAATGACGGAAAAACTGCCTACGGAAAGGGAGCTGAGTTTGGAGATAGGGGAATTTCAGAATCCAAATGGCGTACGGCGCATTCGGTAAAAAGAAATGCCGATGTATACCCAACCCATGGACTTGGTCCCATAGCCACAATGGCCGATGTCAATCGTGGCAATAGATTGGTTTCCATGACCTCCCATGCCACCAAAGGAATAGGTTTGCACAATTATATACTGGAAGTTGGAGGGGCGGACCACCCCAATGCCAAGGTCAAGTTCAAACAGGGGGATGTAATCACCTCTACCTTGGAAACGGCAAATGGCGAAACAATAATCGTTACCCATGACTGTAATTTGCCTAGACCATATTCTTTGGGCTTTAGGGTGCAGGGCTCCAAAGGGCTTTGGGAAGTGGATGGTAATCGGATGTATATTGAGGGACAATCGGAACCCCATCAATGGGATGAGGCAACTCCTTGGCTGGAACAGTACGATCACCCCCTTTGGAAAAAGTATGGTGAATATGCCTTAGGTGCAGGCCATGGTGGTATGGACTTTTTTGTAATGAATGCCTTTGTCGAAAGTGCCAAGGCCAATATCGCTCCACCTTTGGATGTTTATGATGCCGCTGCCTGGAGCGCAGTAACACCTTTGTCCGAAAGATCCATAGCCAATAATGGAGAGCCCCAGGATTTTCCTGATTTCACAAGAGGGCAATGGATTAAACGAGAACCATTTGACTGGGACAATGGTAGCTATTGAAACATATCACATGCTTTTGAAAAGGTAGGATGAAACAATATCCCGTATATCAAACCGTCCATCAAGGTGAAGGGAGAGTCAATTGGGAGCTTATTCCCCGCTTGGAAGCATTCATCAATCCATGGAGCCAAGGTACGATACAGAAAACACGGTTCATGGCACAACATGATTCCCATTGCCTTTATGCGCGTTTTGAGGTTTCGGAAACTTCCTTGAACGTTGAACGATTGCGCGATCATAAGTTGGAAGTTGTCAACTCTGACCGGGTGGAATTGTTTTTTACCGCCAATCTGGATTTGAAAAACTATTATTGTCTTGAACTCGACCCCTATGGTCGTGTCCTTGATTATGCCGCTTCCCACTATCGAAATTTTGATTACGATTGGAGATGGCCGTCGAATCAATTAGAAGTGAATTCGAGATTGACAGGGGATGGTTATCAAATAGAGGTGTCGGTCGGAAAAGCATCTTTGAATGCATTGGACCTAATCCATGACAACGGAATTTATATGGGAATATTCAGGGCCGACTGCAAAGGAGGAGGACAAAAGGGTAAAGGTCCTAAGATATTTGATTGGATCAGTTGGGTCGATCCAGGTACCAGGGAGCCGGACTTTCATGTACCCAGTGCTTTTGGTCGGTTGCAATTTTTGGATGCAATGCCTGCTCAAAGATAGCTGTTCACATTTTCCGAATTGATGATATCAATGGGTAGCAACTGTGAGTTGGGGAATTTTTTGTCAAAAAGCAATCTTTCAATGATATATCGAAGGGAAAGTGACGCCTGTTGCTTTGGGGCTTGATGGATCAGGAAGTTGATTTGGTCCTTCTTCAGGTAATCGATATTCCGTTCGATAAGATCATACCCTATAAGCGCTGAGTTCCACTCTTCTTGGTCCAAGACTTCTGCAACTTGGTAGGTTTTGGATGTGGTGACGAAAAAACCCGAAGGCTCGGATTCCTTAATGAACGATGTCAAACGGCTATGTACTTCATTTGAGCGTAAGGAAAGAGCAGTCAGTTTTTGGTATGGGCGCTTTTCCCTGAAAAATGACCTGAACCCTTCCTCTTTCTGTTTGATATGTATCGCATTGTGGGATTCATCGATATGAACGATTAAAATCGAGGCGGATTCAGGGAGCAAAATTGACATGAGTTTGGCGGCTACCCTCCCGCTGACAAATAAATCCTGTCCAACATGTTGTCCCATTTCATTGTTTAAGGGACTGTTGAAGGTACCCGTCACAATGTCCCTATCTTTCAATTCCTTAAGTAGGGTAGTGCTTTCCGTTTCGAAAAGCGGAACAAATAGCAAGGCATCCGGGCTATTCGCCATGACCTCGAACCCCTTGTTGAGAAACTGTTCCGGCAAGGACGGGTCAAAGTAGTGAACATTGAAGTCGATGTCAAAGGCCTCGAACTCTTGAATAATTTCATCAATTCCCTCGGAGCAAGAGGTCCAGTAGGGGTCTAAGGATGGATCGGGTATTAAGATCTGTATACGGAATACAGTATTGTTCTTTAGTATTCTGGCCAAAGGGTTGGGCTTATATTGCAGTTCTTCCATGACCTGATGAACACGATCATGAGCTTTTTGTGAAACTTTGCCCCGGTTGTGGATGACCCTGTCCACTGTTCCAATGGAAACATCGGCTAGGCGAGCGATATCTTTAATGGTAATTTTTTTCTTCACCAGACAAATATATTTAAAATAAATACTATTAATGTTAACGTTAACATTAATAGTGTGTTCGTACACATTTTTTATTATATTGCGACGGATTATGTCGAGCAAATCCATGTGTGACAGTTTTAAAAACAAAGGGATATAATGGATAGCAAGCCTAACCTATCAGGTAGGGAGACAGTTGTGGTCAAGACCCCAGGGAGGACTTGTTTGTTCGGTGACCACCAAGATTACTTGGAACTTCCTGTGATAAGCTGTGCCATTGATAGGCATATTACATTGGTCGCTAGGAAGAATACCACTGGTTTTTTGGTTATTGATCAACCAGACATGCGCCAAACACGGACCATAGACCCTAAAAGGAAGCTCACGGTCATTGAACAAGGGGATTTCTTTATGGCAGCCATCGATCTGCTGAAGGATTATGGTTGTTGCCCCGATTATGGATATGATATTGTCATCAAAGGCAATATTCCCATTAATGCGGGAACTTCAAGCTCCAGCGCCCTAGTCGTGGCTTGGGTGGAATTTTTGTTGTCCGCCTTTGGTTGCAATGTTCCCGTTACCAGGTCTTTGGTTGCACAGTTGGCCTATGAATCCGAGGTGGTCTATCACGGTAGACCTGGGGGGAGAATGGATCAGTTCAGTATAGCTATGGGTAATATCATTTACCTTGAAACAGGAAAGGAACCATACCATGAAACGTTTGAAAGGTTGATTCCTGGTCTGATCGTTGGGGAGTCTGGCATTCCTAAGGATACCTCCGGGGTACTCCGAGAATTAAAGGATAAGTCCCTATTGGCGGTAAAGACACTGAAAAAATATGTCAAGAACTTCGACTTGGGAAATGCGGATGTAAAAGATATTGATACTTACTTGCCCTATGTTCCGAAGGAATTGCAGGTATATTTTGTAGCCGCAATCCGTAACCATAGTATTACACAACGTGCGCTACTGGAGTTTAGAAGACCAGAGCTTGATTTAAAAAAAATAGGTGATTTGATGCTGGAGCATCATCTGGTGCTACGGGATTTTTTAAATATTAGCCTGCCCCTTATTGACAATATGATAGAAAGCGCCCTTGAAGCGGGTGCTTACGGGGCCAAGATTGTGGGATCCGGGAGGGGTGGTAGCATTGTTGTCCTATCGCCCGAGACTGTACAAGCCAAAGTTATTGCCGCCATCAAAGCGGCAGGCGCCAAGGATGCTTTTCAGGTCCAAGTGGACCCAGGATCCAGAATAATTGAAATGTACCATTAAAAATAACATATGAGTTCACTGAATAGTTTGGTGGTATTGGCCGGAGGAGCTTCATCCAGAATGAAGAAAAATGCCTCGAACCAGTCCATATTGAGTGCTGAAGAAATCCAGCAGGCCAATGAAAGAAGCAAAGGTTTGATAGGATTGGGAGGGAATGGACGTCCCATGTTGGATTATGTCCTTTATAATGCCAAACGTGCCGGTTATGAAAAAATTTATATTGTTATAGGGGAGCAAGGGGAATTGTTTCGTGATTTTTATGGTGGAAGCAATGGGTTTCATGGGTTGGAGGTGGTCTTTGCCATCCAACGTGTGCCATCAGAAAGGGAAAAGCCCTTCGGGACCGCAGATGCACTCTGTCAGGCCATGGAACAATATCCTGAACTACAGGAAAAGCGTTTCACTGTATGCAATAGCGACAATCTCTATTCTGTGGAAGCGTTTGACCTTTTGCGCAACACGGAATCACCGCAGGCCTTGATTACATATGATCGTGATGCCCTGGAATTCGATTCAGAAAGAATTTCACGCTTTGCCCTGGTCAAAATGGATGATTGGAACAATCTGATCGATATTATTGAAAAGCCCAAGTTGGATGAGGTAGGAAAATATAGGGATACCAAAGGTAAACTTAGGGTCAGTATGAACATATTCACCTTTGATGGGAAAAAACTTTTTCCTTACCTAAAGCACTGTCCGGTACATCCAGTACGACTGGAAAAGGAACTTTCGACCGCCTTATTGGGCATGCTCGGGAAGTTTTCTGGTGACATGAAAGGGATACCCATGGCCGAACATGTCCCTGACCTTACGGCCAAAAATGACATTGTGGAGGTGAAAAAGTACCTGAAGGAGCATTATTCGACATTGGAATGGTAGTTCCAAATAATATCCTTCGATGGAGGCCATGATATCAAGGCCAATAAGAATGATGAATTACAAAAATCTATGATATTCAATCTATAAATACAATGGAAACAATCACTAATCACAGTTCTATCGGTTACAAACCGGCGGGTCAATTTGAAGATACACGCTTCGAAAAGATCCACAACGTTATTTTTCAGGATTCCAAAGAAGGTTCCAAAATAGTGGCCGAGGAAATAGCACATCTGATCAAGGAAAAACAAAATAAAAGGCAGTCCTGTGTGCTTGGGTTGGCAACAGGATCCTCACCTATCAAAGTATATGAGGAGCTTGTGCGAATGCACAGGGAGGAGGGCCTGAGCTTTGGTAATGTGGTCACCTTTAACCTGGATGAATATTACCCCATGGAACGCAATAATGTTCAGAGTTACCATTATTTCATGCACCAACATCTCTTCGACCATATAGATATTGCACCGGAGAACATCAATATTCCAGATGGAACGGTTCCAAGGGAAGAGTTACAGGAGTACTGTAAAAGGTATGAGCAGGCTATTCAAGATGCAGGAGGTCTGGACTTTCAATTGTTGGGTATCGGCCGTTCCGGACACATTGGTTTTAACGAGCCGGGGTCCCATTTCAATTCCGTGACCAGGGACATCACCTTGGACCATATCACCCGTGTTGATGCCGCACCAGCCTTCAAAGGATTGGAAAATGTACCGAGGAAGGCGGTGACCATGGGAATCGGAACCATTAGTAAAGCCAAAAGGATTGTATTGCTCGCATGGGGACAGAACAAGTCAGAAATTGTACGGGATACCATAGAAGGGGAGATCAGTGCCCATGTACCTGCAACCTATCTCCAAGAACATGCAAACACTACATTTGTGCTGGACAAGGAAGCGGCTTCGCACCTTACCCGAATAGATACCCCATGGTTGGTAAGGACCTGTGATTGGACCAAGGATCTCACTCATAAAGCCGTAGTTTGGTTGAGTATGCAAAAAAACAAACCAATCCTGCAATTGACAGATAAGGACTATAATGATTCGGGGATGTCGGATCTTTTAAGTTCTGAGCAATCCTCATATGAACTGAACATCAAGACGTTCAATAGGCTTCAGCATACCATTACAGGATGGCCGGGAGGTAAGCCCCATGCAGATGATTCCAATCGTCCAGAACGTGCACAACCTGAAAGGAAGCGGGTCATTATTTTCAGTCCCCATCCGGATGATGATGTTATTTCAATGGGAGGGACCTTTGATCGTTTGGTCGCCCAAGGGCACGAAGTACATGTGGCGTATCAGACCTCCGGAAATATTGCGGTGCCCGATCATGAAGCGCTCAAAATAGCGGAGGTGGCCAATAGTTTGGAAAAATCGGAACTGTTTACAGAGGTCGTGCAAAATATATCCGACAAAACGGAGGAAGAATACGATTCGAAATTGGTAAGAAAACTCAAAGGGAATATCAGAAGGGCGGAAAGCTTGGCCGCTACTCGCTATATGGGAATTCCAGATAGTCAAGTTCACTTTTTGGACCTTCCCTTTTATGAAACCGGGGCTATAAGGAAAAAACCGTTGGGCGTTGATGATATCCGTATTATGAACCGTATTATTGAAGAGATCAAACCGCATCAAATTTATGCGGCCGGGGACTTGGCCGACCCCCATGGAACCCATCGGGTATGCTTGGAAGCGTTGTTTGCTTCCTTGGAGGAACTAAAGAGCAATGCCTTTATGGAAGATTGTTGGGTCTGGTTGTATAGAGGCGCATGGCACGAGTGGGAGACCCATGAGATCGAGATGGCCGTTCCGATGAGTCCGGCACAGGTTCTACGAAAACGAAAAGCTATATTTTTCCATCAAACACAAAAGGACGGGGTGATGTTCCAAGGAGAGGATCTCCGTGAATTTTGGGTGAGGGCCGAGGATAGGAACAAGGAAACCGCACAAAGGTATCAGTCCCTAGGATTGGCAAGTTATGCAGCAATGGAAGCATTTGTGCGTTATAATTTTCAACAGTTGTAGTTTTTGACATGATATTGGTCGCAGATTGCACAGCTTCAAAATGTGATTGGCACCTGTTGGATGCCAACAGGATTGGATTGTGCGAAAAAAGAACGATGGGACTCAATCCTATGATTGCTTCGGAAATGGAAATCAGGTCCCTTGTCCAGGAATTGAATGGAAGCTTTCGTCTTCATAGGATTTCCCGGGTTGAATTTTATTGCACTGGAGGAAAACAAGCGGTCCCCCAAAATATATTGCTCGGTTTTTTTCAGGAGTATGCGCCTGATATAAAAGTTGTTGTCGAGGAGGACCTGGACCTAGCGGTGAAGTGCAAGGGAGGGTCTCCTGCAGTGGTCTGCATTCTTGATGGAAACACCAAGAGCTGTTTCTATGATGGTCTGGAACTCCATAAACGATTACCGGATTTTGGATGTCCCATCATGGATGATGGCAGTAGTGTTTATTTTGGAAGAGAACTCCTTAGAAATTATGTCTTTGGGGTAATGCCCGAATCATTGAGAAGAAACTTGGAGGATTGTTATGGATTGGATGACTCAGAAATTCTGCAAGAAATTTACCATGGAACAAACCCAAGTGGTTACTTGGCAAATTTTGGTTGGTTCCTCATACAGAACCAAGAACATCCTTTTATCAAGGCAATGATTCAAATAGGGATCTGCAAGGTGTTTGACCATATCTTGGAGCCTTATGATAAGGAATTAAAGGCCCTGCCCTTACATTTCATAGGGGACCTGGCCTATTCTCTAAAGGATTCAATAAAAGTGGAAGCGTATAAGCGTGGATATGGAACCGTATTTTTTACCCAGAGTCCTATGGAAAAAGGGGATGTGCATCATCAACTAAACCTAGGGTAACCTTAAATTTCCATAAAGATGTCAAAGCAACCGTTGATTTATTTGATAGCCATTCTTTGTTTATTTTCCTGCGATAACCCCAATAGGGCAAAAGGGCAAGATGATGCAAATCGCCAAAAAAGACCGAATATCCTGTTCATCATGTCCGATGATCATGCCTATCAGGCGATAAGTGCATACGATACCCTAATTCGAACACCGAATATTGACAGGATTGCAAAGGAAGGAATGCTGTTTACAAATGCTTCGGTCACAAACTCGATATGTGCCCCATCAAGGGCTACCATTTTGACCGGAAAGCATGCACATATTAATGGGAAAATAGATAACCTTACTCCCTTTGATACCACACAGGTAACTTTTCCACAATTGTTCCAAGAGGCTGGATACCAGACCGCCATGTTCGGTAAACTTCATTTTGGCAATCGTCCCAAGGGCGTGGACGAGTTTATGATCGTTCCAGGGCAAGGACGTTACATTAATCCAGATTTCATTACTGAAGCTGGGGATACCGTCCAAAAAATGGGCTATGCCACCGATATAATTACCGATCTTACCTTGGAATGGCTTGATCAAAAAAGAGATACCTCCAAACCCTTTATGATGATGTACCTGCATAAAGCCCCACACCGGCCATGGTGGCCTAAAGCGGAAAAACTGCAAAAATGGTCCAAAATCAAGGTTCCGGAGCCTACTACGCTATTTGACGATTACGTCCATAGGGGAACAGCTGCCAAAACCGCGGAAATGAACATTTTAGAACATATGTTGATGAGCTATGACTGTAAGGTCTACCCAGACGTTTTGGAAGATATGGGCATTGAAATGGATCCTAGAAACCGAAACCTTTTTATAAATGGTGAGTTAAACCGACTTACGCAAGAACAACTCCAAGCTTATGCCCCGATTTTGGATTCCATCGCCGAAAACTTTATAAAACAATGGCCCCATTTGACAGAAGAACAAAAGATACAGTGGAAATACCAAAGGTATATGCAGGATTACTTGGCCAGTATTGAATCGGTGGACGACAATGTCGGCCGGGTTTTGGATTATCTGGAGAAAAATGGGCTATCGAAGAATACCTTGGTGGTATACACCTCCGACCAAGGGTTTTATCTGGGGGAACATGGCTGGTTCGATAAACGATTTATGTATCAACAATCCTTTAAGACCCCATTGTTGGTTCGTTGGCCGAACAAAATCGAACCAGGCAGTTCCAATGATGAGCTGGTCCAAAACTTGGATTTTGCACAAACCTTTTTGGATGCTGCGGGGATTAAGGTACCCAATGATATGCAGGGGGAAAGCTTAATACCGTTATTGACAGGCAATGATCGACAATGGAACCGGGAAAGCGTCTATTACCATTATTATGAATATCCTGCGGAACATGCTGTGAAACGCCATTATGGAATTTCAACTAAAACACATAAACTGATCCATTTTTATCATGATGTGGATGAATGGGAACTTTACGACCTTGTCGAAGACCCCAACGAGATGATAAATGTTTATAATGATGCCGAATACTCGAAAATACAAGCACAACTTAAGAAGGATTTGTCTCAGCTTCGAAAAACATATAAGGACTCAGAAGATCTTGATCAAAAATTTATCCAAACTTATAACGATAACCAACAGAATTGATCAATCCTTTTACGGAGGGAAGCAATTGGTGATGTCCGTACAAAAACAGGAATACTAAAAGAATTTGATTTATGATAAAGAACAAGGAGATATATAAACGTGGTTTGATATTCATAATTTGTTTTGTTTATGCGATTGTCTCTTTACAGGCTCAGCATAGTAGAAAGGTCGATAGTCTTGACAGGCCAAGTAACTTCTACGATAAGGTCGCTCAATTCAAGATGTTCCCAAACAGTACGGATGATATTGTTTTTTTAGGAAACAGTATAACGGCGGGGACAGAATGGAACGAATTGTTGAATGTGGACAATGCCGTCAATCGAGGTATTTCAGGGGACATGACTTTTGGTGTCCTGGAACGATTGGATGAGGTTACAGAAGGCAGACCGGCCAAGGTATTCATCTTGATCGGAATAAATGATTTGTCTCGGAATATCCCTGATAGCATTATCCTACGAAACTACCGGAAAATAATCGATCGAATAGTTCAGGAGTCTCCTTCAACGGAAATTTATGTGCAGACCCTATTGCCTGTAAACGATACGTTCAACCGGTTTGTAAATCATTACGATAAGGCTTCCAATATTCTAAACATCAATAGGGTCCTGCGAAAAATTGCTAAACAAAAAAATGTCGAGCTGATCGATCTATATCCACATTTTTTGGATGATAAGGGACGATTGGATGTTCAATATACCAATGATGGACTGCATTTAACAGCACAGGGCTACGCCCTATGGGCTAGGTTGTTAAGGCCTTACTTATAATGATTTATGAACGAATACTACAGAATATTGACCATCAAAGTTAGATGAAAGCGCTTTTTTAGCAGGTTAGTTGGTAGAGGGGGGCAGGGTTGTTCCCTGCCTTCCTCAAAAACTTAAAAACGTAGAGCCCTGTAATATCTCCAATCATTTTAAAAATTGAATTATGATAACATTGCAGCCATTGGATTATGTGATAATAATTACCTTTTTTGCTGTTACACTCGGGATAGGATTATAGGTATCCAAAAGTTCAGGAAGGAATAGTACCGAATATTTTCTATCCGGTCGATCCATGCCCTGGTGGCTTTTGGGCATTTCCATGGTGGCGACTACTTTTTCAACGGATACGCCCAATTTGGTCACTGATATTGTTCGTGCCAATGGTGTTGCAGGTAATTGGGTATGGTGGGCATTCTTGTTGACAGGTCTTCTGACCGTTTTTGTATATGCTAAGTTATGGAGAAGGTCCAATGTTAAAACAGATCTTGAGTTTTATGAGCTTAGATACGGAGGTGCCCCTGCTCGCTTTTTGCGTGGTTTTAGGGCCGTTTACCTTGGTGTGCTCTTCAATGTGATCACTATGTCGGCTGTTACTCTTGCAGCCATCAAGATAGGAGGGATCATGCTTGGTTTGGAGCCTTGGCAAACTGTTCTATATGCTGGTCTAATAACCGTGGTCTTTAGTGCTATTGGGGGATTTAAAGGGGTGGTATATACTGATTTCGTCCTCTTTTTCGTAGCTATGGGGGGAACCATAGGTGCAGCATATTATTTGGTCAATATACCTGAGGTTGGTGGGATGGAGGCCCTATTGGCCAATCCCAATGTCCAAATGAAAATGGATATTCTTCCTGAACTCGACAATGCGGATGCCATGATTACGCTGAATATTATCCCATTGTCGGTACAGTGGTGGAGTTCATGGTACCCGGGAGCGGAACCAGGTGGAGGAGGGTATATTGCCCAAAGGATGCTCTCGGCCAAAAATGAAAAGCACGCCATTATGGCCACTTTTTTCTTTAACCTCATGCATTACGCCGTAAGACCATGGCCCTGGATTTTAGTGGCCTTGGCCTCCATCGTTGTATTTCCCGACCTGGCAAGTCTTCAGGAAGCATTTCCCATAGTGGCGGATGACAAGCTCGGACATGATCTAGCTTTTTCCGCCATGCTTACCAAATTACCGGCTGGTCTTCTGGGTCTGGTTTTGACCTCTTTGGTTGCTGCCTATATGTCCACGATATCAACCCAATTGAATTGGGGTTCTTCCTATATTGTTTATGACTTTTACAAGGAACGGATTCGGCCGGATGGCTCTGAAAAAAGATTGGTATTGGTCGGACGGATATCGACGGTCGTATTAATGATCTTAAGTGCTGCCTTGGCTCTATTGCTTCAAAATGCACTGCAGCTTTTTGAAATTTTGTTGGTGTTTGGAGCTGGTACCGGACTGATTTTTATTTTGAGATGGTTTTGGTGGAGAATCAATGCATGGAGTGAAATTACCGCAATGTTCGCCTCTGGAATACTGTCCCTTTTATTAAAGCTGACTCCCTTGGGATCTTATTTGTTCGCTGTAGACACTGGATTGTTGCCCAATTGGACGGAATATCCAATGGTTGTGCTCGTCACCACAACGGCTTGGCTGACCGTTACCTATATAAGTTCTCCAGAGACAGATGAGGTGTTGTTGGAATTTTGCAAAAAAATAAGACCGGGAGGGCCAGGTTGGAGGAAAATCGTTCAGCGTGGGCCTATGGCGGGAATCAATATTGACGTGGAGGAAAGATGGACTGTCCCCGATGGAATATTGGCTATGTTATTGGGTACTGTTTTTATTTATAGCGCCCTATTTTCAGTAGGTTACTGGATTTATGGTAATTGGACATGGGCCATTGTTCTGACAATCGTTGTCCTGGCATCCGGAATTAGCTTATTCATGATATGGAATAAAATAAAACGTACGGTCAAATAGTGAATTGGGCCTATCATAATCATTACATTTATAAGGATTAAAAGTCAAGTGCCGGTCAAGGTTCCAAAGTATCTATCCGTAGAGGAAATCATGGAAAAATATCATCGCTCTAAAGAAAGTGGCTGTATTTTACAGCTAAATTGCAATCATTTGACATGACAACATGACAACATGTGGCAAAAAGAAATAGTCAAGGTGCAAGCGTTATTTGTTATATGGTCTAGGTTGTTTGGTATATCCGCATTAGAACGATTCGCTTGACTCCTTTCATTTGATCAAGTTAAGACCTATTCCAGATCTTTGGTCAAATCCGTATCCGAAGAAAAGGTGAAAACCTTAGATTCTGTGCGTGCCGTATCAAAAATTGATTGCATTTCCTACACTACTTCCGTATGCAATGGAGCAATATTGTTCTCTTCACCCAAGTCATCTTTTAAATTATAGAGCTCAATAGGAGCTTCTGGATTGTTTAGAACATCATATTTAACGGCCTTCCAGTCACCTTTTCTTATGGCTTGTCGCCCCCCTTTTTCATGAAATTCCCAATACAGATAATCATGTTGTTCCTGGTTTTCTTTTTGCAAAAGTGTAGGAAGAAATGAAATACCATCAAGGTCGTTTGGAGCGGCTATTCCCGCAATTTCGGAAAAGGTTGGAAAAACATCCCAAAAAGCTGATATGTGATCTGTTTTGCTGTTGGGGGTTACTTTCCCGGGCCACCTCACAATCATAGGGACTCTGATACCCCCTTCATACAAATCTCTTTTCAACCCCTTTAAAGGTCCATTGCTGTCAAAATATTCCGGGTCGGCTCCACCTTCCCTATGTGGCCCATTATCGGATGTAAAAATAATTATGGTATTCTTGGAGAGCCCCAATTCTTCTACCTTGGCCATAATATCCCCCACCTGATCGTCCAGTACATTGATCATTGCAGCAAAAGCGGCATGTGGATTTTTCTGGGAACGATAGGCCCCTTGATTGAATTTTGACCCATCATCGATGCCTTTATACATTTCTTCAGGTGGATAATTTCCCTTATGTTTCTCCATATAGGCTTCTGGAGCTGCCAGTTCCGCATGCGGAATAATACTGGGCACATATAGGAAAAAGGGGTTCTCTTGGTTATCCTCCAAGAATTTGAGCGTTTGGGCGTGTATTAGTTCCGGGGCATATATCCCATCACGCTTATTTGAATTCTCGGACAAAATGATAGAGTCCTTATTCGACCAAAGATGATAAGGGTAATAGTTATGCCCCATTCGTTGACAATTGTATCCGTAAAAAACATCAAATCCCTGATTTATCGGGTCACCTTGTGACCCTGGAAAGCCCAATCCCCATTTCCCGAAAGCACCTGTAATGTAACCGGCATTTTTCAAGGCCTCGGCAATGGTGTATGTATTATCTGGAATTGGATATTGCCCTTCTGGTTGAATTTCCTTGTTTCCTCTCACAACCGTATGTCCTGTATGCATACCTGTCATCAAGGCCGAACGAGAGGGTGCACATACGGTACTCCCGGAATAGTGTTGGGTAAAGACCATGCCCTGTGATGCCAGTCGATCAATATTAGGTGTAGAAAACTTTTCCTGACCATATATACCTAGGTCTCCATAGCCAAGGTCATCGGCTAAAATATAAATTATATTTGGTTTGCCGGCGATAGTATTTTTAGCTTCTTCCTTACAGGAAATAACGAGTATAGCGAAACCAATTGCGCCTAAATAACTGATTTTTGATTGCGTAATTGCAATCTTGGATATTTTCTTAAAAAACATGGTGTATAGTTGGAAGTTTGGATACGGATGGTCTTGTTTCATTTTTTTGGTGAACCCTGGTTTTACAAAACTAATATAAAAATCAAGTTGCTTGCTTAAATCACCCAATTCTAGATGATACTTATATTGGATACACCGTCATTTCTTCTAAATTTCTTAGGTAAATAAATAAAGGGTAAATCTGAATCCAAGCGTATGCATTGTTGATTGTTCAACAATGGTTGATTTATTGCTATTTCCTTGAGCTATGTTAGCTAGGGATATGGACCTTTTCAATTCACATTGTATTTTGTTTACCTAAAACCTCTTTCAATACAGCCATATCTTCGCTAACTTTTCTATCAATGATTTTGGCATAATGTTGGGTCGTACGAAGATTTTTGTGACCAAGCATTTGCCCAACAGTTTCAATGGGTACGCCATTGGATAGGGTCACGGTTGTAGCAAAAGTATGTCTGGCCAAATGGGTCGTCAAATTCTTTTTAATGGCACAGAGGTCGGCAATCTCTTTAAGATATGCGTTGGATTTCTGGTTGCTTAATACTGGAAGAACGCAATCTCCATTGGCTACTTTGGGATGATCTTCATATTTTTCAATGATGGCCAAGGCTGTTGGGAGTAGTGGAATTCCCAATCTGGATTTTGTTTTGGTCCGTTTGGATTTTATCCAAAGGGTTCCGTCTATATGTTTGACAATATGGTTTGGCTGTAGTTTTTGGACATCTATATAGGAAAGCCCGGTATAGCAGCAGAAAACAAACATATCGCGCACAACATTCAAACGTTGCCCTTCTATTTCTTTGCTCACCAAAATCTGCAACTCTTCCTTGGATAGAAATTCACGCTCTACGGTTTTGAAGTGCACTTTATAGTTGTAAAATGGATCTTTGCTGATCCACTCATGTGCTACTGCCATACGGATGATTTTCTTGAAGTTGTTGATGTATTTCAAAGCCGAGTTATGGTTACATTCTTTGGCAGTTTTTAGGAAGTACTCAAATCCTTTAATGAATTTCAAATCCACATCTCGAACAGGGATATCTGACTTTCCGAATTCAGACTTTATAAATTCAGCGATGTGATTTCTTGTGGTATTATATCTTTTATAGGTACCCAGAGCAAATTCAATATCAATTAGCTTCTTCATTTGCTGGTTGTGTTGATCAAAGAGTTCCAATAACATCTTAACCCTTTTGTCATTGCCTAAAAACTTATCCTTTACATCATGTACAGTGAAAAATTCTCCTTCTTCTACTAATTCATGGTGAATCTTATTTACCTTATGACGAACAGTGGACATGAATCGATTTAGTTCTTCCGCTTCAACTCCTTTTCCTTTCAATCTGTTCATTCTGGAGTCCCATTTTTCAGGATCGATTTTTCTATGAAGGCTTATTACTGATCGTTGGCCATTTACTGTTAATCTTAGGTATAGTCCGGCTTTCCCGTTCTTGTCGAGACGTTTGTCTTTAAGGTAAAATAAGACTGCAAAGGAATTTGACATATTTTGGGTATCGATTTATGTCAATAAAGGTATGAAAAATAACTTATTGGAGTTTTGTAAAATATTATAAAAGAGAATATTACAAGGATATCGATACCTTTTTTTAATTTTTAAAATGGGTATCGATTTGGTGCCTTTCAAACTGATTTTAATTGAGATTAAACGAAACCAAATAAAATAAAAAAACCTGTAAATCAGTAATTTACAGGTTTAATGTGTTGTTTTGATGGTGTTTTAGTGGAGCCGGAGGGATTCGAACCCTCGTCCAAACAAGCAATAACCATGCTTTCTACATGCTTAGTATCTGCTTAATTTTCGATGTATGCCTGACCAGATACGGCCTAACATACACTTATCTTCTTTAGGTTTTAGAGGTGTCGCCAAAGCGAGCGGACACCCTTGTGTTGACTTTTTTGGTGCTCCTAAACGAATCGCCGTCAACAAGGGCTATTCAGGAACATCTCGCTTCCCTACCTTGTAGGGACGAGGCAAATCTTACTATAATTCAGATTATGCGGCAAGAGCGTAATTATTTTCGCCAATTAAAAGTGTGAAACATGAGATTAACGAGCTATATCCCAGCGCTCGGCATGCTTACATCGCCATTGGTCTTGCTGTCAAAACCGGTCGGCCCCATAATGAGTTAGGTGAGCTTAGCTTACCGTAAACGAATTATGCCCTGAGCGAAGTCGAAGGGCATAAACATCTCTCACTTTTTTATCAAAGAACTCTTTTTAGAGCGTTACCCAAATATCGCTTCGCAACATTTCGGTCGGGCTATCGGCCGTACAAGCCTGCTTGCCGCAGGCAGGGTACTTGCCTCTATCCCTAACGCGGTCGGCAAAGGTAACGCATATCCATCAAACAATAAAAAGTTTGCTTACCCTGCCTTTTCCTCTTATTTTGGTCAACAATTATACCAAAATGTTATATGAAGTTCGGAATTATCAGGGAACGTAAAAATCCACCAGACCGCAGGGTAGTGCTATCCCCAGAAGAATGTCAAAATGTCTTGTCCAAATTCCCAAAGGCCGATATTTTGGTCGAATCCTCACCAATTCGAGTGTTTTCAGACCAAGAATATACCGATAAAGGCCTATCAGTGGTCAATGATATGGAAGTTTGCGAAGTGCTACTTGGCGTAAAGGAAGTTCCCATTGATGCGTTGATTCCCAATAAAAAATATTTCTTTTTTTCCCATACCATAAAAAAGCAACCTTACAATAGGGAACTGCTCCGAGCCATATTGGACAAAAACATCGAGTTGTACGATCATGAGGTAATTACCAACGCTAAAGGGGCCAGATTGGTGGCATTCGGGCGCTATGCGGGAATTGTTGGAGCCTACAACGGGTTCAGAACTTACGGATTAAAATATAACCTGTATCAATTGCCCAAAGCCGAGTCTCTTCTGGATCAGAAGGCCTTGATTAACGAGCTTAAAAAAATAAAGCTGCCCAACATCAAAATATTGCTTACCGGCAAAGGTAGAGTGGGCAATGGGGCAAAGGAAATGTTGGATGGTATGGGTTTAAAAAAAGTAAGTGTCTCCGAATACCTGAGCGACACCTTCAAAGAGCCAGTATATTGCCAGATAGATGCCTCTGATTATAACAAGCGTAAGGATGGTGTCCGTGGCAACAAATTGGATTTTTTCAAGAACCCTGGGGAATACAAATCAAATTTTTTCCGATTTGCCGAAGTGACAGATTTTTATATTGCGGGACATTTTTATGGTGACGGCGCACCATACCTGTATACCCGGGAAGATGCCAAACAACCGGAATTCAAAATAAAAGTAGTGGCCGATATCAGTTGTGATATTGATGGCCCGGTGGCAACCACCATTCGTCCGTCTACCATTGCGGACCCCATTTATGGCTATGACCCGTATTCTGAAAAAGAAACCGATTTTATGTCGGAAAATGCCATTGCCGTAATGGCCGTGGACAACTTGCCCTGTGAATTGCCCAGGGATGCCAGTGTTGGTTTTGGCGAAGCATTCTCTAAGTATGTAATCCCCTCGTTTTTCAATAACGACAAAGACGGAGTTCTTGAAAGGGCCCGTATGACCCAAAATGGGAAGCTGACCGAACGTTATGCATACCTACAAGATTACGTGGACGGTAAAGAATAACTCTTCGTCCAAAAAACATGCTTATAGGTTGACTGTGGACTGTTTTTTAGTATATTGTGTGTCCTAATTTCCGTAAGCCAGTGAAATTCAATTGGGTGTTTTCTGGAGATGACAATCCAGCAATGCAAAGGACTTGTATTGATTTAGAGTACAGCCTCAGACCAAGAATTATGCGATTCCTGTTGTCTAGACTGGATGTCGATACCGACTTTTCCAGCTTTCATTTCAATGTGGATGTGGACAATAAACGGGTTTCTATATCGGATAGAACTCCAAAGGAGTATACTAATCAAATTCTGTCTGGTTTTGATCAGGCTATAAATGGCTCATCATTTTCTTCCCTGGCTTAAAGTTATTTAGAACTTAATCTACATAAATCACAATTAATAAACTTTTAAGGGTTGCCAAAGACGCAAAATGTAAATTCCTGATTAATTTTGTCAGCTTAAATTATAACTACGTTGCACAAAGATTTGATTATAGCGGCACTTTGGAGTATATCGCCTTTTGGAGAGGCCAAGGTCGGTATTCCCTACGGGATGTACCAAGGGGTTAATGAGTATGTTGTATTTATTGTGTGTTTTTTGGCCAATGTAATGGTATTTCCTTTAATGATGTTCTTTTTGGAATACATCAACCGTCATTTGATCAAATGGCGTTTTTATAAAAAGTCCGCTGTCTTCGTAGGTCAAAGAGCCAAAAAGGGTTCGGGAAACAAAATACAGCGTTTCGGATTCTTGGGGATTGTATTGTTTGTTATGATTCCCCTGCCAGGTACAGGGGTTTATGCCGGTAGCATAGCAGCATACCTATTCAAAATGAAAAAACGTGAAGCTTTTGCGGCAAATACAATCGGAATCTTTTTCTCCTCTGTAATTATTTGGGCGGCCACCTTAATGTCCATGGAAGGCATTTAAGACAATAGTTTTTTCGATTTTGACCATTATTCTTAAGGTTGGATTTATTTATTTTGTCTCCAACTTAAATCACTAACCTTAAACAAAGCTTATGGCATCAGGTTTTTTTGCTGTTTTAGATGATATTTCCGCACTTATGGATGATGTGGCAACGATGAGCAAGGTCGCCACAAAAAAAACAGCAGGTATTTTGGGGGATGACTTGGCGGTGAATGCCGAAAAGGCAACGGGATTTTTATCCAGCCGGGAAATTCCCGTACTATGGGCCATTACCAAAGGTTCATTCTTGAACAAATTGATTATTCTGCCCATAGCATTTTTGTTGAGTGCCTATCTGCCCGTTGCTATTACTGTTATCTTAATTTTAGGTGGGGTCTATCTGGCTTATGAAGGGGCGGAAAAGGTATACGAGTACATTTTTCATAGAGGAGAGGAAGCCCATGACGCCGCCCCCACCGAAATACCTAAAGAAGATTTGCCGGAGCTTGAGAAACAAAAAATAAAGCAGGCCATCATCACGGATTTCATACTTTCTATTGAGATTGTCATTATTGCATTGAGTACCGTGGTCAATGAACCATTGACCATTCGTATTGCCACTGTGTCCGTCGTGGCGTTATTGGCCACTGTTGGGGTTTATGGTATTGTTGCTTTAATTGTTCGTATGGACGATTACGGTTACAAGCTCATTAACCTGAACGAACAAACGGATAGCTTCTCCGATAAGGTGGGTAAAGTTTTGGTGAATGCACTTCCAAAAATCATCAAAGGCTTGTCAATTGTTGGAACCTTGGCCCTATTGTTGGTTTCAGGGGGTATTTTTACCCATAATATTGAATTTTTCCATCATTTGTTCCCAAGCCTGCCCTCCTTGTTAAAGGATTTTATTTTTGGGCTGGTCATCGGATTTGTTGCGCTTCTAATATTGAAGTTGGTGAAAAAGCTGTTCAAAAGTAGGTCGTAAGCAAGTCATTTTTATGAATCCAGCAGAAGAGTATATCATCAACCAGGCAGAACCTTACAGAAGCATTTTGTTGCACCTAAAAGCGGTGATAGAGTCTGTTGTTCCTGATGTTGACATGAAATATAAATGGAGCATCCCTTGCTTTTATGCGGGCAAACAGCCCATCTGCTATTTAAATGTTTCCCAAAAAAAGAAGTATGTGGACATAGCCTTTTGGAATTCGGCCCATCTCACATTGCATTTGGATAAAATGGTCAATGAAAACCGAAAGGTGGTCAAATCGCTTCGCTATTTTTCGTTGGAAGAAATCGACCAAGAGGTGTTGGAGGAGGTTTTACAGGAATGCTATTCGCTTAAACATAAAGGATTTTACAAGAAGTAGGTTTAGGAAGGTGCGAGTTCTTTTTTAGGGGTATTCAGTTTAAAGAAAGCTATCCAGAGCGATACAATTCCCAAAATTAACCAGAGCAAATCCACCAAAAGAATGTGCTGGTATCCATTTTGATAGGCTATCCAAATCCAATTGCCCGATGCAATCCCGTTGGCAATCGGAACCAACAATCCCAAAATACCACCAGAGATCAATGTCCATTTATTGGTAAAGGCAATATCCTTTTTAAGGATAAAGAAAACAGATGCAGCTAACCAAACAAGAAAATAGGTCTGGTACAAAAAGGTGCGGTTGACTTCTGTTGCAAACTTTACAAGGATAAACTCTAGAGCAGTAATGGGAAGTAGGGTAAGGCAGATGGCCATATACCAATTGGCTACTTGTGCGTTAAATTTTCTGCGTTTTTCTGGGATATTCTTTTTATCACGAGCTACAAGCCAGATCATGATCCCGGATAGGATAACAAAACAGGAGATCAGTCCAAGAATAAAAGATATTAAACGAAGCCCGATGCCCGCATAATCACCAAAGTGAAGACGGAACATCATGTTTTTAACTGCATCCAAATATGAATTGTTTTTCGCAGGAACTTTTTCGTCCACGATGGAACCATCGGCCATATTGTAGATTCGGTATCCAAGACCATTTAATTTAGTTTCGTAACCAAGGTATCCGCTGATGGCGGCATGCATATTTTTGTCCCCGTAATTAAAGATGTGGGTTTCGGTCATTCTAAAATTGGGCCATTCCTCCTTCATTTGGCCCACAAGTTGATCAAGATGAATCTCTTTGTTCAGTTTCTCGTTCTGAAATTCATATACAGGATGATTGTACTCCAGGTCTTCAAATAGTTTGTTTTGGTCACCATCGTACATTCCCATCACCACAGGAAGAATCAAAACGCCCTTGAGCAAAAAGAAGGCTCCGGTAACGGCATACACAAATTGAAAAGGGAAACCGATTACCCCTAAAGCAGTATGGGCATCCGTCCAAATAGTTTTGATCTTGGCCCACGGCCTGAAGGTGTAAAAGTTGGAGACAATCTTGTTCCAATGCACCAAGATTCCCGTGATAATTGCAAATAAGAAGAAGAAGGCCACCAATCCCGATAAATATCTGCCGTAGGGATATGGGATTTGGTCCAAAAAGTGAAGGCGGTACAAAAACTCGCCCAAATGGTAATTGCCCTCGTAGCTTCCTTTGGTATTGTCCACCGTATCCAAATAAAAAAAGACGCGGGCTTTGTCTTTTTCAGTGGCTAGAGAGTCTTGAGAAGCCCCAATGCTTACGGAAATATTTCTTTCATTATAATAATGGCGCAGCTCCACATCACGACCATAAAGATTGTGTTCTTTGGAGAGTTCGTCAAGATATTGGTCCACGCTTCCGGATATTGCATCTTCCTGGGTCACGGTATGCCCGCGTTGCCAATTGGTAATCTCATCCCTGAAGAAGGAGAACGAACCTGTAAAGAAAATAACGTAAAGTGCAACGCTGATTACGATACCGCTTACGGTATGCGTGTGGAACAATATATTGTAGATGCGGTTTCCCATGGTTTAAACAAGTGGGTTGGTTTGGTTTCCGAAATAAAAGATCACAAAGAGCACAAGGCTTGCCAAAAGATAGATGCCCCAGATTTTCCAGCCATTTTTGCCCAAAAAAGCAACAACCATTAAAATGGCCCATAGGATAAAAGCGGAAAAGGTACTGGTGATGATCACGGTAACGTGATTAAACCAGCTGGCCAGTGCCATATGAAAAGTTACGGCAACGATCAAACCGCCCAAAATGGCAGCGGATATCTTGGCAAAACGTTGCGAGGTAGATGGGGTCAGGTATTTTTTGTTGGCGGGCATAGTTTAAAACAGAAGAACTTCAAAAATAAATGAACAGGTAAAAGTCAATAGTAAAAAAGTATAGTTCAGCAATCGCAAGGGAGCCAAGAGTATAACTAAACTGGCAATCGTCATTAAAATGATAAAAAAGGTAAATGTTCCTGCACCTATGCCCCAATAAAAGCAGCTCAGCCCCAATGATAAAATCATTAAGGCCAAGCCAATGTACTTGGATGCTCTTCCGTGTTCTCCAATCGATTTTTCAAAGCCCAGATTCCCAACGGCCGACATTTTTTTTGATGTACTGTACAGCAGGTAAAAGGAAATTGAGGTTAGAAGGGAAATTCCCGTGAACATTGTTATTGTTTTATACAGTAGGTGGCACAATGCCAGATAAACTCATACTCTTCGCCATTGTAGGTGCCTGGAATCTCCTCTTTGGTCGTGGTCTCCACAATGTATTTTGTATTCCAAGGCAAAGCAAAGGAAACTTCGCCGTTGTCATCGGTGTACAATGTTTTCGACCATAGGTCGGAGACATAGACCTTAAGTTCGTTTTTGGCTATGGGCTCTCCCTTGTACAAAACTTGGAGTTTGATTTCCTTCCCGTCATTTTCCAATTGTTTTACCACTATTCCTTCTGGATTTTCCGCTTTGGTATCGCCATCGGTTCCCACTTTTACTTTTGCGGTAGAATGATAATGTGTCTTAAAAATCCCGAAATCGTATTGGGTATAATCGATCACATCGATTTCATTATTGTTCAGGGCAATGGTATAAACACCGTTTTGTGATGGGGTAAAACTCGACAAGTAATGGTCTTCTTTAGCTTTTGTGCTCAATTGGGTCTTTGTGCCATCGGGAGCTATTACCCAAAGGGTAAATTTAGAAACTGCAGGAAAGGCTTCACCTTCTACTTTTTCAATAACTCCATAAGTGTACTCACCATAGTGTACACGTACTTCCTGTGCTTTACCAAGTTTTCCAGTTCCATTGGTCTCTATCCACAAGTAGTGGGCCTGGGCGGTAAGGGTCCCAAAGAGACAAGTTAAAAAAAGAATGAATTTTGTTTTCATGATCATTTGCATTTAAAGGTCCATGATGTTGCATGGGCCCTGATTAAATTGTTTCGGTTTAAAAACTATAAGCAACGGTAAGTCTTCCATTGATTCCCGGTTCCGATTGCCAATAGAGGTAAGAGCCATAATTGGCACCGGAATATAGATATTCGTCCAAAATATTGTTGATGTTCAACTGAACCCTGAAGTTGCTGTTTCTCCATGATAGGGCACCATCCATCCTAAAATAATCTGGAAGGTCGGACTGGTTATCAGCGGCCCAGGCCCATGTAGATCTATCTACTTGGTATTGGTAGCCTAAAGAAACACCGAATCCGTTCAACGATGATGTCTGGGCGAAGTTGTAATTTAACCACCCATTGGTTACATGTTTGGCATGACCGGCCACTCTGGTGCCTACAATGTCAGGATTGGGGTCTTCGGTTACTTCTACCTTGGTATTGGCATAGTTCAAGATTATATTTAGTTCTGGAGTAATTTGTCCTTGTAGGTCGAATTCTACTCCCTTTGACTGTACTTCGCCCAAATACATGGAGAAGTTAGGATTGGAAGGGTCTGTGGTCAAGATGTTCTCTTTGGTGATTTGATAGACCCCTAAAGAAGTCCTTAATCGTCCATCGAAGAAACTTTTCTTAATACCACCTTCAATATCGTTGGCATCAACAGGGTCGTTCAAAGGTTCCATATCAACACTCATTCCTGCTTGAGGCAAAAAAGATTGGTCGTAGAGTCCGTAAACGGTCAAATCGGGCAAAATATCAACGCTCAAACCAACACGTGGTGTAAATACGTCATCGTTTTCCGTTTTTCCTTGCGTGTACAAGTTCGTGTACCGTCCGGCCAAGGTCAATCGAATTTTATCATCCAAGAAACCAACCTCATCTTGCAAGTAGTATCCTCTTAACGTATTTGCACTATATGGGGCACCTCCGTTTCTGTATTGAACATTTACTGAACGGTCGAACTCTGGAATAGTAACACCATATTGGGGATTGTAAATATTAAAGGGTGTTGCAGTATCTACAGGAAGTGTTACCGAGAAATCAGCCCAATAGGATTTATCGCTAAAGTCGAAACCTCCCAATATTTTATGTGAAACAGCACCAGTATTGAAAGCACCATTAATATATAACTGAGCATATTTACCTACGGATAGTGCATCCCACTGGGATATGGTCCTAACAACATCTCCGGTATCGCTATCAAGTCCTGCTATCCATGCAGAATTTCCAATTTGATCATATCTTAAATATGCCATTTGACCTTCAACGCTCCAATTATCTGAAAATTCGTGTTTGGCATTCAAAAAGAAAGTAACTTCTTGAATGTCGGTTTTTGGATAATTGGTGTCAACAAAGTTGAAGTCACGGGGCAGGCTCGCGTATCCATCTTCCACAGGCGCAAAAATATAGGCAGACCCCAAGAAGGATTCAGCATCCTGCAAGTTCATTTCAGCAGTAATTGAGGTTTTGTCGCTAAACTTATAGGTTAGGGCAGGAGCGATGCCAAATCTATCGGTTTGCTCATTTCCTCTATGGCTGTCAGTAGTTTGGTACATGGCGTTGAAACGATAGAGCAACTTTCCATTTTCGGAGGCTTTGCCACCCACATCAACAGTACCACGATAAAAGTCAAAGCTACCTGCTGTAAAAGATGCGTTGGCAACAAACTCTTCTGTAGGTTTTTTGGTAACTACATTATAAAAACCACCGGGCTCACCTGCGGACATCATAAATCCGGCCGGGCCTTTTACAAATTCAATGCGTTCCACCGTGTTCATGTCTTCGGCCAATGGTCCCCAGCTGTCTTGGACGTTTACTCCGTTCCTGAAAGCTGGTAAACGGAAACCACGCATGTTGATCCGGGCAAATTGTCCCCAATGTTCCAACATGGTAACACCACTCACATTTCGGGTAAGTCCGTCCATTATGGTGGTTACTTGCTGATCTTTTAAGAGCTCGTCGCTGATGACCTGTACATTTTGTGGCAGTTTCACCAATTCGGTTTTTAGCCGAAGCGAAGTTGAAGGCTCCCTTTCCAAGTATTTGTTTTGATGTCCCTCAACAATAACTTCGTTGAGCTGCTCTTGTTTCTCCACCATTTTAACCGTTGGAACTTGTGTGGTTTGTCCAGCATTGATCGTGATGGTCTTAGTTTGCATTCCAAAACCTACCATAGAAAAGGTAAGCGTGTAGGCGCCAGGAGCAAGATTTTCAATTTTGTAAGAACCCGAACTATCGGATGTGGCGCCCAAACTGGTGTTGGACAGCATAATGTTTACATCTGATAGGGCGTTGTTTCTTTGATCGGTCACTTTTCCTTCCAAACTTCCTGTTTGGGCTTGTGAAAAAGAGAAGACAGCTAGGCTGAGGATGAGTAATATATTCTTCATTAGTTATTTGTAATTGGTCTAAATAAATTTCGAATGCAAATGTATGTCCCAACATTTAATCAGGCAAAAAATATTTAGACTAATTATAAATAAACTTAAAAATTAAATATAATTATCTTAAAATCAGTTTGTTGATTTTGTTAAAATTGTAGTCTCGGAAGAGTTTACAGTGAATTGATAGTTTTTCTAATTGCAGTCAAATCCGTCAAAAGTTTTTCCAATAAACTTAAATCCAGCATATTGGCGCCATCACTTTTGGCATTTGCAGGATCAAAATGGGTTTCCATAAAAAGTCCATCTACACCAGCTGCGATTCCTGCTCGGGACATTGTTCCTATCAGCGCGGGTCTTCCGCCGGTAACTCCAGAGGATTGGTTGGGCTGTTGAAGGGAGTGTGTAACATCCAGTACAACTGGGGCATATTGCTTCATGGTAGGAATGCCACGGAAATCTACGATCATGTCTTGGTATCCGAACATGGTTCCACGATCGGTGATAATGGCCTGCTCATTTCCAGTTTCCGTTACCTTGGTAACGGCATGCTTCATGCTTTCAGGGCTCATAAATTGCCCTTTCTTCAAGTTGACGACCTTGCCTGTTTCTGCGGCAGCTACGACCAAATCGGTCTGCCTAACCAAAAAGGCAGGAATCTGAAGAACGTCCACATATTCAGCAGCCATGGCGGCATCAGAAATTTCATGAATGTCGGTTACGGTCGGAACACCAAAAGTCTCCGAAACTTTTCGAAGAATTTTTAAAGCTTTTTCATCTCCAATTCCGGTGAAGGAATCCATGCGGCTCCGGTTCGCTTTTTTAAAACTACCCTTGAAAATATAAGGAATGTTAAGCTTATCGGTAATGGCAACCGCCTTTTCTGCAATTCGCATGGCCATCTCCTCGCCTTCAATGGCGCAAGGGCCTGCCAATAAGAAAAAATTATCGCTCTCCGTGTGTTTTATCTGTGGAATTTTGGTGATGTCCATTTCTTAAAGTTTGCACAAATATACTATTAAACCATGGTATCCTTTTTAGATTTATCGATACAAACCATCGACCATGAAAAATACATACGTTCTTATTTTAGTTTGTTTTGTTTCAACTTTCGCAAACGCTCAATGGCAAGAGCGGGGAGGTACTTTTGATTTGGCCCATTTGGAGCGACATCAATTTAAATTGAATTTATTGAGCCCTGGATTTACCTATGAACTGGGTCTGTTTAAAAACCAGAGTGTGTCCACCAACCTTGGTTTGGCCAATGCTACATACGAAGAGGGCTATGTACTCGGTTTGGCAATGAACAACCGTTACCGCTATTACCATAATTTTGATAGGAGGGAGCGGTTGGACAAAAATACCTCTGGTAACTCTGGGAATTATATCGCCGCCGCTCAAGCTATTTTCTTTTCACAACTTCGGATTTCCACAAACGTTGAAGGTCCGGACGATTTCAATCTAGGTTTTTACGGACTGGCTTACGGTATACAGCGTACGTATGAGAAAGGCTTCAATTTTAATTTGGAACTTGGGGCAGGATATTACAAAGGGGATGGTGTGCCCGATGGTTATGGACCTTTGATAAACTTTACCTTTGGTTGGGTGGCGACCAAACGGAAGAAAAAAGACCCGTATTTTGACTAAAAAGCACATTAAAGCATACTATTTTGCTCAACTTAGGGTTATAGTACTACCAAATTAACCTACATGCGTCGCTTATTATTTTTGGCTTTCCTTTTGATTGGATTTCTGACCCAAGCCCAATATGGGACAAACTGCGAAATCCGCCAGTTTAAGCTCAATGCTTTTAATCCCGGTATTGAGTATGAGATGGCTTTGGGCGTGAACAGTACGCTGGATATTCGCGTAGCATATCAGGTCGCTCTGGAACCAGCTAGTTCCCAACCTTTGGAAGATTTTGATTTTTTTCCTGCCATTACCGTTCAAAACCGATATTACCACAACTTGAACAGTCGGGAAAGACGCAGGAGGTCCATTTATGGGAATTCGGGCAACTACATCGCACCATCAGCAGCTATCTTTTCTCCCGGAGACCGTGTGGTCGAGGGGCAACTGGTAGATGGTATTCACGGTTATGGTGGTCTGGTTTATGGCATTCAACGCAGTTTTGATTCAGGCTTCAGTTTCTCTATTGATGCCGGTGCCGGCTACTATGTAGGGCCGTTCAAAGGAACCATTCAACCCGTTGTAAACTTGAGTATTGGTTGGATTATCAGCGAAAAACGCTGGTGTGTTGGTCTTTAGATTTGGAACTATCACAAAATCAATAAGATAAAAATAATATTTAGGAGTGTTGCACAAGAAAAAATAGCAGTATCTTTGCGGGCTTAAAAAATAGGTTATGTCCAAAATCAAAAATATTGCAATCATTGCACACGTAGACCACGGTAAAACTACCTTGGTCGATAAAATCATGTACCATTGCCAGTTGTTCCGCGAAAACGAGAACAAGGGCGACCTGATATTGGATAACAACGACCTGGAAAGGGAGCGTGGAATCACCATTGTTTCCAAAAACGTTTCCGTTGTTTACAAAGACACAAAAATTAATATTATAGATACCCCTGGTCACGCCGATTTCGGTGGTGAGGTAGAGCGTGTTTTGAACATGGCCGATGGGGTTTTGTTGTTGGTGGATGCCTTCGAAGGGCCAATGCCACAGACCCGTTTTGTGCTTCAAAAGGCAATTGACCTTGGTTTGAAGCCTTGCGTGGTGATTAACAAAGTGGATAAAGAAAACTGTACGCCGGAAGAAGTGCACGAGAAAGTATTCGATTTGATGTTTGAACTGGGTGCCGAAGAATGGCAGTTGGATTTCCCAACCGTTTACGGTTCTGCAAAGAACAACTGGATGGGCGAGGATTGGAAAGTACAGACCGAGAACATTGAGCCGTTGTTGGATATGGTGATCGAACACGTGCCTGAGTTCAAACCTCAAGAAGGTACCACTCAAATGTTGATCACTTCGTTGGATTACTCATCGTTTACAGGGCGAATCGCGATTGGTAGATTGCAACGTGGTAAACTTCGAGAAGGACAACAGGTTTCTTTGGTGAAAAGAGATGGTTCCATCGTAAAAACTAGGATCAAGGAACTTTACACTTTTGAAGGCTTGGGCCGTTTAAGAGTAGAAGAAGTGGTTGCTGGTGATATTTGTGCCATTGTGGGTATGGAAGGATTCGAGATCGGGGATACCGTTGCCGACATTGAAAACCCAGAAAAATTGAAGACTATCGCTATTGATGAGCCTACCATGAGTATGCTTTTCACGATCAACGATAGTCCGTTTTTTGGTAAGGATGGAAAGTTTGTTACTTCCCGTCACATCAAGGAGCGTTTGGAAAAAGAATTGGAGAAAAACTTGGCGCTTCGTGTACAACAAACCGATAGTGCCGATAAATTCTTGGTCTATGGCCGTGGGGTATTGCACCTTTCTGTTTTGATCGAAACCATGCGTAGGGAAGGTTACGAGCTTCAAATTGGTCAGCCACAGGTTATCATCAAGGAGATTGATGGAGTTAAATGTGAACCGGTGGAACACTTGACCATTGATTTGCCAGAAGAAGTATCAGGAAAAGCTGTTGAGATGGTATCCATCAGAAAAGGGGAAATGACCAGTATGGAGGCAAGAGGTTCCCGAATGGTTTGTGAATTTGTAATTCCATCCAGAGGAATCATCGGTCTTAGAAACCAATTGTTGACGGCTACCGCAGGTGAGGCCATTATGGCGCATAGATTTTTTGAATATCAACCATTGAAAGGGGATATCGCCCAGCGATTGAACGGTTCTTTGGTTTCCATGGAAAACGGAACAGCGATTCCTTATTCCATCGATAAACTTCAGGAAAGAGGTAAGTTCTTTATTGACCCGGGAGAGGATATCTATGAAGGGCAGGTAATCGGCGAAAACTCCCGTCAGGATGATATGACAGTGAACGTGACCAAGACCAAAAAACTATCTAACGTTCGTTCTTCTGGAGCTGATGATAAGGCAAAGATTGTTCCTGCTATCAAATTCTCTCTGGAAGAAGCATTGGAATACATTCAAAAGGATGAATACGTAGAGGTGACTCCAAACCACTTGAGACTTAGGAAAATATACCTAAAAGAGGTAGATAGAAAAAGAAATAAAGTAGTTTAAGATAATTCAATTTGACATTTGAATAAAGCGGATGGAGTGATATACTTCATTCGCTTTTCTTTTTAAAACAAGCGAAGAGGCCCAAGTTCTTTAATCTTAAAATTTACTGCAAATGTCCGTGGTGCTGTTCTCGCAAACACGCTACGGCAGCTCCAATGATACCTGCATGGTTCATTAATTCAGCCTTGATTACCTCGGTCTCAATATCTATATGATGACTGAATTCCTCCCAATTTTTTGAGGTTCCCCCGCCAACAATGATAAGGTCGGGGCAAACGATAAGCTCCACCAGTTTTAGAAATTTATTGAAGCGTTTGCCCCACTTTTTAAAACTGAGCTCTTCTCGTTCTTTTGCCGAAGCGGCCGCCCATTTTTCAATCTTTTTGTGCTTTTTGTATGGAATCTGGCCCAGCTCAAAATTTGGGATGAGCACACCGTTATAGAAGGCACCACTACCTAGTCCTGTTCCGATGGTAATCATTATTACAAGACCATTTTTACCTTTTCCAATACCATAGTTCATTGAGGCATAGCCAGCGGCATCTGCATCGTTGAGTACGGTAAATTCATGTCCGGTATATTCGGTGAATAATTCATCGATATTAACACCCACCCAACTTGGATGAAGGTTTCCTGGCGATTTGCAAACCCCGTTTTTTACTATGGATGGGAATCCACAGCCCACAGGTCCTTCATAATTGAAGTGTTCCACGATTTCGGCCACCACTTTGGCCATATCTTTGGGTTTTTTTGATTTTGGGGTTGGAATTCGGAAGCGTTCTGTCAACATCTCTCCAGTTTCGGCGTTTACTAGGGCACCTTTAATGCCCGACCCGCCAATATCAATACCAAGAATCTCCATAGAAAGGAATCAATGTTAGTTTGAACAAAGTAACAAAAACTTTTGATGACCAAGTAATTTCAGTGGAAATCAATCCACTAAAAAGGTGTTTTGGGTGTTATATCGCTTTTTGGATTACCTCGAACACTTTGCTGCCATCACATTTTAACGTTTTATGCGGATATTTTAGGATTAGGGCGTAATCGTGGGTCGCCATAATAATGGTGCGCCCATTTTGGTTGATGTCCTGAAGAACTTTCATCACCTCGACACTGGTTTGCGGGTCAAGGTTACCTGTAGGCTCGTCCGCCAAAATCAGCTCAGGGTCGTTGAGCAGGGCCCTTGCAATGGCAATCCGTTGTTGTTCACCACCTGATAGTTCGTGGGGAAACTTAAAACCTTTGGTTTTCATGCCAACCTTGTCCAAAACCTCCTCGATTTTATCGTTCATTTTCTTGGGGTCTGTCCAACCGGTCGCTTTGAGAACAAAATTGAGATTATTGTTGATGTTCCTGTCGGGCAGCAATTTAAAATCCTGAAAAACAATGCCCAGCTTTCTGCGTAAAAATGGAATATCCTTTTCTTTCAAGGTCTTTAGGTCAAAATCCACTACCTGTCCTTCACCTTGTTTTAAGGGAAGGTCGGCGTAAAGGGTTTTCATAAAACTACTTTTTCCGCTACCTGTTTTTCCGATTACATAGACGAATTCTCCCTTTTTGACCTCGAGGTCAACATCGTTGAGAACCATGTTCTCGTTTTGGAATACCGCTACGTCTTTTAATTTTAGAATGGTTTCGGACATAATTTTATTTCAGCTTCTTACACAAAAGTATTTGAAAATATGCTAAGCGACATCAAAATAAAAGGTTAATCCCAAATTTATTTTGAAACTTCCACAGATTCGTTTTTCCAGATTCTGGTGTTCAGGTTTAAATCTTCCACAATGCCTATGGCAGCATAAACATCATCGTGTATCTTTTCAAAAAACATTGGAGGTCAATAAGTTTTTCTTCTTGTCAAAACACAAAAAACCATGTGGATGCTGTATGCCCAGATACAATTTGTTCTTATTGAACGACAGCATAATGGGTTTGTCAATTTTTCTTTTTAATCGGGTGATTTTTTCCATTAGGGAGGTGGATAGAATATATCGGGCCTCAACTTGATCGGTACTGTACACCATAAAATCGTTTTCAAACTCCATATCTTCCAGATGTACAAGTTCACCTCTTGCAGCATTCAAAGTTTGTAGATTTTTTGCCAGATATCCGACCCTTTTTTCCATTGCATCGGGCAAAACAATGGTGTATCCCTTAAACTTTTTATTAAAATCGACCACGGCAAACATTCCAACAAAACTACTTCCTAAATTCTCTGTGGAATGATGTTTGGAAAAATAAGGCCTCATATAATTATAGGCAAAATTGAGGTAGGGGAACAAAGGAATGTACATCAAAAAGGAACCATAAACCCCCTGGTTGATGATGTTGACATCTCCCATGGTTATTGATGTGTTTCCTACTGTTCCTTTTAAAGTCCCAAAATGGAGGTTATAACCACCCTGCTTGTTTTGGCTTTTTTTGATTTGGGCATAGGAGGGGAGCAGTTTACTTTCTTCAATCAGTTTTGGGGTAATCTGTCTTTTGGGGTCAAATTTCAGTTCGGGCACCATTTTATTCAGGGCAATCGTTATTATTTCCCTTTCCATTGCCTTGTATTTATTTTTGGTGGTATAGGAGGCAATCATCGTAATGAAAAAAGGCACCCAATATAACGTTGCTATCACTTGAATGGGGTTCCACGAACTTCCTTCGGTCACATTGGCAATCCATTTGCTAAAGCCGGCATTGTTGAAATATGTAATGATGGGCAAAAGCAAAAATCCAAAAATCATTAGTGACATTAAAATTGAAAATACACTTTGATAAACAATATGTTTCCTTCGTATTTGTTCTGCTTTCAATAGAAGCGGATGCAGCTCGTCCCTGATTTTATTTAAATCTACCATTTGCTACGAGTTGAATGAAATCTTTGGTACGCTTCTCTCTTCTTCCTTAATGATGAAGAGTGTTCTTTGCTGGTATCCCATCATTTTACCCATAAGGTTCGAGGGGAACATTTCAATGGCATTGTTGAAGGAGTTTACGGCGGCATTGTATGCTCTTCGTGCTGCGGAGAGTTGTTCCTCCACTTCGTTAAGGCTGGATTGCAACAATAAAAAATTCTGATTGGCCTTTAAATCCGGATATGCTTCGGCGCGCACCTGCAATTTCCCCAACATGATTCCCAACTGACTTTCTAACTGAAACCGTTCCTCAGTTCCCACTTCTTTGTCCAATATTTTTTCTCGGAGTCGGGTGAGCTCGGTCAAGGTTTCCCGCTCGTGCTGAATGGAGCCTTTTACCGTTGTTACGAGTTGGGGAATGAGGTCAGTTCTCTTTTTTAGCATCACATCAATGGTGCTATAAGATTCTTCGACCTTGTTTTTTTTACTGATTAGGTTGTTGTATAGGAAAACACAAAACAATAGGATAAGGACAATAATCAAAATAAAATAAGACATCTCAACATGGTATAAATTAGACAATGGAACACAAACAAAAGGATTGTCCCTTTCTTGTAATCGTAAAGCCCAAATGGGCTTTATATGTTGAGGTTTGGAATTCTAACTATTGAAGGGGTTTTCAATAGAGGACTTAAAAATACTATTTCGTGCCAATAAATCAAGTTCGGCTTCGTAAATTTCGGTAAATGACAGATTAAAATATACTTTGGCCTTAAATTTGACGTTATGTGTAAAGTCAATCGAGAAGAGCGTAGAACACTATGAATCGAAAAAACCTCCTTTTAATTCCCATTTTTATGGGAACTTTTTTTGTGCTATCCGCACAGGAAACCAAGATATATACCCACGAAAACAAAGCCTATCAAGATGCCTTGGCGCTCTACAACAACGAGCAATACCAGGCCGCTCAGAACATTTTTGAGTCCGTAAAGGCATCCACCAAGGATGGGGAGACCGAAGCCAATAGCGCTTATTATGCCGCGAACGCCGCTATACGTTTGAATCAGCGCGGAGCGGATAAAATGATGAAAGACTTTGTAGAGCGTTACCCAACATCTACCAAGCGAAATTCAGCATTTTTGGACGTGGCCGACTACTATTTTGAAACGGGAAAATATCCCTACGCTTTAAAATGGTACAAAAAAGTGGATGAGAGTACCATGCCCTATTCGGAGCGGGAACGTTTTAACTTCAATAATGGTTATGCGCTTTATGCGTCCAAACGTCCGCAAGAGGCAGAACGCTATCTGAACAAGGTAACGACTTCCCAAAAATATGGTTCACAGGCCAAATATTATTTGGGATATATTGCCTACGAACAGGACGATTACAACTCGGCAAGTGCTCGGTTCGACCAAATCCGAGACCCAGAGTTGCTGGATGAAAAATTGACCTATTATCAAGCGGACCTGAATTTTAAGCTTGGTAAGTTCCAAGAGGCCATTGAGTTGGCCAAAAAACAATTGCCTAAATCAAATAGGGAAGAAATTTCTGAACTCAACAAAATTATCGGGGAAAGCTATTTCAATTTGGAACAATATGCCGAGGCCGTTCCCTATTTGGAAGCATATAGGGGCAAGCGCGGCAAATGGAACAATACTGATTATTACCTCTTGGGCTACAGCCATTATAAATTGAGCAACTACGATCAGGCCATTCAACAGTTCAATAAAATCATTGGGGGTAGCAATGCAGTTTCCCAAAATGCATACTACCATTTGGCCGAGTGCTATTTAAAATTGGATAAAAAATCCGAAGCATTGAACGCGTTCCGAAATGCTTCGCAAATGGAGTTCAGTCCAGAAATCCAAAAGGATGCTTGGTTGAACTATGCCCGTTTGAGCTACGAAATCGGAAACGCCTACGAACCGGTTCCGCAAGTTTTGACCTCATATTTGGATAAATATCCAAAGGATGAGCATCAAATGGAGGTTCAAGAGCTATTGGTGGACTCGTATATCACTTCACGAAATTTTGAGGGGGCCATGCAGCTGTTGGAAGAGAACCAAAACTACGCAAGCAAGGAAACCTATCAAAAAGTGGCGTACTACCGAGGAATTGAATTATTTATCGATGGTGATTACGAAGGTGCTTGGGAACGATTTGATAAATCCTTGAAAAGTGCATCGAACGCCAATTTTGAGGCCCGGACACTTTATTGGAAAGCGGAATCAGCTTACAGATTGAACCGTTTTGAGGAAGCTTTGGTTGATTTTGTGCGTTTCCAGAACTCACCAGTTGCCAAATCGCTTCCAGAGTACGAACATTTGGATTATAACCTGGGCTATTCTTACTTCAAATTAAAAGACTATAATAGTGCCATTTCATATTTTCAAAATGTTGTGGGCTCCAATGCTATCGATAACCAAAGAAAGAACGATGGTTATTTGCGTTTGGGCGACAGCTATTTTGTGAACAGTAAATATCAATTGGCAAAGAAGGCGTACGATACGGCATCCAGTATGAATGGTCCTGAGCGGGATTATGCGGCGTTCCAGAAAACACTATGTGATGGCTTTTTGGGGAATAATTCCGCGAAAATCGATGGCCTGAACGAGTTTTTGACCAATTATCCTTCCTCATCCCTTCGAGATGATGCCCTCTTCGAACTGGGCAATTCCTATATCAACAATAACCAAGAAAGTTTGGGGCTGCAAACCTACGACCGTATCGTCGCAGAATACGCTACGAGCAAATTTGCGCCTCGTGGACTGTTGCGTTCTGGATTGGTGTATTACAATTCCAGCCGAAATGAACAGGCGTTGAGCAAACTTAAGGAAGTGGTCCAAAAATATCCGAACACCCAAGAGGCCAAACAAGCGGTGGCCACGGCCAAATTGGTCTACGTGGACGAAGGCCGGGTAAGTGAGTACGCTGCATGGGCCAGAAACTTGGATTTTGTAGAGGTGACCGATTCCGAGCTGGATAATGCAAGTTTCGAATCCGCCGAAAGAAAACAAATCGAAGGCAAAACACCTGCGGCTATCCGAGGATATGAGGATTACCTGAAGCAATTCCCAAGAGGATTGCATGCCCAAAGTGCTAATTTCGCATTAGCGCAATTGTATTTTGCCAATGGAGAAAAAGATAAGGCATTACCTAAATACAAAGCTGTTGCCGATGACGGCAATGGCGAGTACACGGAACAAGCTTTAACGCGTGTTTGTGAAATCTATGTGGATAGGAAAGATTATAATAACGCTATTCCGTATTTGAAAAGATTGGAGAACACTGCGGATATTTCGGAGAACAAAACCTTTGCCCAATCCAATTTGATGAAAGGATATTATGGCCAAAAGGATTATTCGCAGACCATTGCTTATGCCGAGAAAGTGCTGAAGGCCCCTAAAATTGATGACCGTATTAAAAGTGATGCGCAGATCATGATTGCTCGTTCGGCCATTGCTACGAACAATGAGAACTTAGCTAAAACTGCTTACCAGGATGTGAAGCAGATAGCATCTGGAGAATTGGCGGCCGAAGCTTGGTACTACGATGCCTATTTTAAGAATCAGGAGCAGAATTATGAAGCTTCTAACGAGTCGGTTCAAAAATTGGCAAAGGACTATGCTGCATACAAGGAATGGGCAGGAAAAGGGTTGGTAATCATGGCGAAGAACTTCTACAATCTGGGAGATGCCTTTCAGGCTACCTATATTTTGGAAAGTGTCATCTCCAACTTTTCCGAATTTGATGAAATCGTTTCGGATGCCAAAAGTGAACTGGCCACCATTAAGGCCAAGGAAGCAGAGAGCAATTCATCCGTAGACCTCAACGAAAACTAAACGAGACACAACATGCAAAAGAGAACCTATATATTTTCATTACTTTTTTTGAGCCTTTGCGGAATGGTTATCGCCCAAGAAGAGGATAACATTGGTACGGAAACGGTAACGGTGGTAAAGCCGTATTCCCCGACCGTTTCGGATGCCTTTAAGATCAAATCGTCCCCCAGCTTGAACGATTCCATTGTGCTTCAAAAAAAGAAAATCAATTACAGTATATTTTCGGTGCCCGTGGCATCCACCTTTACCCCGGCAAAGGGAAAAGCTTCGGGAGTGGAAAAAACTCCACCACCCACCTTGTACAATTCCTATGCATCAATCGGTTTGGGCAATTACAATAATGCCTTGGTGGATTTTTATACCAGTCGGGAATTCAACAGGGGAGAAGATTTGTTGGATTTTGGTCTGACCCATAACTCGTCCCGTGGTGATTTGGATTCCACCCCTTTGGAGACCGATTTCTATGACACCAAGTTGAATGCTTCCTATGCCAAAAAGGACCGTTATATGGATTGGGGTGCGGCCATAGGGTTGCAACATCAACTTTACAATTGGTACGGAATTCAGAGCGAACTGTTCAGTGAGGGTGAGATCAATGCCATGGATGAAACACAAAACTATTTCAATGCCGAGGCCAAAGCGCATTTTAATATGGAAGATTCTTATTTTAAGAGCGGAAATCTTTTGTTGAGACGCTTTTGGGATGCTACTGAATCTGCGGAGAACCGCGCGGTGATCAATCCAACATTTGAACTTCCCATAACCGAGGAGTTGATTACGATTTCAGCTAAAGTCGATTATGTAGGGGGTAGCTTTGAAAATGGCTCTATTACGGAAGGAGTGAATTCAGGAGAGAAAAAGTATAGCAATCTTCAGGCAGGGGTAACGCCGAGTTTATTGATCCTGCGTGATGACTTGACCATTAACTTGGGGGCCAATATTGTTTATGGTCTTGATATGGAAAACAGTGAGAACAATTTTTATATCTATCCCGCTGTAACGGCATCGTACCGTGTGATGGACGAAAATGTAATCGCCTATGGTGGAGTAGAAGGGGAGTTGAAGCAAAACTCTTATTACGATTTTGTAAATGAGAATCCCTTTGTTTCACCGACTTTGGATATTATTCCAACGGACCAACAATATGAAGGCTATTTAGGTTTGAAAGGGCAGTTGACCTCCAATGTGGGATACAACATCAAAGGCTCCTATATGGCCGAGAATAGAAAGCCATTGTTCTTTCATAATCCTATTAATACTTCTCGGGATGATGAAAAAAGCTATTACTACGGCAACTCTTTTCAGGTGTTTTATGATGATGTGAAAACGTTAGGTGTTTTCGGGGAAATCAATGTGGACGTCAACCGTAATTTCTCCCTTGGTGTCAATGCGGAATTCTACGATTATGATACCGAAACCGACAATCCAGCGTGGAACCTACCCTCCATTAAGGGGTCGGTTTTCATGGATTATCAAATCTCCGACCAATGGTATATGGGTGCCAACTTGTTTTATGTAGGTGAAAGAGATGATTTGTTATCCCAAATTAATCCGCTTGATTCCGAGTTGCAATTCCAACAGGTAACCTTAGATGGTTTTTTTGATGCCAATGCACACGTAGGATATCGATTCAATGAGCAACTATCTATTTTTGTAAAGGCATCAAATATTGCCAACAATAGTTACCAGCGTTGGGCCAACTTTAGGGTTCAAGGTTTCCAAGCCTTGGCAGGAGTGTCCTATAAGTTTGATTTTTAAAGAAGATGAACTATGAGCTCCGGAAAACAGAGTTGATGATAGTATAAAATTAAAAACCCGTGGGAGAGCCCACGGGTTTTTTGTTGATATACTTTTTATAGTCTGGAGTATTACCAGCCTGGGTTTTGTTGTTCGGCCAGAGTTGGATTGGCATTGACCTCTATCTGAGGAATTGGCCAGAGAAACTTGAAGTCTGCATAAGGCACAGCAGGAACACCATAAGGACCATCGTATGGAGTCCCCAAAGTGTACAATTCTGCAGCAGGAGTTCCATTGGCTACCTTTTGTGGTATTCCGTTGATGGGTTGAAGATCATCTCCTTGAAGTCTGTGAATGTCGGACCATCTTCTGCCCTCCATTAAAAACTCGATTCTTCTCTCTTTTAGGATTGCACCAACAAGTTCTCCAGCATTGGCAAAATCACCGGCTACATAAGCTTGGGTAGCTGGATCAGCAAGAGATCTGTTTCTAACTTGGTTTAATAAAGACAAGGAAGCTCCTAGATCGGCAGCTGCTCTTCTAGCTTGTGCTTCGGCCATGTTCAACAATACTTCAGCGTAACGGATAACAGGAGAAGCATCGGTATAGTTTACCCCATCTTTATATTTTAGGGTGAATTTTGCTCCTCCAGCCGTAAATACCATTCCGGTACCTACTTCCGTTTCGGTTGAATTGTCCTCGCGACGCAAATCGTCCGCCAACCAGCTAGGATCCCTCCAGATGATAGGACTAATGGCCACCAATCTTCTTCTGTTGTACTGTGAGGCCAAAGCAGCGTTCACACCTGGGTTCATGGTTGCGGCTTGTGTCAATGAGAAAATTGACTCGGAATTTCCATAACTGTCAAGAAAGGGGCCATTTGGAGAATCTTCCAAAGTGTATTCACCAGTAAGCTTGTTGCCTTCGGCGATAACCCCGTCCCAATCTCTCATATGAAGATATACCCTTGTTTTAAACGCGATGGCTGCGTTTGCAGACGCCTTGGTCAATGATGTGTTGGTGATCAGACTCTCTGCATCGTCCAAGTCTTGCAATACTTTTTCGTAAACCTCTGCTACGGTGTTTCTGCCTAGTACGATTTCAGAATCGATTTCAGCCTGAGTGTCAATACCTACCTCCCTGTAAGGAACTCCAGGGTGTGAAGCGCCTGCAGAAAAGTTATAGGGTCTTGCAAAGAAGTTCAATAACTCAAAGTGTGTAATGGCACGCAAAAATTTCGCTTGTCCAATATAATCATCGGCAACAGCTTGGGTAATGATACCTGCTTCAGCTGCTGTGGTAACTCCTTCAATCACCAAGTTGGCCCTGTTGATCAAACGGTAGCCATCTACCCAATAATAAACGTTGTTCGCAGTTGTCGGGTCGTAGGTGGCCGTATAGGTCAACTGATAGAAGGTAGCGGTATTAACTACATCTTCTCCTCGGTTGTCCCCTTGTTGTACGAAAGCAGCACCCCAGATATATCCACGCCCAGCATTGGGGTTAGTTGAGTTATACTGACCAATTGCGGCAGCATTGTACATCCCGTTAACCGAACTCTCGATCAACGAGGCGGATGAATATGAGTCACTCAACGAAATGTTATTGATAGGACTCAGGTCCAAAAGAGTTTCGTCGGAACATGAGATCACACTAATCCCGAAAAAGGAAAGGGTGATGTATTTGAATATCTTTTTCATTTTAAAGAATTATAGATTAACATTTAGACCTATGGATAATACTTTTGATCTTGGTGTACCATTAATGTCTACACCGCTGGACTCCATTTCCGGGTTCAAGCCCTTATAGTCTGTAATGGTCAATAGGTTTTGTCCTTGGATAAAGAACCTTACCATGTCCACATTCAACTTATCAGTTACTAGTGATGGGAGTTTATAGCCCAAAGTGATATTGTCCAAGCTGATAAAATCACCTTTTTCCAAGAATCTAGTTGTAGCATGTCCTGTTAGGTTGGTAAAGGTGTTGCTACTTGCGTAAAGCCTAGGTGTAATTCCATCTCCAGGATTGGAAGCACTTTGCCATCTTCCCAAAATCTCAGTAGAGTTGTTATTGAAGTTTTGGGTCACCAAATCTCTACGAGTTGCATTGAATACCTCGTTGCCACCACTATAACGGAACATAAAGCTAAAATCGAAGCCTTTGTATGTGAACCTGTTGATTACGGAGCCGTAATAAGTTGGCAAGGAGTTTCCAAGAATAAACTTGTCGTCCGCAGCACTTAAAGAAGAAGCTTCTGATAGGTCTCCAGGATTGCTGGGGTTGAATACAAAATAGGTCTGTGTGTCCAGGTTGCCCTGTACCAAAGAACCATCAGCTTTATAGTACACTGGGTTACCGTTAGCAGGGTTAACGCCCCAATATCTGTGTCCATAAATAGAGTTGATGGATTCTCCCTCTCTAATAATCAAGTTGGGAGCGATGTTAGTGTTGGTAGAAGTACCTCCAATAATATCTTGGCCTTCGGGAAGGTTGGTTATCTTGTTTTTGTCCAATGTCAAGTTAGCGGAAACATTCCAGCTGAAATCCGCTGTGTTGAAAGGAGTGTAATTTACGGCAAATTCAAGGCCTTCGTTTACCATATTACCAATATTTTTCTTGATTCTACTGTCCGGCACACCCAATGATTGAGGAACAGGTACATCAAGAATCAAACCATCAATATCATTTTTATAGTAGTCAAAACTGATGGTCAATTTGTCTGACATGAAGCCTAAATCTACACCATAATCTGTCTTTTTGCTGGTTTCCCAAATCAATAGGTCGTTTCCAAATTGGGTGAATGCTATACCGTTTAGGGTGCCGTATTGTGAAGCCGAGGTCAATCCTAAATAGGGATAGTCTCCAATATCAGTGTTTCCTACTTCAGAGTATGAACCCCTGAGCTTGAAGAGGGAAATAGCAGGGTTCAAACCACTGAAAAATTCCTCGTTGGCAATGTTCCAACCTGCAGAATACCCGGTAAAGTTATTCCAACGGGTAGCTTCGCTCAATTTTGAAATACCATCCCTTCGTATAGATCCTTGAAGAAAATAACGTTGTTTAAAGTTATAGCTTAAACGACCTACATAGGAGCTGATACCGTTTTCTGTTACACTACCACCGGAAGTTTGTGTACCATAAGCTCCGGTAACTAAGTTTTTGTTGTAGAACTCATCCAAAAGATCGGTACCAGTTCCAAAGAAACTTTTGAACTTATCTTTTTGAAATTCCATAACAGCAGTAACACCAATGTTGTGAGCATCGGCAATACTAGTGTTGTAGTTGATGATGTTCTGAGTATTCCAACGTAGATAATCCTGATTGTTGTTTTGTAACCTACCATTGGATCCTCTACCGTCACCATGGATGGGGCTGTAATACAAAAATCCATTGGTAATGGTATTGTTGGCACTGGCCTGAAATCTGTAGGTAAGACCTTCCAATAGTTTCACCTCTCCAAAAGCGCTGGCCAAAGTATTGTTTGAGATGGACTGGAATTTATTATTGGCAAGTACGTAGCCAATATTGGAAATATTGTCGCCAACAGGGTCTGTGTTGTCCCATTGACCTACTACGCTTCCATCTGCGGATAGGTTAAAACCAGTAGGGTTGCTTGGGTCGTAAATAGGAATATTGGGAAGCTGTCTGGTGGCATTGAAAATGTTTCCTGAAAGTGAGTTTCCTCCCGTATTCAATCCATTTAATTCAGTTCTAGTGATGGCAAGGTTGCCACCAACGGTCAACCAATCAAACACATCATGCTCAAGGTTGGTCCTGATACTGTGACGCTTCATGTTATTGGATACGGCAACACCATCTTGATCGGTAAAACCTAAGGACATGAAATATTTGGTCCTATCGGTTCCTCCATTTATAGATAGGTTGTGGTCCATTTGCAGGGCGTTTGAATTAAGTACAGCTCCTTGCCAATCAGTGTCATATTCATTTCCAACGGCCCATGGAGTTTGTCCTCTGTTGGTACGTTTTTCGTTTGCAGTTTCCAAGAACTGTGCTGTGTTCAACAAATCAAAGGTTTTGATAGGTGATGCAAAACCGGTCACGACATTGTAACTCACTTGGGTAGAACCTTTTTTACCTTTTTTGGTGGTGATCAAGATTACACCATTGGCTGCACGAGATCCATAAATAGCTGTTGCGGCACCATCTTTTAGAATCTCAAAGGATTCAATGTCATTAGGGTTGATGCTGTTCAGTGCGTTGGTCGATGCATATCCCCCAATATCCCCTGTAATAATCGGAATACCGTCCACAACTACCAAAGGATAAGTTCCAGAACTAATTGAGCCTAGACCCCTGATCCTGATTCTTGGAGCTTCCCCGATAATACCGTTGTTTGTGGTAATCTGCACACCGGCTGCTCTACCGGCCAATTGGCTTTCGAAACTGGGTGTTACAAGGCCTTGGATGTCTCCTCCGGATACACTGGCAATTGCTCCTGTGATTTCCTTCCTTTTTTGAACGCCATAACCGACCACTACAACTTCTTCCAACGCTTGCGCGTCTTCTTCCATTTGTATGTTTATGACGCTCTGTGCGCCAACTGTCGCTTGGGTCTCTTTTTGACCCAGATAAGTAAATACTAGGGTCTGGCCCACTTCTGCTTGTAAGTTATAGTTACCATCAAAATCGGTTTGGGTACCTTGTGAGGTTCCCTTGATAACAACGTTGACGCCAGGTAATGGCAATCCGCCCCCATCAGTTACCGTACCACTTATCATTTTTTCCTGTGCGGAAGACAGATGTACAACAAATGCCATCAAAAGTGTCAGTAATACTTTTGTTTTTGTTCTCATTTAATTTGAGTGTTAATTAATAGAATCATTTTTGAATTAGTTTTTGACTAAGAAAAGCCGGTCAATTTTTTGGTGACTAATCCAAATAAACAAATGGGCCAGTTAGACGACATAATGTTTTGAAAAATGACCGTGCTAATCTTAATCAATGGATAAAATAAATGAGAGGTGATGGGATGATGATTACGACCGACCTAGGTTTATGGTTTGCCGACGAATATATACCTTTACTTTATATTAAGTATTTGTAAATAAGATATTTATGTTTATGTTAAAAAACTTGGACTAGGTAGCTTTCACTTAAAAAAAGCAAAAAAAATTACTGGTTTAAAGCTTTGATATACTGGACTGGAGTCATACTTTTTCGCTTTTTGAAAGCGTTGTAGAAAGATACTTTATTGTTAAATCCAGACGCATAAATAAGGTCGGAAATTGAGTCTATTTGATGCGGGTTTTCATCAATATGAGCCAAGCATTCATTGATGCGATAATCATTGATGAATTCATAAAAGTTCTTATTGAATTCTTGATTGATAACTTGTGAGAGACTGTAACGGTCTGTATTGAGTTTTTTGGCCAAGGTCTCCAGCGATAATGTAGGATCCAAAAACATTTTTTCCTCCATGGAACTTAAAAGTTGTAATCTTAATGTGCTCGCCATGGCAATGGTCAAGCCGGAATTTTGGTATTTTTCCTTGATTTGGGTATTGTTCAGTCTAATTTGTAAAGGTTCAGTAACAATAGCAGGAAATAGATATAACAGGAAAGAGATGATAATAATAAAAACCGAAAAAAAGTAGGCGATTATATATCTTGTTACATTAATAAGTGAAAATTCATCTTTAAATAGGGCTCCTATTATTGAGATCAGAAATATTGAAAAGAAGAAAATAACCAGTATTCTTAACCAATTTCGGTCCATGCTATCAATCCGTTTTCGATACTTGATATATTGTTTTATAATCAAAGCCAAGAAAAAGGCAAAATAAGAACTCTTTAAGTAGTAACTGTTCAGTAGTTGAACCCCTTGTAGTCTGAGCCCGTTGCCAGGCATATCACTATTGGTGTTGGTCAGAATTAATATTGATAACAAACTAATAATAAAAATTACGAAGTACTGCAATATTGCTGCTGTCCTCATTTTTTGATGCGGATACACCTTTCTTTGGATATAGAGGAATAGGGATGGGCCCAAAAGAAAGGAAATACTTGAATAAAACGGGATTTTGGGTATATGCAGAACACCATCCCACCATAGTAAAGTAAGCTCTAGAAGAATGGCCGCCATGGCAATTATGAAAACCCCCATGTACAGATTATGTTTTTTCAAAAAAATAAGGTAACTGCCAACTCCAGCCCCCAAAAGGGATATTCCAATGAATATAAAATGGAGTAGATTGAGTTCGCTGGGGATGGCGGTCTCCAAAGTTTTTAAAGGCAGTATAGCCTTTGTCCAAAAGGAAAAAGCTGATACAATGTCCATAGGTAAATTAGCTATCAAAAATGTTTTGAAAAGTAGTGATAATAATGAATCGAAATTCTTAAAATTTAAATTTTCAAAAAATATTCAGCTCTTTATTTAGGTGACCACGATTTCCCTATCCTTACTTTTTCTATTTTTGAAGGAAACCGATAGAAATGAAAAACTTCCATCTAATTGTGATTGCTCTTCTTGCCTTTTCATGCGAGAATAAGGAACAAGCTGACCTTATCATTACGAATGCAAATATCTATACGGTAAATGCCGATTTTTCCAAAGCATCAAGTATGGCCATAAAAGATGGAAAGTTTGTTGAAGTTGGCAGTACCGAAGAAATTTTAGCAAAATATGGAGCCCAAGAACAGATTGATGCCCAAGGCAAAACCATTGTCCCAGGACTAATAGACGCCCATTGTCATTTTTATGGATTGGGACAAAATCAGCAGGTGGTTGATTTGGTGGGAACCCAAAGTTTTGATGAAGTGATGGAACGGGTAGTGGCGTTTCAACAAGAGCGTCCCTCCAATTTTATTTTAGGAAGAGGATGGGACCAGAACGATTGGGAGGTAAAGGAGTTCCCTACCAAGGATAAACTGGATGAATTGTTCCCCGATACTCCTGTGGCTTTGGAACGTATAGATGGTCATGCCTATTTGGTAAATCAAAAAGCATTGGATATGGCTGATATAAACATTGATACCAAAACTGAAGGAGGTGAAATCGTTAAGGAAAATGGAGGTATTACTGGAGTTTTGGTGGATGGCCCAATGAGAATGATTGACAATGTGATTCCAAAAGCGAGTCTAGAACAAAAAATACAGGCACTTAAGGACGCCGAGAAAATTTCGTTGGATTACGGATTGACCACGGTAAACGATGCCGGATTGCCAAGGGATATCATCGAATTGATAGATAGTCTGCAACAAGCTGGTGAACTATCCATACGAGTGTACGCCATGGTATCCAACTATCCCGAGAATCTGGATTACTTTTTGGAAAAAGGAATTATCAAAACAGAAGGGTTGAATGTTCGTTCTGTAAAAGTATATGGTGATGGTGCATTGGGTTCTCGAGGAGCAGCATTACGGGCTCCCTATTCCGATAAGCCCGGTCATTTTGGGGCCATGGTGACCCCAGTGGACCAGATTGAAGCACTTGCACAGCGAATTTCGGCAACCGATTATCAGATGAACACCCATGCTATTGGGGATTCGGCCAATATAGTGGTGCTTCGTGCTTATGAAAAAGCATTGGAGGGCAAAACCGACCGCAGATGGAAGGTGGAGCACGCTCAAGTGATTTCACCATCCGATTTCGATTATTTTAAAAATGGCATTATTCCTTCGGTCCAGCCTACCCACGCCACTAGCGATATGTACTGGGCCGAAGATAGGTTGGGTGCTGAGCGTGTCAAAGGTGCCTATGCCTATAAAGATTTATTGGATAAAGCAGGTCTAGTTGCCTTGGGAACCGACTTTCCAGTAGAGCAGGTAAACCCATTCTTGACTTTTTATGCAGCTGTGGCCCGTCAAGATGTGGAACAATACCCGGAAGGCGGTTTTCAAAAGGAGAACACCTTGAGTAGAGAAGAAACCTTAAAAGGTATGACCATCTGGGCGGCCTATTCCAATTTTGAGGAGGATGAAAAAGGAAGCATCGAGCCTGGTAAATTTGCCGACTTTGTGATATTGAGCGATGATATTATGACGATTCCCTCTGAAGAAATTCCAAATGTGTCTGCCGAGCAAGTTTTCTTGGGCGGTGTTCAGAAGAAATAATACCTTCCATTAATAATAGTAATGCAGAAAACAAAAAAGCCCCGGTTTGGGGCTTTCATAATTTATAAAACTAAAACTTTTTAGTAGCTAATGGGTAAGGTAGCTCTTGTGGTGCCCCATCCCATGACCAAGTTTCCTTCATCGTCAAAAGCAATACCAAAAGCTTCCAATTCATCGCTATCGGTTGAAGCCTTGGCGGTAGCACGAACCACGTCAGCATCACTATCGTAGGAATAGGCTCCCCATTGGTGAAGATTGTTGTTCAAGATTACCGTCCACTCATCTTCACCTGGAATGGTAAATAAAGAGTAGGAGCCGGCTTTAATGGTCTTTCCACCAACTGTGGCATCTTTGTAAAATGTAATTTCTGTGGCTTCGTTGGCACCTGTTCTCCAAACCTTACCTACAGGAGCCAATTCGGCCAAGCTACGTCCTTTTAATTGTGGACGGCTATAAATAACGCGGGCTGCTTTGGTGGTTTCCTTAGAACTAGCAGGATAATACGCAATGTCCGCAGGGCTTTTGTCCAATCCACTGAATTTTTGGGCCACGGCATCCGTTGAGAATACCAATCCTGTGCAAAGCACTAAAAGTAATACTGTTAATTTCTTCATGATCGTGATTTAAGTTTATTTCAAAACTAGTTAATTCTGTTCAAACAATCAGACGGGGAAATCAAGTAACCTTACAATGGAGCTCGGGTTAAAAAGATGAACTATAATTTTTATTACAAAATGATATTTATTCACATTTTAAAGTTTTAATATGTAATCTTTTTAGAAATAAGAGTTTTGTTTTTTAATAATTAAATTCACTTTTGTTTAAAGATTGTTATTAAATTTATTTTTATGTGTGGTATTGTATGCGCATTTGATGTGAAGGAAAGTACGGAAGTGCTTAGGCCCCAATTATTGGAGATGTCGAAGAAGGTTAGGCACAGAGGTCCGGATTGGAGCGGGATTTATTCCAATGAAAAAGCTATTATGGCCCATGAGAGATTGGCCATCGTGGATCCAGCTTCAGGAAAACAACCGTTGTTGAGCGCCGATGGCAAATTGGTGCTTGCCGCTAATGGCGAAATATATAATCATCAAGAGCTCAGAAAGCAGTTCGATGGTAAATATGATTTTAAAACGAAATCCGACTGCGAGGTTATTTTAGCATTGTATCAGGAAAAAGGACCTGATTTTGTTGATGAGATGAACGGAATCTTTGGTTTCGCCATTTATGATTCGGAAAAGGATGAGTATTTCATTGCCCGTGATCATATGGGGATTATTCCCTTGTATATAGGTTGGGACAAAAATGGTACTTTCTATGTGGCTTCAGAATTGAAAGCTTTGGAAGGAACTTGTTCCAAGATTCAATTATTTCCTCCCGGACACTACATGCATAGTTCCGATGGTGAATTTGTTAGGTGGTACAAGCGTGATTGGATGGAGTACGATGCTGTCAAGGAGAACGAAACCAGTATTCAAAAAATAAAGGATGCTTTAGAGGCGGCGGTTCACCGTCAATTGATGTCCGATGTGCCCTATGGCGTATTGCTGTCTGGAGGATTGGATTCTTCCGTGACTTCTGCAATTGCAAAAAAATATTCCCAAAAACGAATTGAGTCCGGAGATACTGCCGATGCTTGGTGGCCGCAATTGCACTCTTTCTCGGTAGGGTTGGAAGGTTCGCCTGATTTGGCTGCTGCCCAAAAAGTGGCCGATCATATCGGAACAGTGCACCACGAAATCAAATTTACCATTCAAGAAGGGCTAGATGCGATAAAAGATGTTGTATATAACCTAGAAACTTACGATATTACAACTATAAGAGCTTCAACTCCAATGTACTTAATGGCAAGGGTGATTAAATCCATGGGTATTAAAATGGTGCTTTCAGGTGAAGGGGCGGATGAATTGTTTGGTGGATACCTGTATTTTCACAAAGCTCCAAGCCCAAAGGATTTTCACGAAGAAACAGTGAGAAAACTGGATAAGCTCCACATGTACGATTGTCTTAGGGCAAACAAGTCATTGGCCGCTTGGGGTATTGAAGGGCGTGTACCTTTCTTGGACAAAGAGTTTATGGATGTAGCAATGAGCATCAATCCAAAAGATAAGATGATCAATGGCGAACGAATGGAGAAATGGGTAGTGCGGAAAGCGTTTGAAGATTATTTGCCGGACAGTGTGGTATGGAGACAAAAGGAACAATTTTCGGATGGTGTAGGATATAGTTGGATAGATACTTTAAAAGCCGTAGTGGCCGAAGAGGTTACCGACGAGCAATTGGAGAATGCCCATTTCAAGTTTCCGATTCAGACACCTACATCGAAAGAAGAATATTATTATCGTTCAATTTTTGAAAGTCATTTCCCGTCGGATGCGGCAGCGTTGAGTGTACCACAAGAGCCATCAGTGGCCTGTAGTACCAAAATTGCCTTGGAGTGGGACGAAGCTTTCAAGAACATGAATGACCCATCGGGAAGAGCCGTGGCTAAGGTTCATACCGATGCGTATGTGAAATAACCCCCGTTTAAACCAACCAAACGTTATGAAGCAGTAATCTAACTAGTTTCATTTTTTAATTAGTCCGAAAAGCCCCTTATCCAAGGGGCTTTTTAGTTGTCTGTAGCAGTAGGAGGGTATAAGCTCCAAACTAAGTCGTTTTCCACAGTTTTTGTTGATAACTTAGGGTGTCCAACAAGCAGTTTAAGGCCATTTACACAGGGTATTGATTATATTTGTAAGATTTGAATTTTTGAGGCAAATACAGAAAATATATGAGCGAAGAAGCTAACAAGAAACAATACTCCGCGGATAGTATCCAGGCCCTCGAGGGAATGGAGCACGTACGTATGAGACCTTCCATGTATATTGGAGATGTAGGGGTCAGAGGATTGCATCATTTGGTCTATGAAGTTGTGGATAACTCCATCGATGAGGCGATGGCCGGTTATTGCGATAAAATCGAGGTGACCATCAATGAAGATAACTCCATAACCACCGAAGATAACGGTAGGGGTATTCCTGTGGACCTTCATAAAAAAGAAGGAGTTTCTGCCCTTGAGGTGGTAATGACCAAAATTGGTGCAGGTGGTAAGTTCGATAAGGATTCCTATAAAGTTTCCGGAGGACTCCACGGTGTCGGTGTATCTTGTGTCAACGCATTGTCGACTAGGTTGAAAGCGACAGTTTATCGTGATGGTAAAATCTGGGAGCAAGAATACGAAAGAGGAAAAAGCCTTTATCCCGTTAAAAGTGTAGGGGAGAGCAAGGAAACAGGTACCATAGTGACCTTTGTTCCAGATGATACCATTTTTACCCAGACAACAGAATATAATTATGAAACCTTGTCCAATAGAATGCGCGAGCTTGCCTATTTGAACAAAGGGATCACCATTAGGCTTACGGATAAAAGGAACAAGGACGAAAAGGGTGAATTTATTTCAGAAACTTTCCATTCCGAAGAAGGTCTGAAGGAATTCATCAAATTCTTGGATGGAAACAGAGAGCCTTTGATTCAGAACGTAGTTTCCATGGAGGGCGAAAAAAACGGTATACCTGTAGAAGTGGCCATGGTCTACAACACAGGATATTCCGAAAACCTTCATTCCTATGTAAACAATATCAACACACACGAAGGAGGTACGCACCTTTCAGGTTTTAGAAGAGGTTTGACAACTACTTTGAAAAAGTATGCGGATAATTCCGGGATGTTGGACAAATTAAAGTTCGAAATATCCGGAGATGATTTCCGTGAAGGACTAACGGCCATTGTTTCTGTAAAAGTTGCAGAACCGCAGTTCGAAGGTCAAACAAAAACTAAATTAGGTAACCGCGAAGTCACCAGTGCGGTAAGTCAAGCCGTTTCCGAAATGTTGACAGATTATTTGGAAGAAAATCCAGATGATGCCAAGCAAATTGTGGAAAAAGTAAAGCTGGCCGCTCAAGCTAGACATGCTGCTGCGAAGGCGCGTGAAATGGTTCAGCGTAAAAACCCGATGAGTGTAGGCGGGCTGCCAGGGAAATTATCCGACTGTTCCGAGCAAGACCCGACCAAATGCGAAGTGTTCCTTGTGGAGGGGGATTCCGCAGGTGGAACGGCAAAACAGGGAAGGGACAGGAATTTTCAGGCCATATTGCCATTGCGTGGTAAGATTTTGAACGTGGAAAAAGCCATGCAGCACAAGGTTTTTGAAAACGAGGAAATCAAGAATATTTACACGGCTTTAGGTGTTACCATCGGAACCGAAGAGGACAGTAAGGCGTTGAACTTGGATAAACTTCGTTATCACAAGGTGGTCATCATGTGTGATGCGGATGTCGACGGTAGCCACATTGAAACTTTGATTTTAACTTTCTTCTTCCGTTATATGAGAGAGCTGATAGAAGGCGGGCACGTATATATTGCCACTCCGCCATTGTATTTGGTGAAAAAGGGTGCCAAAAAACGCTATGCGTGGAACGATAAGGACCGTGATGCAATCAATGCAGAAATGGGTGGGGGAGCAGGTATCCAACGTTACAAAGGTCTTGGTGAGATGAATGCCGAGCAGCTTTGGGATACCACTATGAATCCAGATTTTAGAAAGTTGCGTCAGGTTCAGATTGACAATGCAACGGAATCCGACCGAATATTCTCTATGTTAATGGGGGACGAAGTCCCACCTAGACGTGAATTTATAGAGAAAAATGCCGTCTATGCCAATATAGATGTATAGATAACAAGCATTTCACAACAAAAACTCGCCTTCGTAGGGCGAGTTTTTTAGTTTTGGGTAAAACTTCAAGATTATGAAAAGAATAATTGTAGCCCTAGCGTTGGTCTCCGTGACCATGGGCAAGGCCCAAGATTTGAACGATATCTTTGTTTCAGGTGTGGCGGATGCAGAACGATTTGCCAATGCCTATTTGTCTCCCGTTTCTGAAGGAGCCATTTACAGCATTTCCAATGGATGGTACAATACTGCGGATGCTAAACCCTTGGGCGGATTCGAAATTTCAATCATTGGAAACATCACAGGCTTTAAGAACAAAGATGATAAAAAGGCATTTTTGTTGGACCCAGCGGATTATGAAAACTTGGACTTTGTGCAAAACCCTGGCCAAGCCAGAATGGTATCAACCGCTTTAGGTGACATTGAGGGAGTAGAGGTATTTGTTGAAGACCAAAGCGGTGTGTTCCGTGAGGACTTTGTGCTTCCTTCGGGACTTTCATCGGAAAACCTAAATTTTATCCCATCGGGATATATCCAAGCAAGTGTTGGTTTGGTCAAGGGGCTGGAAGTCAAAGCACGCTTTTTACCAAAAATAAAATTTGATGACGACGCAAAACTCGGGCTCTTTGGCGCAGGATTGCAATACGATTTCACTAAAATATTGCCCGCGGACAAGGTAATGCCTGTCGCCATTTCAGCGGTCATAGGATATACCAATTTAAATGGAGAGTATGATTTTACGGACTCTGACTTTATTGATGGAAGTAATCAAAGAATCGATGCAAGCTTTAAAACTTGGAATTTTAGTGCTGTCGTTTCAACAAAAAACATTCCTGTAATCAATTTTTATGGGGGGCTTGGGTACATTACCGGTAAATCGGACATCGACTTGCTGGGGACCTATCAGGCAAATGGACCTTTCTTTTCGGAGACCGTAGAGGACCCTTTTACGGTGTCAAAGAATGCAAGTGGGGTAGCCGCCACGCTGGGCACTAAATTAAAACTTGGCTTTTTTAGGCTTAATGCTGAATATAATATAGCTGAATTCAGCACCTTCACCTTTGGTGTTAACTTCGGATTCAGATAGAAAGAAAACAAATCAACCGACCAAAACTAAAGAAGGCCCCATAAAGGGGCCTCCTATTTTCATATATGTAGTCTTCACGTCATTCCCTGGTGGCGAAGACCGAGCCATTATCCAAGGTCAATATCTCTGGTGTTTTTGCTTTTTCCAAGCTTACGGTAATGTCCGTTACTTCGGGATCACCGTAAATAATGGAATAGGTTCCTTTTTCTTGGGACCACTTAAAATCAGTGTAAAAAATCAATTTGGAGTTCGAATACCTTTGGTACCTGCCTAGGTATACATCGTTGAAAATCCATTCTTCGCGAACGGTGCTGGAATTTTTGTCCTCAATACTAGAAGATTCAGTTTTTGCCCAGATGCCCAGAATAGGGTCGTGGTTCTCTGGTACGCGAGTACAGTTGCTTATGGCGATTATGCCAACAATCGACAACAATGAAAAGAGCTTTTTCATAGGTCAAGTAGGTTACGTTAAATTTGGGACTATAAGAACGTAGCTTTGTAGGAATCTATTGCATAAAACTTATAAAATATTTCTTTTTTTAGATACAAACCATTGTAATCGGCTTTTCTCCGCTTCAAAATAACTTTGAGAAGGTATAATTTGATAGGATTGACGCGCTAAAACTGGTAAAAGTCAGCTTCTTTCTGCGTCAAATGCATTATTTTTGAAGACTAAAATTTAAATCTATACAAATGAAAGTTACCGTAGTTGGAGCAGGCGCAGTGGGAGCAAGCTGTGCAGAATACATAGCAATGAAAAATTTTGCGGCAGAAGTTGTTTTATTGGATATCAAAGAAGGATATGCCGAAGGTAAGGCCATGGATTTGATGCAGACGGCCTCTTTGAACGGTTTTGACACCAAAATAACAGGAAGCACCAGCGATTACAGTAAAACAGCAGGTAGTGATATCGCAGTGATCACCTCTGGGATTCCACGTAAACCGGGTATGACGCGCGAGGAGTTGATCGGCATCAACGCTGGCATCGTAAAAACTGTTGCAACAAACCTTATCGAGCACTCTCCAGAGGTAACTATAATAGTAGTGAGCAACCCTATGGATACCATGACCTATTTAGTACACAAGGCAACTGGATTACCAAAGAATAGAATTATTGGAATGGGCGGTGCTTTGGACAGCGCACGTTTTAAATATAGACTGGCTGAAGCATTGGAAGCTCCGATTTCTGATGTGGACGGTATGGTAATCGGTGGACACAGTGATACGGGGATGGTTCCTCTAATTGGTCATGCCACTAGAAACAGTGTAAAAGTTTCCGAATTTTTGTCCGAGGGTAAAATGAACTGGGTCGTGGAAGAAACCAAAGTTGGAGGTGCCACCTTGACCAAATTGTTGGGAACAAGTGCATGGTATGCTCCTGGTGCCGCGGTATCTGGATTGGTACAGGCCATTGCATGTGACCAAAAGAAAATGTTCCCATGCTCCACACTATTGGAGGGTGAGTACGGATTGAATGATATTTGTATCGGTGTCCCAGTTATTTTGGGTAAAGGAGGTATCGAAAAAATCGTTGAAATCGAATTGTCCGATGCAGAAAAAGCCAAAATGCAAGAGAGTGCAGAAGGCGTTAAAAAAACAAACGGACTTCTAGAAGTCTAGACCAAATCAACAATAACCAACTAAAATGTCATTTCGGACGCGACCTCAAAGAGTTTTGCCATCAATTTGGATGGAAATTTAAAGGTTTGTCTGGAATGACATTTTTATTTTAACAGCGTAACCATCAACCGTAATTGCAATTACATCAATTTCTATTGTCAAATGTTATCGGAAATGATATATTTGCACGCTGTTTAAGAAAACTTCTAAAAAATTAACAATCAATGCAGAATAAAGGACTTATAAGGCTTTTCGCGATCCTTTTTGGCTTGGTGAGCATCTATCAGTTGTCTTATACTTTCATCACTAACAAGTTGGAGGGAGACGCTGAAGCATACGCAGTTAGCCAAATTTCGGAGGCTGAGGAAGATTATGTTGCAAAGCGTGAAGCTTTAGAGGCATCGTATTTGGACTCGATCAGTGATAACACTGTTTTGGGCTTTACGAGCTATGAAGATGCCAAGACGAAAGAGTTGAACAAAGGATTGGACCTTAAAGGCGGTATCAATGTTACCCTGCAGATTTCCGTTAAGGATATCTTGAAAGGCTTGGCCAACAATACCAAGAACCCAGTTTTCAACAAAGCATTGGCCGATGCGGATGAAGCATCCAAGAGTAGTGATAATACTTACTTGGAGCTGTTTTTTGAGGCTTTTGACAAAATAAAAGGAGACACCAAATTGGCATCACCGGATATTTTTGCCAATAAAGGTCTTAGCGATGACATCAATTTTCAAATGACGGATGATCAGGTGAAGCCAGTCATCAGAAGAAAGATTGATGAATCCATTGTATCTGCATTCGAAGTACTTCGTGAGCGTATCGATGGTTTTGGGGTAACCCAACCAAACATCCAAAGAGAAGGAAATTCTGGCCGAATCTTAGTTGAGCTTCCAGGAGCAAGGGATATTGCCCGTGCACAGGAATTGTTATCCAGTACCGCACAATTGGAGTTCTGGGAAACCTATCCACAGAGCAACAACAGCATTGGAAACTTTTTGGTAAGTGCCAATGAGCGTTTAAAAGAAATCTTGAAGCCCGAAGCAAAAGAAGATACCGAAGCAAAACCTGAATCCGAAATCGATTCATTGCTTTCCGATGTTTCACAGGATTCTTTGGACATGACCGCTCAGGCCAATCCTATTTTGGGCAAACTTATTCCTGCTAATCCAGGTAGTCACGCCATTGCAAGGGCCATGGTTTCCGATACCGCCGAACTAGGCGAGTACTTGAGAATGCCAGAGATCAGAAGGTTGTTGCCAAATGATATTCAATTTACCAAGTTCCTTTGGGAGCGTCCGGCACAAGATGCCGAAATTGTTGATTTGTATGCCTTGAAATCCAACAGGGAAGGTACGCCCAGAATTAGCGGAGATGTAGTTTCCGACGCACAGGATACCTTTGATCAATTCAATAAACCTGCTGTTAGTATGACCATGAACACTCGTGGTGCAAAAGAGTGGGAAGCGTTGACGGGTGATGCATATAACAACCAGACAGGTATCGCCATTGTTTTGGACAACAAAGTGTACACGGCACCGGGTGTTTCTTCAGGACCAATTTCTGGCGGGCGTTCAGAGATTACAGGTACATTTACTGTAAACGAAACAAAAGATATCGCTAACGTACTACGTGCAGGTAAACTTCCTGCTTCCGCAGATATTATCCAGTCCGAAGTCGTAGGGCCATCCTTGGGACAAGAAGCTATCGACAGTGGATTTATGTCCTTTGTCATCGCTATGATTTTTGTGTTGGTATGGATGATTTTCTACTACGGTAGAGCAGGGGTGTTCGCAGACATCGCATTGGTATTCAATATTTTGTTGATTTTTGGAGTATTGACCAGCCTTGGTGCTGTGTTGACATTGCCAGGTATCGCAGGTATCGTTTTGACCATTGGTATGTCGGTAGATGCCAACGTACTTATCTTTGAGAGGATAAAAGAAGAATTGGCCCGTGGAAAAGGAAAAGCCCAAGCCATTGCCGATGGTTTTGGAAATGCCTTGTCTTCTATTTTGGATGCCAACATTACTACTGGATTAACGGCAATTATCCTTTTCATCTTTGGGTCTGGACCAATTAAAGGTTTTGCCACTACATTGATGATAGGTATTGTTACTTCCTTGTTTACGGCCATATTTGTGACCAGATTGATGATTGAGGCCTATACTAGTAAAAAAGGTAGACGATTGGATTTCAGTACGGGGATTACCAAGAATCTTTTCACCAAGATGAACATCGATTTCTTGTCCAAGCGTAAGATTGCTTACATTGTTTCTGGAATCTTAGTAGCGGTAAGTGTATTCTCCTTGCTTACCAAAGGATTGAACCAAGGTGTTGATTTCATTGGTGGACGTTCGTATCAAATCCGTTTTGAGAAAGCAGTGAATCCTTCAGAGATTGCTTCTGAACTCAATACTGAATTTGGTAGTGGAACCATGGTGAAAACCTTTGGTGATGCCAATCAAATCAAGGTGACTACACCATACAAAGTGGACGAAGAAGGTGTGGAAGTGGACACGGAAATTCAAAATAAACTTTACACCACATTACAAAAATACTTGCCAGATGGTACCTCTTTTGACGACTTCACCGTGGGTGCATCCGAGAAATCAATCGGAATCCTACAATCCGTTAAAGTGGGTCCGACCATCGCAGATGATATCAAGAAAAATGCATTCTTGGCCATTATCGGTTCCTTGGCGGTAGTTTTCCTATACATCTTATTGCGATTTAGAAAATGGCAATTCTCATTGGGTGCCGTGGTTGCGGTATTCCACGATGTAATGATCGTGTTGGGTATTTTCTCGCTAACAGGAAGCATCATGCCATTTAATATGGAAATCGACCAAGCCTTTATTGCGGCAATCCTTACGGTAATCGGGTACTCACTGAACGATACGGTGGTAGTATTCGACCGTATCCGTGAGATTACAGCCCTAAAGGGATTCAATGATGGAGTAAATATTAATGATGCATTGAACAGCACTTTGAGTAGAACGTTGAACACCTCGCTAACCACGTTGATCGTGTTGTTGGCCATCTTCATTTTTGGAGGTGAAAGCCTAAGAGGATTTATGTTTGCAATGATCGTAGGTGTAATTGTAGGTACATACTCTTCCGTATTTATCGCAACACCTGTGATGTTCGACTCATTAAAGAAGAAAATTGCTGCTGCTACAGGAGCATAGTTTTTCGTTTTTTTATATTACACTTTTATAATAAAGGCCCTCAATTTGGAGGGCCTTTGTTTTACGCTTTGTTTGTGGATAATGTTCCCAGCCATGATAATAATTGACTGAAAAGAGTGAAGTTCTGGATGACCCTGAGCTGCCCGTTAAAACCCCATTTATCCCTTTCTTTTGGATGATTGAGCATATAGGCCAAGGTTTTGGATAAGTTCTCAATGTCGGTTGGATCTTGGTTGATCTTCCCTGTTTTGTTATCAACCACCTGATATTTGAGTCCGGCCGCATTGGAAACCAGAACAGGTTTTCTTTTCCACATCGCTTCCGTTGCCGTAAGTCCGAATCCCTCTTGAATGGAGTTCTGTACAATAATGCTGGATGAACGCTGAAGTGCATTTACAATCAATGCATTTTCTTTTGGATTGTCCAATGGCAGTAATAAAATGGCGATATCGTTCTGCATGTCTTTATCCACCGTTTTGTAGGTTTCTGTCAATTCTTTGAGGACCTCTTTACCTTCTGGATCGTCGGAAACAAATGCAGGGTCAGGGCCACCCAACACCAACAATGTCATTTCAATACGTTTGTACTCCAGACTTTTGGGGTCGCCATTTTTTCGATTGTCCACCTTCATTTTGATAAAAGCCTCCATCAGTTCCTTAAAACCTTTTAGGCGATCCCATCTTGAGATCTCGGTAACTATTGGACGATAAATCAGATCTAGGTTTTTTCCAGCGTCCAACACATCAAAAGAACCATCTGGCATTACCCTTCTCACTAAATGTTTATATCGATGATAAAGAATGGCCTTATGATCATCCAGTATGCCAGATTGATATAAAATTCCGATGCACTTGTGCAATTGCAGTTCCCGGTTCTTATGACTCAAAGGATCAATAGCAGGTGGTATAATAGAGGTTCTGTTTTTCAAGGGGTTTGGAACGTAGGATGGCAGACTAAAAACAAAATGATCATAATCGTTAGTGTAGGGTTCCAAAAATTTCCAAACGGCATCGGTAACGTCGGTATCATCTTCCAGACCAATATGGCACCTCCAAATAATAGAAACGTTTTTTTTCTTTTTGATCATTGCGGCCAATGGCATGGGCTGGGGATCATGTACCACAACAATATCTCCATCATTGATAAGTTCCAAGGCCTTGGATAGATTATTTTGGTTGACTTCCTCATAAATTTTCCGGTCTTCTTCCGTAAAAATGCCATTGCCGCTTCCGTGAATGGCATTGTGTATACGTTTGGTCAGGTCAAAAAAGGCATCCTTTTTTGCTTCTATGACGAGCCATTCAATGGAAACGCCAAGTTCCCGTAAAATTCTCATTTGACTCGGGAGCATTTCGGCGACCCCACCACCAATGGCAGTGGAATTTATCATCCAGATGGTTCGGCCTTTAAGTGATTCAATAGGTTCTTTGGACTGATCCGTGAAATCTAGAACAGAGGAGTAGAGGGAGCCGTACGCCTTGTAATCCACAAGTTTGGCACCTGGCTTTACAGTAATCTTTTGCATGTAAGGGAGGGTTAAATGTTGAATTCCCTATAAGATAGCAAAAAAACAGCTGATTTGTTTAAGTGTTTCTTTATGAGTCAATTAAATACTTGATGTAGTTCCTTTTGAACCATTTTCCGATGGGCGAAGTTCAAAAATATACTCGGGATCTAACTGTGGCTCTTTGCGATGCGAAACAAAAACAATAGTGGAGTCACTTTCCTTGGCTATTTTGTTTACCAACGCTACAAATAAATTTGCGCTGGAATCATCCAAACCTGCTGTGGGTTCATCCAAAATAAGTAAGGGAGGGTGTTTTACCATTGCGCGTGCCATCATCACCAAGCGTTTGTTGCCAACAGAGAGGTCTCGAAAGTGATCATTCTTTCTGTTTTTTAAGTTTAACAGATGTAACCATTCATTGGCCAATTGTTTTTCACTATCGGTTGGCAGAACATACAGTCCAATGGAATCATGGAGCCCCGAGATAATCATATTTTCCAAGGTGTGGTAACCACGAAATTTATTCGTAATTGCTGGCGTGTAGTATCCAATTTTTTGTTTCAGGTCCCAGACACTTTCACCACTTCCCTTTTTTTGTCCAAAAATGGTCAAATCTTCACCGTATCCTTTGTGGCTATCACCGGTAATCATCGATAAAAGTGTAGACTTGCCACTGCCGTTAGGGCCAATGAGTTGCCAAAACTCCCCTTTTTTGATAGTCCAATCGATTTCGTCAAGTACTTTGCGTCCATCAAAACTTACCGATACCTTTTTGAAGCTGACCAGTTCCTTTAAGTCAATACTGATAGGGGATAACGGTGGGGGTATTGTTCCATTGAAATTGATGGATTCAGTTTTATTTTCTTCCCAAAAAGCATCAGGGGATTCATATTGATGCAAGCTCTCTCCATCCAGTTTGAAAAAATGGGTCGTATCAGGCAAAATATCATCCAGCCTACTTACCAACTGAACCACGATTTTGTTTGAAGCGATATCCTGAAGTTGTTCCTTGAGTTGGGCCTGCGTGGCCACGTCCAAATTATCATAAGGATTTACGAGGATGATAAAATCAGGATCTTGATCCAATAAATAGTTGAGCAAAGCTTTTTTCTGTTCACCACTGCTCATGGTTTTTAAAGCCTGTTCGCTGTCCTTTGTCAGTATTTTGATATCATGTCGCTCCTCTTCGTCCATATACCTATTGATTTCTGAACGGGAAAAGAGAAGGCCGTCCAGTTGCTGAAACTCGGTCAAACCTGGAACAGCGTGATTGCGGAGCAAATTTTGAACTAATTGGTCGGTGTTCGAATTGTTTTGGGTAAGGATAGCGTAGCTTTTGGATAGCTTCATGGAGAATAACGTAAGGCCTTAAAATTACGATTATCCTCGCTTTACCCGAAAAATATGGACCGGATTATTCTTGTACGTAGTGGTTTTGTCCAAAAACATACCGTTTTTTTGAGCCACTTTTTGAGAAGGTACGTTGTCCACATGGATAATGGAAATCAAAGAATCCGAGATACTGTTTTCGAAAGCAAACTCCTTACATTTTTGTGCAGCTTCAAAAGCATAGCCTTGTAACCAAAATTTAGGTAGAATTGAGTATCCAATCTCCAGTTCCTCGATATTATCCACCATCTGGACAAGCAAACCGCAAATCCCGACCAGTTCACCTGTTTCTTTTGAAATAAGAGCGTTCATGCCGCCCAAGTCATTTTCGTAGCGTTCAAAAACCCTGTCAAATTGAGATGTACAGGCTTCAATAGGGTCGGCAGGAAGACCTTCCCAATATTGGGTGGATTTTGGATTGTGATAAAAGGGCAACCATTCCTCAAAGTCCGATTCTTTCAGCTTACGAAAAATCAGCCTTTCCGAGGTTTGGTTTTCTAAAAGGTATTTCGACATTTAATTGCGGGAAAAGGAAATGCTATCGCCTACTTGCAACCCCAATTGGTCGGAAAGTCCCGCATTTATTTCCAATACATATTTTGCAGGAGCTCTTGAAGGCAGGCTGCTCTCATCCAAAGGTTTTGCATTTTTTTGGAAGCTAACGACTTTCATTCCAGAGTTGATATAAATAATATCCAGAGGGATTTCGGTGTTCTTCATATAAAAATTCTGCTCAGCTTCTTCTGGTTGAATAAACAACATTCCTCGGTCTTGCTGCATGGACTTTCTATACATGAGCCCTGTGAGGGTCTCGTACTCCGTTTCTGCAATCTCTATATCAAAATTGGCTTTAATGGAGTCTGTTTCCGATGATAGGATGTTAAGCTCACCTTCTTTGGTGAAGGATACATTTTCCGTTTTGATGGATTGTTTAGGCTCCGATTTGCACGATGCGGAAACAATGACAAAGACCAAGAGCGCTATTTTTCCGATTTTTCCCATACTGTTATAGTTCTACAGGTTCTGGTTTTACCATAAAATACACCCCTATTAAAATCATGGGTATACTAAGCCATTGTCCTGTGGAGAGCATCCCTAATGTATCTTCGAATCCACCTTGACTCTTTTTGTAAAATTCCACGAAGAAACGTACCACGAACAACAGTACCATAAACAATCCAAAAAGGAAGCCTGGTTTGTTTTTCCAATCTGTTTTCCAGTAAAGAAGGTAAAGTGTGATGAATACCAAAACGTAGCAAAATCCTTCATACAATTGTGCGGGATGACGGAAAGGAATGGATTGTAGCACTTCGGAGAATTCCGGATTGTGCTGAATGGCTTTATAGGCAGCATTAGGAGTTTGCTCCTTGGTCAAGGCCATGGCCTGATACGCTGGCATATCATCCGAATCACGGATAAATCGTGTCGCTAAAAAATAGGACTTGTCGACTACTTTTCCATTGATTTCGGAATTGAAAAAATTACCGAACCTAACAAATGCAGCACCAATGGCGGATGGTATCACCAACCGGTCCAATAACCAAAGCATTTTAATGTCTTTCCATTTACGGGTGTACAGCCATATTCCAATAATGGCGGCAATAGTGGCACCGTGACTTGCCAAACCGGTAAATCCAGTAAACTCATACCCGTTTATGATACCAAAAAGGTTGCTGTTCGCACTTTCTCGTATGGGTAGCAGGATTTCCGCTAAATGGTCCTTGTAGTAGTCCCAATCGTAAAAGAAAACGTGCCCCAAACGTGCTCCGAGCATTATCGATACCACGGTGTAAATAAAAAGGGAATCCAGTTTCTCCATGGATTTCTTTTCGTTCAGGAAGATTTTCTTCATAATGAACCAGCCTAGAACAAAGGCGGCAATCCACAATAAATTATAATATTTTATCTGTATGAAACCCAATTTAAACAGGGTTCCTTCGGGGTTCCAATCAAATCCGAGAAAATACATTTATCTAAATTTTGGACTAATATAACTACTTTGAATGGTTGCACGGGTTAATTAAAGTGCAATTTTTCAGGGTACAGGGTCGTAACCGCTTCCACCCCAAGGATTGCAACTGACAATTCGCTTAAGGGACAACCATCCTCCTTTGAACAGCCCATGCTTTTTTAGGGCTTCCAACGTGTATTGCGAACAAGTTGGTGAATAGCGGCATGTTGCGGGAAGCATGGGGGAGATAAAGAGTTGGTAAAACCGTACCAACAGTACAAATGGCGCTATCAAAATTTTCTTCATGTGAACCTCAAGTGTAGGATAGGGGCAAGGTAACAAAAAGCCCCGACAAAGTCGGGGCTTGGATTATACTTCTTCAGCAGATTGAACGGGTTCAAGATGTTCCCGTTCCTCATCCGTGTACATGCGCGATTTGATGACAAAACGGAGTCCCAGCGGAATTTCCAGACTAAAACTGGCACCACGTCCCGTAGTCACATCGACCGTAAGCTGTGTTTGCTTCCAGTACTCGAACTGGTCCTTGCTCATAAAAAAATCACATCCATGGAGGGTGCCCAATTTTACATCATTTTCGTTGAGCATCAACTCGCCTTTTGGAAAACACATGGGGGAGGAGCCGTCACAGCAGCCTCCGCTCTGGTGGAACATGAGTTCGCCATGGCGCTCCCTTAACTGGTCTATGATTTTTATGGCGTTGTCCGAAACCAACACGCGTTTTATCAAATTCTCCATCCTAGAAAAAGCCCAATTTGTTCTTATCGTAGGAAATCAGCATATTCTTGGTCTGGGTGTAATGGCTGAGCATCATTTTATGATTTTCTCTACCGATACCCGACTTTTTGTATCCTCCGAACGGTGCGTGTGCTGGATAATTATGGTAGCAATTTACCCAAACCCTACCGGCTTGTATCTGACGGGAGATTTTGTAGGCTTGGTGCATATCGCGTGTCCAAACTCCGGCGCCCAGTCCGTACAGGGTATCGTTTGCGATTTCCAATGCTTCTGCTTCATCTTTAAAGGTGGTTACACAGACTACAGGTCCAAAAATTTCTTCTTGGAACACGCGCATTTTGTTGTTTCCCTTTAAAATAGTGGGCTGTATGTAATATCCGCCTTCCAAGCCTTCGTTATAAGCGGCTTCACCACCGGCCAACACTTCACACCCTTCTTCTTTACCGATTTGGATGTAGTTCATGATTTTTTCAAACTGGTCGTTGGAGGCCTGCGCGCCCATCATGGTGTCTGGATCTAATGGGTGGCCCAGTTTGATGGCTTTGGTTCGCTCCACCACACGTTCGATGAATTTATCATAAATGCTTTCTTGTACCAAAATCCTTGATGGACAAGTACAGACTTCGCCTTGGTTCAATGCAAACATAACGGCACCTTCCAAACATTTGTCGAAGAATTCGTCATCGGCATCCATAATGCTTTCAAAGAAAACATTGGGGGATTTACCGCCCAATTCCAAAGTAACGGGTATGATGTTTTTTGATGCATATTGCATAATCAATTGACCCGTTGTGGTCTCTCCGGTAAAGGCGATTTTTTTGATTCTAGAACTCGATGCCAAAGGTTTTCCAGCTTCAATACCAAATCCGTTGATGATGTTGAGTACACCGGCCGGAAGGATGTCTTCTATCAGCTCCATCAGTATTAATATGCCTACAGGTGTCTGTTCCGCAGGTTTTAGAACGACACAGTTTCCTGCGGCCAAGGCGGGAGCCAATTTCCAGGCGGCCATCAGGATGGGGAAGTTCCAAGGTATGATCTGTCCGACTACACCAAGGGGTTCCATAATGTTCATGGATACGGTGTTGCTGTCCAATTCACTTACCGAACCTTCTTCCGCACGGATTACACCTGCAAAGTATCTAAAGTGGTCCACGGCCAACGGCATGTCGGCCGCTCTGGTCTCTCTTAAGGCTTTACCGTTGTCCCATGTTTCTGCACGGGCCAATACTTCAAGATTTTTTTCCATTACATCGGCAATCTTCAACAGCAAGTTGCTGCGGTATGTTGCGGATGAATTGTTCCATTCTGGGGCAGCGGCCCAAGCGGCGTCTATTGCCTTGTCCACATCTTCCGCAGTGGAACGTGCAATTTTAGTAAACGCATTCCCATCAACAGGGGAAATATTGTCAAAATATTCTCCTTTGGTCGGTGGGGTCCATTTGCCACCGATAAAATTTTCATACTGATCTTTGAACTTTGGTTTTTCCAAAACATCGCGTTCAGTAGTTTGTACATTGCTCATAATACTGTTGTTAAAGTTAATTTTATGTTCTTTCTCACTTTTGGCAAGTGACTGATTCTAAAAGTATTGATTTTGAACTCTGTATATCTGACGTATTCTATTAATGACATGACCAATCCTCTTTGTTTTTATGTTTTTAACAAAATATCACATCATATTTTTTATATTTAATAAGTATTTAGATAATATATTAAGTAGGTATTGATATGCGGTTGCCAGATCAATTTTTTAAGGAACGAAAGCTTGAGCATTTGGTCGAGAATCAAACCTCATATACATTGAACAATGCTTCGATGCATGTGTTCGAGACCCATTTGCAGGCGGAGAAGGTTTTGCTACAATTTGACCAACCTGTACTTGCTTCCATGTTAATAGGAAAAAAGGTAATGCATCTTAGAGACAAAAAATCTTTCAATTTTCTACCTGGTGAATCTTTGATACTTCCTTCCAATGAAGTTATGTGTATCGATTTTCCCGAAGCGAACGAAGAGAATCCGACACGTTGTTTGGCCATGGCCATTTCCGATGAAAAAATAAATAAGGTCATCAATTTGATGAACGAATCCATGCCCAAGCACGATGGTTCGGAATGGGCCTTGATGGATTACAATTACCACTTTACCAACGATGCCAGTATTTATGGAATAATTCAACGATTATTATATCTGTTCACGGAGAATCACCCTTCCAAGGATTTTTTTGTGGATAATATGCTCCAAGAGCTGATAATTAGAATCTTGCAGGGGAATACCCGAGAAAAATATACACAGAATGCTTCTAAAATAAGTTCCAACAACCGATTGGTCTATGTAATCGAATATATCTCTCAGCACCTGCACGAGCCTTTAACGGTCGGCGAGTTAAGTAAAAAAGCATACATGAGCGAGTCTCATTTCCATAAAACTTTTAAAGACGAACTGGGCGTTACACCGATTGATTACATCAATAGCGAGCGTATTAAGATGGCTATCAATCTCTTAAAAAATCCTGATAGGAAAATAAAGGAAGTTTATATGGAATGTGGGTTTGAGAACCGTTCTTATTTCAATCGACTTTTTAAGCGAAAAATCCATGTTTCACCAGGTGAATACCAATCAAAATTTATAAAACACTAGTTTACGCTAAAGGTTGTACCGTCCTTGCCATCCTTAATCTGGATACCGAGTTCCACCAATTGATTTCTGATTTTATCAGAAGTGGCAAAGTCTTTTTTGGCACGCGCCTCATTCCTAATGTCAATTAACAAGTCCATCACTCCGTTGAGTGTGTTGGAATCATCTTTGCCCATGGATTGATTTTCAATACCAAGTACATCGTAAACAAAGGCTTTGAACGAACTCGCCATAAAATCTTTGTCCTCAGCTGAAATGGTTTCCTTATCCTCTTTAATTAAGTTGATGTGCTTTACGGCCTCGAACAATTGTGCTATTAAAATAGGGGTGTTGAAGTCGTCGTTCATGGCATCGTAGCATTTCTGCTTCCATGCGGCTACATCAAAATCTGACTTTTCACCTATTTTTAATTTATCAATGCTGTCGAGGGCATCCATTAAACGGCCATATCCTTTTTCGGATGCTTGCAAGGCTTCATCACTAAGGTCCAAAATACTGGTGTAGTGTGCCTGCATCATAAAAAAGCGAACTACAGCTGGTGAGTAGGGCTTACTCAAAATATTATTGTTCCCACTAAAAATCTCTGAGGGATAAATATTGTTGTCCGTGGATTTGGACATTTTTTTACCGTTCAGGGTCAACATATTGGCATGCATCCAGTAGTTTACGGGAGATTTTCCGGTGCTGGCCTCTGCCTGCGCAATTTCACACTCGTGGTGAGGGAATTTAAGGTCCATTCCTCCGCCGTGAATATCAAAGGTTTCGCCTAAATATTTGGTGCTCATCGCGGTGCACTCCAAGTGCCATCCCGGGAAACCATCGCCCCAAGGGGATGGCCAGCGCATAATGTGTTGGGGTTCCGCTTTTTTCCAAAGGGCAAAATCCTGAGGGTTTCTTTTTTCGTCCTGTGCGGTAAGCTCGCGGGTATTGGTAATCATGTCCTCCAACTTTCTTCCGCTCAACTTGCCGTAGTCATGGTCCTCATTGAACTTGATCACATCAAAATAAACCGAACCGTTGGCCTCGTAGGCCAATCCTTTTTCAAGGATTTCCTTTATGATTTCAATCTGCTCTATAATGTGACCAGTGGCCGTGGGCTCAATGCTCGGGGGCAATAAATTGAACTGTTGTAGGGTATTGTGGAAATCCACCGTGTAGCGTTGCACGACTTCCATTGGTTCAATCTGCTCCAGTTTTGCCTTTTTTGCAATTTTATCCTCGCCTTCGTCCGCATCGTTTTCCAAGTGGCCCGCGTCCGTAATATTGCGAACATAGCGCACCTTGTATCCCAAGTGTTTGAAGTACCGGAAAATCATATCAAAGGACATGAAGGTTCGGCAGTTGCCCAAGTGAACGTTGCTGTAAACGGTGGGTCCACAAACATACATGCCCACATGGCCTTCGTTTATGGGTTTGAATATGTCTTTCTTTCCAGTAAGTGAATTATGGATTCTTAAGGTTTGGTCTTTATAAAGTTGCATTTAAATGGTTGGTGTTTAAAATTCGGTGTCCAAGTTAATGTAATCCAAAAACTCTCTTCTGGTGGCCTCTTCTTTAAACTTTCCACCGTATTCGGCGGTCACCGTGCTACTGTCAATATCTCGAATTCCCCTAGAGTTTACACAAAGGTGCTTGGCATCGATAACACAAGCTACATCTTCAGTACCCAAAACTTTTTGAAGTTCTTTTACAATTTGGATGTTCATTCGTTCCTGAACCTGTGGACGTTTGGCGTAATAATCCACTACGCGGTTCATTTTGGAAAGTCCAACTACTGTTCCGTTGGAAATGTAGGCGATATGTGCCCGGCCAACGATGGGCAACAAATGGTGTTCGCAAGTAGAATATACCACAATGTTTTTCTCGACCAACATCTCACCGTACTTGTACTTATTGTCAAAAGTTGAGGATTTTGGTTTTCTGTCCGGATGAAGTCCGCCAAAAATTTCCTGAACGTACATTTTGGCCACTCGTTTGGGTGTTCCCTTCAAACTGTCGTCATCCAAATCAAGGCCAAGGGTCAGCATGATCTCTCTTACGCTTTTCTGTATTCTTTCGATTTTTTCTTCGTCGCTCAATACAAAAGCATCATCCCTTAACGGGGTGTCCGATGAGGAACCTACGTGGTCGTTTCCTCTTTCTTCATATTGTTCTTCCAATGCCTGCTCTAGTTTCATAGCTATTGCTTAAGGAGAGCAAAGATATACATTAATGACCGATTTAACATCCGGTAACCGACGTTTGACAACATAAATTATTGTTAACCCTAACGTCACGGTACTTTTATAATGCCCAAACGTACAGTCTTTTATGTTTAGACCCTTTTTTAAGACCTTATTTCTACTATTGATTTGTCAGGCTGCGAATGCCCAAGTTGCACAAGATTGTGTAGATGCGGTTCCTATTTGTAGTAACACCCCTATTAATGGAGGTACCAATGGTTTTGGTACTGATGATTTTAATGGAGCGGCTTCCAGTGGATGTTTGGAGCAGACCACCACCGGGGCCATAGAATCCAATTCTGCTTGGTATCGATTTAGAACGGCCGAAGCGGGGCAGTTAGGTTTTAATATTGGGCACAGCAGTGACGAGGATTGGGATTTTGCCCTATATCGCGCAACGGATTGCAGCAATCTGGGTGAGCCTGTGCGCTGTAATTTTTTTGATAATAGTGAAAACACCAGTTTTATCGGGGTAGGGGAAGATCCTACGGGCGATTTGGATTCTGTTCATTATGAAGATTGGCTCCAAGTTGAAGCTGGTGAGGACTACTACCTTTTTATCAATAACTTTAGTAATGTCAACTCTGGTTTTTCCATTCAGTTTACAGGAAATATATGGGTGGACCACCCCAATAGTGCATTGGATTGCACCATCATAAACAATTTGCTTGGGCCACCAATCGCTGCTTGTGAAGGTGATAATATTGTGTTGGACGCTACTACTACGGGAGCCACTAATTACGAGTGGTATAATGATACTGGAAGCGGATACCAACTGATAGCAGGTGCTAATGCGGCTACTTATGATGTTCAAAGTACAGGACAGTACCGAGTGGTTGTCACTACATCTACCGAAAATATAGTGAGCGATGTTCAGGTGGGATTCAATGAAGTGCCTGTTACAGGTGTGTTAACTGATGAAACCTTTTGCCAAGAAGCTAACATGGCATTTAACTTGAATGATAAAAATTCCGAGGCATTGAATGGCATGAACCCTGATGATTTTGTGGTCAGTTACCATAGTTCGCAAGCAGATGCTGATGCAGGCAATCACCCTTTGGAAAAACAATATATTCCAACTGGAGGTCTCGAAACCATATTTGTTAGGACTACTTCTTTGGCGAACCCAGAATGTTATGATGTATCCCAAAGCTTTACTTTGAATGCTATTGAAACTCCGATTCTAAGTTTTTCGGACCAAGCTGTAATCTGTGAGTCGGTTGGAAGTCTGGAAATAGGGGAAACAAATCCTAATCCAAATTATACCTATCAATGGAGTACAGGTGAACAAACACCGTCCATATCAGTTTCCGAAAGCGGTCAATATATGTTAACGGTGACCAATCAATCCAACGGAACTCTTTGTGAAACCAGCCGTACCGTATTCGTGGAAGTTTCTACGATGCCGCAAATTTCCAGTGTGGACATCGAGGATTTGAGCGTAAACAATACGGTAACCATCAATACGGACAACAATGGTATGTACGAATATAGCATGGATGGCGGGGATTTTCAAGTGAGTAATGTGTTCGAGGGCGTGCCTCCCGGTGTTCATACTGTGCGTATGCAAGACCCGTATGGATGCGGCATTGTTGAAGAAGATATTGTTGTGGTTGGGTATTTGGCAATTTTTTCGCCCAATGGAGATGTAATGAACGAGACTTGGCAAATCGAGGGATTATCTACCTTAAACTCTCCTATTGTTACGATTTATGACCGATATGGTAAGCTCATCAAGCAAATGAACGAGTTTGACCCCGGATGGGATGGCAGCTTTCAGGGTAAACCATTGCCATCAACGGATTATTGGTTTAAATTATCCTATGTGGATGATAATGGCAACCGAACTTTCGCCAAGCATATCCAAAGTCATTTTTCCTTGAGACGTTAGCACAGATGTTGTTAGTCGATTAAGAGCAAATTTCTTCGATAAAAAATACTAAAGGTAGGGTTAATGGAGTTATAAGGGTTGTAAGTAGAATAACCATTAGCCCCAAAATTCTATGAGAGCCCTATTTAGCGCTATCTGTTGTTTCTTTCTATTTCAGGCGATTAGTGCGCAAAACTCACCAGATTGTAGGACAGCCATTCCTGTTTGTGCAGATGAACCCATTTTGGGAACCACTGACGGTAGCGGTGATATCGATGATTTTGATCCTGAGATAATTACCCAAACAGGCTGTTTGGAAAAAGGGAGTGTGAGCTCTGCCAATATTGAGAACAATACGGCCTGGTACGTTTTTAGGGCGGGTACGGACGGACAAATCGGTTTTGATATTGAAGCACTTCCAGTGACGCCAGGTAGCCCGATTACCTCGGAATGGGATTTTGCTTTGTATGGCCCTTTTGATGAAACCATGAACGATAACTTCTGCACCATAGTTGGAGATGGCAACGCGCAGCCCATTCGGTGTAACTATGAATACAACGATACCGGTTTTACAGGAATAGGGGTGAACCCTGTTGATGGGCGAGAGGGTGCTCCCTTTGTAAAGTCCAGCCAGAATACCTACGATGAATGGTTGAATGTAAGACAGGGGGAGATTTATTACCTGTACATCAATAACTACAATACCAATTTTGATGAAGAGCCAGAGTCTTTTATGTTGACTTTTACAGGTTCTTCTGTGGATGAAGATCAGGACAATGTCTTGGATTGTACTTTGCGAGATGAATTTTTAGGGTTTGATATTGTGGCCTGTGAGGGCGACCCGGATATTACTTTGTCCGCTTTAAATTCTCCGGTAGGACCAAGTATTTCAAATATTATTTGGGAGTTGGATGCTGATGATGACGGTACTTATGAAACCGTATTGGCCACAGGTGCCAGTGAAATAGAATTGATTGTTTTCAGTCCAAATTCTGGTCGCTATCGGGTTACAATCGAGTCCACGTTTGGTACCACGATTACCGATGATATCCTAATCACTTTTTATGGCACTCCGGAGCTAGAAGAAGTTCGGGTCATTGATGATTTGGTGAATAGTGACCAGACTGACCCGTACAATGTGGAAATTGTTCCGGTGGGAGACGGGAACTATGAATATGCCATAAATGGTGGCGAATTTCAGGATGATCCTATTTTTGAGGATGTTCCTCCGGGCACCAATACCGTTATCATTAACGATAAAAATGGTTGTGGTACTACCCAACCTATCGAGTTTTTGGTGGTTGGTTACCCAAAATTCTTTACCCCTAACAGCGATGGTGCTCACGACAACTGGACTGTTTACGGGGTGGAGCGATTGGAAAACCCTGTGGTATATATTTTTGACCGCTATGGTAAACTCCTAAAACAAGTGAATGTGAACGTTGGATGGGATGGTACTTTTAATGGTAGGGATATGCCTTCATCCGATTATTGGTTCCGTTTGGAATATGGGCGCGATGAGGATGGTCTTATTGTGGCCAAGTCGGTTCGCAGACATTTTTCATTGGTTCGCTGATATAAAAAAGGCCGGAATTTCTTCCAGCCTTGTACTTTCTATTTTTAGATTTTTAAAATTTTAGTGTGTAGCCTAAAGATATATTCGTGTTTATTCTGTTGATAAGCGCTGCGTTGTCGACTCCGCCATCAAACAAATAGGAGTTCACATCTTGTTCGGTTCTGCTGTAGGCCAAATCCAATCGGCTAGCTCCAAAATTGTAACCTATACCGGCAGAAAAACCGTTCAGGTCTCCCACAAAATCTGTGTCCTCATAAGGGCTTTGGTCATATCGGTAACCTCCTCTAAGGCTAACTTGGTCTATTCGGTATTCACCGCCTAGACGGAAGGAGTTCACAGCGCCAAGTGTATCGGAGATAAAATCATTTTCAGCAGCAAAGCTAGGATCGGAAGTTGGTCTGAGTTCCGCTTTGGACATATCTTGGTAAGAGTAATCAAAGCTGATGAGTCCATCTTGTCCAAATACCAAAGCGACACTACCAGTGTACTTTTCTGGTGTTTTTATCCTGTATTCATCGTAAAGGTTTACGATGGTAAAGTTGATGAAATCAATATCCGATACCGCTAAGTTTGAGTTGATTCGCTGTGAGGTATCGTCCGTTAGGGTGTACCATGTTGGCGATTGATAACTGGCTCCAACGCGAACCGTTTGATTTACCTTAGCGATGGCTCCTAGACTGAACGAGAATCCGTAACCTTCGGTATGCAAAAGATTGTCAAAGGAAATACTCTGAATCGGAGATTCGGCATCATAACCTTCTTCATCCAAATAGGAAACCCTGTCATAGAGTACGTTATGGAAGTTTAAAGATGCACCCAAGTATAGGTCTTCTTTGTATTGGCTTGCAAAGTTCAATGTGAATTTACTATTGTAACCAGAAGTGTTCCGAACATATCTTTGGTTTACAGTGCCGTATTGCGCATTGGAAAAGTAAGAGGTGTTCTGGTCATCATCTTCAACAGGTTCAATAATACCCGCTTGGAACCCAAGAAATGCCTGTTGGGCGGAGTACCCTAGATTGGCACCGATATCCAAATAAGCATCTTCAATATACTCACCTTGCTGGGTACGTAATGGACCTAGAGGTTCGCCATCGGCAAAATTCAGAAAATAGTTGTCGATTCCTACGGGGCTGGAACCTGTAACGACCAATTGATTGTCGAAGTTCTCGACCAAATCATAATTAACCGCTAGTGCAATTTTTTTCCAAGGGCTATCGGTAGATGAGTTCCATACAAAAACACCGCCGATTTGGTTAAAATCCAATGAATTGTCCGTGGAATTTCTTGTGGTATTGCCATAAAGGGCATCGTTGTTCCTATGGTAGTTGGATCCTGTAATCGATATCTCGCTAAAATTGAATACTGCAGAACCGGCAGGATTAACGTTCAAGGCCGATAAGTCACCGCCCAAAGCTCCAAATGCACCGCCCATAGCTTGAAACCTTGCGGTTCCCTGTAGGTTTTCTGTGCTGTAGCGCATAACATCATCTATGGTTTGGGCACTTGCAAAAGTGCATGCCAATACCATTATGAAAGTTGAGATTCTTTTCATTTATTCTGATTTAGATTAATCTATAACTTTGTGAAATTAAGGTCTACCGCCACCACGTCCACCTCTACTACCACCTGATGAGCGAGATGCGCCGGACGATCTTGAGCCACCACCGGAGGAACGGCTTACACCGGAGCTTCTAGAACTGCTTCCGGAGCTACGATAACTACCGCTAGATCTACTGCTTCTGGAAGAGCCGCTACTGCGATAGCTTCTGGAACTAGATCCGGTAGAGGAACGGTTGTAACTTCTGCTCGGTGCCGTACTTCTGGATTGATAGCTTCTAGAGCTTCGGTTGTAGGTCCCGCTACTTCTAGTAGAGGGGGAAGTGCCATAGGAACGGTATGTTCTGGAGCTTCCATTATAACTAGGGGAAGTACGGGTACTTCTACTTGTTCTATAATTCTGGTTTCTGGAAACTGCGTCAGCACTTACGGACCTTCTTACGTTGGACCTATTGCTATAGCCATTGGAACTTCTTCTGTTGGCCAAGCCATTACTTCTGGAAACGTTTCCATTGGAACGTCCACTGTTATTTCTAAATCTTGTCGAGTATCCGTTTGACTTAGATGTAATTGCAGTGCCGGGTATACGGGAAGTATATCCTCTTCGTCCTGACATGTAGGCGTAGTTTCTGCCATAATAGCCTCTGTTGTAATATGGACGGCCCCAGTAGTTGCCGTAGTATCCACCCCAGCCGTAATATCCGCCCCAACCAAAGTTGCCGGCCCAGCCCCAACCGTTGTATGGGTGTCCCCAGCCGTAGTATCCGCCCCAGCCCCAACGATTATATCTCCAAGGATTGTTCCATCCCCATCCGTAGTATGGAGAGTTCCATCCCCAGCCGGCATTCCATAACCATGGGTCGTTCCAGCCATAATAACCGCCCCAGCCCCAGCTGTTGTCATAAACGTTGATGGAAATGCTGGTAGGATTGTCTCCCCATCCAGGATTTCCGTTATAATTATTGTTGTATGCGAAATAATCGGTTTGTTCGCCGTAAGGAATTGAATCGTTTTGTGCTTGACTGGAATAGCTGTCTATATCTGTAAAAACTTCGCTATCCAATACTTCGCCAATTTCGTTTGCGCGGTCACCAAAGTATTCACCGTACATATTGCTTTCCTGCTCTTCGATTCTCATGGCTTGGGCATTTCTCTTTTCAACACCAACAACGCGATCGTTGGAAGAATAGATGCCGTCATCATAATAAGAAGCTTGTTGATAGGAACCACAGGAAGCCACAAAGATGGCACTGACCATCAATACAGCGGGGGTTCTAAGATTATTGTGGAGTAAAGACTTTAACATGGCGCAATTTTTATTGTTGAACATACTAAAAATAATTAGTTTTACCCAATCATTTTATTAATAAAGTCGCAAGTTTTGTGCCAAACTACAATTGATGGGTAAAAATTTAACGAGCAGAGCAGAGGATTATTCCAAATGGTATAACGAACTGGTGGTAAAGTCGGATTTGGCTGAGAACTCGGGTGTTAGGGGCTGTATGGTGATAAAGCCGTACGGTTACGCTATATGGGAGAAGATGCAGGCACAATTGGACAAAATGTTCAAGGAAACAGGTCATGAGAATGCCTATTTTCCATTGTTCATTCCAAAATCATATTTGAGCAAGGAGGCAAGCCATGTGGAAGGTTTTGCCAAGGAGTGTGCCGTGGTCACCCATTATCGTTTGAAAAATGCCGAGGATGGCAGTGGTATAGTAGTGGATGAAGACGCCAAACTGGAGGAAGAACTCATTGTTCGCCCAACTTCGGAAACCATAATCTGGGATACGTATAGAAGATGGATTCAATCCTATCGTGATTTGCCTTTAAAAGTAAACCAATGGGCCAATGTGGTGCGTTGGGAAATGCGGACCCGTCTTTTTCTTAGAACTGCCGAATTTTTATGGCAGGAAGGGCATACCGCACACGCAACCCGAGAGGAGGCAATTGAAGAGGCCGAGCTTATGATGAACGTATATGCCGAATTTGCTGAAAAATATATGGGTGTTCCCGTAATCAAAGGGACCAAAACAGAAAGCGAACGTTTTGCCGGTGCCGAAGAAACGTATTGTATCGAAGCCTTGATGCAGGACGGTAAGGCGTTACAGGCAGGAACATCCCACTTTTTAGGTCAGAATTTTGCAAAAGCGTTCGATGTAAAATTTGCCAACAAAGAAGGTACACAAGATTATGTATGGGCAACATCTTGGGGTGTTTCCACTAGATTGATGGGTGCCTTGGTGATGACCCATAGCGATGATAATGGTTTGGTGCTTCCGCCACAGTTGGCACCAATTCAGGTGGTAATCGTACCTATTTATAAAGGATTGGACCAGTTGGATGCCATTTCTGAAAAAGTAGAACCTTTGGTAAAGGAGCTACGCGATAAGGGCATTACCGTAAAATATGATACCCGAGATACCCATAAACCAGGTTTTAAATTCAATGAGTATGAGTTGAAGGGAGTTCCCGTGCGTTTGGCTGTTGGTCAGCGTGACTTGGCCAACGGTACTTTTGAGGTGGCCCGAAGGGATACCCTGTCCAAAGAAATCGTGAAAACCGAAGAGGTAGTGGAAAAAGTGGTTTTGTTAATGGATGAAATCCAAGAGAACATCTTTAACAAAGCGTTGGATTATAGAAAGGGGCACATTACGGAAGTGGATTCCTATGATGATTTCAAAAAAGTTATCGAGGAAAAAGGAGGTTTTGTTTTAGCGCATTGGGACGGTTCGGCCGAAACCGAGGATAGGATAAAAGAGGAGACCAAAGCCACTATACGTTGTATTCCATTGGATGCAAAAGAGGAACAAGGTAAGTGCATGGTAACAGGAAAACCGTCCAATAAAAGGGTGTTGTTTGCAAAGGCATACTAAAGAGGTGGCAAAAAATAAAAAATACTGTTGCAAGACTTAAAAATAGTTGTATTTTTGCATCCGCAATTATGCAACCATATGGCCCGTTCGTCTAGGGGTTAGGACGCCAGGTTTTCATCCTGGTAACAGGGGTTCGATTCCCCTACGGGCTACAAAGAAGAGTTTTTAAGCTTGAAAAGCTTTTATTTTTTAACTTTGAAGCTTAAAATTTTTTAGACTGAAATAATGGCCCGTTCGTCTAGGGGTTAGGACGCCAGGTTTTCATCCTGGTAACAGGGGTTCGATTCCCCTACGGGCTACAAAGAAGAGTTTTTAAGCTTGAAAAGCTTTTATTTTTTAACTTTGAAGCTTAAAATTTTTTAGACTGAAATAATGGCCCGTTCGTCTAGGGGTTAGGACGCCAGGTTTTCATCCTGGTAACAGGGGTTCGATTCCCCTACGGGCTACAAAGAAGAGTTTTTAAGCTTGAAAAGCTTTTATTTTTTAACTTTGAAGCTTAAAATTTTTTAGACTGAAATAATGGCCCGTTCGTCTAGGGGTTAGGACGCCAGGTTTTCATCCTGGTAACAGGGGTTCGATTCCCCTACGGGCTACAAAGAAAGGATTTAGAAAGAATTAATTGTAAGCAATGGCAAACCATAAGTCAGCATTAAAGAGAATTAGAAGAAACGAAGCAGTACGTTTGCGTAACAGGTATCAGCACAAAACTGTGCGTAATGCTATCAAAAAATTGCGTAACGAGGAAGACAAGAAGGCTGCTGAAGCTTTGTTGCCCACTGTAGTTGGTATGATCGATAAATTGGCAAAAAAGAACATCATTCACAACAATAAGGCAGCAAACCTTAAAAGTAAATTGATGACTCAGGTTGCAGCAATGTAATCGTGTCCAATCATAATATGTAGAACGCCTCCTTTTAGGGGGCGTTTTTATTTGTGCAAAGTTCTACCTAAAGGCCTTTCTTTTATGTACCATGACCCCAATCATAAAGGTGCCATACATAAACAAGATAAAAATCCAAAGAACACCGCGTAGGTTATAGTTGACCCAAATTTTAGGAGCTTCATAACCTATTATTATCAGAAAAGGGAAAATTGAATGGAAAACGGCAAGCCCCAAACTGGTCCAGAACATCAAATTGTGTTTTTTTGGGTATGGGTTGAACTCAATTTTCTTCTCTTTGTAGTACAGCCAAATACTGAATAATAATACCATGGATGCAACTAGATCTGCATAGTATAGATTTGAGTAGAATGGGTCTTGGAAGAATAGGCTAATGGCATAACTTAATAAACTTATCCCTGCACCTATTTTTACCCATTTCTTGTGCACTTCTTTATGCAATACCTGCCAATAGACGAAATAAAAAAACAAAAATGTTATCACCGAATAGATATTGTAAATGATAACATTGTACCAATTGTATTTGTTGTTGCTCACCACTTGGAATTCCTCATGGAACTTTATAAAATATCCCAGCAACTCTGTTAAAAATGTATACATGAGATACATGGGGTAATATTTTAATGGTGTATCAAAATAAGTGCGGTAACAGGCCACAGATACCAACCAAACAATAAGATAAAAAGGAATAATGTAATGTTCCGAGATAAAGGTTAGAATCGCATCCATAATCCTATGGTAACCGTCTAATGGACAGTGCGCTGGTTTCAGTTTGGTTGGACGGCAAAAATAACAAAAAAAAGCCTCCCAAAAAGGGAGGCTGGTATACGTTGTTTTAGAATATCACCTGAATGCCCTCCTTTTACCGATCAGCAGACCAAAAATGATAAATCCATACATTAATATTATCGATGTAACCAAGATGGGTTTTAAAAATATCCAGATTCCATATACTGCCTTAATCTTATAAAATGTTAGGATTAAGGGAAATGGAATATAAAATGCCAATAGACCTATAGTCACCCAAAACATCAAATTAAATTTTAAAGGATGACTGCTCTCTTCATTGAGTTTTTCTCTTAGGTACATAAGTGAAATCAAAACCATGAGAACGGACCCAAAGATATGGGCATAGGTCGTCTGATAAATCAATGGATTGACTAAAATGCCATTCACCAAATATCCTAACACGCATGCTATGATGAGATAAAAAACCAGTTTTTTGAGCTGGTCACTTTTTAATATTTTTCGATATACATCGAAAATGTATACGAAAAATACAACTTGATAAATATTGTAGATTACAATATTGTTAGGGGTGTATTTGCTATCGGAAAAAAATTGAAATTGATCGCTATATGTGATGAAATATCCCAAAATCTCATTAAAGAAAGTGTACATAATAATCATTGGGAAAAACTTTAGAGGTGTATCAAAAAACCTCCTATACCTGTAGACCGAAATAATCCAAGTCGCCAAGTACAGTATCACAAAGATCTGATCCCAAATGAGATTTAAAACTTCTTGCAGGGTCATTCTTTATTGGAAGTCCGAACCAAAAGGAGGAGGATATGAATTTCCATGATTTAAGTTCAAACTTGTACTTCCGCTCTGAAAGAAGGCGGGTGCAAAACTGGCCTGCGAAGTGTTGGGTTCACTTTCTTCTCCAGTTTCTGTGGTGCCAACAACCGCTTTTATTGGTTTGGCCTTTCCATCTGAACCTATATAGAAGCCCTCTTCTTTGCCATCGATCATGGTAGTGGGTACAATAAATATGGAGTTTTGTCTAGGATGGACCACTTTTTTTCCATCAGGAAAATTGGGTTTATCAGGATAGTTTGCAAAGTAAATCCTTAAGGATGCAACCTTAACACCTGCCTCATGAGCTTCCTGCTCCACATATTTCATGTATTGTTCCATATCGGCATAGCTAAAGGATGTAAACCGGGATGGAACAAATTTTTCATCAGCGTTCCGTTCGGCCTCAAATGTTCGTATAATGTCTATCCTATTCTTGGTGTAATTATCATATAATGATTTGGATTCTTCCAAAGAAATGATGCCCTCCGGCGGAGCCACTTTTTCTTGCCCCGGTTCGGTCGGTTCTTCTTTTTTAGGTGCTTCTTGACAGCCTCCCAGTAGTAATAAAATTGCCCCAAAAGAAGCGATCAGAATGGTTTTGTTGTTTTTCATAGTTAAGTATTTAGTTCAGTTTTGAGGAAACCGGAATAAAGATATGCCTTTTCTGTAAATTGACTCAATAAAAAACCCTTCAAAACTTGAAGGGTCTATTGTTATATTGTAAGAAGTACGGTGTGCTTTTACTCGTTCATGGTGAGTAAAAACTCCTCGTTGTTCTTCGTCTGCTTTATGCGTTGCTCCATAAACTCCATAGCTTCAACAGGATTCATGTCGGCAAGATACTTTCGCATGATCCACATACGTTGAATGGTGTTTTCGTCCAACAACAAATCGTCTCTTCGTGTAGAGGAAGAAATAAGGTCGATGGCAGGGAAAATCCTCCTGTTGGAAATTCTTCTGTCCAACTGAAGCTCCATGTTACCGGTACCCTTGAATTCCTCAAAAATAACCTCGTCCATTTTGGAGCCGGTTTCTGTTAAGGCTGTTGCGATAATGGATAAAGAACCTCCATTTTCAATGTTACGTGCCGCACCAAAGAAACGTTTTGGCTTGTGAAGCGCGTTGGCATCCACACCACCACTCAATACCTTACCAGAAGCGGGTTGTACAGTGTTGTAGGCACGGGCCAAACGGGTAATGGAATCCAATAAGATCACAACATCGTGACCGCATTCCACCAATCTTTTTGCTTTTTCCAATACAATATTGGCAACCCTTACGTGTTCTGTGGCTTCCTTGTCAAAAGTGGAAGCAACAACTTCTCCGCGTACGTTACGCTGCATGTCCGTAACCTCTTCAGGGCGTTCATCGATCAATAGGATGATTTGGTACACCTCAGGGTGGTTTGCCGCAATGGCATTGGCGATATCTTTCAACAACATGGTCTTACCAGTTTTGGGCTGGGACACGATCATTCCCCTTTGTCCTTTTCCGATAGGAGAGAACAAATCCATGATCCTTGTTGAAATTGTACTTTGCTTTTCCGCCAATTTGAACTTTTCCTTTGGAAACAATGGAGTGAGATGCTCAAAAGCTACCCTATCACGAACCACTTGTGGGTCCAGTCCATTGATTTTGTTCACTTTGATCAGCGGGAAATATTTTTCACCCTCTTTTGGAGGTCTAATGTTCCCTAAGATCGTATCACCGGATTTTAGTCCAAATAAACGTATCTGGGATTGTGATACATAAATATCATCGGGAGAAGAAAGATAGTTGTAGTCGGATGATCTAAGGAATCCGTAACCATCTTGCATAATGTCCAGGACACCTTCACTCTCTATAATACTATCGAACTCGAACTCTGGTTCTTTGTACCTGTTTTTCAGGTCCTTGTCAAAGTTGCTGTTCTTTTTGTCGTGATGTGGTTTGTTGTTCTGGTTGTTTCTTCTATTGTTGTTCTGATTTTTTTGAGGACTATTATTGTTGCTATTGCTATTGCTATTGCTATTGCTATTGCTCTGTGGCTTATTGTCCTTTTTGGGTTGGGTGCTTTGTCCCTTTGAATCGTCTTTTTTGTTTCTGGGCTCCCTTTTTGGAGGAGCTTTATCGCCACTTTCATTAGTAGTGCTCTTCTCCTCGGTCTTTTTTGGACGAGGTGTTCTGGCCCTTTGTGGTTTGGATTCAGGTTTTTCTTCGGTAGTCGCTGCTACAGTTTCCTTAACTGCTTTGGGATTGGAAGCCTGTAAGTCCAATATTTGGTAGACCAGGTCCAATTTTTTCAATGATTTGAATTTGGGAACATTAAGATCCTTTGCAATTTCTTGCAGCTCAGGAAGCTTTTTAGCTTTTAGATCGGAAATCTCGAACATTAAGTAATGGAATAAGTTAAACTTGTGTGATTCTAAAATTTGAAGTAAAGTTATTTATGAATGCTACTGGAGAAAGAATTCCTAGGTAGGTGCTTGATAATAACGAGACAATATTACAAATAATTTTTCAAGAATAAGGCCTTAATTCTCAAAAAGACGCCTATTTTTGCCATTCGAAAGCAATTTGTACAATGATTCAACGGATACAAACGTTATTTTTGCTCATAGTAGGCCTTATTTCAGGTGTGCTGCCGTTCTTTTTGAACTTGTGGGTGGAAATAGGTGGAAAAGAGGTGTTTGCCCAAGACGAAGTGTTGGTGAGCCTAGTTTTTTACACTGTGACCGTTTTGGCAGTTGTATCTATTGTAATGTACAAGAAAAGACAAAATCAATTTGTGGTGAACAGATTGAATATGATATTGAACCTTTTTTTACTAGGATTTTTCGTTTATCGATCGCTAAGCTTATCCGGAGAAACTGTGGTTTCTGAGAAGGGTATTGGGATGCTGATTCCTGTATTTTCTATCGTTTTTCTGGTCTTGGCCAACAGGGCTATCAAAAAGGATGAAGATCTTGTAAAATCTGTTGATCGCTTACGTTGAACCTAACATCTTAGTAGTATTAGTGCGAAAAAACCCTGGCTTTGGCCGGGGTTTTTATGTATTTGGCTATCGCTTGCCCAATTCCACAACTTCTAAATCCGATATTTTTTCCCCATCGATAACAAAACGCAACATAGTGCGTACCTGATGAAAACCATGTTTTCCACATGCCCCTGGATTCATGTGCAACAGCCCCAATTTTTTGTCGTGCATTACCTTTAATATATGGGAATGTCCACAAATAAATAGTTTGGGCGGATTGTTTCTGATTTCATCCCGTACCCGAATATTATAGCGGTTCGGATAACCGCCAATGTGCGTAATCCAAACATCGACCCCTTCGCACATAAATCGGTTATTTTCTGGAAATTCTTTTTGAATCACATGGTCATCAATATTTCCGTGCACGCCTCTAACCGGTTTTAGGGCTTCCAGCTCATCGGTAACAGATAGGCTTCCAATGTCGCCTGCATGCCAAACTTCATCAGCTTGCGCTGCATATTTTAAAATGGTTGGGTCCATATGGCCATGCGTGTCGGAAAGCAACAGGATTTTCTTCATTTCGCTAAAAATATGCTAAAAACCAACGGTCGGATTTATGTTGGAAAGGATTCAATTATCTTTACAGGCTTAAAAGTAATCCATTCCATTGAGATATTTCGTCCAATTTTCTTATTTCGGCAAGGCATATCATGGTTGGCAGAACCAGCCCAATGCCATCACCGTGCAAGAGGTTTTGGAAAAAGCACTGTCCACATTGTTACGTGAAAAGGTTGAGGTGATAGGTGCCGGGAGAACCGATGCAGGAGTGCATGCCAAGCAGATGTTCTGCCATATGGATGTTGATTCAATATCGGATATTGATGAATTGGTGTACCGATTGAATGCCTTTTTACCGGATGATATTGCCGTACAGGCCATATTTCCTGTTATCGATACAGCCCATGCCCGTTTTGATGCTGTGGAACGCACTTACGAATATTGGCTGGTCAAGGAAAAGAGCCCCTTTCTTTTTGATTATGCCCACTTGGTAAAGCACCCTTTGAACTTGCCATCGATGAACAGGGCGGCGCAATTGATGTTGAATTACACTGATTTTGAATGTTTTTCCAAATCCAATACCGATGTAAAAACATTCAAATGTGATGTCCGCGAGGCAGTTTGGACAGTAGATAAGGAAAAATGGGTCTTTACCATTACGGCCGACCGTTTTTTACGGAACATGGTCCGTGCAGTGGTAGGAACGTTGTTGGATGTGGGGCAGGGTAAAATGTCCCCTGAGGATATTCATAAGATTATAGCAAGTAAAGATAGGGGAGAGGCGGGTGTCTCCGTCCCGGCAAAAGGATTATATTTGACCAAGGTTTCATATCCAAAAGAGATTTTTGATGAGCAAAAAGGATGATGTAGGAAAAGCGTTTGATTTTCGATTGTTCAAGCGTGTTTTTTCACGGACCAGGCCCTATCGAGGCATTTTTTGGCTGGTGGCCATAGTGGCCATTTTATCGGCGGCATTTGCTATCGGAATTCCCTTGTTGGTCAAGGAAATCATCAACAAGTCTCTGGAAAGTAAGGATTCTGAGCAATTGCTCAACAATGTTATGCTCATGCTTGCTTTTTTGCTCGGCCAGGTAATTACGCAATTATTGTTCAATTATTATGCGAACCTATTGGGCGAGTCGGTCATCAGGGATATTCGTATCAATCTTTTTGAAAAGATGACAGGTTTTAAAATGACCTACTTCGACAATTCTTCCATTGGAGTTTTGGTGACCAGGGCCGTAGCGGATATGCAGCGCATTGGCGAAATATTTAGCCAAGGGTTTTTTATGATAGTTGCCGATGCTCTTAAAATGCTATCCGCAGCCATTATTATGGTGGTCATTAACTGGAAGTTGGCCTTAATCGTATTTGCCATTATGCCAATTATCCTAATTGCTACACGGCTATTTCAACAAGCCATGAAGGTGGCATTTGTGGAAGTTAGGGCACAGGTATCCAATCTTAATTCATTTGTACAGGAGCGAATAGCTGGAATGAAAATCGTTCAACTCTTCAACCGTGAGGAGATTGAAAAGGAGAAGTTCCGTGTTATCAACGAAAAGCATCAGAATGCTTGGTTGAAAACGGTCTGGTACAACTCCATATTCTTCCCTATCGCTGAAATATCCAACTCCATTGGTATTGGGTTGGTGGTGTATTTTGGTGTGATTCAGAATATAGAAAATGTGGGGATGGACAACAAGGGGGCCATTTTGGCTTTCTTTTTCTTGATGGATCTGCTGTTTAGGCCCCTACGTCAAATCGCCGATAAGTTCAATACCCTGCAAATGGGAATGGTAGCTGCCAACCGTGTATTCAAGATTTTGGATACCGATAGCCATATCGACGATAACGGTACCGTGGAGAAAAAAGATGTGAAAGGAGATATTGAATTCAAGGATGTACATTTTGGCTATGTGCCCGATGAAGAAGTACTCCATGGAATTTCGTTTGATGTAAAGGCAGGTGAAACCGTAGCCATTGTCGGTGCCACAGGTGCAGGAAAATCGACTATCATTAATCTGCTCAACCGATTCTACGAGATCAACTCCGGTAAAATTTTGGTGGACAATGTGTGTTTGGACGACTATACATTAAAGTCGCTCCGTTCACATATCGCTATTGTACTGCAAGATGTATTCTTATTTGCAGATACCATTGCGAATAACATTTCACTTCGTGATAATGATATCACCACGGAACAGATTGAGGCGGCCGCCAAGCAAATTGGAGTGCACGAATTTATTTCGAGCCTTCCAGGTGGGTACCAATACAACGTAAAAGAGCGTGGAACGATGCTCTCCAGCGGTCAGCGTCAATTGATTGCCTTTTTAAGAGCCTATGTGAGCAACCCGAGTATTCTTATTTTGGATGAAGCTACATCATCCGTGGATACCTATTCCGAAATACTGATACAAGAAGCTACCGACAAGATTACCGAAGGCAGGACTTCCATTATTATAGCGCACCGTTTGGCGACCATTAAAAAAGCGGATAAAATTATTGTAATGGATGCCGGTAAAATCATTGAGGTCGGAACCCACAAGGAACTGTTGGAAAAAGGTGGCTACTACAACGATCTTTACCAGGCGCAGTTTTTGGCAGAGGAAGTGGCTTAACTCTAATTTTGAGGTGGAGGCACAAAATCATCAATGTTTAACATACCGGTTAACAACATGATAAGCGGTATCAATGTGGCAATCATCATATAAAGAATTACAAAACCCATATTGAAAAATATTAACCTTCCAACCAGTGCCAACCCTTTTGAACTTGATACGCGAATAACTACGAAGCAGGCATATAAAAGCATCATCAATGAGCCAATTAATGAAAATATCATAAAGTTTTCTGGAGCAAATAAGAGAATCAAAACTGATGGGATAAAGATTACGACGCTATAATGTGATAACGTGTACATGAAAATGATGGTGCGCTCTGCAAAATTATATTTCTTTTCATCAAAACACAGCCACCCAGAAATGGCCATCAATGGAATGAAAAGAATAAATACCAAAGATTGATAGTCCATTATGAAACCCATCAATTTTTGTTGAAATTTTATTTGTTCTTCTGTGTCATAGAAATCGAAATCAAGCAAATCGATGGATTTCGACATAAGGAAAATTTGAACTCCTGAAAGCGTTAAGGCTATCCCTAAATAACTTATGGGGTTCAAGTATTTCCTACGAAGCCCCTGTATGTACCCTTCTATAACTACCTCAGGTTTGGTGAACAGATGCACAAAGGTGTTCACGAATGTATTGTCGAGGTTAAAATACCGTTCAAGTATATCGGTCCAGAGATTTTTAATTGTAATTCTGTTACGTATAACTTTTCCTCCGCAGTTGGGACAATAAAGAAAGTCCGTTCTTAAGGTGTCACCGCAATTTTTGCACGTCATTGCTCCAAGTCCTTTTTAATGCGTTTTGCCAATTCCTCCTTGTTTTTAAAAGGAATAAAATCGCCATTTTTTATGTAGGATATGGAACCTGTTTCTTCACTGACCACAAGACAGAGTGCATCTGTTTTTTCGGTAATGCCAACAGCGGCTCTGTGGCGTAGGCCAAAACGAAGGGGGATATTGCGGTCGTTGGAAACGGGCAAAATCACTCTGGTAGCGGTAATGAAGTTTTCTTGGATTACAATGGCACCATCGTGCAGCGGACTATTTTTGAAAAAGATACTTTCTAAAATAGGCTGTGTTATTTTTATATCCATCGTATCTCCGGTAGATTTTACAAAATCCAAGGAGTTGTTCCTTTCTATAACGATGAGTGCACCAGTTTTGGATGAGGCCATGCGTTCGCAGGCATTTATGATGGCATCAACATCCGTGGTGGTGGAGACAGCTTCTTGTTTTAAAAACTTAAAGCGTCTTAAAAAATTTCTTTTGGAGGCAAAATTAGTGGAGCCGACCATTAACAGAAACTTTCGAATCTCTTGTTGGAATACAATGATCAGGGCGATAAGACCTATGTTCATAAAGCCACCCACCATACTGCTGATCATTTTCATTTGAAGCAATTCGGTAAGTTTCCATAATGCCCAAACAATCACGATACCTATAAAAATATTGATGGCTACCGTTCCCTTTACCAGTTTGTAAATGTAATAGAGGAGTGCGGCCACTAGGACTATGTCGATGACATCCGTAATCTTGAATTCGATAAAATTTAAAAAATCCAACCGCAGCGTTTTTGTAAAATTAGCAAAAATAGGAGAACCTCAAATTAGAGGGCATTCTCTTTTAAGGCCGTTACAAGTTTAACACATTCCATGGCTTCTTTTACATCGTGGGCCCGAATAATATTGGCTCCTTTTAAAAGTGCCACGGTATGCAGCGCGGTGGTTCCGTTCAAAGCTTCTTGAGGTGATGATTCCAGCACTTTGTAAATCATGGATTTTCTGCTCAGGCCTATCAAAATGGGTAAACCAAAGGTTTGAAACATATCCAAGTGGTTGAGCAATGTATAATTTTGCCCAGTTGTTTTGGCAAATCCAAACCCTGGGTCTATTATCACATCGTTGATTTTTTTTGATGTGGTCTCTTTGATTTTCTCTGAAAAATAATACCTGAGATCGTTGATGAAGTTGTCGTAGGTCGCTTGCTTTTGCATGGATTTCGGAGTGCCCTTCATGTGCATCATAATGTACGGAACTTGATGATTGGCGACTGTATCGAACATTGCTTCATCCAGATTTCCAGCTGATATATCGTTGATCATGGCCGCACCGTGTTCAATGCTTTCAGTTGCCACCTTGCTCCGAAAGGTATCCACCGAAATCAAAGTATCAGGAAATTTCTTCAGGATAAGGTCAACAACGGGAATCATCCGTTTCAATTCCTCATCTTCCGGAACATGCTCGGCACCGGGTCGGGAGCTATAGGCACCCATATCAATAAAGGTTGCGCCATGGTTGAGCATATACTCAACTTGGTCAAGTATGGATGCTTCGTCCTTGTATTTGCCGCCATCAAAAAAGGAATCGGGCGTTAGGTTGAGGATGCCCATCACTCTGGGCGTTTTTAAGTCTACAAGCTCACCTTTGCAGTTTATGGTCATAAAAAATATATGCTTTGTCGGGTTTCATTATCTTTGGCAAAGTGCTCATGGGCACGGATAAGTTGGACGAAATTTACGCAAATTAGCAACAATACATGCAGCAGACTTCCCAACAATACGATGAGGTGATACAAACCTGTCGTGAATTGTTTTCAAAAAAGGCCAAGGATTATGGTACCGCTTGGCGAATCCTTAGGTTACCCTCATTAACAGACCAGATTTTTATAAAGGCACAGCGCATTCGCGGTCTTCAACAGAACGATGTGCGCAAGGTGGACGAAGACGAGCGTTCCGAGTTTATCGGGATTATCAATTATTCCATTATGGCGTTGATTCAGATTAAGAAAGGCGTGGTGGAACAGCCAGATTTGACTGCTGAAGAGGCCATTGCCCTTTATGATGAGCAAGTAGCCATTACCAAAAAGTTGATGGAGGATAAAAACCACGATTATGGTGAAGCGTGGCGAGATATGCGTGTAAGCTCCCTTACCGATTTGATTTTGCAAAAGTTATTGCGCGTAAAACAGATTGAGAACAACCAAGGTGCGACTTTGGTGAGCGAGGGTGTGGATGCCAACTATCAGGATATGGTAAATTATGCAGTTTTTGCACTCATTCATTTGGGTGTAAATACCAAATGATAAAATCCAAATAACAAAAATTCACTTTGAATAACAAGTATGATTTAGAAGATAGAACATTCAATTTTGCAAAGAATTGTAGAAAGTATGTCAAATCATTGAAAACCTCCGTCATAAACATTGAAGATGGAAAACAATTGATTCGTTCTTCTGGTTCTGTTGGAGCCAATTATATTGAGGCAAATGAAAAACTGGGGGACAAGGATTTTAAGTTTAGATTGAAAATAGCAAGAAAAGAAGCAAAGGAATCGGGGTATTGGTTACGTTTGCTGAAGGATTCAAATCCTGATAGTGATTTAGCGCAGAATTTGATTGAGGAATCTATCGAGTTAAGAAAGATATTATCATCAATTTTGAAAAAGGCTTAATCGAGAGGAAATTGGGTTTTGTTTTTTTAGGATTGGAAATTTATTTTGAAAAATATGAAATATTTGGTCTGGATATCAAGAATTATAGTAGGGGTGTTGTTCATTATCAGCGGGTTGATAAAGTTGAACGACCCCATGGGTTTTTCCTTCAAACTGGAAGAATATTTTAGTCCAGGGGTATTGGACATTCCTTTTTTGACTCCCTTGGCATTGGCCATTTCTATTTTTGTGGTTATTGTTGAGGTGATTTTGGGCATTTTACTATTGATTGGATTTAAACCCAAATTCACGGTTTGGAGCCTACTGCTCATGATCGTGTTCTTCACATTCTTGACGTTTTATTCAGCATATTTCAATAAAGTTACGGATTGTGGCTGTTTTGGAGACGCCGTCAAGCTAACGCCTTGGGAATCCTTTACTAAAGACGTGATTCTATTGGTGTTTATTTTGATTCTGTTTTTTGGCAGAAAATATATTATACCATTGTTCAGTTCCAAAGTCAATTGGATAGTTGGGGTAGTGTCGTTGCTGGCTTGTGCCCTGTTTGCAAATCATGTATTGGCCCATTTGCCATCGGTGGATTTTAGGCCCTATAAAATTGGTGCTAACATACAAGAAGGAATGTCCGTTCCCGAAAATGCTCCGAAACCCATTTATGAGTATGCTTGGCGTTTTAAGGTGAATGGTGAAGAGCAAATTTATGTAACGGAGGGCGACTATCCTACGGTAGATGGAGAATTTATTGATGTGGAAACTACTCAGATACAAGCAGGGTATGAACCTCCCATTCATGACTTTACCATTGAACAAGAAGGGCAGGACTATGCTCCTGAACTGCTGGAAGAGGATAAGCTGGTAATGGTGATTGCTTATGATTTAAACAAAACAGCAGGTTTGACCAAAGGAGCAACTGTTGATGATATTAAGGAGGCACAAAAGGAAGTTTATCCAGAGGTAAAGAAAACTACTGATAAGGCAATTGAAAACGGTTACAAAGTCATTGGAATGTCCGCTTCGAGCAGCGATATGGCAAATCAGCTAATCGATACCTACGGACTGGATTTTGAATTCTATTTTACAGATGAAACAACTTTAAAGACTATTGTGCGCTCTAATCCAGCTATTTTAGTGCTCAGCAAGGGGACTATTCAACAAAAGGTACATTACAACGATTTTGAGGAACTGGAGTTTTAATGTTTGTTGTTTTTCAGTTTAAATGTTTTGATGTAAGATGGGTAGGATAGATAGGTTCGAAGATTTGGAAGTCTGGAAAATTTCCAGGGAACTGTGTCAACTAGTAGAGCACCCTTTTCAAACAACTGAGTTGGGGAACAATTATGCGTTGCGTAACCAAATGGAGCGAAGTTCAGGTTCAATTATGGATAATATAGCAGAAGGCTTTGGAAGAGGTGGGAATAAAGAGTTCCATAATTTTTTGAGTTTTTCAAAAGGTTCGTGTACAGAGTTGAAATCTCAATTTTATCGTTCTTTCGACAAGAAGCTAATCTCTAATGAGGATTACATGAAAGCTCTGGAGATGACAGAACACTGTAACAACAAAATTGGGGCGTTTATGTATTACCTTCGAAACACTAAAATAAGAGGACAAAAATTCAACAATAGGGAAAAAGAATAATTTTTACACCAAACACCAAACACCAAACACCAAACACCAAACACCAAATACCAAACACCAAACACCAAACACCAAACACCAAACACCAAAAGAGTATAACATAACAACAAATAACATGAGAACAAAGATTGTAGCAGGAAATTGGAAGATGAACAAAAACCTTCAGGAAACGGAGGAATTGTTGGCCGAGCTTTCCGCCAAACTACCTGATACCAATGCAGATGTGATAGTAGCGCCAACATTTGTGAACCTTCAAGCCGCAAAACAAGCATTGCAAGATTCCAAAATACAAGTGGCAGCCCAAAATATGCACTTTGCAGAAAGTGGGGCATATACCGGGGAAATTTCTGCTGATATGTTACTTAGTTTGGATGTGGATGTTGTCATTTTGGGTCACTCCGAAAGGCGTGCCTACTTTGGTGAAGACGATGAGTTATTGGCCAAAAAGGTAAAAACAGCTATCGAGAAGGGTCTAAAAGTAATTTTCTGCTTTGGTGAGGAATTGGAGGATAGAAAATCCGACAACCATTTTGCCGTAGTGGAAAGTCAGTTAAAAAACGCACTTTTTGATTTAGATGCCAGCGCTTGGAGCAAGATAGTACTTGCCTACGAACCCGTTTGGGCCATTGGTACTGGAGAAACGGCGAGTCCAGAGCAAGCTCAGGAAATGCATGCGTTCATCAGAAAAACAATTGCAGATGGATTCAATTCGTCTATTGCCGAGGATGTTTCCATTTTGTACGGAGGAAGTGTTAAGCCTGCCAACGCTGCCGAAATATTTTCAAAACCAGATGTAGATGGTGGTTTGATTGGAGGAGCTTCATTGAAAGCTGAAGATTTCTCGGATATCATCAAGGCCATTTAAAAGCAAATCCATTGGTCTATCTAGAATACGACTTTAAAATAAGCCCGCTCCAACCCGCAACCGATATTTTGATTGCGGAGTTGGGGGAATTGGGGTTTGAGAGTTTTGTGGAAAATGAAACAGGACTATTGGCTTACATTCTCAAATCAGAATGGAAAGAAGATGCCTTGGAAGAACTATTTGTGTTCCAAAATCCAAATTTTGAAATAAGTTGGTCACAGAAGGAAATCGAACAGCAGAATTGGAATGCAGAATGGGAAAAGAATTTTCATCCCATAATAGTAGGAGATAGGTGTATGGTTCGAGCTCCATTTCATGAGGCGACCAATGTGGAATACGATATCATTATAGAACCAAAAATGAGTTTTGGTACGGGGCACCACGAAACCACACATATGATGTTGCAACATATTCTGGACAATGATTTCGATGGAAAATCAGTTCTGGATATGGGATGCGGAACAGGTGTGCTGGCCATTTTGGCCAAAAAGCGTGGCGCGGGAGATACCGAGGCTATAGATATTGATGAATGGTGCTTTTTGAATACCCAAGAAAATGTAGAGCGAAACGGTTGCTCCGATATCAAAGCCTTTCAAGGAGACAGTAGTTTGCTAGAGGGCAAAAAATATGATGTGATATTGGCCAATATCAACCGAAATATTCTACTGGAAGATATATCGGTCTACGCTAACTGCCTCAAAAAAAACGGTTCCTTATTTTTAAGTGGCTTCTATTTAGAGGATTTGGATGCAATTTCCTCAAAATGTGGTGCATATGGTTTGGAATTTGAAAAAAATCTGGAGAAGAACAATTGGGTTGCGGCAAAATATGTAAATTAGATAGACATAAACTCCGTTAATAAAATGAGTACTAGAGAAAAAGAGTTGGAAGATGTCCTCTTGGAAGAAGAGACAACAAATGAGCACGAAATAGTTCTTTTTAACGACGATGTGAATACCTTTGACCACGTGATAACCACCTTGATCAATGTATGTGAGCACACTCCCGAACAGGCGGAACAATGCTCGCTGATTGTGCATTATAAAGGAAAATGCACAGTAAAAACAGGTGAATATTCTTTTCTTGAACCCAAATGCAGTAAATTGCTTCAGGCCGGGTTGAGTGCGGAAATCGTTTAGCTTAGCATATCCCACACATTTTATTAGAGAAAACCAACATCCTAACAGCAAAGTTTATGAATTTTTTATCCTGACCTAACTCTACTGATTCCCCATTTCTTTACATTTAGCCTAACGACCAAAACCAACCATAAACCGCCCATTTTTAAAAATGAGTGAATTCTTTAAGGCTGAATTGAAAGACCGTTTTTTGGAATATGCTCTCGAGCGGAGCGACTACTTTCAAATATATACCCTGTACGACGAATTTTTGAGGCCCAATTACAGTTTGGAATATGTCCAGAAACTGGTACGGGAAATCCTAGCTTATGACTCCACTCTTTTAGATGTTATGGGAGGTAACGGATTGGATATATTTATGTTGGCATCCACTTCGAGCACAGAGGACTTTTTAGAGGAGGGCGGATTTATGAATCTTTATGTAAAAGAAGAGGAAAAGTGGGATACCTTCCTTGGACAACTGTCGGGAATGCCAAAACTGACAAAGGAGGAGAAAAAGCAAATCAAAAAAGCTACACCCGACTTAAAACGTGAAAAACTGATGCTTATGGGATTGATTTCGGCGGTTGCAGTCAGTTTTTTGTTTACCCTCATCAGTATTTTTAATGAAACACTTTTAAAACCTGAGTATGTTCCCGCAGATGAATTTGAACGCAGAATGGAGCAATTGCGTGAACAGTATATATTGGAGAACCAAAAACTTCAACTCGATTTGAAAGAAGCCCAACACGTGTTGGATTCATTACAGAAATAGATTATTTAAAACAGTAATTGTATTTTTAAAGAGCAACTCAAAACAGTATAACATGAAACCATTTCTTTACACCATTATTTTAACAATCCTGACCGTTTTTTCGGGACCTATGCTCGTTGCACAGGAAAAGTTTGATGCAGAAATTGTATCGGACCTACAAAAATCAAAGCAATTTGCTTTTGGTGTCAGTGAAGAGCGGCATTTTAGAGGGGTGTTGCATTTGTATGATAAACTTTTGGCAAGCGGTGTGGAGATTACCGATTATGAAATTGTTGCAAAGGGTAAATTCGTGAAGAACTTGGTGAAAGGTTCTGAGTTGGAAGACTTGTACCAAAAGTATAAGGGAAAAGTTCGAGTGAGTGTATGCAGCGTGGCCATGAAAAAATTGGGGGTTTCTGAAGACCAATTAATTTCGGGCATGGAACCTGTTGCCACATGGACTGTACGGGTACTTCAGTTACAGGCGAAGGGCTATAATGTCCTAACGTACTAATTGTTGTAGTGGAAAATATGGATAACAAAAAACGCCGAAGCAAAGCCTCGGCGTTTTTTTATTTGTCTGTGACCGCGGCAGGGTTAATTATATTTTTTAATATATTGATAATCAGTTATTTTAAATATTTATTGGGTAGTTATTGGGACGTTTTTTCTCCAATTTTATTTAATGTTTCAATAGTATCCATAGGAACAAAAGGATAGCACTTAACTATTATTTGGGTTACCGCTTTTTGAATCTCTCCTTCATTCTTAAATTTATCAAGAGCTGAGAACACTTTTTTTAGTTTGTCCACTATTTCATGTCCTTTCATTTCTAGATACCATTCTGGGATTTCAATTTCCTTCCCATTAAAATATTTAATTGTCTTTTTGGGACTTTCATATTTGTAAGCAGGAAATTCATTTTCAAATTCATTGAAAAAAACCATGATGAAATGTTGTAATCTTTCAATTGGTTCTTTTCCAATTGAATATTCATTGTAGATTTCTGGGATACCAATTTTAGATTTTATCCCGTTTGCATTGCCCAGTTCATTCAATAGGCAAATAATGTAAAGAGGATCCATAATATAATTTTCAATACTGTAGCGTTTGTCTAGGCCATGAACAACAGTAAAGTTCTTTTCTACGTTTTTTAAATCCCAATCGGCGATTCCGTAACATGTTTTATTTCCTGAATCTCTTAAATCCTTTACAATCTTGTATACCTGTTCACAGTTACCCTTACCAGAGGAGTTCGATATAAAATATAATTTATGGTTTAGGTCTTGATGTTGTTGGTAAGCAGTATATATGTTGCTATAATAATATGTGTCGGTTGGACTTTCTACAAATACTTGTCTATGGCTTTCGTAATCGATACTTAGGGTAGGGATTAAACCGGTTAAAGATTTTAATGCCTCGTCTTTTGTGATTTTCTTTAAAGAACTTTGTGGACCGTTTGTTAATTTATAAATGCTGTTTTCAGATGCAAGAGCAACTGTTGTCGGTGAATGCGTTGTTAAAATAACTTTGATTTCGAATTTCTCAGAAAATGTTTTTTCAAGAACATCCAAAAGAAGTTTTGACATTTCTGGATGCAAATGAGCATCAGGTTCATCTAAAATTAATAGTTCTGGAAATTTTAAGTTCTCTGAATAATACTCAGATGAAAATAACTTTACGATAAGGCCTATAATTATTTTTTCTCCAGAAGATAGGTCGATGAATGCTATGTTGTCCCCAGAAGATATTTTTGTGAGTTTTATTTCAATCTCATACTGAGGATCAAAATTGCTAGTGCTTATTGGATTGATGTTAAAATCAATTCTATTTTCATCAAATATTTGATTGATTAATTTCCAAGGAGGTGGGTATTTGTCAATGAAGTCAGTATCCGAAATTGAATCATTCTTTTCACCATATCTTTCTTTTCGGAAAAATGCTATTTCGTTTTTATATCTTCTCTTGGCATAATGGAAGAATATCAACTCAATTTTAGATAAAAACAAATCATTGCTGTCAAGTAGATTTTCATCAACGGTGGTGTTCAAAAAATCATTGAATTCTAATTCATTTTCTGGTTTACCAGTTTCCTCAGAAATTTTTCTGGAAATATCGATAACACGCTGATCTATTGATAAAATGTCGTAAACAAGAATGTTGCCAATGGAAATTGAATTGAATTTAAAAGCGCCTTTATGTGTCGGATTTTTTTCTCGTGAGTGCCCTACAAGTAATTCCATAAAATAGGAATTTTTCCTCAGCTCTAAATAGTCAATTTGAGAGGTACCTATTTTTTGATATAATCCGTTGTCTTTTAAAAAATGATATAACTTTTTAGCATGTGGCTTAATCGCTTGGTATTCTTTGTATTTAGTGTGGATAAATTTTTTCCAAATTTCATAACTCATTTTTGGTGAATCAGTTGTAGACACACCTTCAGTTTGAATTGTATTAATTTCTGGAAGAAAAGTGATATTGATATTTACGACCTCTTTATCTTGATTAAACTTTTTGCTTATAAGGTTAAGCAATTGTGTCTTTCCAGATCCATTTTTCCCCGTGATTACTGCCAATGGGTTTAATTCATCACTTTCAAATGGCTCAAGTGATTTATACTTGTTTTTAAGGGTGAGCTTCATTAAATGTGTTTTGATAACGTTATAACCAAATGGGGGAGGCTTAAAGATAGAAAAACCTGTCAGAAAAGATTAATAATTTAAATATTGGCTGGGTCCTAGTGGGTCATTAGTGGGACAAAATTGCATTTTTGAAAAGTTAAATAACTGATATTCAGATATTTGAAAATTCAATTTTAAGGTAGTGCGACTCTTAAAAATTTCAAAATAAAAGCCTAAGTATCAAATACTTAGGCTTAAAAATGGTGTTCAAACTTGTGACCGCGGCAGGATTCAAACCTGATTGCGAAGTCCTTATATTTAAAGGATTTTAAGACCTTACAAAATCTGTTGACCGAATTACTGTCTTTTAATTTGGTCGTAATTCTCGATGATTCAACTTTCGATATAAAGATAATAATTTTAAATCTTTGAAATTACTTCAAACGAGGATTAGTCCATTTTTAAATAATTAGAATCCTGATGAGTCATTAGTCAGTTTTGAAGCCCCAAATCTTTCCTTCAACTTTTGCACTTGGTCCCTATCTGTTTTTTGTGGTGTTTGGGAAGATATGTTTAATCAACGACTTCTAATCAAAAAAAACACTGAAATTATTGATAGCTTAGCGCACCAAAGAAAGGTATTTGGGTTTTCACGCTCGCGTGAAAAAACGAATAGCAAGAGGGTGATGCGCAAATTGCGCCATCACGGTTGTATTTGGGTTTTCACGCTCGCGTGAAAACACGAAGAGCACGAGGGTGATGCGCAAAGTGCGCCATCACGGTTGTATTTGGGTTTTCACGCTCGCGTGAAAACACGAAGAGCACGAGGGTGATGCGCAAATTGCGCCATCACGGTTGTTTTTGGGTTTTCAACATTTTGAAAACCAGTCAATTGAGATTATTTTGGAATTCTATGCAAAATCAGGGGCTACAGTAGACTTTTCCGAAATCTACAGTAAAACCTTTGGGAAGCCCTATAAACACTGAAAATTTTTGACGAAAAAATTGACGCAATTTGACGAAAAAGCAAAATTGGGCCTATGGAAAAGCAATCTAAAGCTTAAAATAACGGAGGGGAGATTGGAACTATACAAAATTGAGGCCAACAGACCATTGGATTACCTCAAATGATGAGAAAAGAATATTGGATTAATAGTAAAAATTGCCTTGCCCAGTAGTATTAGTTAAGGGTAAGATCTGGGGCTTGCAGCACTCCACTTCGTTTCGTTCGCTTCTATATCGATTTCTATTTCAAGGCCGGGTTTTTTAAGGTACCGTTTTATTGAACTTACAGGTTATGGTTTTTGGATGTGCACGAGCGAGTACCATGGAACAAAGTTTGGACCTTCAATTAGATGCACTGCTCAAAGAAGGGGATTGCAATTCAACCTCGCATTTTCAATTTCAGCATAAATTAATTAGTTGGCTCTAATACCAATGTAACTTTATTGAAGTCTGCCGCGCTATTAATCACTTTTCTATACTCTTCAAATATGGATGGCGGGACAATATTGGTCTTGTAATACTCATCCGCTTTTACGGTTATGGTATTACCATCAACTTTGTAGGATGAAATGAAGGAAAAAAGGTTTTCTCCATTTTCTTCATAGACATTTTCCATGACCAATTCATCCAAATTGGCCACCTTATATCCTTTAGGAACAATTACCTTTATTGTACGGATATAGCTTCTGGTATGTTCGTTTTCCAAGGGCAGTTTTCGTTCTTTTTCTTGATACATTTCAATTTGCGAACCAATCAGCTCACCTATCTTGAACAGATACTTTCTCCCAGCTTTTTCGACAAATGCGTTTGATTTGGCCTCTATTACAAAATGGATGGGATCTACACCGAAAAGATTAGGGTCTTCGTTCACTATGGTTGACTTTTCCACCGTTACGTTCTCATTCATGAATTTAGCTAAACTTTCGATGATATTAGTTCTATCATCCCCTTTAACCATGTGCATATATGGGTGTATTGGAAGGGCATAATAACCAGTAAAAGAACGATCTAGTCTAATTGAATTAAATGTTGGATCATGAGCGTCAAACTGAACGTCAAGAACCATTTCATCAATGGTTTTATCTGCGCTCAATGGGTCTATATACTTTATTTTGCCAACTCCCGACTTAAAGCTTCCAACACTAACCTCCTTTACAAATAGGCCATAATTGTCTGTTAACCATGCTGGCGGATACCCATATCTTGAGTTCGTTTCCGTAGCCGACAAATATGTTTTGAACTTTGGAAAATAAATAAGGTAGTCATTTAAAAAATTGTGAGCCTCAAATTCCTTGTCAAATTTTAAGCTCTCCCTGTTGCTCGTGATTACGATTTCATGTTCAATCCCCAAATGGTTAAGAAGCGCAATATATAGCTTCATCATACCACTGTTATTAGCGACTTTTTTAGATAAAACCTCTTCCAAATCCTTTAGCGCATCATCCCCTCCCTTTGACAAATAGAAATCAGCTTTTATGGTATTATCTAGCCTTCTAATTTTTGCCTCTACGCTTTCATCTTCTTTTTGTATTGTCTGTGCAACAAAACTTTCAATCAATGATGTTGCCTTCTTTGTGGGCTCATTGTAATAATAATTATATATGTTTTGTGACACATCTCCGTACGAGGAAATATCACTCAGATTTTTGGCGGTGTTCCTATCCAATTTATAGACTAAATAGGCTCTTGATGCATCGTAAGGAGACTGTGCTTCGTTATCAAGACCATCTATGGACTCAATATCCAATTTCCAGTGTAATCGGTCTTTCACCAAAGTGTCCTTTGTGATCTCTGGCAAACTATTGTAGGACTTAAATGCAAATATCAAATTGGAAGGGGAGAATAAATCAAAACCTATATTTTTTTTGTCATATTCAGTCTGCAATCGAAAAGCTGTCCCTCTAAAACTTGGTTGCTTTTTTTCCACATAAAAATATTCGATAACACTCCCTTTTTCAATGCCTTCAAAAGCAAAATACTTATAATACTTACCTGTCTCTTCATCTTGAGCACTCAATATTTTTGAATCATCAAGCTCAATAATCTTTCCTCCTTTTGTTATTACTCTTGCCTTGCTTTTAAGCAACTCGGATGTATTGGAATATGGTAGATATATCTTGTTATATGCATCTATTCTTTCATTGTTATTTAGCCATAAAGCTTTATGTTCTAAATAATATTCCTCAAGTGCACTATCATCAGAATAGGCAAACTCAACAACATATTTTTCTTTTAATGCCATCATTGGTTTCTCATCCGAAGTACCTATAGAATAATCCGGATTGCTATCCCAATCATAATTGGACACATAAAGAGTATTCTGAGAATAAGTTACCAAAGCCGGTAAGAGGAGAATGATGAATATCGATAGTTTTTTATTTAAAATGCTCATTGTCAATTATATTTTCTTTAATACAACAACTTCTTTATACCCTTGCTCAATCTTCTTTATAAGGTCGTTGACCTTCTTTTGAGTATTGGTGTCAAGTATTAAGCTATTGTGGTCTATATGGTGTTTATAAATTATTTGGTTGTCTACCAATTCATATCTAATGCTGCTGCTTATGTATTCGTTTGAAATATCGATATTCTCAGGTAGATAGTCTACTTTGTATCCTTCAGGAATAAAAAAAGTGTTTTGGAAATCGAATGAATCCAAGTATTTATGTTCCAAGGGCATTTCTCTATCATCGTCTGTTTTCAATAATGCCATGCCTTTGTTAAGGTTTAGATTTATATAGATTTCATCACCTATTTTCTTGGCATAGTTGGACACGTTGAAGCCATAATCAACGATAAAATCTTTGTCATAGTCAAACCTATTTGTTTCAACGAATTCAGTTATCAAAAAACTATTGTTCCCTTTTTCAAAAAACCACTTGTAGTAGTCCCTTATTTTATCCTTTGAATCTTGTTTTTCAAGATCATAGAAAAAGTTTATTTTGGTATAGCCTGTCAATTCTGCTTTGGATGTTCCCGTTAAATCACTTCCTTTCAATTTTATAGTGGCAAAATCTTTATATACACTTTTTTGCGATTCAATAACAGGTACTTTTTTAAGCATAAATGAATCCCTTCCAATAGAAACAAGTGCTTCTTTCCCCTGAATAAATGAAGTAGGAACCTCTAAAGGGTTATATCTCCCTGTTGCATCTAAATAGTATGATTTGCCTTGGTTTTCGTAGTACAAAATCATGTGATTGTCAACGGATGGAGTAGGAACATCCGAATAACTATAAGGAATACTCCTTGTGCCTATCCAAGCTAAATTTCCTTTAATACCCGCAATCTCCAACATTTTAAATAGTAGGCTTGTATTGTCTTTGCAATCCCCATACTTTTTATTGAAAACTTCATTTGCTTCCCTTGGCACGAACCCTCCTAAAGCATATTCAAAAGCTATATACTTGATGTTTTCTTGGACCCAATAGTAGATTGCTTTGACTTTTTCCAGTTCATTCTTTTTGTTTTTGGTTAAGTCATTTACAATTTGAATCAACTCATCTGAAGTTTTTTCTTTATTGATATTTTTAGTTAAGGAGTAATACCAGCTATAAAGGTTAGAAACATCGTTCCCGACATCAATTGTTTCACCATTGTATTTATAGGAAGAAATTATAGGGATTATATGTGGCAATATGCTTTTATAAGTTGGCGAACGGCTCTCATACTTAAATTCATCCATATCCTTCAACTCCCAAGTATAGATATTACTTTTCCTAGTTTGACTCTTTGAAAACTTGATGGGAATACTATCCGTGTTGAATTCCTTAAAACGAAGGTTTATATCCTTATCAGCAATAATCGTAAACTTATTATTCTTGATAGGGTAAAAGTTCCCAAAATAGTGGGCATTCAAAAACCTTGGGTTCTTTATGGTTTGCTCATACTTTAGCTTGGTTTTGGTTCCGGTACCTAAACGAGGAAAAATAAAATTTATGGATTTTAAGTCATCGTAGAATGCATTGTCCAAATCATCCTTTTCTTTGAAATCAGAAACACTGAATTCTTGATACTGATCTCCTTCGATAGCGTAAGAAGATGCTTCTATACTCTCTAAATCATAAAAGGTCGAAAAACTCAAAGATTGTTTGGCATTATTTTTTGCCCCATCGTCCAAGTAGATGTCTTCCTCAGAAAAGTCTTGAGTTATCTTAAATTTACCATCATCAAGGCCAATCGTCAATGTCGATTCTTGGCTCAATCTTATTGAATGCGAATTTGGGTATAGTTCCTTATATCTTTTATACTCAGAAGTAATTTGAGAGTATGAACTAAACACAAAAAAGAAAGCGCATAAAACGACTAAAAATTCCCTAAAGGGTCTTAGATGATATGATACTGTCATCAAAATATAATTCTTCTTTTTGCAATTTACCATCTTCATTATATGATTTGGAAACACCTTCCTTAATGTCGTACAAGTAGTTCACTTCTTTTCTTAGATTACCGTTCGAATAATATTCTTTGGCAATTCCATCCCTTTTGCCTAACTGATAAACCTCTTCTTCTTTTACATTTCCATTTGAAAAATACTCCAATCTCTTCCCATCAAACTCTCCGTCAATGTAAAATACCTCTTCTAATAATTGGCCCGAGTAATAATATTCCTTAAACTCATTAATCAACAGTCCATTCTTGTATTCCATTTCCCTAGAAACCTTGCCATTGTCATAATAGGTGACAATTTTTGCCGTTTCATTTTCAATTGGAATCATTGGCAATTCTTTTGAATTTTCATCCAAATAACTATATCCAATCATGCGGCCATATTCATAAAACCTAACGATTTGCAGATTCCCATCTGGGCCATACGTTTCTCTTCTTCCATGGTATTCATCATTTAAATACTTGACCTTTGTATAAATATTTCCATTTTCATAATAGGAGTTGACTTCGCCTTCCCGTTTGCCTAACAAGTAATTGTATTTAAGATCGATACTTCGATCTTCATGGTAAAATACGTAATCTCCCTCCAACTCACCATTCACATAATTTGCTTCTGTTTCAACGTTGCCATTATCATGAAACCATATCCACTTACCATGCATTTCTCCATTTAAATATTCACCCGTGGTCTTTTTTCTTCCATAAAAATCAAAGAGAGTACATGGGCCGTGCTTTATACCATTTACATAAGTGAATTTAACACTCGGTTTTTTATTATAATGGTATATTATCATTTCATACTTTCCATCATATCCTTGATGATTGATTTCATAAACAATGTTACCTTGTTTATCATAAGCAATGTCTTTTACGTTCTCTCCAAAATCATATATGCTAGAGTTCTTCTTAATTCCTTCTCCAGAAAAAAACTGTTGTTCCCCGTGTAAAATTCCTTTGTGAAAAAAGTTGATTGCTGTTACCATACCAGCAGGAGAATACGTTCTCCACTCACCATGCTGTAGATTGTCCTTATACCAACCCTGCGACTTCAATTTACCATTAAGATGATACTCTGCATAATATCCATTTAATGTATCATTCGTATAGGGAGAAACAGAGAGGAGCTCTCCATTACTATAATATTTTTTATACTCACCGCTCAGCTTATTGTCTTCATAATTTCCTTCATCAGAGAGTACGCCATGAGATGTATAATATTTCCATTTACCAACTTTTCCACCTTTAATGTCATATAGCCCTTCAGAAATTATCTTCCCATATGGAGAATATCCCTTATAATAAAACTCCCCACCCTTCTTTCGATTTTCATCAATCACAGCACCTTCTTTGTCATAAAACTTATATGCTATTACTTCACCTTTTCGGTACTCAAATTGATAGTGGATTTTTCCATCTTTATCATAGTACTTGTACTCACCTGTTGTTTTCCCCTCGTCATCATAATAGAAATCACTTTCAAGTGTTCCATTACTGTAAAAGTTTTGCCAGTGACCAACATAATAACCGGTATTGGTTTGCCCCACCTCTTTGGGATTACCATTAGGATGGTAAGTTTTATAAGGTCCATTCCAATAACCACCCTTGCTATTTGCATCCATGGAAAGCTTTCCGTTAAGGTAGTAACTGTGTTCGGGGCCATTATTCTCCCCATTCATAAAGTTTATTTCAGTCTTTACCGTGCCTGTTGGGTAATATTCAAAATAAGTCCCATGGGCATTACCCTCAACATATTCTACTTTTGACTCTAATAGCTCTTCACCAACATCATAGAAAGATTGATAAGTACCAGCCAACAAATCATTCTTAAAATGCTTTTTCTGTTGTAAGGCACCCTTTTCTGTAAAATATCTGTATTCACCATCAAGCTTACCCTCTTTATAAGAAGCAATAATTTTTTTATTGCCATTCTCATAATATTGGTGGTTCAAACCATTTAAATTTCCATCAATGTAATTTCCGGTCTCGCTTTTTTGTCCATTATAATTGTACCACGTCCAATCTCCCTCTCTATTTCCTGATGAATTAAAATTGCCTGTAACTGTTATTCTGCCTTGGTCGTTATAAAAATTCCATTTCCCAGAGGGAGTATTATCTTTCATTTTGCCAATAGCTCCCAATTTTCCATTTTCATAGTAATAGGTAATAGTTTCCGTTTTTCCATACCACTCTTCGGTGTTCTTTTGGACAATATCTTCCCATTTTTGTTTGGCTATGCCATAAAATTCAGAAATCTCATCTGTCTTTTTTTCAACTATTTTTTTGAAAGATTCATTTTCGATAGAGTATGAAAGCGTATAGCTAAAAACATCGAAATGCCCATTGTTTACAATCCATTGATAAAATGGAACAAACTTTTTATCCCAAAACCCACCATTACCCGTAAAGTTCTTCAAGGATTCCAAAAGAGCATGATTCTGTCTGGTTAATGCAATATCAATTTCATTGCCAGTTTCATATTTCTCATTCATAGCCACCCTGTTGTTAAGAATCAGATCTATCTCTTCAAAGCTGTTGTCGTCAATGGAAATATTCAAATTAGGATTTCTAGAGTTTTCATTTTTGGACCTTACAACATCATTAAGGGATTTTAGAGTAGCAAATGCGTTCTCGGCATCTGGTTCAAGCAGCAAGTACATATCAAAACACATTAAAGCTTGACTCATTAACTCCTGTTTGTAACATATATTTCCTAACTGTAAATACACTTTTTTATATAACGGGTCTAGAAGGATGACCTTTTGATACATTTTGACAGCATCTTCTATCTGGCCTAAGCTTTCAAAACTCAACCCCTTATTGAACCAAAGGGTTTTGTTCATGGGAAACTTTTGGAGCCCTTCATCACACAGGGTTAAAGCCTCTTGGTATTTCTCCTTACCAAGTAATGCCACTACCTTGTTAATAATGTACGAGCTGCATAAATCTTTGCAATCCTCTTGAAGACCAAGTTCTGTCAATCGAATCACTTCATCGTAATTTTTAAGCAAAATGTTAAAATATGATTTGGTGACAATGCTGGACAAATAGGTGGAATCATTTGGATTTATTTTATCCAATAGCTCAAGGGCTTTATCATATTGCCCTTTTTGTTGCTCATTGGCAACCTGACTGATAATTGAATCAAAGTCAACAAAAGGTATTTTTTCCTGTGCAAAATTGAAATAACTAACTGATAAGGCTAAAAGTATGAGGAGAGTTTTCTTCATTTTTCAAATATAGAAAAGGAACTTAAAATTCAACAATTAATGTAAGGGGTTTCGATATTTATATTTATATATTCGATTAAATAATTGATTTTTCTTTTTCTAAAGATGCCATTATCCTTTTTATGGAAGAGCACTTCTAAAACTTGAAAGTGGCTAAAGAAGAATAACCAAAAGTTCAAATAAACGATAATGTTCCATTCATATAAATCTTCGCAGATAAATGATTAGAATAACCATTTTAATTTTACTTATCACAATGGTTGGTTGTGCTCAAAAAGCAGAAGATACCATTAGATTAATACCCGAAGGATATGAGGGTGCCGTTGTGATAATCTATAACCAAGAGGATGGTGCTCCCAAAGAATACGAAGAGAATGCGCGTGTTTACAGAATTCCAGAAACTGGAGTATTACGAACACAGTTCGAACCAAATTATGGGGTTCAAAACCATCAGTTCTTCTATGTGGGCAGTAATGGAGAAAGAAGCAAAATCCAATTTGTCATGACCAATATTGAGGGGTTCGCATCTGAAAATAAAGGAAATGATAAAATCTTTGCTTATTTGGAGCAGACAATAGGTGAAGTGGAAAAGTACAACCCTGATACAAAAGAATTAATCTACATAATTGAACCAGCAAGAACATTTTATATCGGTAGAATGAAGGATATCGACAAGGATTATCAAGAGCAGCTAAATTTTACGTTTAAACATCATAAAAATCAATAACAAAAAAGACTCTCTTTTCTTGCGAGATTATGACCATTGAAGATTTACATAAGAATAACAAGGAGTACATAAGTTCAATTAAACTATTTAATGACAGATAATTATTCCATTTTTAAAGTTTACCCTACTAAAGAATTAGCTCTAGAATTCAAAGAATTACTCGAGAAGGAAGGTATAGATTCGGTACTTGGTGATAATGTTCCACCGGTCGATATTACTTTTTCTGGAAGCACTCTGGAACATCGGTATGAAATACGAATTAAGCAATCTGATTTTCCAAGGGCCGAAAAAATTCTCGAGAATCATGCAAATGTAGCCTTACCCCTTTTAGGACATCGCTAAATTCATAAAA
>NZ_JAHZSV010000014.1 GCF_019457905.1 Flagellimonas abyssi | reverse complement strand
GGTCCTCAAGGAATACAAGGAGAACAGGGTCCGGTTGGAGAGCAAGGCCCCGTTGGAGAGCAAGGCCCGATAGGGAATCAAGGTCCTCAAGGAATACAAGGAGAACAGGGTCCCGTTGGGGAACAGGGTCCGGTTGGAGAACAAGGTCCCGTTGGAGAACAAGGTCCCGTTGGAGAACAGGGTCCAGTTGGTGAGCAAGGTCCGGTTGGAGAACAGGGCCCAGATGGTCTGGCTAACTTAGTGGTTACCTCCGTTGAGCCTGCTGGTGTCAACTGTTCTGCGGGAGGCGTAAAAATTGAAGTAGGTATAGATGACAACTCCAATGGTATTTTGGAAGCCGGAGAGGTGGATTATACAGAGTACATATGCAATGGAGACCCTTCAACAGATGATCAAGATGCATCGGAAGTGAATTCAGATTCCCCAGTAGATGTAGATGGGGATGGAGATACAGAGGCAACAGTAGAGGATGTGATTCAAGATATTGCTCCAATTACATCCAAAGCGGCACGAATTTTTTACCCGCCTTCGATTGCTATAGATGCTTCAAGTAATGGAACAGGTAGAACTTTGAACTTATATTCTCAATATGTAACTCAATACGGAACACCGGCAGTCGCAAGCGCAGGGGCACCTGCAGCAATCCCGACATACGGACCAACAGAGTTGTACTATTATATAACCTATGCAGATCCAACTGTATTCGATAATATGAGTATTGATGCCAATGGTCAATTAACCTATGATATAATTGGTCAACCAGCCGATTATAATGCATTGATAAACGTGGTTTTTGTGGTAAAATAATAATGAATAAAGACAAGTAGATTTGAAATCCAACACCTCATATAAGTCTTTATTCATTGGACTGTACATTTTCTTTGCAGGAGTGAATATGGCAAGTGCCCAGTTCTTGTTGCAAGCGCCGGATACTGGAGATGAACACAACTATCAATGGTATGAAGCTTCCGACACAGGCACTGTTTTGGGTACAAATTCATTTTATGAAGCCACCCAACCAGGGGTGTATTTTGCAACCTATGACGGTACACTTTGTGGTTCCAATGCAACAGGTTATTTTATTCTAACTGATTGCGAAGCACCGAACAACCAGGTAATTTTGGATATTTCAGCAAGTATTCCTTCGGGAGCGTCGGTAAGCTGGACTCCTGCCTTATCGGGTGACCAATCCAGACCTACGGTTACAAGTACACAAACCGTAATGAGGTATGTTGCCACAATCACAAAAGTCGGTAACAGTAAAGAACTTCCACGATTTACGGTGGTATGTATGAGCCAAGCTGCTAATTTGATGGATGATTTGGTTACAGTCAATGAAGATACATCCGTGATTGTTCCCATATTTGACAACGATGCCGATTTGCCAAACACGGGCGTTTTAACAGCGACCAATCCATCGAACGGTATGGTCAGCATTGATAATAATGGAACATCAAATAATCCTAATGATGATTTGGTCACCTATACACCAAATCCAGATTATAATGGACCGGATAGTTTTGACTATACCATCTGTAATTCCTTTGGCGATTGCAGTACGGCTACGGTAACGGTCGATGTGCTTCCTATTGTGGATGCATTCGATGATTCAGTTTCTACCGATATCGATGTTCAGACCACAATTTCATGGAGAGCAAACGATAACGATATACCTACTTCGGGGACAATCAGCATAACCGATCCATCAAATGGAACCGTGGTATTGAACAACAACGGAACCGCAACGAATCCATCGGATGATGATATCACCTATATACCAAACTCAGGTTTTACAGGAACAGATTCGTTCGATTATACGGTGTGTGATTCCAACGGAAATTGTGGTACAGCCACTATTACTGTAATTATAAGTCCATCAGGAATTGATTTGGATAGTGATAATGATGGGATTGTGGACAGCTTTGAGGATTTGAACGCCGATAACGATAATGATCCATCAACCAATCCAACGGATACAGATGGTGATGGTATCCCTGATTATTTGGATATAGATAGTGATAATGACGGTATTCCCGATAATATTGAGGCGCAACCAGCATTGGGGTACATTCCACCTAGTTTGATTGATGCAAACAACAACGGATTGGATGATGCCTATGAGGTTGATGGTAACATTGGATTGATTCCTATTGATTCCGATAATGATGGTATTCCGGATTATGTGGATGAGGATAGCGATAATGACAATGTTCCTGATGCCATAGAAGCGCACGACCATGACCATGATGGTATGCCAGAAGTTAGCTTGATAGGCTCCGATAAGGACAACGATGGTCTGGATGATGGTTACGAAGGTGAAACCGTTATAGATATCGATGTTAATGATGAAATAGATGATCCCAGTACTGCATTGCCCGATACTGATAGCGATGGCATACCGGATTTCAGGGATTCGGATGACGATGACGATGGTATCGAAACCATGGATGAAGATACCAATGGCGATGGAAACTATGCCAATGATGATGCCAATGAGAACGGAATACCCGATTATTTAGATCCAGACTTAGGAGAACTTACCACCGATGAAGAAGAGGTAGATGTAGTCAATGTAATTACGCCCAATGGTGATGGAGTACACGATGTTTTGGAAATCCGAGGACTCTCGAATTACCCTAACAACACGGTAAGGATTTACAACAGATGGGGGGTAATGGTGTTCCAGACCAAGGGTTACAACACTAATGGAAATGTCTTTGACGGTACTTCGCAAGGAAGGGTTACCGTGGATCAGGACAATAAACTTCCGGTAGGTACATATTTTTATGTGATAGATTATCAGGACAACGGAGGTAGTACAAAACAGCTTACAGGCTACATATACATTAACAGATAAACAATGGTAACTGTGGTAAACAAACTTTTTAAAGAACAAACCCAATGGTTGCTCGTTTTACTTCTGCTTGGAGTAGGAACTATGCAAGCACAGCAAGATGCACAGTATACCCAATATATGTACAATACTGTAAGTGTCAATCCGGCCTATGCGGGTTCAAGAGGACATCTGAGCATTGCCGCATTGTACCGAAACCAATGGTTGGGACTTGATGGAGCACCGGAAACACAGACCTTGAACGCTCATACACCGGTAGGTTACCGTGGTGTGGGTCTTGGACTATCCATTGTGAATGATAAAATAGGACCTACGTCCGAAACTTATTTTGATGTGGACTTCTCCTATACCATCCAAACCTCTTTGGAAGGCAAGCTGAGTTTTGGGCTCAAGGCCAGTGCCCATATGTTGGATATTCGATATTCCGAGCTCGATGAGTTCGAGATAGATCCACAATTACAATCACAGCAGGACATACAGAATAAGTTCTCACCGAATATCGGTGCAGGTGTGTATTATCACACCGATAGGTTTTATGCTGGTTTGTCGGCTCCTCGAATATTGGAGACCACCCACTTTGATTCCTCTTCCGTATCCACCGCCAAGGAACAGCTTAACCTTTACCTGATTACGGGTTATGTTTGGGACTTAAATCCAGTATTGAAGTTCAAACCCACTTTATTGACGAAGGCTGTTCAAGGAGCACCATTGCAGGTAGATCTTTCCGCCAACTTTATGTTCAATGAAAAGTTTATCGGGGGAGTGGCCTATCGATGGGATGCCGCCTTTAGTGGTCTAGTTGGATTTATGTTGTCCGACCAGTTTATGGTTGGGATGGCATATGATAGGGAAATCACCGAACTTGGCGCCGCTACCTTTAATGATGGTTCCTTCGAAATTATTCTACGCTACGATTTTATCAGGAACATCGGAAATCTGAAATCACCACGCTTCTTTTAGTAAGAATTTATCAATCAATCCATCTTTATTTAACTTCAAAGGTCATATTTTTACCTCATGATAGAGGAAAAAGTGATACTTGTAAATGAAAAGGACGAGCCAATTGGCCTTATGCCCAAGATGGAAGCCCATCAAAAGGCTTTGCTCCATAGGGCATTCTCGGTTTTTGTGATGAACAAAAAAGGGGAGACCATGCTTCAACAGAGGGCCAAGGACAAATACCATTCCCCATTGCTATGGACCAACACATGTTGCAGTCATCAAAGGGAAGGGGAGAGCAATATTACAGCTGGAAAGCGCAGGCTTATGGAAGAGATGGGTTTTACCACAGATCTTAAAGAACTCTTTCATTTTATGTACAAGGCCCCTTTTGATAATGGCCTTACGGAACACGAGTTTGATCATGTGATGGTAGGTTATTTTGAAGAAGAACCGAATATCAATCCAGAGGAGGTTGCCGATTGGAAATGGATGCATCCAGAGGATATCAAAAATGATATCATGGAAAATCCAAATGAGTACACGGCATGGTTCAAGATTATTTTTGAACGTTTCTACGACCATCTTATGCAAAACACTCCCTCATAATGAAAGTAAAAGCGAGTAGAAAGGCCAGTTTCAATGCTGCGCACAGATTACATCGCCCAGATTGGGACGATGAAAAGAACAAAGCCGTTTTTGGTAAATGCAACAACCCTAAATATCATGGGCATAATTATGACCTTATAGTGAGCGTTACCGGGGAAATAAATCCGGAAACAGGCTTTGTAATGGACCTAAAAGTACTTAAGGAGTTGATTAAGGAACATGTAGAGGAGGCATTGGACCATAAGAACCTGAACCTCGATGTTCCTGAATTTAAAGGCCTGAATCCCACCGCAGAAAATATAGCGGTGGTAATATGGAACAAGTTAAGACCACATATAGAACAAACTAAAGAGTTGGAGGTAGTGCTTTATGAAACACCTCGAAACTTTGTAACCTATACAGGATAGCACAATGAACCTATACCCGTTAAAATTTAAACCTATCCTTAAAGAACGACTTTGGGGAGGAACCAAGTTAAAAGATGTATTGCATAAACCTATTGAAAGTGATATCACCGGTGAAAGCTGGGAACTTTCGGGGGTAGAAGGGGATATTTCCGAAGTATCAAATGGAGATTTGTCCGGGACTTCGCTTCAGAGCTTGATGGACGAACATGGCGAAGCACTTTTAGGAAAGAGTGTCGTGGAACGTTTTGGGAACGATTTTCCCATACTCATCAAATTTATTGATGCAAAGCAGGACCTTTCCATACAGTTGCATCCAAATGATGAATTGGCCAAAGAAAGACACAATTCCTTTGGAAAAACTGAGATGTGGTACATTATGGATGCCGACCCCGGTGCAAAGTTGATTGTCGGCTTTAATAAGGATGTAGAAAAAGGCGAATATGTAAAGAGCCTTGAGGAAGGTACCTTGACCGATTTAATGAACTATGAGGAAGTAAGCGAGGGAGATACCTTTTTTATCAATACCGGAAAAATACATGCCATTGGAGCAGGAGTACTTTTGGCCGAAATCCAACAAACCTCCGATGTTACCTATCGCGTGTTCGATTTTAACCGCAGGGACAAGGAAGGTAATTTAAGGGAATTGCACACCAGTTTGGCGGTCGATGCCATAGACTATGAGAAGAAGGATGACTTTAAAGTGGAATATGTCAAGAATCAAGACCAGGTTAATTCAATGGTGGATTGTCCCTATTTTAAAACGGACTTTTTGGAGCTGACCAAGTCCATGAAACAAGATTTGACCCAGCGAGACTCCTTTACCATTTTCATGTGCGTAGGAGGTGCTGCCCAAATTAAAAACGATTGGGACAGTGTTGCCATAACAAAAGGGGAAACCGTCTTAATTTCAGCATCAAGTACTTATGTGGATATTGACACAGAAGGAGCTAAACTTTTAGAAGTTACTATTTAGTGGTATATTTAATAAAAACAACCGCGTTATGCCAAGTATTCGTGATTTAAAGAAAGATATCAATTTTGTACTGGGAGACATTATTGAAGCTGTTTATATATGGGAAGCCGGCTCAGGAAACAAGGAGTCGGAAGAAGGTACCGTAATCATAGACGAAGCCATTGAGGTTTATGACGACCTTATGAACAAGGTCAACCAAAAAAAGTTGGAGGACAACAGGGCTCACTTTAAAGCCATTCGCACGGAACTGGAGGAAAAGGCCACCAAGCTTGTGGAACAGTTGAATAATTTGGAAGCCTAGTTATTCTTGTCCAAGAACGCTTTAAAGTCCTTTCCGTATTTGGAAGCAGCTACCTCTGGTGTCAATCCTTTATAAATGGAATCCAGATATTTTGGATTGGCTTCGCTCGCTTCGGTCATCATAATGTAAGGCGTTGCATAAGAGTTTCCATTATTCAGGCCGAAATTTAAGGCATACCTATATCTGCTTATTGTATTTTGATTGACCAACCTTTGCAAAGAATCCAAGACCAAGGAATCTTTCTCAGTGTCGAGACCAGAAGCTTGTTGCAATAGTCCCAATTCCTTGATATTGAATTTAGAGGCCATTTCGTGAAACTCCAAAAGCTTTTCATGCGATTTGGAACCTGAAATCTCAACATCCGTATCAAAAGTGTTCCAAGCCGTATTAATGGTAATGGTTCCTGGCTCCCCGAAAAAAGTGATTCTATCGTTAATGTCGTTATTGTCTTTCTTCTGTAGGTAGAGATAAAACACTTCTGGTTCGCTTACCTCAGTAGAAAAACTGAAAGCGCCATCACCCTTTATCTCCAATGAATCCAAAACGGCCAACGTGGAATCTTTGAATTGTTGCAAATACAGGGTTCCTTTCTTTAACCCTTTAATATTTCCGCTAACGGTCATGGTGTTTTCTGTGTTTTTTTCACAAGACAACACTGTAATTCCAATAAGTAATACAAAAAATATCCGCTTCATCATAAAATTTTAGCAGCGCAAAGATGCATAATCTTCTGAAAATATTTAAACATTAGAGGCTACTTCCATCAACAAAGCACATAAATATGCCCCAGCAGTACCTACAACGTACCCAAAAACGGCCAAAAGTATTCCTACGGATGTCAAAGAAGGATGGAACTCTGCAGCTACTACAGGTGCGGAGGCAGCTCCCCCTACATTGGCCTGGCTTCCCACGGCCAAGAAAAAGAATGGAGCTTTAATGAGCTTGGCCACTAAAATAAGTAGTCCGGCATGTATGGTAATCCAAATTAAACCAATTGCAATCAGACCGGGATTGTCCAAAACTTTGCCCAAATCCATCTTCATACCTATAGTGGCTACCAAAATATAGATGAACATACCACCAATTTTACTGGCACCGGCACCTTCATAATCCTTGGCTTTGGTAAAAGACAGTCCAATGCCGATGGCGGTGGCAAAAACAACCATCCAAAGAAATTCTGACCCAAGGGATGATAATATTTTTTGTGGGTTACGGATGACTTCGAAATTATCCTGTAAAAAGACGGCAAAGTGGTGCCCCACCAAATGGGCAACCCCAACGCCAACAAAAGAGAAGAACAATATCATGATAAAGTCCTTGAGGGTGGTGACCCGAGCAATTTTTTCAGTGTGGGCAGATACTTTTACCTTGAGCTCTTCAATGGAAGAGGTGTCCGCTTTGAGCCAACGGTCTATTTTATCGGTTTTGCCCACTCCCAAAAGAATGACGGCCAACCAAAGGTTCGCTACTACAATGTCGATAAGGACCATGCCCCCATAGTTTTCTTGGTTGTATTTGAAGACTTCCAGCATGGCGGCTTGGTTGGCACCACCGCCGATCCAACTGCCTGCTATGGTCGCCAATCCTCTCCAAACAGCATCGGGGCCAACACCTCCAACGGTTTCTGGTGAAAATATGGAAACAATTAATATCGCTATGGGGCCACCAATCACTATCCCGACCGTTCCCGTTAAAAACATGACCAATGCTTTAGAACCCAAATTCATGATGGCTTTAAGGTCAATGCTAAGCGTCATTAGTATCAATGCGGCGGGCAACAAATACCTACTTGCCACATAATAGGTTTGGGATGCCGATTCGTCCACAATACCCAAGCTGGCTAAAATAGCGGGCAACAAATAGCACATGAGCACAGTAGGCACTACACCATAAAATTTGTTCCAAAATCCAGTTTTAATGGATGAGGTATAAAAAACGAATCCTAAGCAGAGACAAAGAAGCCCAAAAATTACGGTGTCTTGGGTAAAAGGTAATTGGTCCATATTTTTTTAAGATAGAAGTCCAAATATAGGAAAATAGGTGGGGTAGTACAGTTTGTAGGATAAAATGGGAGATTCTTTTGCCTGAATCCGATTTAGATGTTTTTATGTGTTGCTAACAATTTGTATATTAATCAAATAGAATTGCTTTTCGACTTAAACGGTATTGAGTCAACAATTACTTGAATTGAAACAATCACCTGATTCTTTTTTAAATACTTTTATTGATATAAACACTAAAAACCTAGAACATATGAGAAGTTTACTTTGGCTTGTTGCCGTAATTTGTATAATTATTTGGGTATTGGGATTTTTTGGTATTGTAGCAGGAATGGCTACAGGCAGTCTTATTCATATTTTGCTTGTGGTTGCTGTAATAGCAATTCTTTACAATATTATTTCAGGACGTAAACCCTTATAATATACTAAACACTACGATTGACCTTATAGCTTTGAAAAAGAAAATATAAAAAGGCGGTCACATTTATGTGACCGCCTTTTTTATTTGGAATCGTAAACAAACGTTTAAATATTCAACCAATAGGTCAATTTCAGGTTAATGGAACGGCTTCGGGGCATAAATGAATTCACAAAATAATTATCGTTGTAAACCAAGAACAAATCGGATAGAGGAGCAAATCGCCATTGCAACCTAGAGTTGAAACCTAAATTGTCTAGTTGGTTGCTATATTGAATCAATGTGGACCAAAACACCGATTTGTTGAAGGTCAGTTCTATTTTGGGACTTACCAACCATATCTCACCACTTTCATAGGGCTCTGGTAATGTAATGTTGTTGTAATTGAAACCCAAAGAAAAATTCATTTTGGGCTGTACCCTTAAATTCATCTCGCCCTCTAGAACCAATCTTGACCCATTAAAAAATTCACCATACCCCGGTTCAAGCGTATAAGAAAAAACCTTTCTTCTGTCGCTTGCAAATTCCACCTCGCCACTGGTGTAATAATATCCAGTTCCTCCTGGCAGCTCTGTTCCGTTGTTGGTTCGGGTAGGGTCAAAAGAAGCAGTTAAATAGGTGTATCGGTTAAAAAGTCTGAGGGAGAGTTCTTCCTGGCTCTTGAATTGTGCCTGCCAACCGGTATAAATAAAATAGTCCGTGTTTTGATAATCCAGTGTTGGTCGCCACACAAATTCCGGTCGGGCTATAAATCCATGTGAGTTTAAATTTCCTTTTTTTGGATAAAAAATCACTTCTGCTGACGGATTGAAAAGTAGGATGTCCTTTCTGGGAACAAAACCAAGGTCGGACCTAAAGTTGTTTCCAATAAAGTTTCCGCTCAAACCAAGGTTTAAAAAGCGTGAATTATACTTTAGATTGATTCCACCAGCTCCATCGCGATTTTCCACACCATGCGAAAAGGATTTATGATAGAAAAACTTGCCTGTCCAGGTATTGTCTGCACTGGCCAGGTTGTAATCCAGCCCAACTACCCGATTGTACCTGTCCGCTTCATTCAAAAAATCATAATCCTCAAAGGTCTGCCGGTTTACAAAAATGAAGCTAAGGTTGGAACGTGAGAACATTTTTTTCTGAAGGGCCAATACTGTATTGTTATTACTGGCTATTTCATTGGATTCATCCTTTTCGGTTTGAAGATTCATTAGCCCTAGGCGCCAATTTTCATTCAATTTACCGCTAAGCCTTACACCGCCCACTATGTCATTTTCTATGGTTTCTCCCTGTGCATTTTGGGCAATTCCTATCCTTCTGGAAAAAAAGGGATTATAATCTCCTTCTGTACCAAAAGACCCAAAAAGGTCACTGTTGTCTATAAAAAATTGCCGCTTTTCAGGTAGGGATACCTCAAAACGGGTAAGGTTGGTGATGACATTGTCCACTTCTACGTTGGAAAAATCAGGGTTTACTGTTATGTCCAGATTCATTCCGTTTCCAATGGATACTTTTGCATCCCCCCCGATTTTAAGGTTATTTTGCTCCGTTTGTTTCTCATAATCTTTGGCCGCAATACCGTTCACATAAGGTATAAGGGCCATAGGGGTCCTGGATTTCCCCAAGGGTCTTTCAAAAATCATATCTCCCATAAATGCGAGATTGTATATTTTTTGGTTCTGGGGTATTCTAACCCAAGTGCTTTGTTCATTGGTCTGCATATCGAACCTATAGGAATTGAAGCGCCATTTTTGTTCACCCTGTTTAAATTTGAACGAGGTAAGCGGGATGGCAATTTCACAGGTGTAATAGCCTTCGTACAATTTGGTTTCGCCCTGCCATTTAACGTCCCAGGACATGGTAAACCCACTTGTACCTTGTCCACCACCCGAGATTAGGGCTTCACGGCGTACTCCAAAAGGGTTGATTCCAAAGAGAAACGCATTGGTACCATCATTGAAGGTGTCGAACATTAAACTGATGTTATCGTTGCCACCTGCCCCATAGTCACGCTTAAGTGATGGTGTTACATAATCATCACCATCGGAAAATAAATTGATGCCTATGTACAGGGTAGTGCCACTATAGAGCATTCTAATCTCGGTTTGTTTTACTGCTTGAATGGTATCAACGGGGAAAAACTGGTAAAAGCTATCAGTAGTTTCTGCGGAATTCCATTGAGGCTCATCCAATATACCGTCGATTTTAAAAGGAATTTCTGTAAATTTTACATTGATGTCCTTGGAACTTGTTTGTGCGTAAAATGTAAGAGGTACTAGCAATGCAGCAAGTGCAAAGTATAGTTTGATCATGATCTTTAGTTTAGTTGGTATGTCAAATGTAACTTTATAGTTAAAAAAATCCCAAAATCGTGAAATGGATTGTTAGTTGGTAAAACATTCTGAAACTTAGTTGGGCAAACTGCTTTTATATAAGAGACGTTGAAAAATGAAAAAAACCTTATTTCTATTGCTTTTATTTCCTGTTTTGGTGTTTGGTAACACTATTTGGGGAAAAACGGGACACCGCGTTACGGGGCAAATTGCCCAGAATTATTTAACAGGAAAGGCCAAACGAGCCTTGAACGATTTATTGGAGGGGCATAGCCTTGCATTCGTTTCTACTTTTGCAGATGATATAAAAGCGGACCGGAGCTATTCAAAATATTCGGCATGGCATTATGTGAACTATCCTTTGGGAACAAGTTACCGCGATTCTGATAAAAGCGAATATGGTGATATTGTCGTGGCCATTGAAGAGTGTATCCAAAAAGTGAAGAACAACGAAAATTCCAAAGAGGACAGGGTATTCCATTTAAAAATGCTCATCCATTTGATAGGTGACCTCCATCAACCCATGCATGCCAGTAGGGTAGAGGATAAAGGAGGGAATGATATTCAAGTGCAATGGTTTGGTGAAGGAAGCAATTTGCATAGGGTATGGGACAAAAATTTGATTGAGTCCTACGGAATGACCTATAGCGAACTGGCCTATGAATTGAGCGATGTGGACAAAAAAAAGCGCAAGGCCATTCAAGGAGGCACCATATACGATTGGGTTGATGAATCCCATGCTATTTGTGCGGAACTATACGATTCGGTAGAAATAGGCGACAAACTTGGATATCGCTATTCATACGACTACAATGATTTACTTTTCCAACAATTGCAAAAAGGAGGTATTCGATTGGCCAAGGTATTGAACGACCTGTTCGATTAACAATATTAGGACTGTAAAACAGTTTTTAACTGGTTTCTATACTCCGATGGGTTTTGTCCCGTAAAGGCTTTAAACGATTTGTTGAAGTGCGAAAAGTTATTGAAACCACTATCATAACACACTTGGGTAATGCTCATGGGCTGCTCGGCCAGTAATTTGGAAGCATGTACCAAACGATACTCGTTTACAAACTGTGTAAACGTCTTATTGGTGATCTTTTTGAAATACCTACAGAAGGAGGGGACCGTCATACTTACCAAATCTGCAATTTCCTCTAGGCTAATGTCTTCCTTGAAGTTTGTTTTTACATGATTAAAAACCACATTGATACGGTCGTTGTCCTTAACCTCGGTCTCCATGGAGAATCCTTCGGCGTTCAAAACATTGATTTCGGTGGAAGTTGCCAGAATGTTCAATATATTAAGGATGGAGAGCAATCGTTGAAAATCTGTCTGGTATTCCAAAATTTCCATTTTTTCCCCGACCTTCATTTTGGTCTTACCAGAGAATGCGATTCCACCTTTGGCCACTTCGAACAATTTCTGGATGTTCTTCATTTCGGGAATGTTGAAAAAATCACTTCCCAAAAAATCCGCTTTCATCTGCACCAAGGTCTCACTCTTGTTACCTGTAAGTTTATCCGTAAAACCACAATGTGGCAAATTGGAACCTATTAATATAAGGTCACCGTTCCTATAATAGGATACGTGGCTGCCAATTTGCCTTTTACCAGACCCTCCGTTCACATATACCAACTCCAATTCTGGGTGGTAGTGCCAACCATTGTTCTTGTTTTCGTTGTTGGCATTAAACTTTTGAAACGTAAAAGAGTGCCCAAAACTGGGGGCTATTGCCTCAAATGCTGGTTTTTGAATCATTTACTGCAATTTTTTCTATCGTATGCTAAAGTTAAAAAACTAATTAGCATGCAAATATCTACAATGTTAACTCAAAGTTATGCTATTTTATCATTAATACTATGTTAAAACACCAGCCATGTTAATATAGCATATAAAGTGGAAAAAGGAGTGGTATTCCTGTGCACTATTGCACCCTACATTTGTACTGTAATCTTAAAAAAACGAAGTGTTATGAAATTAGTAAAGAACCTAACAGTAGCAGCGGCCCTATTGATAAGTGCAATCGGGTTGGCAAACGGAACCACAACCGATTTTGGCAAAAAAGTAGTAGCCAAGTACGAAGTTGAAAAGAATTTGGTAAAAGTAAACCTTGATCCAGTATTCGTAAAAAAAGGTCAGAAAATAATGATGAACCTTTTGAACGTTTCCAAGGGAAAGGTGCTTTTAAAAGTATATGATAGCGAGGACAGACTTGTTTTTGACGAAGCTATCGATGGTGACATTGTAGTTGAAAAAGCATTCAACTTCGAAAAAGCCTTCAAAGATGAATATACCATTGTTGTAGTTGACAAATTTGGAACCTACAAAGAAACTGTGGTAGTAAGATAGTTTGTTTAGTTAATTTTTATGTGCATTGGGGGTCGAGAGGCCCCCTTTTTTTATGCCCATTTCTCAAGCTTTTTCCTTTTGCCCTGCGGGAGAGTTTCATTATCTATAGCCCATTTTAAGACTTGCTTGTCCTTGGTTTTGGCAAAAAGTAGCGTATAGAATGCTTGAATGGTCAAAGGGTTTTCCGATTCTTTCACGAGTTCCATGGAATCGCCCATTACAACTTTTCCGGGTTCAAGAACACGTACGTAGGTTCCAGGACGGCCATGGTCTATGAACTGCTTTAAAATACTTTGATCGTTAAACCGAATGCCCAATTTATAACAGGGCTCCCTAGGTTGCGTAATCTGTACCAGCGCTGTTCCCAATTTATAAATGCTTCCAATCTTTAATTGGGACTCGTCCAAACCATAAAGGGTCAAATTTTCGCCAAACATGCCCCAGTTCCAATTTAACAGTGGGTATCTCTCTTTCCAATAAGCATAGTTGTCTGAGGAGAACAGATAACAAGCTTTGTACGTGCCACCATGGTGTTTCCTGTCCACCACGGAGTCGTGTTTCACATCCTCCTTATCTAAATAAAGAGGCTCATCAATTGGGTATTTGTAGATGCCGGTGAGGGTTTCTTTACCGTTCCAAACAATTTTGGTAGGCTTGCCGAGGTTGGTCGAGATTACTTTCATAATGACAAGTTATAAAAAACCACCGCTTGTGGCGGTGGTCATTCAATTAAAATCAGCTTAAAGAATTAATTTTCTTTGTCCAATTTGTTGGTCATGTTAAATCCGACCATCAGTCCAACACCCGCTAATAGGAAAATTGTACCTGGGTAAGCAACCTCTTGTTTAACTCCAAGACTGTGGACAAATATCGAAGCTACAAATATGGCCGTTCCGATTCCCATAAGCAATAAGGCTAGGTTGAGGAGAATGATTTTCCCAAGTGGAGTAGCTCCACCCCTTTTTCCCCTGACAAAAATGCTGGCGTCGCCCCCCTTCTCGATCAAGGCCAATCGTTCCTTGTTTCTAGTTGAAAAATAGAGGTAGGCAATGGCAAGGATAACACCAAAAATGATTGGAATAATGATTACTTCTGATCCCATAACTATTCGTTTTAATGATTATTTGTAATTTTTTTGTTCATAAGCTATGACGACGGTTTTTCCGATCAGGTTACATATTTTTATAAAAATTATTTTTTGTGTAACCTAACTGGTACTTCTGGCGTCCAATGAACAATGCTGACCAACAAGGAAAATCAAATGATCTCGGAAATACGCAGGGGAAATACCCGCGCGTTCTCCGATTTGGTGGATAGCTATAAGGATATGGTTTTTACACTTTCAGTTAGAATGTTGGGAAACCGGGAGGAGGCAGAGGAAGTATCGCAAGATGTATTCATTAAAATATTCAAATCCCTGCCTAAGTTTAAGGGCGATTCAAAGTTGTCCACCTGGGTGTATAGAATTGCCTATAATACTTGTTTGGACAAGATAAGAAAAGTAAAAAAGCAACGAATCCATTTGGATATGGAGCATGCTGACAAGATAGATTACGCTGACCTGGATACGGCGTTTCATAAAATGGTAGCGATAGAGCGAAGCCAATTGATAGAGCAATGTCTGTCCAGATTATCGGAAGAGGATGCAGGTATACTTACTTTGTTTTATCTTGAGGAAAAGAACCTGCTGGAAATGGAAAAAGCAACCAGCCTGCCGGTGAATACATTAAAGGTGAGGTTGTTCCGGGCCAGAAAGCGATTGGCCAGTATTATGGAAAAGAGTTTGAACAAAGAAATATTGCAGAGCAATGGATCAATTGGATGATAAAAAACTGGAAGCATTTGTAGATGGGATAATGGAAGAAGCTCCATTGGAATCCCCTTCTGCTGATTTTACCAAAAATGTGATGCAAAAACTAGAGGTCGAAGCACCGCAACAAGTTTTTGAATACAAACCCATACTTTCGGGCAGGACTTTGTCCTTGGCTTTTGTTGCTTTTGTAGCCTTGGTGTTTCTATTGGGTTCACATTTGGGAGTGGATAATGGTCAAGGTTGGTTCAAAAACTTGAACATAGAGTCTTGGTTCCATGGGGATTGGGGATGGGTGAAAGGTTTCACTTTTTCCAAAGTTACCGTGTATGCTTTCCTGTTTTTAGGACTTATGTTTTTTGTACAGGTACCTTGGCTGAAAAGGTATATGGATAGAAGAGTTTTTTAAATGTAGGCATAGTAATACGCCCAATACATTAAAAAGAATTGTAGGGGAATCCGAAGAACCAATATCCATTTTGGGATTCCAGCGGATGCTTTTTTACCAGAAAGCATGTAAAAATGTACCGATAAAAACACGCCTAACATTAAAATGATGCCAAAGGTGCTCAGTTTTCGGGTGGCATCGAAGCAGACACCTATACCCAGTAAAATTTCTGCAATACCGCTCAAATACACCAAAAGCTTATGGTTGGGCAGGTACATGGGCATAATGCGCATATACATTTTGGGTTTTATAAAATGCATTAAACCTGCAACCACATACATTCCGGCCATTACGTAAAGATGCCATGGGACCATAAATCTTAGTTTTTGAAATACCAAAACGGTAAGATAACATCTGTAACCGTCTTAATGGTGTCTTTTTCCTTTCTTTTTCGTCTAAGCCTTAAAAGGTGTTTCCCTTCTTCGAGATCAGCAATATTAAGATGGGTCTCGAATCCAAGGATATTATGGATTCCCGTGGTCAAGATAAAATCTTCGTCCACATCCAGACTATCGATTAGGAAAGCATGGGTTTCATTAAAGGTTCTTAGGTACATCTTTCGTATACTGTCTTTTTGGCGTGCACTGGTAATCTGGTCGCTCCAATTGGTAGTGACCTTCATACTGGTAGACAATCCCCGTCTGTCAATTTCCGGAGTCAAGGAATCGTTGTATGCGAAAATTCGGTTTTCCAAATTCTCGGAAAAGGGCACGAACACTGTTAAAAATGGTTTGTTGATCACCTTGGAAGGAATAACCATGTGCCCAGGGAAATCTCCATCCTCCGTAAGCATGTCGGCATAGTTTTCCTTGTTGGCAAAAGTGCTCGAAGATTGTTGGTCCTTATCCAGATAGTTGGAGCTGCGATACTCCAAACTGGTCATCATTAATATGGCAATGTAAATGGGGACCAAAAGTAAAATGAGTCTTCTTCCAAAACGGTTGTCCAAAAAATTATAGACCAAAGGTCTGTATAGAAATGAAAGCGTCAAAAAACTGAAAACCCAATAGATGGGGAAGTAAAGTCTAGAGATCCATTTTTTCTTTTTGAGCCAGCCCTGCGTTAAAAAGTCGATAAAGGTCAAGATCATGCCCGTTATGATGAAAACTATCAGAATGGTGCCGAGAATAGTAGCAAACCCTTCGTGCAAATGGTCACTTTCAAGGATAAAATTGGCCACCAATACGATGGACAATATAATCATGGTCATGGCCAGCACATAGAAAATCAATAAGAACGAAATGGCAAAGAGTACGCTACAGTAATTCTCAAGATTGGCAATGTACCGATCAAAAGAGACGATGCGTTTTTGAAGGTATTTGGTAAAGCGCTCCGAATAGCGCAATTTTTCGAATTCTATATCACCGGAAACGTACCGCAACCCAAGAGACCCAATCCAAAGTCCACGAAGGATTACGTGGAGCAATAGGTTGAACAATAATATGGAACACGAAATTTGAAGGATAAGGTAGACTACGAAGCGATAAATTTGCTGTTGGTTCTCAGCATTTACCGTTTCAATGCGAAGAGGTTCGTAGGCAGTGAACAGTCCGAAGATGGCAAAACCCGAAATAATAAGCTCAAGTTCCCAGCTTTGTTGTTGAAGGGAGTCCAGTAGTTTTTTGAATGAGGGACTGTTATAATCGTTGTTCGCGCCCACGGTCTTTGATTGGTTTGTACATCCAATATAGGCATAAAATGCAAAAACCGCTCATTTGGAGCGGTTTTGCGTTGTTGATTATGAATAACTAAGATTATTTGATCATCTCGTAGCTTCGGGCAATAAAGTTGGTGAGTTCTTCACCCTTCAACAATCCTTTGGACAATCGTGCCAAATCCAACGATTGATTGATCAACCTTTCTCGTTTTTTTGTGGTCTTGGTATTCAATATTTCGCCTACCAGTTCGTGATTGGTATTTACGATAAGGTTGTACATATCGGGCATATTGCCCATCCCGAACATGCCACCACCACCTGTACGCTGCATTTCTTTCATTCTGCGCATAAATTCTGGCTCGGTGATTATAAATGGAGAAGCGCTGCTTTCCATGGCCTCCATCTGAATGGTATATCCTTTTTCCTTGGTCACCTCTTCGATTTCGGACTTCAATTTCTCTTTTTCCTCTTCGGAAAGCTTGGAGATTGCCGTATCCTCTTTTTTGATGAGGTTGTCCACATGGTCGGCATCTACTCGAACAAAAGACAGGTTCTCTTTGGATGTTTCCAACTTTTGCATCAAGTGTGATACAATCGGTGAATCCAACAACAGGATTTCGTATCCTTTCTTTTTGGCAGCTTCAATGTAGCTATGTTGTGCCTCTTTGTCCGAAGCATAAAGCACCACCAACTTATCATCCTTGTCGGTCTGATTGTCCTTGATTTTGGCCTCTAGCTCTTCAAAAGTGTAGAAATTGCCATCAATTGTTGGGTACAGGGCAAACTTATCGGCTTTTTCAAAGAATTTATCTTCGGAGAGCATTCCGTACTCGATGACCACTTTGATGTCGTTCCACTTTTGTTCAAAATCCTTACGGTTGTTCTTGAAAAGTGAGCTCAATTTATCGGCCACTTTTCGGGTGATGTAGGAAGAGATTTTCTTTACTGCACCATCAGCCTGAAGATATGACCTTGAAACGTTCAATGGAATATCCGGAGAATCGATGACACCTTTTAGCATCGTCAAGAATTCGGGAACAATACCTTCCACATTGTCCGTTACGAACACTTGGTTCTGGTACAATTGAATTTTGTCTTTTTGAATACTCAGGTCGTTTGTCAACTTTGGGAAGTACAAGATACCCGTTAAGTTGAACGGATAATCCACGTTCAAGTGGATATGGAACAAGGGTTCTTCGAACTGCATAGGATAAAGTTCCCTGTAAAAGCTCTTATAATCCGATTCTTCCAAGTCCGCGGGCTGCTTGGTCCATGCTGGATTTGGATTATTGATGATGTCATCCACCACTTTAGTTGGTGCCGGGTCGTCTTCTTTGGCATCTTCTGGTTTGGGAAGCGTTTCCGTTTTTGTTCCAAACTTGATTGGAATGGGCATGAACTTGTTGTACTTCACCAAAAGCTCACGAATTCTTGACTTTTCCAAAAACTCGGTGGAATCCTCTGCTATGTGAAGGATAATTTCCGTTCCCCTTTCAGTTTTGTCACTTGGTTCAATGGTAAACTCGGGAGAACCATCGCAAGTCCAATGTACCGCAGGTTCTTCTTTGTGGCTTTTTGAAATAATCTCTACTTTCTCCGCTACCATGAACGCTGAGTAGAAACCAAGACCAAAATGCCCGATGATTCCGGCATCTTTACCTGCATCCTTGTATTTATCCAAAAATTCCTCGGCACCGGAAAAAGCCACCTCGTTAATGTACTTTTTTACTTCCTCCTCGGTCATCCCGATACCCTGGTCTAGAATATGGATGCGTTTGTTGTCCTTGTCCACCTTGACCTCGATTATTGGGTTGCCGTACTCGATCGTAGCTTCTCCTATGGAGGTTAAGTGTTTTAATTTAAGGGTTGCATCCGTAGCGTTGGAAATAAGTTCCCTCAAGAAAATTTCGTGATCACTGTATAGAAACTTTTTGATCAGAGGGAAAATATTTTCTACTGAAACATTGATTTTACCTGTAGCCATCGTTTTGTTTTTTATGCTTTTTACAGCTGATCAGTCAAAAAAAATACCATAGTGCAAAATCTGACAAACTGACATTTCATTGGGGTTTTAACTGGTCTACAAGATTTTAACATAATTTTGTTTATTTTATTTTAGTAAAGATTAAACAAAATGATTATATTTACAGTGTTATAGGTTAAAAATTGCTATGAAGTAGTATTACTATAACAAGTTTGTTTATTTATTGGTTAGGTTGTGAAAATGCACTTTCGCCAGGAAGTGCATTTTCTTTTAAGAATTAGATTACACAATGCTAACTTTGTTAACTCTTCATAAAACACAAAAATGGCAAAGACGACTAAACCCAAAATTACCGAGGACAAAATCATAAGCTTATTCATGGAATCTGTTTTGGAGCATGAAAAAGTGCCAAGCTCGGTGTTTAAATTCTGTAAGGAACACGATATCAAGGAAGATGAATTTTATGGATTCTTTGGTTCGTTCGAGTCCTTACAACAAATTATCTGGAACAAATTCTTTGATAACAGTTATAATTTGATGCAAAAGAACAAGCAGTACGCATCCATGACCAACGAGGAAAAAATGTTGACCTTTTTCTTTACCTTTTTTGAAAACCTGACACTAAATAGGAGTTATGTCCTTTTTATAATGAAAGAGCATAAATATTCTTTGGAAGGATTGATGCAATTAAAAGGTCTTCGCAAAAAGTTCAAGGATTTTGCTTCCACACTCATTGAGGAAAGGAACGATGAAAAGCAGCACAAGATTTTTAAATACAATGCTCCCTTGTTTGCCGAAGGCGCTTGGTTACAGTTTCTTTTTATCTTAAAATTCTGGATGGAAGATGGTTCCCCAGGTCTGGAGAAAACCGACATCGCCATTGAAAAATCCGTTACCACCGTTTTCCAAATTTTTGAAAGTACACCGTTGGAAAAGATAGTTGACTTTGGAAAATTTCTTTATAAAGAAAAATTCGCATAGAACACATGAAAAGGTTGGATACGATTCCCACTGGGAAAATAGAACGCGCCGGAAAATTGGTGAAGACCGGGGTCAAGATCGGAGGAAACTATGTGAAATACTATGGTAAAAAGCTCGTAGACCCGCAAACCTCCAAGGATATGTTGGACCAAGACAATGCAGAGGATATTTACGATGGACTCAAAAGTCTAAAGGGTAGTGCGCTCAAAGTGGCCCAAATGCTCAGCATGGAAAAGAACCTCTTGCCAAGGGCATACGTGGAAAAGTTTTCACTTTCCCAATTTTCTGTGCCTCCGTTGTCCGCACCCTTGGTTCGTAAGACCTTCAAAAAATATTTGGACAAATATCCTGAAGAGATTTTTGACGAATTTGAAAAGGATTCCGTGAACGCTGCCAGTATAGGCCAGGTTCATCGCGCAGAAAAGGATGGCAAAAAATTGGCGGTCAAGATCCAATATCCAGGTGTTGCCGAAAGTATAAGTAGTGATTTGGCCTTGGTGAAGCCTGTGGCCATTAAAATGTTCAACTTGAAGGGGAAGGACTCCGAAAAATATTTCAAGGAAGTTGAGCATAAACTCATCGAAGAGACCAATTATATCTTGGAATTGGAGCAAAGCGACGAGATTACCACCGCCTGTTCCGTGATTCCAAACATGCAATTTCCTAAATATTATCGAGAGTTGTCCAGTGAACGTATTCTAACGATGGACTGGATGAATGGAATGCATTTGGGAGAATTTACACAAACCGATTTTGAGCCTGAAGTTGGGAATACACTGGGCCAAGCCCTCTGGGATTTTTATATGTTCCAGATTCATAAATTGAGAAGGGTACATGCAGACCCGCATCCCGGTAATTTTCTGGTAAGTGATGATGCTAAGTTGATAGCCATCGATTTTGGTTGCATCAAGCAGATTCCACATGATTTTTATGTACCGTATTTTGAGTTGGCAAAAGAGGAAAACATCAATAATGATAAAATCTTCATGGAAAAATTGTACGAACTGGAAATCTTGACACCGACCGACTCAGAAGAAGAGCTGAAATTTTTTAAGGCGCTTTTCAAAGAAATGCTGACTATTTTCACTTCTCCTTTCCATAAAGAAACTTTTGATTTTGGTGATGAAGGTTTCTGGTCGAAAATTGCAAACCTCAGTGAACGCTACTCCAAAGATGAACAAATCCGAAAGATGAACGGGAACAGGGGGTCAAAACACTTTTTATATATAAATCGTACGTTTTTTGGGCTTTACAATCTATTGCATGACCTTAAGGCTAAGGTAAATGTGAACCATTTTGAGCAGTACATCCGCTAAAAGCCTTAATAAATATGCAGTTCTTAGGATATATTTTTTAATTTTCCGTTAATTAGCCAAGAGTTTTTTAAAGATTCAATACTTAAGCAATTAGAAATGTATAACTCAAGAATATCGGGATTGGGATTTTACGTCCCTGAAAATGTGGTCACTAACGACGATTTGTCAAAAGTGATGGACACGAATGATGAATGGATACAAGAGCGTACGGGAATTAAGGAGCGGCGTCATGTTCTAAAAGATACTGAAACCACAACTTCTATGGGAGTTGAGGCTGCCAAGAGGGCCATCGAGCGTGCGGGTATCGATAAGGATGATATTGACTTTATTGTTTTCGCGACCCTTAGCCCCGATTATTATTTCCCTGGGCCCGGTGTATTGGTGCAGCGTGATCTTGGCCTAAAAAGAACCGTTGGTGCCTTGGATGTGAGAAACCAATGTTCCGGTTTTGTTTACGGAATTTCCGTGGCCGACCAATATATTAAAACCGGTATGTACAAAAATGTACTGGTCATTGGTTCTGAACTGCATTCCCGTGGTCTGGATATGACCACAAGGGGCAGGGGAGTATCCGTTATTTTTGGTGATGGTGCGGGAGCAGCCGTTTTGACCAGGGAAGAGGATACATCCAAAGGAATCCTTTCTACCCATTTGCATTCCGAAGGACAACATGCTGAGGAGCTTTCACTGATAGCGCCCGGAATGGGCAAACGTTGGGTCACCGATATTATCGAAGATAAAGACCCCGAGGATACCTCTTATTATCCACATATGAACGGACAATTTGTTTTCAAGAATGCAGTGGTCAGATTCAGTGAGGTAATTATGGAAGGACTCGGTAAAAATGATTTGGCCCCGACCGATATTGATATGCTAATTCCACATCAGGCGAACCTTAGAATCTCCCAATTCATCCAGAACAAGTTTAAATTGAAGGATGAACAGGTATTCAATAATATTATGAAGTACGGTAATACCACAGCGGCTTCCATTCCTATTGCATTGACCGAGGCTTGGGAAGCCGGAAAAATCAGAGAAGGTGATTTGGTAGTACTTGCGGCCTTTGGTAGTGGTTTTACCTGGGGAAGTGTCATCATTCGTTGGTAGATACCAACCTTTATATAATTAAATATAAAACCCCGGTCCAAACGGACAGGGGTTTTTGATTGATGCTAACACAAGATAACCAACCAACACTCGAATATGAAGCATCAATTTATTTTAGAGGATACCACCGCCACCTTGCTTGGTGTTGTTGTCCCTACGTTTACGTTGTTTGGCTTGGTTTTTACCGCTTCCAAATCTATAGGAAAGACCTAGATATACATTATTGCTTTCCCAGTTAAAGGCACCCTCTTGCGCAAAAGGATAATCGCCCTCGAAAGCAAATCGCATGGTGTTGAAAATATCGTTGTAATTAAGGCTCAGTGTTCCTTTACCTTCAGCAAAGCTGTAGCGAGCGCCCAAATTCACAAAATACATCGGGTCCGCATTGAACTGTATGCTCTTGTTTCTTCCACGGTAAAAACCGAAAGCTTGTAGCGTTAATGCCTTGGTAACGGTAAAGCTGTTGTTCATTCTCAGGTTCCAAGCCGTGTTGTCTACCTTTACCCGTTGTTCCACAATATCTTCCTCGCTCGGATTTGGGTCAGTTGTGTTCAGCGTTTCGGTCAACCCCCTTTGGGTTTGAGAGAACAGGTCAAAACTTCCATTGATGCTCCACCATTTTAAAGGTTTGTAATTGGTAGAGAGTTCTACCCCGTAGGCAGATGTTTTGTCAAAATTATCAAAGGTCAGGATGGTCTTGTTCAAGTCCAAGCGGTCCACATAGATAGCTCGGTTGATTTCATCAGTTATGCTTCTATAGAAGACACCTCCGGTAATACTTCCATTTTTTATTCTTTTGGTGTAGTTCGCTTCATAAGAATTTGTGAACTGAGGTACCAAATTTGGGTTTCCAAAAGAAGAGATCAATGGCGTTGCAAACTCACGGATGGGGTTTACTTGTTGTAGACCAGGTCTATCTACCCGTCTGCTGTAGCTCAGTTGCACTTGGTCACCTTCATTGGGTCGGTAGGTAATAAATGCAGAGGGGTAAATCTCGGTATAGTCATCCGTAAACGCACGTACGGCATTGGTATCGGCCTTAACTTGAACATCCTCGATACGCACGCCCATTTGGTAGGACCATTTTTCGTAGGTCTGTCCAAAAGTTGCATAGGCCGAATAAATATCCATGTCATATACAAATTTAGTGGAGGGCGTAGGTGCCAAATCCCCATTGGAATTAAAAGATTGCCCAGTGGAAGAATAATCCACAATGGTCTCAAAATTTCTGGATTGTAGACCCAGTTCCAGTTTGGAAATACTGTCCAGCGGATTCACATAATCCAAATTGGCAGTGGTCTGGGTACGCTCGGTGTCCACAAAATCCATATAATCTGGATAGGTTGAGGCGCCGACAGATCTAAAATCAGCATCCTGTTCACTGTCAAATAAGTTGTGGTCTATTTCCAGTTCTATGTTATGGCCTTCTTTATTAAAATCGAGTTTATAGTCGAAATTATACTGCTCACTGCTATTGTTTGAGTCGTCCAGGAACAATTGCGTCACGTTTCGAGAAGGATTATTAAAATATAAAACTGCAGTCTCTCCCGTACCTTCACCTTCATAGATATTTTGGTTGGTAAAAAAGGAAATGGTGTTTTTATCGTTCAGGTAAAAATCCACTCCTAATTTGTACAGGTGCGACTTGTTATTGTTGAAAAAGTCAAACTTTTGGCGTGAGTTTTCGTCTACACGAAGAATGCTTCCATCGTTCACCCATTTACCTATATTGTTGCCATAATTTCCATAAAAGTTGAACTTTCCGTTACGGTAGTTCATATCAATAGAACTATTGAATTTGGCTTCGATGCCCTTGGTGAGCCCAAGGTTTACGTTTCCATTAAAACCGATGTTGGCATTTTTGTGCAATACAATATTGATGATGCCGCTCATTCCTTCGGGATTGTACTTGGCGGATGGATTGGTAATCAGTTCAATGGATTTAATGGCTGTTGATGGGATTTGCTTGAGCAGCTGTGCTACGGGAACATTAGACAATTTTCCGTCGACCATGACACGTACATTTGAGTTGCCCCTAAGTGTAATATCACCTGTTTGGGAATCCACGTTTACGGATGGAATATTGTTCATAATGTCGGAAGCCGAGGCACCTGCAGTAGTCAAGTCTTTGCCCACGTTGATTACTTTGCGGTCTACGCGCTGCTCAATAGTGGTGCGTTCTGCTACCAGCTCCACGCCCTCGAGTTCTTTGGTTTCTTCAACTAGGGCTACGGTGCCCAGATCAAGGGTCCGTTTGCCCTTGGCGATCACTAATTTTTGGGAATATGTTTTGTAGCCAATGTACTGTACTTCAAAAATAAATGTACCGTCGGGCAATTTGTTGATTTCAAAGCTTCCATCTTCTGTGGTAATTCCACCTGTAATGGTCTGGGAACCATCTTCCGATTTAATGACAACAGCAGCATAAGCTACAGGTTCGTTGGAAATTTCGTCGATAACCTTACCATTGATGACGCCCAGGGCATCGTTCGGATCATTGGCAAAAGTTAAAAAAGGGGATGTCATGCACAGCAATAGTGCAACTAGAAAGCTCACATGTCTCATGAGTAGTTCGTTTTTTGATTGATGATTGATTGATGATTGATGTCACTTTTAAGACGCCGTAGGTTCAGGAATGTTACAGGCAAAACTTATTTTAACATCCTTTAACAATAAAGCATTCTGAATTGTCTCAATTTTGTAAGGCAGGTTTCCGTTGGAGACTATTGATATGACGTTATAAAAGAAGAAACCCCGGTAACGAGTACCGGGGTTATACATTGATAAGCTATACTAAACACTAACCATTAACTATAAAAATACAGTCTTACCAATGACTTTAAGTTATAAAAAATAGACGACTTTACGTGTGAAAAATTACAGTCTATATAAAATTTTAACACAAAAATTAACAAATGCAAAAAACACTTGTCGTAGGGGCTTCTACAAACCCTGGAAGATACAGTAACACAGCTATTCGTAGGCTGGTTGACAATAATATTGAAACAACCGCATTTGGGATACGTGGGGGAACTGTATCAGGGGTACAAATTAAAGACAACTTGATTGATTTTCAAAATATTGATACCGTAACTTTATATTTAAACCCAAAAAATCAAAAAGAATACTATCAGCAAATTGTTGACCTAAACCCGAGGCGTGTTATTTTTAACCCCGGAACCGAAAACCCGGAATTCTATGAAATCCTTGAAAATGCTGGGATTGAGGTCGAAGTTGCCTGTACATTGGTGCTGCTTGCTACTGGACAATATTAGATTTTTCTCCCGACTTTTTAGTACGGATAAACCATAGTCCAATAAATGTAAGCAAACCGTTCAACGGCAACAATTCATAGCCAACCTGATATCCCCCTAAATATTCCGAAGGGATATTGGCTATAAAAACTATGGCAATCACCGATAATAAAGCCACTATCCAGACATAGCTGTCCTTGATTTTGTGCTTGGTGAAGATGCCAAAGGCAAAAAGACCCAGTAGTGGGCCATAAGTGTAACCGGCTACCGTAAGCAAGCTATCAATTACATTGCTGCTAAGAATATACTTAAATGCAATGATGACCACAACAAGGGCAAAGCTCATGGCAATATGGGTGCGTTTTCTAATACGCTTTTGCTCTTTGTCCTCTTTGTTTTGAACGTTTAGGAAATCCACACAGAAAGAAGTTGTCAAGGAAGTAAGCGCACTATCGGCACTACTGTAGGCCGCAGCGATGAGCCCCAGCATAAAAGTGATGGAAAGTGCCAGTCCCAATCCACTGTTCAAGGCAATTTCCGGGAAAAGGAGGTCGGTCTTCGGTGTGCCGTCCATCAGCGGAATGGCAATACCTTCCCTCTTTGCGTAAATAAATAATAACGCTCCCAAGAGCATGAACAAAAATGTGGATATCACCAGCACAAAACTAAACGAGACCATGTTTTTTTGTGCGTCCTTCAAAGACTTACAGGTAAGGTTCTTTTGCATCATATCTTGGTCAAGACCCGTCATGCAAATGGTTATGAACATGCCGCCAACAAAGGATTTGATAAAATAACTCCTGTCCAGAAAGCTTTCCGTCACCAAAAAATCATTATAATTTTTCAGCTCTTCAGAAGCCAAGAATTCCCCAAAGCTCCAACCGAGTTCTTGATTGATCATCACAATGGACAATACCACCGCCAAAATCATAAAAAGCGTTTGTAAGGTATCTGTCCATACGATTGTTTTAATGCCGCCTTTATTGGTATACAGCCAAATCAACAAAATGGAGATGACTACGGTAAATTCAAAACGCACTCCCAAGTCATCAAAAACAAATTGTTGCAGGACTATTGCTACCAAATAAAGTCTGAAAGCCGCACCAAGTACCCTCGATATAAAGAAGAAAAATGCACCGGTCCTATGGCTCATCTTTCCAAAACGGTCATTTAAATATTCATAAATAGAAGTGAGGTTTAGTTTATAGTAGAGGGGGAGCAGTACAAATGCAACCACAAAATAGCCAACAAGATATCCCAAGATTACCTGCATATAGCTGAACTGGCTATCCTGTACCCATCCCGGCACAGAGATAAAGGTGACCCCCGATAATGAGGCGCCCACCATTCCAAAGGCTACTACGTACCAAGGGGATTGTTTCCCCGCCTTAAAAAAATCGGCGTTGGAATCGTTTTTTCCGGTAAAGTAAGAAATCAATATAAGCACCAAGAAATAGGCGCCGATAAGCAACAGGATTTGTGTAGCTGACATATATGCAATTTGATTTGCAAAGTACGAAAGTAAATTGGTAACTGTAAAATCGTAATTTTGTAGGAGAATTGATGCTATGGAATTTTCATCTAAGCTACTGGAGAACGCTGTTTATGAGATGTCGCAATTACCAGGAATCGGTAAGCGAACGGCATTGCGCTTGGTACTTCATCTGTTAAAACAGCCTGAAGAGCGGTCGGAACATTTGGCCAATGCACTTCTCAAATTGAGAAGCGAGGTCAACTTTTGCAAAAATTGCCACAATATTTCCGATACGGAGGTATGTGAAATTTGTGCCAACCCCAAAAGGGACGAGACTTTGGTATGTGTAGTGGAAGATATCAGGGATGTAATGGCCATTGAAAATACATCTCAATATAACGGCCTGTACCATGTGCTGGGGGGAAAGATTTCCCCTATGGAAGGCGTTGGGCCTCAGGATCTAAATATTGGGTCACTGGTAAAAAAAGTAAAGGACGGAACCATTAAGGAATTGATATTGGCCTTGAGTTCGACCATGGAGGGGGACACAACTAATTTTTATATTTACAAACAACTGGAAGGATTAGAAGTGACTACTTCGACGATAGCCAGGGGAATTTCGGTAGGTGACGAATTGGAGTATGCAGATGAAGTAACTTTAGGGAGAAGTATAATCAATAGAGTCCCCTTTGAAAATTCTATTAAAGCGAATTAATAAACATAAATCAAAAATAAGTCGATTTCTTTAGTATTTTTGTAAAATACAAATCAAAATCACTTTGATAAATACGAATATGTCAAAATTTGAATTGAAATTACCGCAAATGGGAGAAAGTGTTGCTGAAGCTACCTTGACCAACTGGTTGAAAGAAGTGGGCGACACCATAGAGATGGACGAGGCCATCTTTGAAATTGCCACGGACAAAGTAGATTCCGAAGTTCCTAGTGAAGTGGATGGGGTATTGGTAGAAAAGCGGTTCGATGTAGATGATGTGATAAAGGTAGGTGAAGTTGTCGCCGTGATTCAAATTGAAGGTGGAGTTGAAACCCCACTGGAGGAAAGCACAGAAAAAGAAGTAGAGGAGGAGCCTGTTGAAGTACCGGCAGGAGAGTTGGAAGCTCAAATGGCCAGTGTAAAGGAGTCAGTTTCCTCATCCACGCCCGATTTTTCAAGTTCAGAACGATTTTATTCGCCCTTGGTGAAAAACATAGCCAAGGAAGAAAACGTTTCCATGGATGAGCTCGAGGCCATTACCGGTACAGGTAAAGAAGGCAGGGTCACCAAAAATGATATCATGGCCTATTTGGAAAACCGTTCCAATGGAAGTCAGGTAAAAGAAGAGGCTAAACCAAAACCTGAAACCAAAACCGCGAAAGTCGAAGCGCCTTCAGCGCCAAAAGAGACGGTCGCGAACAAACCTCAAGGATCAAAGGTTCAGGTAGGCGCAGGGGATGAGGTCATTCCGTTGACCCGCATGGGCAAACTCATCGCCCACCATATGATCGAGAGCATATCAACCTCCGCACACGTTCAGAGCTTTGTGGAAGTGGACGTGACAAATGTGGTCAATTGGAGAAATAAGGTGAAGAATGCATTCCAACAGCGAGAAGGTGAAAAATTGACCTTTACGCCCATATTTATGGAAGCTGTGGCCATGGCCCTTAAAAAATATCCACTTATGAACATTTCGTTGGATGGAGACAAGGTCATCAAAAAGAAGAACATCAATTTGGGAATGGCAGCAGCCCTGCCCGATGGCAACCTGATTGTGCCCGTAATCAAAAATGCCGACCAATTGAACTTGGTAGGGATGGCCAAAACAGTGAACGATCTGGCCGATAGGGCAAGAAACAATCAATTAAAGCCCGATGAGGTAAAAGATGGTACGTACACAGTAACCAATGTTGGTTCCTTCGGAAGTGTTTTTGGTACGCCGATCATCAATCAACCGCAAGTTGGAATCCTTGCATTGGGGGCCATCAGAAAAATACCATCTGTAATTGAGACCGATCAAGGTGAATATATAGGTATCCGCAGTAAAATGTACCTCTCGCACAGTTACGATCACCGAGTGGTGAACGGTGCATTGGGCGGAATGTTCGTGAAATCAGTGGCAGATTATTTGGAGGCCTGGGACATAAATAGGGAAATATAGTAGAAAACTGGCCATATTCCTGTCACTATTCTTAATTTAGAAGCCTAGTGAACCTTATTTAAAACGCCCCACATGCAATTACAATTGACCAAGCCTATCTGTTTTTTTGACCTGGAGACCACAGGGACCAATGTTGCAAAAGATAGGATTGTAGAAATTTCTATCCTGAAGGTTTTTCCCAATGGGAATAAAGAAAGCAGAACATGGTTGGTAAACCCGGAGATGCCCATTCCGGCAGAATCCGAGGCCATTCATGGTATTTCCGATGAAAAAGTGGCCAACGAGCCCACATTTAAGCAACTGTCCAGGGAAATTTATGCGATGATTCGCGATAGTGACCTTGGAGGATTTAATTCCGATAGGTTCGATATTCCCTTATTGGCCGAGGAAATGCTGCGTGCCGATGTGGATTTTGATATGAAAAGTATGGTGTCCGTAGATGTACAGACCATTTTTCATAAAATGGAAAAACGTACACTGGAAGCCGCCTATAAATTTTATTGCGATAAGAATTTGGACGATGCGCACAGCGCGGAAGCCGATACCTTGGCGACCTACGAGGTATTGCTTGCGCAGTTGGACCGATATCCAGAGCTTGAAAATGATATAAAAAAGCTGTCAGAGTTCACTACAAGAAGACAAAATCTGGATTTTGCGGGCTTTATCGGCCTCAATGAAAACCAGGAACCGATTTTTGCCTTTGGAAAACATAATGGAAAAACAGTGGAAGAGGTCATGGAGAAAGAGCCCGGCTACTTTGGCTGGATTTTGAACGCCGATTTCCCGCTCTACACCAAAAAAGTTCTTACCCAGATAAAGTTGAGCAAGCTCAATAACAAATTTTAAGATAAACCAACCTTAACCCCCGAGAACAAATTATGAAACTGATTTGTATAGGACGTAATTATGTGGATCACATAAACGAATTGAGCAATGAGCGTCCGGACGAACCTGTGGTTTTTATAAAGCCCGATTCCGCTATTTTACCCAAAGAGCAAGATTTTTATATCCCCGAATTTTCCAGCGATGTTCACTATGAAGTGGAAGTTCTGGTGAAAATCAAAAAAGTGGGAAAACATATTTCCAAAGAATTTGCCCATAAATATTATGATGAAGTTGGGCTGGGCATAGATTTTACGGCGAGAGACCTTCAATCCAAATTAAAATCCAAAGGATTGCCCTGGGAAAAGGCCAAAGGGTTTGATGGTGCTGCCGTAGTTGGAAGATGGCTTTCCAAGGATATGTTTAAGGATATGGACAACCTGAAATTTTCATTGTCAAAAAATAATGAAATTGTCCAAGATGGGAATACCTCGTTGATGCTGTGGAAGATAGATGAAATCATAGCTCATATATCCACTTATTTCATGTTGAAAAAGGGAGATATCATATTTACGGGTACCCCTGCCGGTGTTGGTAAAGTAAGCCCAAATGACTACCTTGTCGGTAGATTGGAAGGTGAGCAAATGTTTGATATTAATGTAAAATAATGATTTACAACCTTGATAAAATAAATGAAATGGCGGAAGGTGATGAGGATTTTATAACCTCGGTAATCTCCGTTTTTTTAGAAGAAGTTCCTGAAGACTTAGAAAGCCTGGAAAAAGCTATAGGCAGCAAGGACTATGAAAACATATATAAGTTGGCCCATAAAATTAAACCCAACGTGGATATTTTGGGTATGGAGCAAACAAGGGCCAAGGCCTTGGAAATAGAAACGCTCGGTAAGGCAACCGGTAGCATGGAGGAAATAGAACAAAAATTTCCTTTGTTGAAAAAGGATGTGCTCCAAGTGGTCTCTGAACTTAAAAATGACTTTGATTTATAGATGCAAGCGGAGATAATCACCATTGGGGATGAGATTCTCATAGGTCAGATTGTGGATACCAATTCAGCGTTTATTTCCAAAGAACTGAACAAGATTGGGGTCTCTGTTTACCAAATCACTTCTATTCAGGATGATAAAGACCATATATTAAGGTCTCTGAAAGAGGCAGGTGAACGGTCCTCTGTGGTAATCATAACAGGAGGTCTTGGCCCCACAAAGGATGATGTCACCAAGCTTACACTTTGTGAATTTTTTGAAGATGAACTGGTCCGGGACGATTCGGTTTTGCATCACATTGAAGAGCTTTTCAAAAAATATATTACGACCCCAATTTCGGATTTGAACAGGGAACAGGCTATGGTTCCGTCAAAGGCAACTGTGCTGCATAATGAGTTTGGAACCGCGCCTGGAATTTGGATGAAAAAGGGAAACACCGCTTTTGTTTCATTGCCGGGAGTTCCCTACGAGATGAAAAATCTCGTGACCTCTGCCGTTTTGCCCAAAATCATAGAAGAGTACAAGCGACCTCATATTGTCCACAAGACTATTCTAACTTACGGGATGGGTGAGAGTGCGATTGCCGAAAAGCTCGAGGACTGGGAAGATAATCTGCCTTCATTCATCAAATTTGCCTATCTGCCGAACATTGGTAGTGTAAGGCTTCGTCTTTCTGCTAAAGGCACGGATAAGGAAGTGCTGTTGCAGGGTATTGAAGAGCAGGTAAAAAAACTCTATCCTATTATTGGTGACATTATTTACGGGGAAGAGGAGGAAGATGGAAGGGTCGAAAAACAGATAGGCACATTGCTCACCGATAAAAAAATGACCTTGTCCACCGCCGAAAGTTTTACGGGGGGCAGTATTGCCGAGCGAGTAACTTCCGTTCCCGGAGCATCCGCCTACTTTAAAGGGAGTATGGTCTGCTATGCCACCGAGGCCAAGGTGAATTTGTTAGGGGTTCCGCAAGAACTCATTGACCAACATTCCGTAGTGAGCGAAGAAGTCGCCATTGCCATGGCAATTGGCGTAAAAAATAAGTTGGTAACCGATTTCTCCATAGCCACCACTGGCAATGCGGGGCCCGCCAAGGGAGATTCCGATGCCGAGGTTGGGACTGTTTATATTGGAATTGCTACCCCAAAAGGTACTTTTGCCCATAAATTTGTGATGGGAAAGCATCGGGACAGGGTCGTGAAAAAGTCTGTTAACAAGGCTTTTGAGCTATTGTATAAAGAAATTTTAAATTTCTGAAAAAGAATTTTGTACGTCCCAGTAAAATGGTATAAATTTGCAGCCTCAATAAAATCACTCAAATAGTTAGGGAGATGTCTAAAGTTTGTGAAGTAACAGGAAAAAAGGTGATGTTTGGAAACAACGTTTCCTTTTCTATCAATAAGACAAAAAGGAGATTTGATTCAAATATCTCCAAGAAGAGGTTTTATATTCCAGAGGAAGATCGTTGGGTAACCTTGAACGTTTCTGCCCGTGGGTTGAAGATCATCAACAAAAAAGGAATCTCTGCTGTCTTGAAGGAAATCAATTCCAAAAAGTAAGTTGTAAAAGCATTTTAAGTACAATACAATGGCAAAGAAAGGAAATAGGGTTCAGGTAATTTTAGAGTGTACAGAACACAAGGAATCTGGTATGCCAGGTACTTCTAGGTATATTACCACCAAGAACAAAAAGAACACGCCAGATAGGATGGAAATTAAAAAGTACAATCCTATCCTTAAGCGTATGACCGTTCATAAAGAAATTAAGTAATAGCTTTTTACAAAGTAAAGGGCAAAAAATATAAGCCATGGCAAAGAAAACAGTAGCAACACTTCAGTCATCATCCAAGAGGTTGACAAAGGCCATCAAAATGGTAAAGTCTCCAAAAACAGGTGCATACACTTTCGTAGAGTCTGTAATGGCACCGGAAATGGTTAACGACTGGTTGAACAGCAAATAAGGAAAACTTCCTTGTGACAATACTAAGGCCGCTTTTTAGCGGCTTTTTTTATTCCCATAATTCTGTTGGATGCTTCAACTTGGAGTCACAGGGGTATTTCAAAAGAATTTTCTGTTAACAAAACTCCTCTTACTTTCCTATCTTTGATCTTTCTCAAAGAACACAGGATGAGCTTATTCAAAAATATATTTTCAAAGGATAAAAAGGAGACCCTGGATAGGGGTCTGGAGAAGTCCAAAACCAGCTTTTTTGGCAAACTGGGGAAGGCCGTAGCGGGTAAGTCAAAGGTAGATGATGAGGTGCTCGACAATCTTGAGGAAGTCTTGGTCACTTCCGATGTGGGCGTAAATACTACCCTAAAAATCATCGAGCGGATTGAAGAGCGTGTGTCTCGCGACAAATACATGGGTACCGACGAGCTCAATACAATCCTTCGTGAAGAGATTGCAGGCTTGCTATCGGAGACCAATTCTGGTGAGGACACCGAGATTGCCGTTCCCAAAGACAAAAAGCCATATGTGATCATGGTAGTAGGCGTGAACGGGGTTGGAAAAACAACTACCATCGGAAAGTTGGCGCATAAATTCAAGGCCAGCGGTATGAAAGTGGTCTTAGGTGCCGCCGATACCTTCCGTGCTGCAGCCATTGACCAATTGGAAGTTTGGGCCAAACGTGTGGATGTGCCCATTGTAAAACAAAAAATGGGGAGCGACCCCGCTTCCGTGGCGTTCGATACCTTAAATTCTGCCGTTGCTGAAAATGCAGACGTAGTTTTGGTGGATACCGCAGGTCGTTTGCACAACAAGGTCAATTTAATGAACGAACTGTCGAAGGTAAAACGCGTCATGCAAAAAGTGGTTCCCGATGCACCCCATGAAGTACTATTGGTGCTTGATGGCTCAACAGGACAAAATGCCTTTGAACAGGCAAAGCAATTTACCAAGGCTACCGAAGTGACCAGCTTGGCTGTGACCAAATTGGACGGAACGGCAAAAGGAGGCGTGGTCATCGGTATTTCTGACCAATTCCAGATTCCGGTAAAGTATATCGGGGTAGGTGAGGGTATCGAAGACCTTCAGGTATTCAATAAATTCGAGTTTGTGGATTCATTCTTCAAAATTTAGACCTATGTTCAGATATCTTTTTTTTTCTTTATTATTGATTGGTTTTTTTTCCTGTAAACAGAAGGAAGCCGGACCCAAGGAAGATATTGTTCTCTGGACACCTTATAACGATTCTGCGGAGGTGGCTGCCAGTGCTAATAACAAAAGCGAAAGGATGCGCTATAAATTCATCCAGAGCAAAGTCTTGGATAAGAACGAAGTGTTTCTTCCTCTTTATGACGAAGTGTCCCAGTTTACCGAAGCACAATATCAAAAAATGAAGCCTTTGGTGCTGGAGCAGGATATCCCGACTCTTCAAACCCATATCGACCAAGGTACTTTTACATATGAGGAGTTGGTGCTTTTTTATTTGTACAGAATCTATAAATACGAATTGCCCAACAATACCACCCTCAATACTGTTATTGCATTAAATCCCGATGTGCTCGAAGAAGCTCGGCAGTTAGATGAGCAAAAAGAAATCCACCACCTTATTTATGGCATGCCCATTTTACTGAAGGACAACATTGGAACTGCCGAAATGAAAACGACAGCGGGAGCTATCGCACTAAAGGAGAATCAGACCGATGATGCCTTTATCGTCGAGCGCTTAAAGCAAAAAGGGGCTCTAATTTTGGGAAAGGTCAACTTGAGTGAGTGGGCCAATTTCATCTGTGGTGTTTGTCCGAATGGCCAGAGTGCTGTAGGTGGGCAGACCTTGAACCCCTACGGAAGAAGGATTTTTGATACAGGAGGCTCTAGTGCAGGTAGTGGTGCTTCCACAGCGGCAAATTATGCTGTGGCAGCCGTCGGAACAGAAACTTCAGGTTCCATACTTTCACCTTCCAGTCAAAACTCCGTGGTGGGCTTAAAGCCGACCATCGGCTTGTTGAGCCGAACAGGGATTGTGCCCATTTCCAGTACCTTGGACACCCCTGGCCCAATGACCAAAAATGTGACGGACAATGCGATTTTGCTGGATGCGATGTTAGGGAAGGATGAAGCCGATTATAAATCGGTGAGCTCGGAACCAGGTATTTTATCAGCTTGGATGAACCCGGAAACTCTGAAAGAAATCCGTTTAGGCGTAATGAAGAACTTAATGGAACGTGATTCCATTTATGCTGCGAACATCGAAGAATTACGGAGAGCTGGAGCTCAAATTGTGGAGTTTGAAGCTGAGAATATTCCCCTTGAAGGTTTTACCACGATGCTGAATCTGGATATGAGGGAGGATTTGCCTGCTTACATAAATGCAGAGGTCAAGGATAAAGATGCAGTTAAAGTAGAGTCCGTAGAAGATGTCGTAGCATTTAACCAACAGGATTCTTTGGTAAGAATACCCTACGGACAGAAACGTTTTGATGGCGTTTTGTCCGATTCCACTACTGCAGAACAATTTGAAAAAATCAAACAAAATTTGAAGGAGTCGGGCAGGGTATTCTTCAATATCATGGAAGAAAAAAACCTGGATGCCGTGTTGAGCATCAACAATTACCACGCTGGTTATGCAGCGGTGGCCGAATATCCTGCATTGACTATTCCCATGGGTTACAAAACTGATGGCGAGCCCGAAAGTTTGACCTTCATCGGAAAACCCTTTTCCGAAGCACATTTACTCCGTATCGGTAAAGCCTTTGAAGAATTGACCAAGGTCAGGAAAATGCCTGAAGGATATCAGGAATAACCAAACCGTAAGCGTTCTTATCAATTCCATAAATATTATAGTTCAAAGTGGTTGTAATGCCCTGTGTTATTGTATTTTTGCACTCCATTTAAAGGAACTATGCGCACAAAATCGCTCAAAAAGAACAAAATCAATGTGGTGACCTTAGGTTGCAGCAAGAACGTCTACGACTCGGAAGTGTTGATGGGACAGTTGCGGGCTAATAACAAAGAGGTGGCTCACGAGGAAGAAGGCAATGTTGTGGTAATCAATACCTGTGGATTCATTGCCAATGCAAAGGAAGAAAGCGTCAATACCATTTTGGAGTATGTTCAAAAGAAAGAGTCCGGAGATGTGGACAAAGTTTTTGTGACAGGTTGTTTGAGCGAACGCTACAAGCCAGATTTACAGAAGGAGATTCCAAATGTTGACGAGTATTTCGGTACAAGTGATCTCCCCAATTTGTTGAAGGCACTTGGAGCCGATTATAAACACGAGTTGATAGGCGAGCGTTTGACGACCACACCAAAAAACTACGCATACCTTAAAATTGCAGAGGGATGCGACCGCCCTTGTTCTTTCTGTGCCATTCCCTTGATGCGAGGTAAGCATAGAAGTACACCCATAGAAGACTTGGTCTCCGAAGCTGAAAAATTGGCCGCCAACGGGGTCAAAGAACTCATTTTGATTGCTCAAGACCTTACATACTACGGACTTGATCTTTATAAGAAAAGAAATTTGGCCGAACTGCTCCAGGCTCTGGCCAAAGTAGAGGGCATTGAATGGATTCGTTTGCACTACGCGTTCCCAACAGGCTTCCCCATGGATGTTTTGGAGGTGATGCGAAACGAACCGAAGATTTGTAATTATATTGATATTCCTCTTCAACATATATCCGATGCCATACTTAAAAGTATGCGCCGTGGTACCACTCAGGCTAAGACCACAAAGTTATTGAACGACTTTAGAGTGGCTGTTCCCGAAATGGCCATCCGAACCACTTTGATAGTAGGTTACCCAGGTGAAACCGAAGCGGATTTTGAGACCTTGAAAAATTGGGTCAAGGAAATGCGTTTTGAACGTTTGGGATGCTTCACCTATAGTCACGAAGAGAATACGCACGCCTACAATTTGGAGGACGATGTTCCCGAAGAAGTAAAGCAAGAGCGGGCCAACATCATTATGGAAATCCAGTCACAAATTTCTTGGGAATTGAACCAGGAAAAAATTGGACAAACCTTCCGTTGTATCATCGACAGAAAAGAAGGAAACCATTTTGTGGGCCGTACCGAGTTTGATTCGCCCGATGTGGACAACGAGGTGTTGATTGATGCTACCAAGCATTATGTAAAAATCGGTGACTTCGTGAACATCAAGATTACGGATGCCTCCGATTACGATTTGTTCGGAGAGCCTGTTTAATCAGAATACTGCTTTTCAATTTACATGCTTGGCATAAAGCTACACAGCGACTATGCCCAAGGAATCCCATACGTTAGTTTTTGTATGGCGATCGCATCAGATGTATCGGGCATTTCACCTCCTTCCACCATAAACTACTGAAAATGACATTGGTCATGGTTTATGCTCTCCCTTTAAGATACTTTTAGAGTATCAATTTCTTTTGACCTGTTATATCGTTAATTTGGCACACATCCTCCTCTTGAATGGAGCAGCATTGAATATTTATCATTAACTATAGCAATTATGAACCTAAACCAAAATAAACTGAAAGCAAGTGTTACCCTGCTTCGCATATTTATCGGGTGGCACTTTTTATTTGAAGGTGTGGTGAAGATGTACAATCCCGAATGGACTTCATTTGGATATTTGGCTACCGCACAAGGACCTTTTGACTGGTTTTTTGCCATGTTGATAGGCGATGCAACCATAGGTTGGGTGAACACGCTCAATATTATCGCTTTGATGTTGGTCGGCTTTACCTTTACCCTAGGAATTTTTGAACGAGTCGGAGCCATTGTAGGCGCCGGTCTTTTGGCTATGTATTTTTTGGCTCATCCACCCTTTCCTGGGCTTACACAAATGAATGTTGAGGGGAGCTACTGGATCGTCAATAAAAATTTGATAGAGCTTGTGGCCTGTATAGTAATCTATCAATTACCAACCGGGTCTTATTTTGGCCTAGATCATCTTAGAAAGAACAAACTTAAAACTCAGGAACAATGAAATGGACTAGAAGAGACCTTTTAATAGGATTGGGAGGCCTGCCCATACTGGGAGCTGTATGGTGGGCTGGAGCTGCCAGCTCTGTTGGCTCGCGAAAGAAACGTTCGGAAATATTGGAACAGCTCAATATAAAGCCATCATTGCCTCCTGCAGTTCCGGGAATTGGGGGAGAACCCGTGAGAATCGGGGTAATCGGTTTTGGTATTCGGGGCGAACAATTGACGCGTGCCTTGGGTTTTGCAACAGATGAGTGGAAGGAAGAAATGCGTTTGGCAGCAGAAGAAGACCCCAACAACAAACGATTGGAAGATTTCGAGTCTCAAGAACCCCTCAATGTGAAATTAGTGGGCATTTGTGATGTGTTCGATGTACGTGCGGAGAAATTCATCAATTCGTTTTCGACGGATGATAATAAAATCAAAAGGTATGTGACCTACAAAGATATGATTCAAAGTGGGGATGTGGATGCCGTCGTAATTGCAACACCGGACCACTGGCATGCCCCCATGTCCATTGAAGCTTTGAACAACAATGTACACGTATATGTGGAAAAACCTATGACGCATACCGTTGGCGAGACCTATACCTTGCGCGAAGCGGCCGAAAAATCCGATGCGGTGTTCGCTGTGGGCCACCAGCATAGGCAAACCTTGAGTTTTAGTACTGCGCGTGATATTGTGGAAAAAGGAACACTTGGGCACGTATCATTGATTCAAACAAATACCAACAGAAACGATGACAACGGTGCCTGGAACTACGATATCCATGAGAAAGCCAGTCCCGAGACCATTGATTGGGAGCAGTTTTTGGGCTCCGCACCAAAAGTGCCGTTCAATAAAAATCACTTTTTTAGATGGCGTAAATGGTGGGCTTACGGCTCAGGATTGTCTGGTGACCTGTTGACCCACGACTACGACCGTTTAAATTGTGTGCTGAACATGGGTATTCCTACTTCTGTCAGTGCATCGGGTGGCATATACACTCACAACGACGGACGAAATGTTCCCGATGTGATCCAAGTAAATATGGAGTTCCCCGATTTCAGTACGGGAAGCAGTCAAACCAAGGGCAAGGAAAAGGGTATGACCTTCTGTTATAGTGCAACCCTGGGGAATGGTTTCAATCGCCCCACCATTTTAATGGGACACGATGCCACCATGGAATTGGGCAATAGATTGACCGTTTGGCCCGATAGCGCTTCCACCCGATATGCCGATATGCTGGAAGCCGAAAAGATGCTTCCCAACGTGCCCATTTATCAATATGATCCAGCGGCTACGGCTACAGATGCCGTTTCGTCGGCTACTTCACAATATTTTGCCGATAAGGGTTTGATGTGGACCTATATTGATGGAGTTCGAGTTGATTCAACCTTCCTGCACATGCGTGAATGGTTAAGCGTAATCAAAAATGGTGGAAATGTAAGCTGTGGTATCAAAGAAGGGTTTGATGAGGCCATTTCGGCCCATATGGCTGGACTTTCTTGGAAACTTGGTAGAAAAATAGAATGGGATGCTCCTAGCCAAACGTTGAAACCTATTGAAGGTATAGACTTTGACCAAGTACTCTTGGCCAACGAAAATTGGAACATACAACCAGAAATGGTTGGGTGAGGTTTCTTGATTTTTATGGACTTTAGTCCGGAGGGTGGGACATTGCTTAAATGGAATTTTTTTCAGCGGGTAATGTCCCACTACCTTTTACTGCGTGTACGATTTAGCTCATAATTGTAAAGTTCCCTTCCCAATTGGGCCAAGAATGGAATGCCCACATTGTCATATTCGTAGGTGTTATAGTTAAAAATACCATTGCTGTTCACCAAGATTGTGGCCGTGAGCATAAAGTCGATATTGTTTTTGGTATCCTTTATGTAAGCACAGTCGGTTAATGTACCATAGGCATAACCTACTTTGTTATAGATTTTGATATGTTCCGGCATAGGATCGTTAGTGTCCCCGAACATAAAAAACTTCACGTAGCTGTCGTAAAACTCTTCCGGGTCGTATCCTAACTGGGGTGGTAAGGTGTGCATGGCATCCAAAAGATGTGTGCGCTGACCATTGCTGAGGTTAAAACGTTCGTCTTTCGGAAATGCTTCGGGAAAAATGATACGTTTTAAAAGAGCGGTTTGAGCTTCGATTGGATAATAATTTTTCAATGCGAAATCAAAAGGTCCAGTATGTAAAGATTCATCGGCAATATACCCTTTCCCTTTTTTGATGCCGTTCAAATCAATAGGTCTTATGGGCGAATTTATGATGGGATTGCTTAAGGAGGTAGTTGAATCGTTGAGGTAAAAAACAATAGGTTTTGTTGTAATATCATCGGCATTGTCAGTGGATAACCGATGGGCAATTCGAATGGGCGACACCCCTCGTTCTTGCATTCTAGCGTTTATATCATCTTGGCCCAAAAATTCCACTAAACGATTGTTGGCTGCATTGTCCGAGACAGCAAAAATTTCTGTAATAGCTTTGGCAAACGTTGTTTCCACGGAATCACCTTCCACAAAAAATCGGGTGTCCATGGATAGGGAATCAATTGTGTTGAGCTTTTCCAAGGCTGCGACCGCCGCGGGAAATTTTACGGTACTTGCAGGGTAGAAATAGTTGTTTTTATCCACCTGAAAATCAAAATCCGTAAAAATAATGCTATCATTTTTTCGGTCTATCCGGGTATATCGGACCTGGATTTCATGCTTGTCCAGATGATCCATTACCTTTTTAATTTTTGGATTTTCGGAAGAAAGGGCATTGGCCAGAGGGTCGGTCGGGTTGTTTTTTGCACAAGATACGCCCCACAAGAGCAAGCTCAACACAGCAACTCTAAGCCACATAGATAAAAAATTAAATTTTCCCTGAATACACTTGGCCCCGATGGGGTTTAAGGATGCTCCTTACCTCTTTAAGTTCCATCTCGTCCACCACCAAATAGGCGATACTATGTGTAGGGCTAAAATGTTCCAAGCCTTCAAGGTCGTACTTGAGTTCCTCGACTTCGGCAAATTCTTTAAGGTGTTTAAGGTAATGCTCGGCCGTATGTGATGCGGTTGGGCCCCTAAAGTCCCAGATGATCTTTATTTTTCTGTCCAAAAGTTTTTCCATTGTCGTTATGAGTTGAGCACGGATGTGCCATTTTCGGCAAATGCCTTAAAATCTTGCATGTATTTAAGGGACTGTTTTTTGAAGGCCCCAGGCATTAAAAATCCCATAAGTTTCATCCCAAACCCAGAAAATTGAAATTCCGATTCGGATACCCAACGGGTTTTTTCGTCCTCTTCCTTAAAATAGTTTTTTTGAATATTGTGTACTCCCTTGGTTTCGTAAGTCATGTGTATTTCTTCGGGTAGGTTTTTTTTTATGATGGTTTCCACCAAATCCATTTTCCGTTTTCCCATTTCGTAACTTAGACTCATGCGAGAACCCTCTTGTCCGGGACTGGCGGATAATTGCTCGTAGCCGATAAGTCCTTGTTGCCAATGCTTCATGTTGTCGGGGTCATCCATTTTTTTAATAAATTCCTCCCTGGGTACATCAACAACAATTTCCGTAGTGTACTTCATATTTGGTTTGGTTTTGCACTAAAGTAGCAATTTCTGGGCATCTATCGGGCACAAAAAATCTGTTAATGAAATGAGAAGCTTCTTGTAAGGGACTTTGTAATTGTTATTTTTGCGAAATGCTTAAGCTCCAAAAACACACACTTTTGCTTTTAGGCACTTTTGTGGCAATTCTTGTTTCGTCCTGTGAAGGTATGTTCAATGAGGAGGAAGAAAAGGAACCTCTGGCGAGGGTGGGCGACACTTTTTTGTACAAAGAAGATGTTGCTTCCTTGATCAGGGATGATATGACGACGCAGGATAGTACCATATTTGTGAACAATTATATAAATAATTGGGCATCAAAACAGTTGTTGTTGTCAAAATCAAAGATAAACCTGCCCGAAGAAAAGTTGGCGGAGTTTGATCGATTGGTGTCCGATTATCGTGCCGATCTGTACACGCGTGCCTACATAGAAGCGTTGGTCAATCAATCCCAGGATACGTCCGTTACCAAAAGTCAATTGCAGGAATTTTACGAGAGAGAAAAAGAAAATTTCAAACTCAACGAAAAATTGGTGCAGCTAAGGTTTGTTGGCATGTCCGGACAATTTTTGGATAGGGACGGGGTCGAGTCAAAAATTAAGAGATGGGAAGATTCAGATAGAAGGTATTTGGATTCCATTGCCGTACAATTCAAAAAAATACATTTTAACGATTCTATTTGGGTAAGCGCATCAAGGGTTATTCAAGAAATACCCCCATTAACACAGGCAAATGAGGAATCCCACTTAAAAAAATCACAATTTTTTGAGCTACAAGATTCGTTAGAGGTATATTTGGGGTTGGTAACCAATGTGTTGGAAGTCAACGAAACGGCCCCGTTTGATTATGTGGAACCTGATATTCGGCAACTGATCTTGAATAGAAGACGCTTAAATTACATTAAACAATTGGAGACCGAAATTATAGATGAAGCCATTAAGAAGAATGAATTTGAGGTTTATGACAAAGAAAATTAAAGGACTTTCGATTGCATTTTTTGCAATAATAGGAATGGTCCAGGCACAGGAAGCAGACCAAGCAATGAGTGTGGATACTACGAGCAACACCAAAAGAATAAAGCTTGACGGAATTGCAGCAGTAGTGGGAGATTACGTGATCTTGGAATCGGATATAGACAAAACCTTGATCGATCTTCGTAACCAAGGCGCCTCCACCGAAGATGTTACCCGTTGCGGACTTTTGGGCAAGCTTATGGAGGATAGACTGTATGCCCACCAAGCGGTGCAGGATAGTTTGTTGGTGTCCGATGATATGGTGAACGCCCAGAGTGACAGACAGATCCAACAATTGACGCAACAGATTGGAAGCGTTGAAAAAATGCTCAGCTACTATAAAAAGCCCGACATGGAAAGTTTCCGGGAGGAGCTTTTTGAAATCAATAAACTTCGTATGCTTTCCGAAAAGATGCAGGGAAAAATAGTAGAAGAGATTGAAGTGACCCCGGAAGAGGTCCGTCAGTTTTTCAATAAAATTCCAGAAGATGAACGACCTGTTTTTGGTGCGGAATTGGAAATTGCCCAAATTGTAAAGCAGCCCGAAGCTCCCGAAGAAGAAAAGCAAAAAGTCATCAACCAGCTTAAGGAAATCCGTCAGGATGTGTTGGAAAACGATGCCAGTTTTAACGTAAAGGCCATATTGTACTCACAAGACCCTGGCTCAAAATCTAAAGGTGGTTTTTACAGCATGACCAAGGAGACACCTTTTGTAAAAGAGTTCAAGGATGTTGCCTTTAGTCTAAGGGAAGGGGAGATATCGGAACCTTTTGAAACAAGTTTTGGGTATCATATAATTTATATTGAAAAAATAAGAGGACAGGAATTGGATTTGAGGCATATTCTTATGACTCCTGAGATTCCACAAAGCGCTATTGATAAAGCAACAAAAGAATTGGACTCCATTCGCCAGCAGGTTTTGGAGGGCAAGTACACATTTGCCGAGGCAGCTTTGAATTTTTCGGATGAAAAAGAGACCAAGTTTGATGGAGGACTGCTACGTAATCCCGTAAACTTTGATTCCAGATTTGAGCTTACAAAAATGGACCCCACCCTATACAACCAGGTCAGGAACCTTAAGGATGGTGAAATATCTCGCCCCATTCGTGAAGATGACCAAAGAGGTGGAGCACCTAAGTTCAAGATTATGAAGATTTCCAACCGTTATGATGAGCACGAGGCAGACTTTGCCAAGGACTACATGAAAATCCAAGAATTGGCACTTCGTGAAAAACAGTTCAATGCCATTAAGGAATGGATGGAAGAACATATCGATGATACCTATATCCACGTGGACCCAGAAAGCAGAGGATGTGATTTTGCTAACAATTGGGTAAAGGAATAACCGTATGTCGGACGTAACTGCAGTAGAAAATCTGGTAAAAAAACACCAAGACTTAAAAAAGGAGATTGCCAAGGTCATTGTGGGTCAAGAAGAGGTAATCGAACAAATACTGTTATCCATTTACACTGGAGGTCATTCACTGCTCATAGGTGTGCCAGGTCTGGCCAAAACGTTAATGGTCAATACCATTGCGCAAACCCTGGGATTGGACTTTAAAAGAATCCAGTTTACCCCCGATTTGATGCCTAGCGATATTTTGGGAAGTGAAGTCTTGGACCAAAACCGCAACTTTAAGTTTATAAAGGGGCCGGTTTTTGGAAATATCATCCTAGCCGACGAAATTAACAGGACCCCTCCCAAAACACAAGCGGCATTATTGGAGGCCATGCAGGAAAGAGCGGTGACCATTGCGGGAAACCAGTACAAGCTCAATCAACCATATTTTGTACTGGCTACCCAAAACCCAATTGAGCAAGAAGGTACATATCCCTTGCCAGAAGCCCAGCTGGACCGTTTTATGTTCGCCATAGAACTAAAATACCCATCGGTCGAGGAGGAAATCCAAGTGGTAAAGTCCACTACTAGTGATGATCAGGCCACAATTGATACCTTGTTCACTGCGGATGAAATCATTGAGGTACAACATTTGATCAGGCGCATACCCGTTCCGGACAATGTTGTGGATTATGCGGTAAGGCTTGTAAACAGGACAAGACCAGGACAAGAGGGAGCATCGGAATATGTTCAAAACTACATCGATTGGGGAGCTGGCCCAAGAGCTTCACAGAACCTGATTTTGGCCTCAAAGGCCCATGCAGCCATCAACGGAAAGTTCTCTCCGGACATCGAAGATGTAAAAGCGGTAAGTCTCGGAATACTCCGCCATAGGATTCTAAAAAACTACAAAGCGGAAGCTGAAGGCATTACCGAAGAAAAAATTATCACGGAATTGTTGTAAAAAATAAGAAGGGCAACACTTATTTAGTGCGATTCTAATTCCAAATTACTTCTTGTTTTAGTAAATTTACCGAATTACAAAAATCTTAAAAACTCAATTGTATAATGGCATTTGATATAGACATGATTAAGGGTGTCTATGCTTCCATGGGGGAACGCGTAGAAAAAGCCCGTGAACTGGTGGGCAAGCCCCTAACACTTTCCGAAAAGATTTTATACTCCCACCTGTGGGACGGTAAAACCGAAAAAGCATATGTAAGAGGCAAGGACTATGTTGATTTTGCCCCGGACAGGATCGCCTGTCAAGATGCAACGGCGCAGATGGCCCTCTTGCAATTTATGCAGGCTGGAAAGGATAAAGTAGCGGTGCCGACCACGGTTCACTGTGATCACTTGATTCAAGCCAAAGATGGTGCTGCGGCAGATTTAAAACATGCCAATGAGACCAGCAAGGAAGTTTTTGACTTTTTGGGGTCTGTATCCAATAAATACGGTATTGGGTTTTGGAAACCTGGAGCAGGTATCATTCACCAAGTAGTTTTGGAAAACTACGCATTCCCAGGTGGTATGATGATAGGAACCGATTCCCACACCGTTAATGCTGGTGGATTGGGAATGGTGGCCATTGGAGTTGGTGGTGCCGATGCAGTGGATGTAATGGCCGGAATGGCTTGGGAACTAAAATTCCCAAAACTTATCGGCGTTAAATTGACCGGAAAACTATCTGGTTGGACCGCCCCTAAAGATGTAATCCTTAAAGTGGCCGAAATCCTAACCGTAAAAGGAGGAACAGGTGCCATTGTAGAATATTTTGGGCCTGGAGCCACTTCTATGTCCTGTACAGGAAAAGGTACTATCTGTAACATGGGTGCAGAGATTGGAGCGACCACATCGACTTTTGGTTACGATGAATCCATGGAACGTTACCTAAGGGCTACCGACAGAGAAGATGTTGCCGATGCCGCCAATAAAGTGAAAGAACACTTGACCGCAGATCCCGAAGTATATGCCAACCCAGAGCAATATTTTGACCAGGTCATTGAAATCAATTTGTCCGAATTAAAGCCACTTTTGAACGGTCCATTTACACCGGATTTGGCCACAGAAGTCGGCAGTATGACCGAGAAAGCCACCGAGAACGGATGGCCGTTGGCCGTTGAGTGGGGATTGATAGGATCTTGTACCAACTCTTCCTATGAAGATTTGTCAAGAGCATCATCCATAGCACAACAAGCGCTGGACAAAAAACTGAAGACAAAAGCCGAATTTGGAATCAATCCAGGATCGGAACAAGTAAGATATACTACTGAGCGGGACGGTATTTTGGAGATATTCGAAAAATTGGATGCCAAGATCTTCACCAATGCCTGTGGACCATGTATTGGTCAGTGGGGACGTTATGAAGATCCCAAGAACGCACCAAAGAACAGTATAGTGCACTCTTTCAACCGTAACTTTGCAAAGCGTGCCGATGGTAACCCCAATACGCATGCCTTTGTTGCTTCGCCAGAAATGACAGCCGCAATAGCCATTGCAGGTCGTCTTGACTTTAATCCATTGACGGATAAACTCATCAATGAGGATGGGGAAGAAGTAATGTTGGATGAGCCAACAGGATGGGAATTGCCACCAAAAGGATTTGAGGTCAAAGAAAATGGATACGAAGACCCCGTAGAGGATGGAAGTGGAGTAGAGGTAATCGTTGCAAAAGGTTCAGAACGTTTGCAACTGCTTGAACCATTTGAACCTATCACCGCCAATGATCTTCAAGGTATGAAGTTGTTGATCAAGGCCTTTGGAAAATGTACCACGGACCACATTTCCATGGCAGGGCCATGGTTGCGATTCAGGGGGCATTTGGACAATATTGCCAACAACACCTTGATTGGGGCGGTAAACGCCTTCAACCAGAAAACCAACTTGGTGAAAAGCCAATTGACCGGTGAGTACGGAGGGGTGCCGGATACTCAACGTGAATACAAGAAAAAAGGAATCAAGACCGTAGTGGTCGGAGACCATAACTACGGTGAAGGTTCATCTAGAGAGCATGCTGCTATGCAACCAAGACACTTGGGTGTTGCAGTTGTATTGGTAAAATCGTTCGCAAGGATACACGAGACCAACCTTAAAAAGCAAGGTATGTTGGCGTTGACCTTTGCCAATGAGAACGATTATGATCTTATTCAAGAGGACGACACCTTCAATATGGTGGATGCCGCTGAGTTTGCTCCGGACAAGCCATTGACCATTGAAGTGGTGCACGCAGATGGAAGCAAAGATACCATCATAGCGAACCATTCCTATAACGATGCACAGATCAAGTGGTTCAACGAAGGCTCGGCCCTGAACCTGATTAAAAAGCAGAATGCTTAATTGTATCTAAAATAATCTGCGAAAACTCCTGATGTTGTAAAAGATGTCAGGAGTTTTTAATTTTTGAGAAATAACAATTCATGAAAATCAGTAAAAAGACCATTCTCAATGTTGTATTTATTCTTTTTGTTCTCTCTTTTTTCGTAACGCCCATCGGGTACTATGGAAAGATATGGTTGAACAGATTGTTTTCCTTTTCGCCTTCGATGATCGAGCAATCGGAACAACAAAAGATCACCGATTATGATTGGCGACTTAAGGATGAAGATTGGAACTTTTTCAATTTTGAGAAATCCAAGGGCAAGGTGGTATTCATCAATCTGTGGGCATCATGGCGATTGCCTTCGGAAGCTGAACTCGCAAGTATTCAGGAATTGTACGACAAATACAAGGGCAAGATGGATTTCTACATCACCACCAATGAAGAGCGGGAACCCGTTGAGGCATTTATGGAAAAACATGGATTCACTTTTCCGGTGACCTACTTGATCATAGGTGAAAAAATACCGATAAAGACGGATAAAGTACCGTCATCCTATTTGATAGATAAATATGGAAACATTGTAATCCATGAAGAGGGAATTTCGGATTGGAGTACAAGAAAGGTCTACAAGGTGTTGGATGAATTGATTGTCGAATGAAACTGACCAAGGAACAAATCGGTAATGGTATATGGATATTGGCCATATTACTTATTCTTTTTACTCCGCTAGGTTTTCATGCGAGGGTTCTTGTGAATAAAGTAGTTGCTGCCGTAATCAGTCCAAGTGCCGTGGATGAGGAAGAGCAGGCAACGTTGGCCGATTACCATTGGAGCTTGATTGATTTAGAAGGAGAATCAATCAATCTTCAATCTAAAAAAGGACATGTGATCTTGGTAAATGTTTGGGCTACTTGGTGTCCACCATGCGTGGCCGAGCTTCCCGGTTTTGTCGAATTGTATTCAGATTATAAGGATAAGGTCACTTTTGTATTTGTGGCCAATGATGAGAAGGACAGGGTAATTGCTTTTTTAGAGAAAAAGGAATATCGATTACCAGTTTACTTTCAAGCATCTGCAACACCTAAAGAATTGGAAAGCGGAAGTATCCCCGTTACCTACATCATAGACAAAGAGGGGGGAATTGTGGTGAACAAAACCGGCGCAGCGAATTGGAATTCGGAGAAAACCCGAAGCATGTTGGACAAATTACTGGCCGATTAATACTTCTTCTTGAAATACTTAAAGGGAACCACTAACATACCAAAGCATTCCCCGTCATCTTTGCCCAAATGTTTGTGATGCATTTTATGGGCTCTTCGAACACCGCGCGCATACCAATTGTTGGCATTTCGGAACATTTTAAAACGTTGGTGTATAAAGATGTCATGAACGGTAAAATAAGCTATACCGTACGCCAAAATACCAAAACCCAGTGGCCAACCATACCAAAAGGATGTATAACTGCCCAAATAGAATAAGGTCATGCTAACGATGGCGTAAAAGATAAAGAAGGCATCATTCCGCTCAAACCATGAATCGTGGTCTTTTTTATGGTGGTCTCTGTGTAAACTCCACAGAAAACCATGCATCACATATTTATGGGTAAACCATGCCATAAATTCCATAAAGCAAAAGGTTGCCAAAAAAATTAATATCCAAAGTGCTACTTTCATTATACCAGTTGTAGTTTATAATTTACATAAGATTGCGCCAGCAGACCAAATTTTTGGTAGTTGGGCACACGAATTCTTGTGTTCTTAATTTCCAAAGGTGGGGTGCTCTGCAATTTTTGAAGCAATTTCTTGTAATAGCAGTATGCGGTATATACCCCAAATTTAGCCTGTTCCGGTAATTGCACTATTCCTGAATAGCCAAGGGCAAAGTCGGCCTTGATCTCGTTCACGATTCGGGTTTTGGAATCCTCGTCCAGTTCCAATAAATTAGTGTTTGGGAAATAGGTGCGGTTCAGATCCTCGTAATCTGCCTTAAGGTCGCGTAGAAAATTCACTTTTTGGAAGGCTGAACCCAAAGCCATGGCAGATTCTTTTAACTCTTCGTACTTTTCTTTGTCACCTTTAACGAATACACAAAGGCACATTAGGCCCACCACATCAGCAGAGCCATAGATGTATTCGCGATACTCATCAAAAGTCTCATAATTTTTTTTGGTCAGATCCATGCGCATACTCTTCATGAACGAAGCTACCAAGTGATGTGGAATGTCATATTTATGATAGGTATCCTGAAAGGAATTTAGAATAGGGTTTAAACTTATTTTGTCAGCAATGGCCTGCTCCATATCCTTTTCAAAGGCGTCGAACAATTTGGCCTTGTCATAATCATGAAAGGTATCTACAATTTCATCGGCAAAACGAACAAAACCGTAAATGTTATAAATATCAGCCCTTATGGAAGGAGCCAACATTTTTGTGGCCATAGAGAATGAGGTGCTGTAAGATTTGGTTACAATCTTGCTGCAATGATAAGATACATCGTCAAAAATAGTTTTCATTTGTTAACTTCTTTAATGATTAAATCAGCCACCAGTTTACCGGATATCAGGGATGGTGGAACCCCTGGGCCGGGTACGGTCAACTGACCGGTAAAGAACAAGTTTTTTACCTTGCTACTTTTGAGGTTAGGTCTTAAAAAAGCAGTCTGGCTCAATGTGTTGGCCAAACCGTAAGCATTTCCTTTGTAGGAATTGTACTGTTCCACAAAATCGTTTACACAGAAACTTTCCTTAAAAATTACTGATTTTTTTACAGATTGATGGCTCAATTTTTCAAATCGGTCCATCACAATATCAAAATATTGGTCCCTGAGTTGTGGGGTATCCTCCAGTCCAGGAGCAATCGGTACCAGAAAAAATCCGGTTTCATTGCCTTCTGGTGCCATGGATGCATCTGTCACAGATGGGAAATTCGCATAGAACAATGGATTGCTGGGCCATTGTGGATAGTCGTATATTTCTTGGGCATGTTTTTCAAAATCGGTATCAAAGAACAAATTATGGTGTTCAATGTTGTTCAGCTTCTTGTCAAAACCAATGTAGAACAATAAAGAGGAAGGCGCATAGGTTTTTTTGTCCCAATACTCCTCGGAGTATTGCCTATATTTTTTGTCCAACAAGGTCTCGGAATGATGATAATCCGCACCGCTCACCACATAATCTGCCAAATGATTGGTTCCATTGCTTCGAATGCCCAAAACGTCACCGTCCGATACCAAAATATGGGATGCGGGACTATTGGTGTGAATGGTTACACCCATTTCTTCGGCCAAACTTTTCATCGCCTTGATGATTTCGTACATGCCCCCTTTTGGATGCCATGTTCCCAAACCAAAGTCTGCGAAGTTCATAAAATTATAGAAGGAAGGAGTTTTACTTGGCTTGGCACCCAAAAAAAGTACGGGAAACTCCAAAGTTGAAATGAGTTTTGGATTTTTGAACCTTTTACGGACCTGTTGACTGATTGTTTTAAAAAACTGGTCAACTTTTAATACTGTTTCCTTTGTCACCAACTCTAATGGAGAAAGCCCCGGTCTCAAAACAACTTTGTTTATGGCGATATCATAATTTTCCTGAGCTTCACCTATAAATTGTTTGAGATGCTTGCTGCTGCCAGATTCAATACGTTCGAACTCGGTACATATCTTTTCCATGCAATCGCCAATGGTAATGGTATCGTCTTCAAAGAAAATTTTATAGGCTGGATTTAGTTTGTCCAATTGGTAATAGTCGGATGTTTCTTTGTTGAAGTCGGCGAAAAACTTATCAAAAATATCGGGCATCCAATACCAACTTGGGCCAATGTCAAAAGTAAAGCCATCCTTCACCAATTGTCTGGCCCTACCGCCCACAGTATCGTTCTTTTCGAATAGTTCTACCTCGAACCCAGCTTTTGCCAGATAGCAAGAAGCGGATAGGGAAGAAAAACCGGATCCAATGACAATTACTTTTTTCATTTGTGTTTAGAAGGTATCTATCAGATGGTTAATAGATTTAAATATTTTGATGGAATCCCCGAGAGGTTTTTGCTCTCCAATTTCTTGTATTTGATGTCCCAAAACATAGAGTTTGGAACCAGGGGATTTTTTCAACACTTCGCGGAACCGTTCAAAATAGTCATCGATTTCATCCTTTGTTGGAGCAACGGTAAAATAGGAGACAAACCTGATATTGTTGTAATATTTGAGCAAATCCTCCAAACTTTCTATGGGCATGGTCTGTCCCAAATAAATGGTTTTGTAGCCTTGCAATGCCAATTGATAATTGATATACAACAATCCCAATTCGTGTATCTCGTTCTCAGGTAAAAACAGGACAAATACCTCATCTTTTTTGGTAGGTGACTCAAATTGAAGCTTCTCTGTGTGGATATAAATTTTTTGTTTGATCAGGTTGGATATAAAATGCTCATGTGCAGGACTTATGGTATTGGTCTGCCATAATAGTCCCAGTTCGTTCAATAGTGGTATAAAAACCTCGTTAAAAATCTGTGTAAAGGACTTTTCTTCCATAAGGCTATTATAGGTCCTAAGGAAAAGGGATTGATCGAAGTTGAGCATTGACAATTTCAATGAATTGAGCGCATGGCTTTTTTCGCTTTTTTCGGAAATAATCTCGTTTACCAGGACAGGAATTTTTTCCTCGCCCATTTTGGCTATCTTGGAAATCTTGTACCCGTTGTTGTACAATAGCGTAACGTTCAACAATTTTTGTAGACTTTCAAGATTGTAGGTTCGGATATTGGTGTCGGTTCTTTCTGGGCTGAACAAATTATATCGCTTTTCCCAAATTCGGATGGTATGGGCCTTTATACCAGAAAGGTTTTCCATATCGCGAATACTAAAGGAAGTTTTTACACTGTTCATCTTTTTGAATTAAACGTTAAACAAATTTACAATTTAAAAGATGCCATCCTAGTTTTTTATCATAAAATTTAGATTGTTCCTTATATATTTCAACGATTTGGGAAATGATTTGTGAATATTTCAACCTTTGTTTATCAATTTAAGACTAGTTCTTTTTTCTGAAAATCAATTTTTTGTAACAGGAGAATTCGCTTTTTACATAGGGGAACAGTATAAAAAGGCCCAACATGTTGGGAAATACCAGAGCCAATATCATGGCATCTGAAAATTTGATCACGGCATCCAAAGTAATGGCTGCGCCCAAAACGGTGAACATTAAGTATATGATCTTGTATGAAAGATCCATTGCTCTGCTTCTTCCAAAGAGATATTTCCAAGCCTGTAATCCATAATACGACCAAGATAGGATGGTGCTGAACGCAAAAAGGCATACGGCCAGCATCAATACCCATGAAGAACCATGTATGGATTTTTCAAAGGCCATTGAAGTAATATTGACCCCACCTAATCTGCTGCCATCATATAGCAGAGCTTGTCCATCCACAACATTTCCATAAACAAATACCCCGTCCATATTGAACAGAATGATGACAATTGCCGTCATTGTGCATACAAGAACTGTATCTATAAAAGGTTCGAGCAGACCTACCAATCCTTCGGATGCAGGGTAGGCGGTATTCACCGCTGAATGTGCTATGGCGGCCGATCCCGCGCCGGCCTCATTTGAAAATGCCGCTCGCCTAAAGCCTTGTATCATTACACCCACAATTCCACCGGAAACGGTGGCCTCGGGTGTAAACGCATTTTTGAAGATCAATGCCAAGGCATCATCTACCCATTCTATCTTGGAAATAATTATGAAAATAGCGGCACCCACATAAAGTATGGCCATAAAAGGAACCACTTTCTCGGTAACTTTGGCAATTCTTTTTATGCCGCCAATTATTACGATTCCGGCCAAGAGAGCAAAAACCAGTCCAATTATACTGCCCGTTGCATCTCCGGTAAGGCCAAAATTCTCTATAATCTGGGCCGCTGCTTGATTGCTCTGAAATGCATTGCCTCCACCAAATGATGCGCCCACGCACAAAATGGCAAATAGAACGGCCAAGAATTTTCCTAGTTTGGAAAATCCCTTTTGGGCAATTCCCTTGGAGAGGTAATACATGGGGCCACCATATACATTTCCCTTACCGTCAATATCCCTATATTTTACTCCTAAGGTGCACTCCACAAATTTTGTGGACATGCCCAATAGACCGGCAAAAATCATCCAAAATGTTGCGCCGGGTCCCCCAAAGGAAATAGCCACCGCAACCATGGCAATATTACCCAGTCCTACCGTACCAGAAACTGCCGTGGCCAATGCCTGAAAGTGGTTGACTTCCCCCAAGTGCGCCTCATCTTTTATGGTATCCACCAAATCACCATCGACTTCATAAACCTGTGCTTTTGAATCAGGTCGCTTTTTTTCGAGTTCGTCATATTTTCCCCTGACCACTTGTATGGCGGTAGGGAAATGACGGACGTTGACAAAACCAAAATAAATAGTGAAGAACAATGCTCCTCCCATCAATATGAATAGAATCAATGGAATCCCTTGCCCGAATAGGGGAATTTCCGCCAAAATTAAATTTTCCCACCATACAGCAAATGGCATAAAGGCATCATTGATCTTTTCATCCAGTCCTTGATTGGATGCTGATACAAAATATAGTGGTGAAAAAACAGCTAAAGTGTTGTTGTAAAGTATGTTGACCATAATCGAAAGTTTGTCTGAATTTCGATTTTAGGTTTAATAATGAAAGGCTTTGTCGGAATGGATTTGGAAATGTCAGTAACGCAAAGGCAGACAGAACTAGTGTAATCTCTTAAAAATCAATGTATATGTTCTCTTTTGGAATACGAAGTCTAATTTTACGTTCCCTATTTTCCGACATCTCGAACAATGTAACTTTTAGGGGCTCATAGTGTTTGTCCTTGGTCCAGTTCTTTTTGCCGAAAAGGCCATTAAGGATTGCTTCCAGTAATCTTTTTAACTCGTTATGGTCATTAATGTCATATTCTTTTGAGACATCAAAATTCTTTGGTTTTATTTCCAACCAATCATCGTTCATGTCCTGTTTACGCAGGGCAAATTCTTTAAAAAGACGATAAAGGGCAGGTGTGAGCTGTACAATACGCTCTTTATCACCAGGGAACCCTATCAAGGAAACGGAGTTGGGCATTGTACTTGATTTTTGGGCCTTCTTTTTGATAAATTTTATTTTCAATTGGAATGGATCAGGTATCAAGGTTTCTGTAAGTTCTTTGACCCAGCTCAGTGCGAGGGCAAAAAACAACATGATCAAGGAGGTTTTAAATATGGCCGAGAACAACAATAAATTGATGTTGTTGTCCATTAGCTTATAAATCTGTGCCATTAAGGTGACCAAAATTGTGATTAATGCCAGCCAACCCAATAACAATAGCCTTCTTTTGATAAAGGATTCCCAGAGCACAAATCCTAGAAAAATTAAGGTCAACAGCGCATAAACCACATCAAGTTCATTGATGATATAGGCTTCGCGTACCAAAAACATTTTGAACAATGTGGGAATCAAGGCAAAAGCAAATGGGATGCCTATAATCAGGGGCCATAATTTTGACTTGATCAACGGGGTAAAAGGTGCAGGTAAGTATTTGAACCATGGCAGCGCCATTAAGATAAATAGACTGTTGGTCAACGAAAGGATACTTGTGAGTCCGTCTTTGTAATTTGAATAGGACGGGATGTTGTTGAACACAATTTCAGTTAGGCCCGAAAACGCCCAGCACAACACGGAGAGCGCTAGCCAAACTGGACCGTAATCATGTTGCTTTTTCCCAATATGGTACCAAATGGACATTAAGGAAAGAAAAGCGAACAAGCATACAGAGAGCTCCCACCAACCATAAAACATGGAAATTTCATGTGAAACTTGAGTGTCCATGCAAACGTTACTTTAAGAAAGGTTTATACAATTTCAATTATTTAGGAATAAACTGGAAAATAGGTAAAAAAGTAGAAAGTAAAAAAGTGCAGCCTGTTCCATGTGCCATTAAGGTGATTAAAAACAAAAAAACCGCAATTGCTTGCGGTTTTTTACTGTGCCCACGACTGGAGTCGAACCAGCACGTCCTTACGAACACTACCCCCTCAAGGTAGCGTGTCTACCAATTCCACCACGTGGGCCTTTGGAATTTTAAGTGTGCAAATATAATTTTTTTGCACAAAAGGAGCGGGATTTAATGGCTTTTTGTGATGATTGATTTTTGGGGTAACGACCGGTTCGACTTTGCACAAAGTTTACAAAATCATAATATCTGTTCACTTATATTTTTATGAAATTTGCTTTTGATGAAACACCCCCATACAAATGAAGCGCAGCAAGAACTTGCCCTTCGTGTCCAAGACTCGGACAGGGAAGCCTTCAATTCGTTGTTTTCCATGTTGTGGGAGCCTATGTATACCTATGCAGCTTCCTTGATCATGAATAATTCCCTTGCCAAGGACCTTGTTCAGGATATTTGGATAGATTATTGGCAGCGAAGGGAACATATTGAGGTGGAAAACATCAAGTCTTATTTGTTCAAAGCTATTCGCTATAAGTGTTATAACTCATTAAGGGATACAAAGTTCAACAAAACACAGATTGATGTTGCCGATTCTATTTGTGTGGTTTCCGAAATTGAACAGGAAGAAGATGTGCTCGAACTTTCAAAACGTATCGATAGGAGTATGGCCAATCTTCCGCAACGGTGTCAGGAAGTTTTCAGGTTGAGCCGAATCCACAATATCAGTAATAAAGAGATTGCAAACCAGCTCAATATCTCCCATCGCTCGGTCGAAAACCAGATTTCTTTTGCGCTTAGGCGTCTTCGTAAGGACCTTTCCATTGTTAAGTCAATGTTCTTTTAAGCACCTTCTTTTTTAGCTAAAGGTTAAGCGCTGCCCGTTAAGTTTAAGTAATCATTAAACCGCATTTTTTGAATGTGCGTCCCTTTGCATTTCCGGTACTTGTAGATGAAACGAATGCGCAATGACTGAAAATGAGATCAAAGTCTTGATGAAGAAATACCTCAATGGTACCATTACCAAAGAGGAAGAATCTCTGTTGGAAAAGTTTGATTATAAACTGCTCTCAAAGAATCATCAAAACATATTTAAAAACTCCAAGCATAAAAACAGCATCGGTCAAAAGCTGGCCAAAAGCATAAATAATTCCAAGAGAAGGAATCCTTTGCTACAATGGGCACAAGTTGCCGCATCACTCACCCTGTTAATGGGACTCACTTATTTTATTTACACCAATACTGCAGAACAAGGGGTAGTGGAACCTTACGAGGAAATAACTAAAAGCACGGATTGGGGGCAAAAATTGAATTTGGTGTTAGCAGATGGCACAGAAGTGTACCTAAACTCGGGCAGTACCATAAAGTTTCCTAAACTATTCGAAGCCGATAAGCGGGTAGTGGAGTTGGATGGTGAAGCCTTTTTTGATGTGGCAGAAAATCCGGATAAGCCCTTCATTATAAAATCCGGGGAGGTGGAGACTACTGTTTTGGGAACATCTTTCAATGTAAATACCTATTCAGAGAGCAATCAAGTGGCCGTAACCGTAGCCACGGGAAAAGTAAAGGTGGCTTCTAGGGAAAAGGAAATCTTCTTAATGCCAAACGAACAAGGTGTGTTCGATAAACAATCAAAATCCATTTCAAAGAAGAAAATAGATATCGCTGCATTACTACATTGGAAAGATGGTATCATTTATTTTGAAGATGCCGAACTTTCCGAAGTACTCGAAACTTTGGAACGATGGTATGGAGTGACCTTTGAGGTGGATAATGAAAACATAGGGGATTGTCATCTAACGGCATCCTATAACAACGAAAGGTTGAGTGCCGTCCTAGAAAGTATAGTTTATGCGAAAAAGGGAATAAGCTATGAGTTCCTGAACAGCAAAAAAATTCAATTAAAGGGAAAATGTACAGACTGAAACCAACTAAAATCAAACATCAATAAACTATGACATAAAAACAAACTCATTAAAAAAGAGACAGCCCATTACACTTTGGCGAGCGGAAATAGGCTGTCGATAGTTCAATAATTACAAATAATCATAACCATTTAAACATTATGTGAAATTATGAATTCACTAACTATTAAACAATTAATCAAGTTGACATTCCATACATTTTGCTTTCTGATTGTTTTGTCCCTGCTTAATCCGGTGCTTGCTGCCGATGCCAGAGGTCAGAACTTGGAAAGTTTTAAGGTGGATCTGTCTGTGGACGACGCCACCGTAGTAGATGTGCTGAGACAAATTGAAGATCAAACCGATTTCAAATTTGTTTATGACCGCAAAGTGGATAGGTTGCAGAATACCTATAACATTTCGTACCAAAACGTTTCATTGAAATCTGTTTTGGAATTGATGGCCAAAGACGCCAACCTTACTTTTAGAAGAATAAACAATACTATTTCCATAGATGTAAAGCCCAAGGTACCTAAACGAGTGGTTGAAGTGGCTTTTCTGACAGTTACCGGGCAGGTAACCGATGAAAACGGAGTTCCCTTGGCAGGTGCATCCGTAATGGAAAAAGGCAAGGGCAACGGTACCATTACCGATTTTGATGGAAACTACACCATTGATGTAGAGGATGATGCCGTGCTTCAGGTTTCCTATTTGGGATACAAGTCACAAGAAGTTGCGGTAAACGGTCAGAGCACTGTTAACATACAACTGGAGCAAGATGCGACCATGTTGGAAGATGTTGTTGTGGTTGGTTACGGTACTCAAAGAAAGACAGATGTGACCGGTTCAATCTCTTCCGTGGATAGCGAGGATTTTAACAAAGGAATAGTAATGAACCCAGGTCAGCTTTTACAAGGTAAGGTTGCCGGTGTAAATATTTCCAATGTAAGTGGTGAGCCCGGTGCACAACAAGATGTAATCATTCGGGGTGTTGGTAGTCTTCGTTCCGGGACAACACCCTTATATGTAATTGACGGATTTGCCCTGGACAATACCAGCACAGGTGTGCCGACCAACCCATTGAACTTCATCAATCCACAGGATATTAAAAGCATAGATGTGCTAAAGGATGCCTCTGCTGCCGCCATTTATGGGGCAAGGGCCGCCAACGGGGTAATCGTTATCACCACAAAAAGAGGCAAAGCAGGAAGAACCCAAATGGACCTTAATGTTTCCACAGGTTTCTCAACCTTGGCCAATCAAGTGGATGTCTTTTCTGCAAATCAATTTAGACAAGAAGTTGTTGCGGCTGGAGGAACTTTGGATGATGGCGGGGCCGATACCAATTGGCAAGATGCCCTTAGCAGAACCGGTTTCACCAAAAATGTCAACTTGGCCATGAGCGGAGCATCCGAGCAATTCTCATACCGAGCTTCTTTGGGAGTTAACGACCAAGAAGGAATTCTTAGGGGCAACGACCTAAAGCGTTATTCAGGTCGATTGAACTTAACTCAAAGAGCATTCAATGATCGATTAAAAATCGAGTTCAATATGACCGCTACCAGAACGGAGAACCTTCGTGCCGATTCTGATGCCATAGTAAGGGATATGCTTCAGTTGAACCCTACTTTGCCATTGTATATTGATGGTGAGCCAGCTTTGTTGGACAACATGCTAAACCCGTTGACACGAGAGCGAATCTATAGTGATGATGCCGTGAACCACCGTATTCTGGCCAATTTGGCACCATCGGTAGAAATTGTGAAAGGCCTTACCTATAAATTGAACTTGGGTGTGGACTACTCTTCTACCGCTAGGGACATACAGCTAAAACCATACTCGCTGTTGGAAGATTTTGTCAGGGGCGAACTGAACAGCATCTATACGACCAATAAGAACAGTCTTATTGAAAACACTTTGACTTACAATTTGATGACTGACAGGCACAACTTTACCTTCTTGGTCGGACACACCTATCAAGAAACCTTTGTGCACCAGAAAAGTTTTGAAATGGAGGATTTCTCTGATAACGGGATTGATCCAAAATATCAAGATCAGATCAGCTCCGAGGATATGCCCACCTATATGAACACCTATGCAACCGAGAACGAGCTGCAATCCTTTTTTGGAAGGGCCAATTATGTGTTTGACAATAGGTACATGTTAACAGCCACAATGAGAGCGGACGGGTCATCCAAATTTGGAGGCAACAATAAATATGGGTATTTCCCTTCTGTAGCTGCCGGTTGGAACATTATGAACGAGGAATTCTTGAGCTCCAATTCAACCATCAACAACTTGAAGTTAAGAGCGAGTTGGGGTAGAACAGGAAACCAAGAGATACCTTCAAAAATTACCAAAAGAAGTTTTACCGATAGCAGGGACAATAATGACTCCTATCCAATAAATGGTGATGAAAGCACTTTGGCAGACTATCCTTACGGCACCATATTTACGCGTTTGGCAAATCCAGATATTCAGTGGGAAGTGTCGGAACAATTGGATTTTGGTCTTGATTTTGGCCTGTTCAACAACCGTTTGTCCGGTACCTTGGATTACTTTAACAAAGTATCCGAAAACATTTTGTTGGAAGTGAGCCCAGCGGACCCTGTTCAACCTACCGATAAATATTGGACCAATATTCCGGATATGGAAATCAAGAATAGTGGTGTAGAGTTCTCTTTGGATTACCATAGCGACTATAGCAAAGATTTTTCCTATAACATCGGTGGTAACCTGGCCTATACCAAGAACGAGGTCTCCAATTCGCCTTATGAAGTGTTGACCACGGGAGCGGCACAAGGGGCAGGACAAACAGATGCGACCATTAACGGAAACATCAATGGGGAGCCTATCGGTGCCTTCTACATGCAGGAATTCTTGGGAATCGGAGATGATGGACTTAGTATTTTATCAGATGACAGGCAAGTGGTCGGTAGTGCATTGCCAGATTTGATCTATGCCTTTTACCTAAACTTCAACTATAAGAATTTTGACCTAGGGTTGAATTTTAATGGAGTGTCCGGGAACAAGGTGTACAACCATACGGCAATGTCCTTGTTCAGCAAAGGACTGCTGACTTCCAACTTTAACACCACATCCATTGCCACACAGTTTCCAGAGGAGGATATTACCAACTCCAATGCCGTATCCACAAGATACTTGGAGGACGGTGATTTCTTGAGGTTGAACAATGCCACATTGGGATACAACCTAAACCCGGCGTTGATAGGGCTGGATGGATTGGTGAATGCCATTCGCTTGTCGATTACTGGACAAAACCTGTTCGTAATCACCGATTATAGTGGATTTGACCCAGAGATCAATTCCAACTTGACCATAGACGGGATACAGACCTTTGGTATTGATTACTTCAACTATCCCAAAACAAGAACCCTTGTTTTTGGCTTAAACGTATCATTCTAATCAAAAAAACACTTCAAAAATGAAGAATAAAATAATAATAGCATTATTTGGAATTGGCTTGCTGACCAACATAAGCTGTACAGATCTTGAAGAAGAAGTTATTGATGAATCCCTTGAGGGTAGCGGTCAGGCCGAAGCAATCAGCGGGGCCATTGCACCTGCCTATGGGCAAATAGCTTGGACTTGGAGGCATACCAACTACTATGGGTTGCAACTGATTCCCGCAGATGAGGCCATATTGCCGTACCGTGGCGGAACGGATTGGTATGACAACGGAAAGTTTTTGGACGCCCATTCACACGATATCGCACCCAGCAACGACCTTGTTGGCAGCTCGTGGAACGAAGTGACCCGAAATATTTCCAGAACCATTACGGCAATAGAAGTGTTGCAACCTCTTGCCGAGGCCGGAGATACACAGGCAGAGGGAGCTCTGTACGAAATGATCGCATTGAGGGCCTATTTGAACATGCTGACCTTGGATAGTTGGGGACTGGCCTTTAGGAAAGAAATTTCAGGTGAACTATCGGAGATTTTAAGAGGGCAAGAAGCCATCGATTATATCGAAAGTGAATTACTGTCCGTTGTGGATGTCATCAATACGAGTAGAGGGCCAGGAAGGATTTCCCAAGCTGCCGTGTGGGGCTTTTTGGCACGATTGAGCTTGAACGCTGCAGTGTATCGCGACCCATATGGAACTCCAGATTTTACTGCCGAGGATATGAACAATGTGATCGAGTATACCGATAATATTATCGATTCGGGAATGTTTTCATTGTCCCCAGAGTATTTTGAACTCTTCAACGATGAGAACCACGACAATCCAGAGTTGATTTTTGCACTGGACCAGCGTGGCGTAATGAACAACGAACATAGTCGGTGGGCCTATTGGTCATTGGCAGGTTCGTGGTATCCTCGACCAGAGCATCCAAGTGCTGATGGAACCGATGGTCCGGCAATTACATCCGATTTTTATCAAACTTGGGTAGATGCTTATGGGAATGTAGATCCGGCAGAGGCAGATGCAAGATTCTATCAGGAAAATCAAATGATTCCAGCAGAGCTTCAGGATTTGACAGGAGTTTCTCCCGAGAATGATGAAGACCACTATTACTGTGTTTCCGCTGACGATTTTGAAATCAATAGAGGTATCATCCGAGGAGTAATTTGGGGACCTCGTAAGGACGAGAACGGTGCTTTTTATACTTGTGATGAAGGTTACCGTATTTATCCAGTGATTCAAAGAAAAGGAAATGGCCCTGACAGGGATGTGGACTATGTGAACCATAATTTGCAGGTGGATTTTACCAACGAGGGCAGATTGCACAAAAATGGTTACCGTGTTTCCAAATATCAGTTTAGTCGCACATCACCGAACGGAAACAACTATAGCAGTGTTGATTTGGTATTGATGCGTTTGGCGGAAATTTATTTGATGCGTGCAGAAGCAAAACTGAGATTGGGCGACAATGCAGGTGCCCTTGCCGATGTGAATACCGTAAGAACTTCAAGGACAGCACGTCCGGCTCAAACTCCGGCAGCATTACCAGCAATTGATTTGGAAATTTTGTTCCGCGAAAGGGGATTTGAACTCTACTGGGAAGGTTTCAGAAGAGGAGACCAGATTCGATTTGGTCACTACGAGGACACTTGGACAGAAAAAACGGACGACAACGTATTTCACAGATTGTTCCCGATTCCACAAGATGCAATAGATGGAGCATCCAATGTTGCAGGATATTTGGAGCAGAACGAAGGTTATTAAAATCAGGTGTATTTTTTAGCTGAGCGGCAAGTTGGTTTTTCCACTTGTCGCTTACATTTTTATAAACAACAAAGAAAAGAGCATGAAGATTTTATATCGAATGGTTATTGCGGCAATGGCTGTTTTAGGCCCGGTGGGCTGTAGTACTAAAAAAGAACAAGAACAGAAAGAAGTAGTTTCCAAAGAACCCTTGAGCATCATTTTTATGATTGGTGACGGAATGGGTGTGCCACAAGTCTCATCCGCTTATTATTTTGGCGACAGCTTGCCGAATTTTTCACGGTTCAAACAAATTGGGTTTCACCAAACGTCCGCAACGGATTACACCATTACCGATTCGGCCGCAGGGGCCACGGCCTTCTCCACTGGAGAGAAAACCTATAAAAGAGCCATAGGAGTGTCTTCGGATTCCTTTCCAAGGGAAACTATTTTGGAGCAACTCCAGGAGCAAGGATATCAAACCGGGTTAATAAGTCTCACCACCATAACGCATGCAACACCTGCCAGTTTTTATGCACACGTCACAGACCGTGATATGCACGAGGAAATTGCAGCTCAGTTGATAGATGCCGAAGTCGATTTTTTTGCAGGTGGAGGTAAAAAGTTTTTCAACCAAAGAGAAGATGGCAAAGATCTTTTCGCCGAATTACTATCCAAGAACTATCATTTGGATACCTTGGAGCTTTCAAAACCTGAAACAGGTAAAAGAAATGCCTATGTATTGGCGGATGATGGAATACCATCAAAAATTGAAGGCAGGGGCGATTATTTGTCCGAAGCCACCAAAATGGCCTTAGATTATTTCAACCAGAAAGAAACACCATTTTTTATGATGGTGGAAGGATCATACATAGACTGGGGCGGCCACGCCAAGAATGCAGAAATGATGATAACCGAAGTGTTGGATTTTGATAAGACCCTCGGTGTTGTATTGGATTATGTGAAAGCAAATCCCAATACGCTGTTGGTGGTCACCGCAGATCATGAAACAGGCGGAGTGAGCATAGGCAAACACTACCAGATGGATGAAAGTACGGGAGAAAAAAAGGAGGTTCCCGAAAAAGTATCGATATATTTCAATACCGATCAGCACAGTGGGGAGTTAATTCCGGTTTTTGCCAATGGCCAAGGAGCGGAAAACTTTCAGGGAATTTACGAGAACAACGAGATTTACCATAAAATGTTAAAAACCTTAAATCGAGCAAAATGAGAAAAAGAGCCTGTTTGTTGGTTATTGCCGGATTAATGCTGTTCATTTCCGGAAAAGTTTTTGCCCAGAACAGTTACAAAATCCACTCGCATAACGACTACGCACAAGAATTGCCATTCTGGTTTGCATACAGTAGCGGAGCATCATCTATCGAAGCTGATATTTTTTTGAGGAACAATGAGCTTTATGTTACCCATGCGGAAGAGGAAATTGTGGAAGGATATACTTTGGACAAACTATACTTGGATCAACTCAGTGATCTGGAAACATCCGGAAAACTTAGGGAACTTCAATTACTTATCGATATTAAGTCAGAAACATACGCCACCTTGAAAAAGTTGGAGGAAATATTGAAGGAGTACCCGGCACTTATTGATGGCGACAACGTAAAGTTTGTGATTTCAGGAAATCGACCAAAACCAGAAGAGTACAAAAACTATCCTGATTTTATTTGGTTCGACCATCAAAATTTGGATGAGCTTGCTACTATTGATTTGAGTAAGGTGGCATTAGTGAGTACGAGCTATAAAAACTATTCGGTATGGAACGGTTATGGAAGAATGACCGGCCCGGATTTGGACAAAGTAAAAGATGCGATTTCCATGGCCAAGGCATCCGGAAAACCATTCAGGTTCTGGGCCACACCGGATACAAAGACTGCCTGGGCACGTTTGGCCAAATTGGGAGTAGATTTCATCAATACGGACAAACCGGCACTGGCAAAACAATATTTGGACGATGTGGACAAAAACACATTTACCTTGGAATCGCCAGTTGAGGTTTATACACCCAAATATGAATATGATGCCGATTCCAAACCTGCCAATATCATTTTAATGATAGGAGATGGAAACGGTCTTGCCCAGATTTCATCAGCCATGATTGCCAATAGGGGGCATCTTACCATAACTTCATTAAAAAACATCGGGTTGTCTAAAACGGCTTCTTATGACGACTTGGTTACCGATTCGGCGGCCGGGGCTACCGCTATGGCCACAGGGAAAAAGACCAATAACCGTGCAATTGGTGTGGGACCAAATGGTGAAAGTTTACCCAATTTAACTGATGAGCTGAGCAAGAAAGATTTTAACACCGCCATAGTTTCAACAGATGCTATTTATGGTGCCACGCCGTCATCTTTCTATGCCCACAGGGTAGAACGGGATGACACCCCGGGTCTGGTAGAGGATTTAAAACGCAGTCAGTTAAATCTTTTTGTTGCCGGTGGTGAAGGAGAAAAGAAAAGTATTGAAGAAAAATTTTCCACCACAGACCTTTCTTCTTTCAGTGGATTGGACGAACCAACAGCAATCTATCTAGGGGACAATAAGGCACCATCCATGTCAAACGGTAGAGGAAACGCACTTCCCAAAAGTGTTGCCAAAACGCTTCAGGTTTTGGATTCACAAAAAGCCCCATTCTTTTTAATGGTAGAAGGTGCGCAGATTGATAACGGTGGTCACTCCAACAGTACGAGCGATATTATTCTTGAAATGTTGGACTTTGATCGCGCCATTGCAGAAGCTATAAAATTTGCGGACTCCAATAAGAATACCCTTGTGATTATTACTGCAGATCACGAGACATCCGGTTTTGGAATAGTGGGTGGAAATCTAGAAACGGGTACGGTCCAGGGCGATTTCTTAACAATAGACCATACGGGAATCATGGTGCCTGTATTTGCCTATGGACCTGGAGCCATTAATTTTAACGGAGTTTATGAAAATACGGAGATCTTTAAAAAAATCTTGGATTCTTTGAAGTAGCATAAAATCAAGTCAACACCCTGTGCTCTGAAATAAAATCATGAATCGTAACTATTGGGAGCAGGATTAGATTCCTTAATTTTGTACCATATTTCTTTCAAAGAAAAACTATGGACAAGGATTTAGGTCGTTTGCTTTATAACTATCTGATTGAGTTGGGAATGGCAGAAGGCATTGCCACTTACATCAATTTGATTGTGCTGATGTTGGTGGGCCTAATACTGGTGCTCTTGCTCGATGTACTGATTTGGAAAATTCTCAGGGGATTATCGGTAAGCTTGGCCAGAAAATCAAAGAACAATTTTGACAACTTTTTGGTGGCCCATAGGGTTCCCCGATATGTGGCACATGTAGTTCCTTTGACCATTCTTATGGAATTTGTTCCCGTAGCCTTCGAAGATTTCGATTACGCAGAGGCCATAGCACTGAAGACCATTAAAATTCTCTTTGTTCTTTTGGTCTTGATCATCTTCCGTAAGTTTTTCCAAAGTGTAAACGGCTATTTAAAAACCCGCGCCAAATTTAGGGACAAGCCAATAAACAGTTATGTCCAAGTATTCATGATTTTTGCATGGATAGTGGGGATACTTACCATTTTCGCTATTGTTACGGGTACTACCGTCTGGAAGTTCTTTACGGCATTGGGCGCAGCTTCAGCAGTGATACTGCTTATTTTCAAAGACTCGATTTTAGGTTTGGTGGCCAGTATACAGGTAACCATAAACGATATGGTCCGGATTGGGGACTGGATCACTTTTGAGAAATATGGTGCCGATGGTGATGTGGTAGAGATCAGCTTGGCAACGGTCAAAGTCAGGAATTTTGACATGACCATTACTACCATTCCCACTTATGCATTGATTTCCGATTCCTTCAAGAACTGGAGGAGCATGCAGGTTTCGGGAGGAAGGCGAATCAAAAGGTCATTGATCATAAGGCAAAAAAGCATTCGTTTCTTAACCGAAGAAGAAGTGGAGAAGCTTAAGAAAATACAATTGGTGGAAGCTTATATTGGTGCCAGAAACGAACAGATCAAAGCCTACAACCAAGATAACAAAATCAATAAAGAATTATTGGTAAACGGAAGAAATCTCACCAATTTCGGTGTTTTTCGGAAGTACGTGACGACTTATTTGGAAGGTCACTCTGCCATCAATAAGAGCATGACCTTGATGGTAAGGCAGTTACAACCTACACCACAGGGCATTCCTTTGGAGATTTATGCGTTCAGTTCAGATAAAAGATGGGAAAATTATGAATATGTGTTGGCCGATATATTTGATCATCTGCTCGCTGCTCTACCATATTTTTCTTTGGAGATTTTTGAGCTTCCCGTTTCAAAGGATTTTGTTCCTGTTGAAGACGAAGACCCTAAAGCATGATCTTAATGCAAAGCCGTGGCCAAAGCGATTTCAATCATATTGGTAAAGGATCTTTCGCGCGCTTGTGCCGACAACTTTTCCCGTGTGACCAAAGAATCTGAAATGGTAAGTATGCTCAATGCCCTTATGTTATACTTTGCCGCTATAGTGTAAAGACCTGCTGTTTCCATTTCCACACACAGAACACCGTATTGGGCCCAAAGTTTATATTCCTCTGGATCATCCACATAAAATTCATCAGAAGAAAGGACATTGCCTGCTTTTATGGGAATCTTATGTTCCTGTGCGTAGTCCACAGCTTTAATAAAAAGCTCGAAGTTAGCGGTAGGGGAATAGTTGGAATGGATAAATCTTGAGCTATTGATTCCCGACGTGGTGGAGGCGGCCATCGCCAATACCACGTCGTTTATTTTTACATTTTCTTGGTATGAACCGGCAGAGCCTACACGGATAATGTTTTTGGCCCCATAATCCTGAATGAGCTCATGAAAATAAATCATAGCAGAGGGTATGCCCATACCGCTACCTTGAACAGAGATTCTTTGGCCTTTGTAGGTCCCGGTATAGCCTAGCATTCCCCGTACCTTATTATAGCAAAAGGAATCATCAAGAAAGGTTTCTGCAATCCATTTGGCACGCAGGGGGTCTCCGGGCATCAGGACGACGTCGGCAATCTCTCCTTGTTGGGCTTCAATATGGGTGCTCATTATATGTTTTTATTGGATTAATGATGGACCTGATGAGGTTCCGATTCTTGATACACCAAGCTCTATGAATTTTAAGGCCTGTTCATGGGTTTTAATTCCCCCGGAGGCTTTAATCTTTGCACTGTCTCCAACCACCCTTTTCATGAGTGCGACATCTTCCAAAGTGGCGCCTCCAGTTCCAAATCCTGTAGAGGTTTTTACAAAATCCGCCTTTGCTTCAACAGCTAAAGTACAGGCTGTTTCTTTTTCCTCATTCGTAAGGGAGCATGTTTCGATAATTACTTTTAATACATGGTCGCCTATGGCTTTTTTTATCGCTTCGATTTCAGCTCTAACGGCATCATAATCTTTCGACTTCAACAATCCAATATTAATTACCATATCTATTTCATCCGCACCATTTTCAATACAGTCGACCGCTTCCAGTACTTTTGCCTTGGAAGACATAGCTCCCAATGGAAAACCGACTACGGCAGCAATTTTTATATGTGTTCCCCTCAGCACATTTTTAGCCGAAGACACATAACAGCCGTTAACGCAAACGGCATAAAAATTATACTCAATGGCCTCTTTGCACAATGCTTCAATATCCGCAGTGGTGGCTGTGGGCTTTAAACTGGTGTGGTCGATATATTTTTCTAAAGACATATAAATGATTAAAAGTTAAAGATAACCAACATCTGTCATTTATTCCTTGGACTGTTGGTTGAAGTTTTTTTGTTGATACGTCTATAGGTTTTCCCGCTTTTGAATATCAAAACAAACCTTTCGTTTGTTAAAAAATCATCATGGATTGACATAGGTATTTACCAAGAATATGTTAGTTTGCTAAGTGTAGTAAACTATGTTTAACAAAACAGACAAAATGAAAAAAATAGTAACATTTGGAGAGATTATGCTCCGTTTGGCCCCCAAAGAAAACCTGAGGTTTTCCCAAGCCTCGGAGTTTAATGCCATTTATGGGGGCGGTGAGTCCAACGTGGCGGTATCCTTGGCCAATTATGGGCTTCCGGTGGAGTTTGTGACACGTTTGCCCAAAAATGATATTGGGGAATGTGCGCTCATGGAAATGAGAAAGCGGAACGTAGGTACCAATCATATTGTGTATGGTGGCGATAGACTTGGAATCTATTTTCTGGAAACGGGTGCCGTAAGTAGAGGGAGCAAGGTGGTTTATGATCGTGCGCATTCCGCTATGGCCGAAATTCAACCGGGAATGATAGATTGGAAAGAAGTTTTTAAAGATGCACATTGGTTCCATTGGACGGGGATTACTCCGGCCATTTCGCAAGGCGCCGCAGATGCATGTTTAGAAGCAGTTAAAGTAGCCAGCGAAATGGGGCTCACCATTTCAACGGATTTGAACTACCGGGCCAAGTTGTGGAAGTATGGCGTGGAACCAGAAACCATCATGACGTCTTTGGTTTCTTATTGTGATGTGATTCTCGGCAACGAAGAAGATGCCCATAAACATTTTGGTATTCACCCCAAAGGACTGGATGTCCATAAAGATGGTAAAGATGTAACGGCAGAAGCATTTTTATCTGTCTGTGAGCAAATGATGGAAAGATTCCCACGAGCCAAAAAGGTCATTACAACCTTAAGAGGTTCCATTAGCGCATCGCACAACACATGGGCAGGGGTAATGTATGATGGTGAAAAAATGTATAAATCACCAACCTATCAAATTACACATATTGTGGATAGAGTAGGAGGTGGTGATAGTTTTATGGGAGGTTTGATATATGGATTGAACACCTACAACGATGATCAGAAAGCGTTGGAATTCGCGGTAGCGGCATCCTGTTTAAAGCATACCATTTATGGTGATGCGAATCTGGCTACAATTGCCGAGGTGGAAAAGCTTATGGAAGGAGACGCATCGGGAAGAGTGGCAAGATAATTTTTTATTTACCTATCTATACAATCGATTGTGTAAATCGATGAAGAAAAATTAACCGAACAGCATGAATAAGAAAAGCCCCGGAATCCCGGGGCTTTTCAACATATGGATTTTTCTATTATTATCCAGTAAAGTAAGAAAGGATACCTATTACTATTACCACCAAGAGCACCGAAAGTACAATATCGATGGTACTATAACTATCTTTTGAGTCTAAACGGTCTTCAGGCGAAAGTGTACCAAAGGACAGACCTTTGATAGCTGCATAGTTTGGTGGAGCGGTTGCTAAAGTGATAGCAATACATAATGCTACGGAAAAAAGAAACATAAAGATGGCCATGTGGGCAAAGTTTACCGTAGCAAACGCAAACAGAAAACCGGACACCTCGGTTCCGGCTGCAATCTCTGGCTGATAATAGATTTCGGAGCCCAATCTCAGAATCAATAGGAATAATCCCGCCAACAAAGTGGTAATGGCCGCTTTGGAGTTTACCCTTTTCCATATAATGCCCAATAGGAACACGGTGGTCACTGGTGGTGCAATATAGGATTGTACGTTCTGTAGGTATTGGTACATTACACCGCCTCCAATTTTGTCCATGATTGGAATCCATATAATGCCCAATACCACAATGATACCTGTGGCCACCTTACCAATGGTCAAAAGTTCCCGTTCAGATTTTTCCGGGCGTAGTTTTTTGTAGATGTCAATCGTGAAGATTGTGGAACATGAATTGAACACGGATGCCAAAGAGCTCATCAATGCGGCCATAAGACCACCTGCAACTAAACCTTTTAATCCAACAGGAAGAAGGGTTTTTACCAACATGGGGAAGGCCCTGTCCGCTCTGTCCACATTAAAAACTTCAGGATTTTGAATCGTTAAGGCAAAGGCAATGATACCGGGGATCAAGAAAATCAAAATAGGCATCAATTTTAGATATGCTCCAAAAATGGCGCCTCGTCTACCAATTTTAATATTGTTGGCGGCCAAAGTACGTTGTACAATATATTGGTCCGTACACCAATACCAAATACCCACAATGGTACCGCCGAACAACAATCCGGTCCATGGAAAATCGGGGTCGCTCATGGGTCTCCACATATTAAAATGATCTGGGCTTACAGATGTTACCGTTTCGTGCAGTTGTCCCCAGCCACCTACTTCTTTAAGTCCTAGGTAAGTAATCACTAAAGAGCCCAAAATCAGGATTACGGTCTGTAAGGTTTCCGTATAAATCACGGCTTTCATACCGCCGACCACGGTATAGATTCCTGTAAATACCACAACACCGATGGCTCCGTACCAAAATGGGATTCCCAAAAGTTCGGAAACAACGATACCTCCTGCATATATGGTTACCGACACCTTGGTCAATACATAGGCGACCAAAGAGAAAATGGACAAAAACCACCGTGAACGGCTATCGAACCTTTTTTCTAAAAATTCAGGCATGGTAAATGCACCACTTCGGATGTAAAAAGGTAGGAACAACCAGCCAAGTAGAAGAACAATCCAGGCATGTAGTTCGTAATGTGCCATTGGGGTTCCTGTTTCAAACCCTGTACCTGCGAGGCCAACAACGTGTTCCGAGCCGATGTTCGAAGCAAAAATGGAAGCTCCAATCACAAACCATCCTACATTTCTACCGGCCAAAAAATAGTCTTCGGTATTTTTGTTCTTCTGGGATACCACCCAAACGGCCACGCCGATCAAGGCCAAAAAATAAATGCCCAGAACTATCCAATCCGGCCTTTCTAAAACTGATTCCATATTTAAGTTTGATTAGTTAATGAAGTGTTTTATATATTGGTTTGACGTATATTTTTAAGGCTAAGATCTTTTCAATATTACACATGGCGTCCCTACTTGAATCCATCCCGTTTTGTATGTTCGACGTATATTTTATTGCTTAACGTGAACGCCGGATTGCCCCATGAATTAAAAAGTACATATTTTTTCATATCTTTTTTCAAATATAGTTAACGGAATCGATTGCGTAAATTAATTTTCAAATTTCCTTTGTTGAAGTAAAGATTTCTAGGGAGATAATGAATTTCTGCTTCATTGGAACAGCCCTATTTTGGCAAATTCTGAAAATCGATTTCAAATAATTATTCTAAAAGGAAAGTAAAAGTTAATTTAGCAACATAAAAATTCAAGTCTGTTACAATTCCACGACTTGAACAACCTAAGCGAAATCTGAACAATGAAGATCAAAAAGGAGGTTACCATCTACGATCTTGCCAAAGAATTGAACTATTCTCCCTCGACGATTTCGAGAGCCTTGAACAATCATAAAAGTATCAGCAAAAAAACCATTAAGCTGATCAAGGAAGCGGCAGAAGAGATGGGCTATCGTCCCAATAACTTGGCTGCTGGACTAAGAAATAACAAAAGCAATACCATAGGAGTCCTTATTTCCAGGATCAATCGTCCATTTATGGCATCTTTGATCAGTGGAATAGAGGAAACCGCCCGAAAAGCGGGGCATAATGTACTTATAAGTCAATCCAACGATAAGTATGAGAATGAAATAAGTAATTGCAACACACTTTACGATAGCAGGATTACCGGATTAATTGTTTCACTCTCCATGGAAACCGTGGAGATGGACCATTTCCAAAAATTTGTGGACAAGGGCATACCCATTGTCTTTGTGGACAGGGTGCCGGATAATTTCAATTCCTACAAAGTCGTCATCGATAACTACACGGCGGGTTATTCCGCAACCAAGCATTTGATAGAACAGGGTTGTAAACGAATTGCGCATTTTGCAGGGGCACAGCATAGAAATGTATATCGGGAACGTAAAAAGGGGTATTTGGATGCGCTTCGTGAACACGGTCTGCCCATTGAGGATAATTTGATAGTCCACTTTAAGACCTTAAGTTTTGAGGAAGGCAACAAGGCGACCAAAAAACTTTTAAAAATGAGCAATCCACCAGACGGCATTTTTTCTGCCAACGATACCGCTGCGGTGAGTGCCATTATGTGTGCCAAGAAAATGGGGGTTAATGTGCCGGAACAATTGGCGGTAATCGGATTTAACGATGACCCCATTGCTTCCATCGTGCAACCTTCGCTGTCGACCATATCTCACCCTGCAAGTAAAATGGGAGCGATTTCTGCCAAAAGAATATTAGATCATTCCGCCAACACCTATGATACCGACCTTTCCGAAATTACAGTACTGGGAACGGAAATAGTGGTAAGGGAATCTTCCCTTAAAAGGGGCGTGGTTTTAGAGTCCGAATAATCTAGGAAGCCACAGGCTGATTTCAGGAAATATACTTACCAAAATCAAGGCCAAAATCATGGCCAAAAATAAAGGCATTAGTGGAAGCACAACTTTTTGAATCGTTGTTTTGGCCACCCCTACACCAATGAATAATACAGCCCCGACCGGCGGCGTACATAGACCAATACAAAGGTTCAATACCATTATAATTCCAAAATGGACAGGATCTATGCCCAGCTCTATTACCACAGGCAAAAATATGGGAGTGAATATCAATACCGCAGGAGTCATGTCCATAAAAATGCCCACAATCAATAAAATTATATTGATCAAGATGATTACCATGATTTTATTATCGCTCAAGCTTAAAAGGGCCTGTGTAACCGCTTGCGGAATGTTTTCATAAGAAAGCACCCAGGACATGGCAATGGAAACAGCGATCAGCAACATGACTATGGCGATGGTAGAAGATGACTCTACCAAGATCGGGCGAATATCCTTCATCGAGATTTCTTTGTATATCATGGCCAGTACCAAACAATAAATGACTGCTACCGAAGATGCTTCGGTTGCTGTAAATACTCCTGCCACAATACCACCGATGACCACAATCAAAAGAAACAGACTGGGCAGAGCATTTAAAAAAGTGGTGAAAATCATTTTTAAGGAACTTCGGTCCGCGGTTGGGTATCCTTTTCTTTTGGCCCATACGTAGGCAACGATCATGAGGAATATTCCGGTGATGATGCCTGGAAGATATCCTGCCAAAAACAAGGCACCAATACTGACTCCGCCACTGGCGACTGAGTAAATGATAAAAATATTACTGGGTGGAATTACCAGTCCGGTAGTGGCAGAAGTTACATTGACTGCTACCCCAAATCCTTTGTCGTATCCAGATTCTTCCATTTTTTCCGACATAAACCCTCCAATGGCCGCTGCAGCAGCTCCGGCGGACCCTGCAATGGCCCCGAACAGCATGGCCGCAACAATGTTCACATGGGCCAACCCTCCTGGGAGCGCACCGACCAAGCTTTTGGCAAAAGCGATCAAGCGTTCGGCAATGCCCCCTTTGTTCATAATATGGCCCGCCAAAATAAAGAATGGTATGGCCAAGATGGAAAAACTGTCCAACCCAGTTACCAATCTTTGGGCAATGGTGGTAACTGCAGGAAAAGTATCTACACTTACCAGTAAAGTCAGTAGGGAGGAAATCCCCAAAGCCCACGCTACGGGAACGCGAATGGAAATCAAAAGGAGAAAACTAAGGATTAGGATGCTAATTTCCATTATTCAATTTTTTTAGGCTGATAAAAAGTTCGGATAGTTTATAATACAGGATAAACGCTCCGGATATGGGTAGTACCATATAAACAAAACCAATGGGCACTTGTAGGGCAGGGGAAGTTTGTCCCAGCGCAAATGAGATATAGACGTACCTAATGCCACCGATCAAAAAAACAGCTACAGTAAATAATAGTACAAGTAAATGGATAACGATATCCAAGTGGTTTTGCTGTTTTTGATTAAGGTATTGTGGTAAGAGGTCAATTGCTATATGTAACTTTTTGCCCGAAGCGTAGGCAGCACCCAAAATACTGAGCCATACCAGTAAAAAACGAGCCAGTTCGTCTGTCCAAGAGCTCTGGCTTTCCAAAAGATACCGGGTAACTACGCCCCAAAACACATCCAAAACCATAGCACCCAATAAAAAAGCCATGGCCCATTCTAAAAAAGTGTCGACATGGTCTTTCATTAGTTAGCGTTTTTTATTTCTTGCATCAGTTCATACAAATGCCCATTTTTTTCTTTCAGCGATTGAAGCATGGGTTTTGCTTTTTCCTCAAAAAGTGACTTATCGGGATGTACAACCTGGACCCCCGCCTTTTCAATTTCCATTAATGCTTCACGTTCCGCGTCTTCCCATAATTTTCGCTGTAAAGCGGTAGCTTCTTCCACGGCTTCCATTAACCAATCTTTTTCCTGTTGGTTTAATTTGTTCCATGTCAATGTACCTATGACTAAAATATCAGGAATGGAGGTATGTTCATTTTGGGAAAAATATTTACAGACCTCGTAATGTTTGGAGGTATAAAAGCTGGGAAGATTGTTCTCCGCACCATCCACCACGCCTTGTTGCAAGGAAGTGTATAGCTCGGCCCAAGAAATAGGGGTAGGGGACCCGCCAAAACTCTTCACCATTTCTATAGCAGTGGGGCTTTGCATTACCCGTAATTTAAGCCCTTCCAAGTCTTTTGGACTTTCAATAGGGGTGTCCTTGGTATAGAATGACCGGTTTCCTGCATCAAAGTAGGTCAATCCCTTTAACCAAAATTGCTCCGAACCGGAAAGAAGTTTTTTTCCGATTTCGCCATCGTAAATTTTAAAACGATGTTCATCATCTTTAAATAAGTAAGGATAGCCTAATACTTTAAGGTCGGGTGAAAAGTTTTCCATTACCGCAGCAGATACCTTGGTCATGCCCAAACTACCTATTTGGAGAAGTTCCAAAGATTGTTTTTCGGAACCCAATTGGCTACTCGGGTATATTTCAATTTTGAGTTTGCCTTCCGATTTTTTTGAGACCAAATCGGCCATGAACACCATGGCTTCGTGAACAGGATGGCTTACCCCAAGGCTATGGGCCAATTTAATAGAGTTTACATTTTCTTTGTCTGGCTTGCAGCTCAAAAGAAAAATAGCGGAAAAGAGGAAAAACCAGGTCTTCATGCCGATTTTATCTCTTGGATGATTTTTATGACATCTTTTACCTTTTGGGTAATCAAATCAAAATTGCCCTCCACCAAAGCTTTTTTGTCTATTAACTTGGAACCCATTCCCACGCATGTGGCCCCCGCCTCAAACCAGGCGGCCAAATTTTCGCGAGTGGTATCCACCCCACCTGTGGGCATTATATTGGTCCATGGCTGAGGTCCCTTCACGGCCTTGATAAATTCTGGGCCATACACTTCTGCTGGAAATAATTTAACCACTTCACATCCCAGTTCCTCGGCCCGGGCAATTTCGGTAAGGGTGCCACAACCCGGGGACCAGAAAATCTTTTTGCGATTGCATACAATGGCAATATCTTCCCGGAGCACCGGCGTAACCACAAAAGAGGCCCCCATATTTATGAAATTGGATGCTGTCGCGGCATCGGTAACGGAGCCTACGCCCAAAATCATATCGGGACATTCTTTGTTGCAGAAGATGATCAGTTCGGAAAATACCTGTTCGGCGTTTTCTCCTCTGTGGGTAAACTCAAATAATCTAGCGCCCCCATCATAACAAGCTTTCACCACTTGTTGTACCATTTTGGGGTCGGAATTATAGAACAAGGGAACAAACCCCGTGTCTCCCATAGTCTTAAAAACCTCAAGCCGGGTGTGTTTTTTCATGTGCAATATGTTTGTTTAGTTAAGGGGTTATGCGTCCCTTATGCTTTTACGCCTTCTTTTTTCACTACGCTGGGGAATTGAAAAAATGCTTTGGCGTTGTTATATGTTATGTCTTTAATAATTTGTCCTATCCATTCCATGTCATTCGGTAGCAATCCAGATTTAAGGTCGTTACCGAGCAAGTTACACAATATCCTTCTGTAGTATTCGTGCCGCGGAAAGGAGAGAAAACTTCTGCTGTCCGTAAGCATGCCCACAGAACAACTGAGCAATCCCATGTTGGAAAGAATGTCCAGTTGATCTTCAATTCCATCTTTTTGGTCCAAAAACCACCAAGCAGCCCCGAACTGCACTTTACTTTTAATGCCCTCTCCGGTAAAATTACCGGCCATGGTGGCAAAAACCTCATTGTCCGAAGGATTGGAGTTGTATAAAATTGTCTTTGGAAGACTATCACTGTTGTTTAGTTGATTCAAGAAACTGGCCAATTGCTCAGCCTGCTGATAATCTCCAATACTGTCTACCCCGGCATTGATGCCAATTTTGGAAAGAACGGCTTGGTTGTTATCCCTTATGGGGCCCAAATGCAATTGCATTACCCAATTTTTCTTTGCGTAAAACACACCCAGCGAATGCATCACCGCCGATTTGTATTGAGCCACTTCTTTGCCGGAGATAGCTTTACCCTTTAAGCTAAGCTGAATAATTCTATTGATTTCATCAGGAGTAAACGTTTCGCCAAAGGCATGGCTCAGCCCATGGTCCGACAGTCGGCATCCATGTGCGTGAAAAAAGTCTATTCTCTGCCCAATGGCCTCCTTTAAGGATTCAAAATCTGTAACGTCGATTTCCGTGATTTCGGATAATCGCTTAAGGTAATCCGTAAAACCGCGTTTCTCAATATTAATGAGTCCATCTGGCCTAAAAGTAGGTAGAACCTTGGTGGAAAAATCTGAATTGTCCAACTTGGCATGGTCGGATAGATTGTCCAACGGATCATCTGTGGTACAGACCACCTCTACGTTCATCCTACGAAGGAGATTTTGAGTTGAAAAATCCGAGGAACGCAGTTTTTCATTACAAGCCCCATAGATTTGGTCGGCGGTTTTAGGGCTTAAAATTTTATCCATTTCAAAATATCGGCTTAGTTCCATGTGCGTCCAATGATATAGCGGATTCCGAAGTGCATAGGGTACTGTTTCTGCCCATTTTTGGAATTTCTCCTCATCCGTGGCATTGCCCGTGATATATCTTTCCTCAATGCCCAAGGCTCTCATGGCCCTCCATTTGTAATGATCGCCCTCTACCCAAATCTGGGTCATGTTGGTAAAGCTTCTATTTGCCGCAATTTCGTTGGCCGGAAGATGGCAATGAAAATCTATGATAGGTTGATTCTTTGCATAATTGTGATACAGCTCCTTGGCGTAGTCCGTTTCCAGCAAAAAATCATCATGTATAAATTTTTTCATGTGTTGGTTTCTAAGTAAGGGTTTAGTTTAGGACGATAGTTTTAGGGTTCTGCGTTAAATCCGTAATTAGTTGTTTACTATCATCAAAATATACCTCAAACTTTACAGGTGTTAAAACTTGTTTGTCCAGGTTACATATAACCTGTAAAAGATTGGGGGCTAAAGGGAAGGTACTATTTTCGGAAGTATTTGGATTGATTCCTTCTGGATGGCCCTGACGGTCGTTAGCATTGGTCATGATTATTTTTTCTTTGCACAACGAAACAGATGGAAAGGCCGGGGAACGCGATAAAAGGACCTTATAAGATTTCATAATTTAGCGGACTGGATTATTTTTTCTTTAAATAGATTCCAAATTTCGTAAAAATTTTCATTTTTGCAATCGATTGCGTTAAACATTTTGTTAATCTATGAATTTTTCACTTATTTTACTGGGCGCAATTGATTGATTAAATGATTTATCAATTTTTTTTTGAGAATTTCCAAATGATGAAACACCCCTTCAAATTAAAAACAGCATTTTTTTTTAGCTTTTTTGTTCTGCTGTGCAGTATGTCATTCGCTATGTCCAATGGATATGGACTATGGTTGAATTACAGCAAAATATCCGATGAGTCCATGCTGAAAACCTATCAAAACCAACTCCAAAGTGTTTTGGTAGAGGAAGGCGGTGAAACCATGGGAGCTATAAAAAAGGAACTGAAAATGGGATTGGGAGGCCTATTGGGAACAGAAGTACGGTTTAAACCGTTTCAGGCTTCGGAGAATCAATTGATCATTTCCAAATATGCTGGTTTGCCCAGAGTTTTTAAGGAAGATATCAATATCGATAACCTCAGAGGTGAAGGTTACATGATAAAGCATGTCGAAAAAGGAGGAAGGTCCTATGTGCTTGTTACCGGTAAGGAAGATATTGGATTGCTCTATGGAACTTTTCATTTTCTGCGGATGCTGAAAATGCATCAACCGTTGGCTTCTTTGAATTTAGAAGAGTCGCCAAAAGTAGATATCCGCATGTTGAACCATTGGGACAACTTGGATAGAACAGTGGAAAGAGGTTATGCCGGATTCTCCATTTGGAATTGGCAAACACTTCCAGATTATATAGATCAACGCTATATAGACTACGCTAGGGCGAATGCATCAATCGGTGTCAATGGTACGGCATTGACCAATGTTAATGCCAACGCCCTTATTTTAACCCCGCAGTATTTGGAAAAGGTAAAGGCACTTGCCCAAGTATTTCGTCCATATGGCGTAAAAGTGTATCTCACCGCCCGTTTTTCGGCCCCTATGGAAATTGGAGGGTTGAAAACAGCTGACCCCTTGGACCCACAAGTAATCCAATGGTGGAAGGACAAGGCGGCAGAAATTTATAAAAGTATCCCGGATTTTGGAGGTTTTTTGGTCAAGGCGAACTCGGAAGGACAGCCCGGTCCCCAAAATTATGGGCGAACTCATTTAGACGGGGCCAAAATGATGGCAGATGCCTTAGCTCCTTATCAAGGAACGGTAATTTGGCGTGCTTTTGTTTATTCCGAACACGATGCAGATGACAGGGCAAAACAAGCATACAGTGAGTTTGTGCCCGATGATGGCAAGTATCCGGACAATGTGTTGATTCAAGTAAAAAACGGGCCGATTGATTTTCAACCTCGAGAGCCCTTTCACCCCATGTTCGGCGCCATGCCCAACACTCCATTAATGATGGAGTTTCAGATAACCAAGGAATATTTGGGCTTTGCCACGCACCTTGTTTATATGCCTAAACTTTTTGAAGAAGTTTTAGAAAGCGATACGTATCAAAAAGGAGAAGGATCTACAGTGGCCAAGGTTGTTGATGGAACCTTAAGCAATAAAAGGTTGACGGGAATGGCCGGAGTATCCAATATTGGAACGGACGCTAATTGGACGGGACACCCTTTTGGCCAAGCAGATTGGTACGGTTTCGGAAGATTGGCATGGAACCCCTCTATGAGTTCAGAAAAAATTGCAGATGAATGGCTACGATGTACCTTTAGCAATGACAAAGATTTTTTAAAGCCCGTAAAACAGATGTTGTTGGAATCCAGAGAAGCTGTGGTCAACTACATGAACCCTTTGGGATTGCACCATCTTTTTGATACAAGTCACCATTATGGCCCAGGACCTTGGGTGGACAACCTTTCGCGTCCTGAATGGAACCCTGTGTACTATCATAAGGCAGATGAAGAAGGTATTGGTTTTGACAGGACCAAAACAGGAAGTGATGCCTTGTCGCAATATGCGCCAGAGCTTGAAGAAAAGTTCGGTAACCTGGAAACTTGTCCCGAGGAGTACCTCTTATGGTTTCATCACCTACCCTGGGATTACCAACTTAAGAACGGAAGAACCCTTTGGGATGGTTTAGGAATTAAATACCAAGAGGGCGTGGACCAAGTACGTGAAATGATAACAACTTGGGAAACGATGAAACCCTACGTGGATGAATACAGGTTCAATCAGGTAAGTATGTTATTGGGTATACAGCTAAAGGAAGCCAAATGGTGGCGAGATGCCTGTATGCTATATTTTCAAACATTCTCAAAAATGGATTTTCCAAAGGAAATGGAGTCCCCGGAAAATACATTGCAATATTATAAATCTTTGAAATTTCCATATGCCCCCGGTATTCGGCCGCAATGGGATTAAAAATCACCAACACATATATTAATGGATAAAAAAATAGCCATAGTAACCGGAGGCAACTCGGGCTTGGGATACGCAACAGCAAAGAAATTCTGCGACAATGGGATAAAAACCTATGTTATTGGTCGAACCAAGGAGCGTACGGAAGATGCCTGTGCGGAAATAGGGAGCAATGCCGTACCATTGATTTTTGACTTGACGAATTTGGAGGAAATTCCCGGAATGGTCCAACATATTTTCGATAAGGAAGGACAAATTGATATACTGGTCAACAATGCAGGTATCAATATGAAGAAAGAGTTTATCGAAGTTACGGATGCCGAATTTGAAAACATAATCCGCACCAATCTTTTCAGTGTTTTTGCAATTAGCAGAGAGGTGGTCAAAAAAATGAAAGAGACAGGTGGTGGAAGCATTGTAAACATCAGTTCTATGGCCGCACAGTACGGTATGCCCAAGGTAGTGGCCTACTCGGCCAGCAAAACCGCCATAGAGGGTATGACCCGGGCAATGGCCGTAGACTTGGCACAATATAATATTAGGACCAATTGTATAGCCCCAGGCTTTATAGAGACCAAAATGACCGCGAAGGCACTCGACTCCGACCCTCCACGAAAAGAAAAGGTTTTTTCAAGGACACCCATGGGAAAAATGGGACTTCCAGAAGATATTGCGGATGCCGTGTTCTTCATGTGCTCCAAGGAGTCCAAGTTTGTTACGGGGACAGTACTTCCCGTTGATGGTGGAAACAGTATTGGATTTTAAGCATAAACGAATCACAGATGATCACAATGCAGCAGACTATGCGCTGGTATGGTCCAAACGACGGTGTTTCCCTTCGGGATATTAGAGAATGTGGTGTCTCGGGAATTGTAACCGCTTTGCACCAAATTCCGGTCGGAGAGGTTTGGAAGGTTGAAGAAATTCAAGAACGTCAAGAAATTATCCGAAAGGAAAGAATGGAGTGGAGCGTTGTGGAAAGTTTGCCTGTTCACGAGGATATCAAAAGGCATGGCGGCGAGTACCAACAATATATTTCAAACTATAAGAAGAGCTTGGAAAACCTGGCTCAATGTGATATTAAGGTAGTTGCATATAACTTTATGCCTATTTTGGATTGGGTGCGTACCGATCATGCCCATATCAATGTGGATGGAACAAAAGCACTGTTGTTTGATGAGGTAGCCTTTATATTTTTTGACGTGTATTTGCTCAAAAGGCCGGGAGCGGAGAACGATTACACCCAAGAACAACTGGATGAGGCTAAAACCTACGGAGACTCATTGGACCATTTGGAAAAGGAAAAACTTTTCAAAAATGTACTATTGGGGTTACCGGGTAGTGATGAAAGTTTCACCCCAGAGAAAATTTTGGAATTGCTGGAAGCTTATAAGGGAATTGATGATAGGACTCTGAGAAAAAATCTGATTCACTTTCTTTCGGAAGTTGCACCTTTAGCGGAAGAATTAGGAATCAAATTGGCCATACATCCGGATGACCCACCTTTTTCAGTTTTGGGACTTCCGCGAGTGGTATCGACCGAAAAAGATATCGCAGATATTTTGTCCGCAGTTTCTGTTACGGCCAATGGACTTTGTTATTGTACAGGTTCTCTTGGAGCTTGGCCCAGCAACGATTTAGTGCGAATAATTGATCAGCATGGTGACCGCATTCACTTTTTGCATTTGAGAAACGTAAAAAGAGAGGACGGTAAACGGTTTAGAGAGTCAGAGCACCTTAATGGGGATAATCCCATGGAAGAGATTATTGAAAAGTTGTTGTTGCTTATGAGCAAAAATAAAACGTCCCTTCCCATGCGTCCCGATCACGGATTCTTGCACTCTTTTGAAGCCAAAGAAAAGTACCCGGGTTATTCATTGATTGGAAGGTTAAAGGGATTGGCAGAATTGAGAGGGTTGGAACTTGGAATCGGTTATAAATTAAATCAACACCATAAAGCATGAAAAAAATACTATTACTTCCGTTTGTAGTATCGTTTCTTTTGAGTCCTCTGGTTTCAAAAGCCCAAACTACTACAGTGGTGAACCCTATCCTTACAGGATTTTATCCCGACCCTAGTATTGTAAAAGTGGATACCGATTATTATTTGATCAATTCTACCTTTTCCTACTTCCCTGTATTCCGGTAATGCACAGCAAAGACTTGAAAAACTGGAAACAGATTGGTAATGTTATCCACCGTCCATCTCAAATGGATTTTATGGGTGAACGGATGACTCGTGGATTGTTTGCCCCTGCCATTAGTTATCATAAGGGTATATTTTACGTCAGTTGCACCGATATTGATAACATGGGCAATTTTGTGGTGACTGCGACAGACCCTGCCGGGCCATGGAGCAACCCTGTTCGGCTTCCAGAAGTGAGTGGGATTGATCCTTCCATATATTTTGACAAGGATATCGACAAGGCTTACATTATTTACAATAGCGATGCACCGGACAGGAAACCATTATATTCCGGGCACAGAACCATTAGAATGTATGAGTTTGATTATGAAAACTTGAAAGTGGTCGGGGAAGAAATACAGTTGGTGAACGGGGGAGTGGACATTTCGGAAAAACCGGTATGGATAGAAGGCCCTCACATTTGGAAAAGAAATGGGTGGTACTATCTGTATGCGGCAGAAGGGGGCACATCCGTCAATCATTCCGAAGTGGTTTTCAGAAGCAAGTCACCAAAAGGGCCCTATGTCCCTTATGAAAACAATCCAATATTAACCCAAAGACATTTACCAGAGGACAGAGACAACCCCATTACCTCAACAGGACATGCCCAATTTGTTGAAGGCCCCGATGGCAAGACCTATTCCATCTTTTTAGCCGTAAGGCCTTATGAAGGGGATTATTATAATACAGGGCGCGAAACTTTTATTGCCCCAATTGAGTGGAAAAACGACTGGCCCCACTTTGATTTGGGAGGAGAGGAAGTAAAATATACCTATGACTTTGATTACAAGGAAGTGCCACAGAAAGATGCTTTGCCACAATCTGGTAATTTTGAGTATACACTGGACCTAAGAAAAGGATTGGACCCATCCTTACTTTTTCTGAGAACTGTTGATAGCAGTGCGTTTTCCATATCCAAGAAAGAAGGCTTGGAGCTAAAGTTAAAGCCCGAGACCATTTCGGAATATGGTAACCCTTCGTTTGTGGGAAAGCGTCAGCAACACCTGTACAGCAGAGCAGAGACTCAAATGCAGTTTGGTGCGAATACTCAATATGAAAAAGCCGGATTAGTGGCCTTCCAAAACGAAAATCATTTTTACTTTTTGGCAATTTCCCAGAAAGAAGGTCAACAGGTTATCCAGCTTTATAAGAGCAATCCTGATGAAGGAGAAATGGATGAACTGGCACATCTTCCTTTGAAAGTTGATAATAAGAAGATTAAACTAGCTATTGAGTCCAATGGAGCTGTGCATAGCTTCCACTATTCCGTAAATGGCAAAGATTGGCAATTGGTGAAGGATAATGTGGACGCCAAATTTTTGAGCACCAAGGTAGCGGGCGGATTTATCGGCTGTTTGTATGGGATGTACGCCACATCATCCGGGGAGAAGTCGGAAAACACAGCTTCCTTTGAATATTTAAAATATACAGGTAACGACCCTGTCTTTAGGGATTGATGCAAAATTCCAGCATTCTTTATAAAAAAAGGAAATCATTATTGATGTCCCTTTTTTTGTCTTGGCTGAGGTAACCTATTCAGTTCTGAAGGGTGATGCAGGAAGACCTTCTTTGTTGTATAAATTCGGATTGTCGGGATTGTCGGCCCATGCGTATCGTACATATTTTGGATTAGGAACTTCATTACTCCAAACGATTACTTTGTCATCATCAATTTTTGCCTTGGCCCAAACAAAGTTTTTGTCCTCACCGGCAATCTCAAAGCTATCAAGAGCCTCACCATCATCAGTGGTCAATCCTCCCCCGATATGTGAAAAGGAAATGATGATTTTATCATCTTTTATTTGAGAAGATTGATAAAGTGGTCCTGAATAGACGATATCTTCTCCATACGCTATTTTTTTGGCTGCTAAAGCCATTCGCTCCCCTACATCTTTTTTATTGTCCGGGTGGATATCGTTCCATTCCCCTAAATCAATATTGACGGTCATTGCGGTGCTGGGGCCGCCCAGCGCCTTTAGTTGTGCTTCCCTGAGTTCGGCCCAGTTGCTCTCGGTGGGGGAGTAGGTCACATCACCAAAATTGGGAAGCTGCGCATAGATAAAAGGCAGCTCGGGATCATTGTAAATTCCTCTCCATCCATTCATCAGGGCGTGCATCAAGTCCAGGTATTCCTCAGGTCTGCCAGCGTTGCTCTCGCCTTGATACCACAACACGCCTTTTATGGGAAGTTGGATATAGGGGGCCACCATACCGTTGTACAAAGCCGTGGGCTCATTTTGGGGATTGATGGTTCTTTCTTTGGATTTGCCATCATTCTGAGAAAAAGAGGAAAAATCAACGGGCGGATACACTTCTCCAACCTTGTATTGCCAGTATCCATTTAAATCCACGGTGTCCTTATCCGTAAAAATGTAATAAGGTTTATCGGGAACAAAACCACCCTTACCGTAATTATTGGTCACACGAATGACAAAAGTGTTTTTCCCGGCTTTCAGAATATTTGCGGGAACATCATATCTTCTTTGTGGATATTGGTAGGTGGTGTTGCCCACTTTTTCACCATTGATATACAATTCATCGGCGTCTACGATACGGCCCAAAAACACGGTCGCCTCTTCGTTGTCCATGGATTGGGGCAGAACGATTTCCTTCCTGTACCAAACCACACCGTTAAGGTCTCTGGCTCCTTGATCCTCCCAATATCCAGGGATGTTTATCCTACGCCAGTTTTTGGGTTCAAAGTTGACATCATACCAAGGTTTTTCGCCGATAAGGCCCTTGTCTTTTGGTTTTTGAGATGGTTGATTCCCAGAAAACCGGTTAATGGAATGACTGTTTACAAAAGCAGTGTCCTTGTTCTCCTCAATAATTTTTAAAATGCCAGGGGATTTTTGGTAGCCTTCCTCGTTTATCCAAGCTTCAATGGGAGTACCGCCGACACTTGCATTGATCAGTCCGATGGGCACCCCATATTTTTTATACAATTTGAGTGCAAAAAAATAAGCGACGGCAGAGAAAGGCCGAACCTCTTCGGATACGGCAACTTTCCAAGAGCCTCCGTCCAAATCTTTGCTCGGGCCTTGCAAATCAGTCTTTCGAGGCACCTTAAAATGCCTGATTTCAGGGTAATTGGCATTGACAATATCTTTTGCATAGGTAACATCGTGAATGTCCATTTGATGCACCATATTCGATTGTCCGGAACAGAGCCAAACATCCCCGATCAAAATATCTTCGAGACGGATATTGTTTTTTCCGGAAATTTCTAGGGTGTAAGGGCCCCCCGCCTTCATTTTGGGGAATTCCAAGCTCCAGTCGCCTTCGGAATCGGCAGACGTTTTTCTTTGCTTTCCGTTGAATGTTGCCGTTATCCGCTCTCCCGGCGAAGCCCAGCCCCAAATGGTGATTTTGGCGTTGCGCTGGATGACCATACTGTCCCTGATTATTTCAGGAAGCGTTATCTGGGATATTCCTGCAGTGACACAGAACATCAATAATATGAATGTTGCAAAGGTTTTATCGTTTTTCACAATACGTGTTTTATCAAATTATGTTGAAAATTAGATTATTTCTTGATCAAGCTTTCAGGCGGACCCAAATAACTTTTCGCATCAACACCTTCTTTTTGCAGTACCATTTTTTGTAATACAAGCCCAGGGTCAACGGCCCAATACTTGATGCTATGGACACCTGCCGAAAGATCTTTGGCTAGCACCGTTTGTTTCATGATGTTGTCCTTGACCGCTTCGTTCCACCAAGTGGGATAGGTCCAATCCGCAGCAATGGCATCTTGGTGCAAGTTCATCAATTTTGGCGCTTCATCATCTATGGAAACAGCATAAAGCAAACCTTCATCTTTTTGAAAGTTAAGGGTAGGTGAAAAGTAGGTCGTTAGGTTATAAGTGCCTGGATCAATCAAGTAAATATCATATTCCAAATACGGACCGTTATCGTTAGGATTTTGTTTGGCCGCGGTAACGGGCATAGTGGTTATGGCAGACCCTGTTCGTCCTAAATTGGGTATGGTTTGCCAAGAAATATCTTCTGTTTCATTGGACTTTTGATAATTCACAGCGTCCATGCTTACAATGCCTTGATTTTCTATAAAACCTTTGATGTTTTCTGGGAGATCATTGCGAATGGGGACGTTGATTTTAGTGCCTTGTTCTGCATTTGATGCAGTAATAACAACTTCCCCAACATCCTGTCCTTGGGGAGCTTTGTCCCAATCAATGCTGACAAAGACCTTTTCGTCATATTGGATGGTTCCGCCCTCGGAGGATAACTTTATCCAATCATTTTCTGAAGTGATGGTGTACGACAGTTTTTCCTTGCCCATATTAAAGACATCGATATAGTAGTTTTGATCGTTGATGGGATCAAAAGTAGAAAAGCTTTGACTGTTTAATCCACTGGGCATCCATTGATTTCTGCTGATACCATTTTCAATCACATATCCCAAATGAGCATCTTTTCCTGATTGAATATAGGATACTGCGGGCATTTTATTGTAGGCTGGGTCACTCCAAGTCGTATGTCCCATATGGGTTTGGGACATCATATGGTTCCATTTGCCATTGGCCAGATCATGATAGTGATTTGTGAACACGGTATCCTTGAAGAACAACTCCTCTGTTTTATCTGCATAGTAGTTGGTGGATGCCCTGTTCTGAAAACCGTACAATCGGTTCTTTCCTGCTGCCACATACATTTCGTTCAAATTTACACAGGCCTCAACAGGATATTGCACCAATTGATAAAAAGCATCATGGGCCTTGGAAGGTAACTGACCTTTCACCTTTTTTGCACGGGTCACCAAGGAATTATAATCTTCTACCATATTCTCAGCTTCGTTGAAATGTTGAAGACTATAGGTGGCGGGTTCTAGCAGTTCTGGTTTTCTGCGTGAATTGTATTTGGTGTAAAGTGCTATGATTTCGCCAATTTCTTGGGCATGTTCGGTTCCAAATTGCTTTTGGGCCCAAGTGGTGTAATATTCCGGCAGCTTTTCTGCTGGAAAATTTTCAGGGTTCCAAGCATAATCCAAAAAGAAACTGATCGGGAACTCCATGGGCTTTATATCTCCCACATTTACGAGCCAAATCTCATCCACTCCGTAGGAATAGGTGAGGTTCATTTGCTCCCAGACCCGTTCAATTTGAGTGGTGTTCAACCATTTATAACTTCGGGGGCCGCCTACAAAGTCAAAATGATAGTACATCCCATAGCCGCCTGAGCGGGGTTCGCTGTCCAAAGCAGGCAAAACGCGGACCTGTCCCCAGTTATCATCACAAAGTAATAGGGTGACATCCTTGGGTACACGCATGCCTTTGTCGTAATATTCCTGGACTTCTTTGTAAAGGGCCCACACTTGTGGGGTTTCTTTAATGGGTTTGCCCGTGACTTCCTTGATGATTTCTCTTTGGTCTTTTACTATTTTTTCAAGAAGGTCAATGTTGGTTCCTTCGCTCATGGCTTCATCCCCGTCTCCTCGCATGGCAAGGGTCACCACTTTTTCTTGTCCTTTGGTACGCTCCATCCCTTCTCTCCAAAACTCCCTTAGTTTTTCAGGGTTTTTGTCATAATCCCACGGACCTTCGCCGTGGCGGTCCCATTCCACGTGCGAACGCATCAATGGTTCGTGGTGCGATGTGGCCAAAACCACACCCATTTCATCTGCCAACGGGGCCGTGGTGGGGTCGTCGTCCCAAAGGGAGCGCCCCCACATGGCAGGCCAAAGGTAGTTCCCTTTCATTCTGAGAATCAATTCAAATACCTTTTCATAGAATTGTTTGTTGAAATCCCCATATTTTTCTGTTACCCAACCCGATAATGCCGGGGCTTCGTCATTGATGAAGATGCCTCTATATTTTACTTTGGGCTCACCGAGGGTGTACCTTTCAGGTTTGACGTAAATGTTTTTTCGAACCTTCACGGGAACATCGGCCCACCAATACCATGGAGAAACACCCATTTGCTCGGAAAGGTCGAACATTCCAAAAATAGTCCCCCGTTTGTCACTCCCAGCGATTACTAATGCGCTGTCAACTCCTTCCATCGGGTTTTTTACGGGAGTGATTAAAAATTGCTCCCATTTTCCTTCCAGTACCTCTATATCGATTTTGCCGTCTTTGGCCAAACGGTCGATTATAGTGCTCTGGCCAACGGTTCCTATAATGATCAAGTTCTTTGATCCGGGTGTATCCCCAATGATCAATTCCGGTGCTTGACCAGAAACATGTTTTAAATCTTTTTGGAACATTCCGGCAATCCGTTGAACACCTTCGTGGTCCGATTCACTGACAAGGATATTGCTGGCAATTCCATTTTCCACCAAGGTGAACCCACTTTCATCCTTTTGGGTGGTAAGGATTGAATTTTGTGGAAAGGCGGCTTCCGTTGATAGTGTTAGAACCCGTTCCATGATATTGGTTTCAGTAGTAGTTTCTCTTTTTTCCTTTTTACAGGATGTCAGGAATAGCAGCAGGAACAATCCTGTAAGACCAAGGCAAGTTTGATATGTTGACCTATTTGTTGTTTTCATTAATCTGTTGGAATGATGGAAGTTAATCTTTAACTGTATTGATTACTGCATTGAATGCCTTTTTGGGTTTCATTCCCCTATCGAAAAGCAAGGTATAATCCGTTCTGCCGCGAATGGGAAAATTGTTTTTCCAGGACAGGCCATCGTGCAACCCCCAAAAGGTAACCCTTCCAATTTTATCCGAATGCTTGTTGAAAAGCTTAAAAATTTCTTCATACCGTTTTGCCAATTGGGTTTGTACAGAATCCGGCAAGCCGTTGGGGTAGGGGTTCATGGTAGGGTTGTTCTCAAAACTTACGGAAACATCAGCGGTCGGCGCGTTCCAAGGACTGGGCAAAACCGAAATATCCAGTTCCGTGAACATGACTTTTACACCAGTTTCCGAATACATTTTAATGGCGGTCTCGATATCTTCAATGGAGGGTTCGTTCAAACTCCAATGGGCTTGAACTCCAACGCCGTCTATTTTGATTCCTTTGCTTTTAAGGTTGTTGATAATACGTATGGCCCCGTTCCTCTTTTCCGGGGTGATAAGGTTATAGTCGTTGTAGTAGAGTTCGGCTCCAGGGTCGGCAGCATTTGCATATTGGAACGCTTTTTCTATAAAGGCTTCTCCACCTATTTTGTAAAACGGGGATTTTCTATATGATCCATCTTCTTCCAAAGCTTCATTGACGACATCCCAAGCGTCTATCCTGCCCTTGTAGTTCCCAACAATGGTAGAGATATGCTTTTTTATTCGGCCGTTCAACTCCTCATTGCTAATGGTATCCCCATTGTTGGACTTGAATACCCAAGGTGCCAATTGGCTATGCCATACAAGGGTATGGCCAACCACGAACATGTCATTTTTTTGAGCGAGTTCCACCAATTTATCGGACTGCTCAAAATTAAATGTGTTCTCCTCCGGATGTATGTACATCCATTTCATGTCGTTTTCTGCTGTCAGCGCATTAAATTGGGAAGCGATAAGGTCTGTTTCCTCCTGGTTGCTTTGGTTTATTTGATATCGATTCACTGCTACGCCCATCAAAAATTTGTCTTTAAAAGCTTCTTTGAGTGTTAGTTTTTGTTGAGCTTTGGATTGAGTTCCTGAAAATATCAGGATGGGTAGAATCAAAAAGATAAATTTGTTCACAATTAAGTATTTGTTAAAATAAGCGATGTTATTTATAGGTTGTGCTGTTTTTGACCAAAAATAATTAATAAATTAGCAAAATGCAATCGATTGCGTAAAATTATCCGGTTTATAATTTAAAGTTGTGGATAAACCCAGTTAAGCACTATTTAACTAGTACTCATGAACAGACAAAATTCTCTGGTGTGAAGAAGAAAATACTTTTTAGAATTATTGCGGCGACTCTTCCATTGATCATGATCTTAATCTTGGAGCCAATTTTATGGGGGATTGGCTATGGGGAAAATTACCAATTATTCAATAGCGTCAAGGGTGAAAATGGCGTTGAGTATTTGGTTGTCAACTCCGATTTGTCCAAGAAATATTTTAGAGGGACAGATTTTAATGCGGATAGTCAATCGGACCTCTTCCTCAGACAAAAAACGGATAGCACCTTTAGGGTGTTTGTCCAAGGGGCCTCAACCGTCGTGGGCTATCCTTTCTATAAGGGGGCGTCTTTCCCAAGACTATTGAAACATAGGCTTTCCCGGACGTTCCCGGAAAAAAACATAGAAGTGGTCAATACCGCAATCACGGCGGTAAATTCCTATACGTTATGGGACATAACCGATAAAATTATTGATCAAAAACCGGACTTGGTCATTATTTATGCGGGACACAACGAATATTATGGGGCCCTGGGGGTAGGTTCTTCCGCTTCCGTTGGGAGTCATCCCGCATTGGTCAGAAATTACCTTAGACTGAAGAACTTTCGGTTTTTTCAACTGCTTGAAAACGGAATCATGGGCCTGATGAAGTCGGATGACCAAAATACCATGTCTACCGATGAGACCACCTTGATGGAGGTCATGGCCAAAGAGCAGGAAATTCCTTTGGATTCAGATGCTTTTAATGCGGGAATAACGCAGTTCAAAAGTAATTTGAAAAGAATATTGGATAAATATCAACGTCATAATATCCCTGTTATACTTTCAACCCTAGTGTCGAATGAAAAGGATATCAAGCCTTTTATCAGCGATAGCCTGAATGTTGAGGATTACAGAGCGGCGATTCAGGAAAATAAAACTGAAGGGCATGGTTTGGCGCTTCAAAATGCAGATGCGGCCTATATCTTGGGCCAATATTATCTGGAAAAGGAACCAGATTCCGCCAAAAAATACTTGCACTTGGCCAAAGAATTGGATCTATTAAGGTTTAGGGCCCCCGAAAGGATCAACGATGCAATTATCGAGCAGGCCCATGAGTACGACCTACCTTTGGTTGATATGAAGGGCATATTCGAATCCAAAGTTCCATATGGGATAGTGGGGGATAAATTGGTGGCGGAGCACGTACACCCCAACGTGGAAGGGTATTTTGTGATGGCGGATGCGTTCTACGAAAAAATCAAAGAACTGAGACTACTGAAAGGTTGGCAAAACTATATTACATATGAAGAGGCCTTTGATGATATTCCAGTGACCAAAATTGATTCCATAAAAGGGAAATTGGCGGTGGAAATCCTTAAAAAATCATGGCCCTATGACCTGAGTATGTCCGGAACAACGCCTGCTGAGTTTAGTTATGTGACACAAAACCCGACCTTCGAGGAAAAAACTGCCGTCAATCTATATAGGCATCAGGACCAATGGCAGTATGTAATGACTCAGGCTTATCACAAATACAATGAGGATGGGGATTATAAAAGTGCGCTAAAAGTGGCCCAGACCTTGATTTTTGAGTTTCCTGAACAGTACAAAGTTTATAAGATGGCAGGGGAGATGTGCCGTAAGTTACAGGATGATGCTTATGCCGATTATTATTTTAAGAAGAGCAACTATCTTAAAAAGAACCGTTCTACAAAAAGGTAAATTCAAATTTTTTGGCTACCAGGGATTGTCAATATCCTTCCCCGTGTAAAGGTGCTTACGTGGATGAAAATAGGAAGTTTCGGTAGTTTTCTTACGAACCTGATTATTGCCAAACAAACGTTGCAACCCTGCCAGAGGAATCAGTATGCAATGAAATATGATGAACATTAACACAAAATTCATTACCACACCCAGATAATGGGAAAACCCTAGCCATACTTTTGCAATAAGGGTCGAAGCCCGTTTGGAAACAACACCGATGGCCAAAAAGGCCATGGCCACATAGACCAGCCACTCCACGTGCAACCACACTGAAAAAATGAGCGAGGCCAGTGCCAGAACAATGATCGTTTCAAAAGCTTTTTCCCTTTCCATCAAAATAAGGTATAAATAAAAGGTGCCAGTGCAGAGCTACTGGTCAAAAAAATCAGTATGCCAAAAAGCACAAATATGATGATCAAGGGTACCAACCACCACTTTTTTCGCTCTTTTAGAAACAGAAAGAATTCTTTTAAAAACTCCATTTACTTTACAATTACATAATTTTCCAAAACCAGAACATCCATGCCCGAGTTCATAAAACAATGGTAGGCATCTTCCGGGGTGTTTACAATGGGCTCATCTTTAACATTAAAACTGGTGTTGATGAGCACTCCGGTACCCGTTAATTTTTTAAAGGTCTGCAATAAACCCCAAAACGTGGGATTGACCTCCTTTTTTGCCACTTGTACCCTGGCCGAATAGTCCACATGGGTTATGGCTGGCAAATCGGATTTAGGTATTTTGCGTTTTTCTTCTAGAGTAAGTTCGTTGAAATTTTTGGGCAACGATTTCCTGAGTGAGGCTTTTACCGGATTTGTGAACAACATATATGCTGATTGTTTGCCGGGCTCAAAATAAATGTCATGATCCTCTTCGCAAACTGCAGGCGCAAAAGGCCGAAAGCTTTCACGAAACTTGATTTTCAGGTTGAGCTTGGATTGCATTTCGGGGTCCGAGGGGTCGGCAAGTATACTGCGATTCCCCAATGCCCTTGGACCAAATTCCGTTCGTCCCCTGAACCATCCCACTACTTTTTTTTCAGCCAAATGACCAGCAACTGTGCCCATAAGTTCCTCCGTGGATTCAAAATAACGATATGGGCATTTGTGCCTTCGCAACACTCTTTCAATTTCTTGATGGGATGCACACGGGCCAAGATAAGGATTGAACGGTTTCTTGAGTCCGGTAAAGTTCAAATCCTGCTTTAAATACGCCGCGGCCAAGGCAGCCCCGATGGCGCCTCCGGCATCACCCGCTGCGGGCTGTACATAGATGTCCTTGAAAATAGCCTCATTGAACAAAACGGAGTTCGCCACACAATTTAGGGCAACACCCCCTGCCAAGCACAAATATTCCGCTTGGGTTTCCTTTTTAATATGATGGGCCAGCTTTACGATGATCTCTTCCAAGACCTTTTGGGCCGCAAAGGCCAAATCCGCATGTATTTGTGTCATGGGTTCATTGGTATCCCGTTTCTTGAATCCGAAAAGCGCTTCCCACTTTTTGGGATTCACCATCCGAAGCCCAACGGGATATTCAAAATACGCTTTGTTCAGTTTGATGGAACCATCTCCTTTAATGTCCACTAATTTTTCTTTGATGATGTCGATGAAACCCTGTACTTTTTTGGATTGAAGATTACTGTAAGGGGCGAGTCCCATCATTTTGTATTCACCTGAATTCACCTTGAACCCTAAAAAATAGGTGAAAGAAGAATAAAGCAATCCAAGTGAATCAGGAAAATGGAGTTCCCCAAGTACTTCGATTCCTTTGTCGCCTGAAGCCAATCCATAGGAGGTAGTGGTCCATTCGCCAACCCCATCAACCGTCAAAAATGCACTTTTGGCGAAAGGAGAGGTATAAAAGGCACTGGCCGCATGGGACAGATGATGCTCTGGAAATACAATGGGAATTTTTAGAGCATGTGCTCCACCGATTTTTTTAAGGCTTTTCCGAATGATCTGTTTTGTAAAGAGTTTTTCCTTCAACCAAATTGGCATAGCCTTGGCAAATGAGCGAAAGCCTTTAGGCGCAAAGGCATAATACGTTTCCAAAAGTCGTTCAAACTTAAGGAAGGGCTTGTCGTAAAAGGCAATATAGTCAAGGTCATCCAATGCATAGCCTGATTCGGAAAGGCAATATATTATAGCCTGCTCTGGAAAAGAGGCGTGATTTTTTATTCTTGAAAACCGTTCTTCTTGGGCAGCATACATTACTTCGCCATCCACAATCAGAGCTGCGGCAGAGTCGTGATAATATGCGGATATCCCAAGTACTTTCATTTAAATAAAGGTATTCATTTCAATTGGAAGAGGTTGAACTTATGATCCAACCCTGTTTTTTGTTACCATTACCATTTAAAAGAGGCCGTCCAATGGGGACAGCCTCTTTATGAATGCAACTTAAAACTAACTAACTCAAACTATTTATGAAGATTATAGTTTAATTCTTAATATCCAGGGTTTTGATAGGTGGCTTTTTCAGCATCGGTCATATCCAAATTATCTATCTGTGTTTGTGGTATAGGCCTTAAGTAATGATAAGGCTGGATTTCACGTGAAATTGTAGCAGTGGGACTATGAACTGTGGCAGTGATGTCATCTACTATTTCGAATGAACCAGCAACTTCAATCCATTTCTGGGTACGTACTAGATCATACCATCTCACACTTTCACCAAAATACTCACGTGAACGCTCATCCAAGATATAATCAATATCAATGGTCATTGGAGTAGCTGCTATCATGGCTGCACTATTGTCTTCAATGCGCTCTTCTTGTTCACCATTATCAAAACGCCATTTGCCTGCACGGGCACGGATCACATTGATCAAGTCCCTGGCACTCATTGCTCCAGATGCACCTTTAACTCGGGCTTCAGCAGCAATAAAATAGAACTCTGAAAACTTAGCTATGGGATAAGGGCGCGTATTTGGCACATTGGGCTGACCCAGACCTCCAGCGTTATCGTCACGGTAGGTTCCTGTCTTCCATAAACCGGGATAGAACCTTCTATTGAATTCGTTTACATTGATTACGTAATCTGCTCTTCCTGGCAATACCCCACCACCAATATTGGCACCGTTTATGGGCTCTCCACTCTCTTCATATACCACAGCCGGATCATACTCGTCCAAAAATGAGATAACGGCATCACCTGGAAAAATTTCTAGACCATTGGCACCGGTCAATGACGGCGTGGCGTCGCCTCCTTGGTCCCAATTGCCTCGATAACTGGTCGTAAAAGTACCGTCGTAACGGGAATCTATATCCTTATCGGTAAAAGTCTCGGTTAAACTGCTAACTGTAGGTGCCATTCGTGTCCATGGTCTACCAAGGCTCTGAACCGATTGCCGTTGAACGGCAGGAACACCATCAACACTGATGGTGGTATAATTGGATGTTGCCATCCAAACTGCGGTGTTGGAACTGTTGGAAGTAGTCCCCCAGCCTGTTACCGGTGCACCATTGAATTGTTCGTTTTCCGGAGTACGGTCGGCATACAACATCATCTCCATATGTCGATCGTTAGAGCCTTCGTGAACATCATAAAAATACTCCAGCAAACCGTAGGGACCAGGATTTTGTATACCATCCATGGCCAAATCGTATGCCCCTTGAAAATAAAATGAAGGATCATTTCCATCGGGATCGTTTCTTTGAGCTTCAGGATATGTTGGAATCCCTTCTGGATTTTCCAACCACCAACCATAGGTCAAATACGCCTTGGCCAAAATGAGCCTGGCCACATTTTTGGTAACCGTACCTGTCAATCTTGGATTTTCAGGCAAATCGTTAACCGCTGTAACCAAATCAGGAAAAATTGCCTTTGTGTAAACTTCCGGAACTGTATTACGTGTTGAGGTCCTGACAGCAGATCTATTGAATGCCAATTCTCCAGATCCTAGATCCAATGGCACACCACCATAGGTCTGTACCAATAAAAAGTAATAAAATGCTCTAAAAAACCTTACTTCGGCAACAAGGGCAGGGTCCAATCCTACGGCCTCTGCATTTTCCAAAATACCATTGGCTGTATTAATGGCAGGGAAACTCGCAAACCATACTCCAGCAGTTGCACCTTCATCTGATATGATCTGTCCTTCTCCGGACAAGTCCACGTTTTTAAAATCACCGGTTGCAGACTCTGCAAAGGTATATTCATCCGTACCCGATTCCGTGGAATTAAAGAATCCGGGGTTCCCATAAATATCCCTCATGGTTTCATATAAGAACACCACACCGCCCTGAACACCAGTCTCGGACTGGAAAAAATCAGGTGTAAATTGTCCTCTTGGGTTCTCTTCTATAATTTCTTTTGTACATGCGCTCAGTAAAAAGACAACAGAAAGAACCGTAATCACTTTAGCTTTAAAATTAATTTTCACAGTCATTTTTTTAGAAAGTTATATTTAATCCAAATAAATAATTTCGCGTAGATGGTACGTTGGTACCAATGGTCGGGATACTACCGGAAACAGTCCCATTGGTATTTATGTCTGCATTTTGCCTTACTCCGTTGTTGTCCACACCCGAATTTGTGATTTCTGGATCTAATCCCGATTCATCGTGAAAATCGGAGAATAGTACAAATGGGTTTTGTACTGTACCGTATATGTATAAATTTTTGGCTCCCATAGCCTTGATCACATCTGGGTCAAATCTATAGCCCAAGGTCATGGCTCGTACCTTTAGGTAAGAACCATCAAAATACCCCAAGGTGCTACCATATTCTGGCCGGTCCCCGCCTATGCCCCCTGGTGCCGGATATTTGGCATCGGTGTTGGTTGGGGTCCAGTAGTCTACATTAAGGTTGTTTCCCCGACCATTTAGCCTCATGGTGTTACCATTAGTATTGTGTAGGGTACTTACTAAAATACCTCCACTTTGAAATGCTCCCACCATGCTAAGATCAAAATTCTTATAGGCAAAGCGAGTATTGAAACCACCTCGGAAATTAGGAGTTGGGTCTATAACTACCCTATCTTCCGCATTGATTTGACGAACAGGTGAACCATCCGGATTATATTCCCCAGTATATCGCACCCGTATCATTCCTAGATTACCCCCAGGTACAAATTGTTCAAGAAATTCGGCACCTTCATCATCGGCATTCCACAATCCCAGTCGTTCATAATCATAGATAACGCTAAGAGGTTGGCCTACAAACCAAAGGTTGCCTACATCTTCTTGTTGACCTGATGCCAATTCGACAATCTCGGTCCTGTTGGTATAGAGGTTAACACCTACATCCCAAGTAAAATCCGAAGTTTGGATTGGAGTAGCATTCAGTGCTATCTCCACCCCATTGCTCTTTGTTTTACCCACATTACTGGTTACGTTGCTTACACCAGAGGTGCTTGGTAGACCGAGGTTAAGCAGAATATTGTTAGTCTCGGTTTCATAATACTCTACCGTACCAGAAAGGCGATTATTGAAAAGGCCAAAATCAATACCGTAATTATAGGTTTTCGAAAACTCCCATTTTAAGTTTGAGTTGGGCAATTGGGTCACCACATAACCATTTGCAAAAACATCGCCAAAATTATACGCAGGGTTGGTACCACCACCATTTAGTCGTCCTTGAACAGAAAAAGGATCAATGGCCTGGTTGGAGGTTTCTCCATAACCCGCCCTTAATTTTAATTGGTTAATGGCATCTACATTATCCATAAAAGCTTCATTGGCAATGTTCCACCCTACGGATACCGCAGGATAGGTATACCACTTGTTACCTGGCGCCAATCGTGAGGAACCGTCTGATCGTATGGTAGCGGTAAGCAGGTAACGGTTGTCATATTCATACAAGACCCTTCCCATTAAAGATAACAGCCCCCATTCTGTATAACTGGTATCATAATCCAATACGTCTTCCAATAGAGCTGAATCCGTATTGTACCATAAATCGTTTTCATCCGGTATATTTTGAACCCGTATAAAAGAACTATCAAAATCATTTCCTTGAGCCGAAAAAAGCCCGACGAAATTCACTTTGTGCTTATCGGCAAAGGTCCTGTCGAAAATCAATTGGTTCTCAACTACATAGTCCCGCGTAAGACTAGTTCCGTAACTGGCCGAATTAGGTTGATCAGGATTAAAACTAAAGACACCCTGACCAGTAAAATCGCCATCTCTGCTCGATCTTAGGTTAAGACCAACGTTAAGGCGGTACTTAAGGCCTTCAGCAATAAAGGGCATTTTAAGTTCTGCGTAAACGTTGTTATAGGTACCGAAGTCCAATTGCTCGTTTGCTCTTCGTTTACCAATTCGGTTGATCTCATTTCGAGTAGGGATGAATACTTGGTCTTGTCCATCCGTAAGTCTAACAGATTCCAAAAAGTTTCCATTTTCATCATAAGGACTTAAAAGAGGAGATGCGGTATACACCCCGGCTGGACCGACTATGCTTTTGGTAACACTATAGTTCATTACCGAGTTTACCCCGTAACGAAATAATTTACCCACTTGTTGGTCCAGTGAAAAACGTAGGGAATATCTTTGAAAAGAATCACCGGGAACAGGAGAAGTCTCTTTAAAATAGCCCAAACCTACATTGTAGGTGCCATTTTCAGTACCTCCTTGTACAGTGATATCGTGGGAGGTTTGCATGGATGAACCAAACAATAAATCTTGCCAATCCGTATCATTATCAACACTTTCATCATTTCCTGTAGGCGTTCCGGTGCCATTGGCAGCGGCAATCTCACGTAATTCCAATAGTTGGGCCGTATTCATTACTGGTAACTTGGCAAACACTTCCTTGGTACCATAATAAGTATTGTAAGAGAATTGTGCCTTTTGTCCTTTTTTACCTGACTTTGTTGTGATGAGGATTACCCCATTGGCTCCCCTAGATCCATAAATTGCTGTGGCCGAGGCGTCCTTTAGGATATCCAAACTCTCAATGTCGTTTTGGTTGATGTCGCTGAGCCCCCCAGAAAAAGGGATTCCATTTAAAACAATTAATGGATCATTTGATGCTGTAAGTGAGCGTACGCCACGAATTTGAATCTGTGGTGCAGCTCCCGGACGTGTACTGGTGGAGGAAATATTTACACCTGCGGCCCGTCCTACAAGGGCTTGCGTAAAGTTGGCGGATTGAACTTCGTTCAATTCCTCGGCCTTAATGGACACTACCGAACCAGTTACGGACTCTTTACTTTGGGTACCATACCCAATTACTACAACCTCTGATAGTTGCTGTGTGTCTTCAGCTAATTGAACGTTAATTGTTGACCTTCCATTAACCTCAATCGTTTGCGTAACAAATCCAAGATAGCGAAACTCAAGGGTGGCACTGGAAGCCGCCTCGAGCACATAGTTCCCGTCAAAGTCTGTCGATGTTCCATTTGTTGTGTTTTGTACAAGTACACTTACCCCGGGAATAGGTGCACCCGATTCATCGGTCACTGTTCCAGATACCGAGATAATGTCCTGTGCTAGTGCAGTAGTACAAAAAATAAATAACAAAAAGCTTGTTAGATACAAATGCAAAGGCGAGGACCATTTACTGTTTGTAAAAACAAATAATGATTTTTCAGTCATGTTACTAAGTTTTGATTTTGTTTAGTTAATTAATCCAGATACGGCAAAAAAACATACCTGTAATTTTGAATGTGTTAAATATACACAATATATCTATTTGCGCAATCGGTTGCGTTAAAATTTTTTAAATTTGATATTGAAATTATTCTGAATACTCAATTAAAACAATTTAAAATACTGATATACAATACAATATATTTTTTTAAAGATATAGGCAAACGATTGTTTATTAAAAAATATGTGTATTTTTAACAATTAAAACCATTTATCGTATTATGAAAAACACATTTTTTAGCCGTAAAATCCGCTTAACAAGCATTCTTTCTTCTTGTTTTTTACTGATTTCTCTATTTTTTTTCACTTTTGGGTGCAAACGTGAAAAAAAAGAATCCAAAAATGTTCAAGGGAATGTTGATGTTGTTGAAGACACCATTGGAATTGCCCCTGATATGGTATATACTTTAACATCTGAACTTTATACTGCGGACCCTTCTGCACATGTTTTTGAAGGCAAGCTATATGTTTACCCGTCCCATGATTTTGAATCAGGAATTCCGGAGGATGATTTGGGAAGTCATTTTAACATGGAAGATTATCATGTGTTTTCGATGGATAGTGTGGGAGGAGAGGTTACAGACCATGGACTTGCGCTACATATTGACGATGTCCCTTGGGCAGGTAGGCAAATGTGGGCTCCGGATGCCGCTAAAAAGGGTGATCAATATTTTTTGTATTTCCCAGTAAAGGATAAAGACGATGTTTTTCATATTGGTGTTGCCAAAAGCAATACTCCCGGAGGTCCATTTGAGGCCATGGCGGAGCCCATTGAAGGAAGCTTTAGTATGGATCCGGCGGTTTTCGAGGATACGGATGGTGCCTATTATATGTATTTTGGAGGTATTTGGGGCGGACAGCTCCAGCAATGGGAGCAAGGGGAATATTTGGGAGCCGACAAATACCCTGCGGATGACGAACCGGCCCTTATGCCCAAGATTGCCAAAATGGGCGACGATATGGTAAGCTTTTCAGAGGAACCCAAAGATGTTGTGATATTGGATCGGAATGGCGAACCAATTCTTGCGGGCGACAACGACCGAAGGTTTTTTGAAGCTGCCTGGGTCCACCGATATAATGGCAAATATTATCTTTCTTACTCCACCGGTGATACCCATAATATTGTTTACGCTATCGCGGATAATCCATATGGGCCGTTTACTTATCAAGGGGTGATCTTAGATCCTGTATTGGGTTGGACCAACCATCATTCTATTGTGGAATACCAAGGAAAGTGGTGGTTATTTTTTCACGACAGTTCCATGTCCGGTGGGAAAACACACTTAAGAAGCGTAAAAATGACAGAGCTTACTTATAACCCTGATGGCTCTATACAAAGAATTAATGCATTGGTCGCTAATGAAAATTAAAGGGAAAGAAAGTCACGGTCCCGTATAATTTTTCAAAAAGAAAACCCCGTTATGCCTTTTGGCTTGCCGGGGTTTATTTTTCTTAAGATGAGGTTTTGATTCCCTGTTTCTTCCATTTGTAAATTTTAGCTTCTTTTACCGTGGGTATACTACAAAACTAACATGGTACATCAAATAATAAAAGATGATTGTGTCATGACGACAGGAATTTGGTCTTATGAATGGGCATTAGATAATCCATTGATTTTTCTGACCTCTATCCATATAATAAAGACCCATCATCAATGTACCGGTCCAGACAAGACCTATTTCCCAAGGTACAGATTGCTTCCCAAGGTTGATATAGGGAACCAGCAAGCTGTTTATCCTTTCATTTCATCTCGATGAGCCCAAAATCTCCTGAGATATGCTATGCCTTCTTTTTTTCTGGTCAGATAGGATTTGAGGTGAACATACCGTTCACTTTTCTCATGATACCCAACGGATTGTCGTTTTGTAATTCGGCTGGTAGCATGGATTGTGGCCAATTTTGGAAACAGACGGGACGTACCCATCGAATTATGGCCGAGGACCCCACCGAAGTGAACCTACTGTCCGTGGTCGCCGGGAAGGGGCCGCCATGAAACATGGACGGACAGACCTCGACGCCGGTGGGAACACTGTTGAAAATGATTCGCCCCACCTTACTTTTTAAGGCATCTATTACCTTTTCATATTTTTTTATCTCCGGTTCATCGCCCAATATTGTTCCGGTAAGTTGACCTTCCAAACTATGAAGGATATTGGTGAGCTCCTCCTCATCGGCACATTGTACAACCAGGGACAACGGTCCAAAAACCTCTTGGTGCATTACGGGGTTCTCCAAAAAATCCTTTCCGCTCACCGTAAGTAATTGCTGCCTGCCATAATTTGGCGGCAATTCCTTCCCAAACTCCGCCACAACAGATACTTTTTCATGACTAGAGATTTCCTTTCGTCCCTTTTCATAGTTTTCATGGATGTTCGGATGCAACATGCTCGATGGATCCAAAAGCGACAGTTGTTCACCCAATGTGGAAACAAAATTGTCCAAAGCCTTTCCTTTAAGCCCGATCAACAAGCCGGGATTGGTGCAGAATTGGCCAGACCCCAACGTAATGGAGCCGGCATATTGGGAGGCCCAATGATCCTTTTTTTCTTCCAAGGCAGAGGGAAGCACAATAACAGGGTTCACACTCCCCATTTCTGCGAAAACAGGTATGGGTTCTTCCCGTTGCATACCCAAATTATAAAGTGCCGTTCCTCCTCGGATACTTCCCGTAAAACCTACGCCCTTTACTTTTGGGTGGGTAACCAATCTTTCTCCCACCTCGATTCCACTGCTGTTCAAGTTTGAAAAAACGCCATCGGGCATTCCTGTTTTTTTTGCGGCCTTTATAATGGCCGACGCGACAAGTTCGCCGGTTCCCGCATGCATGGGATGGCTCTTTACGATGACAGGACACCCCGCTGCCAGGGCACTTGCTGTATCGCCCCCGGCAGTAGAAAAGGCAAAAGGAAAATTACTGGAACCAAAAACTACTATGGGACCGATCGGGACCAACATCTTTCGTATGTCTTCTTTGGGTATAGGAGTGCGTTCGGGAATTGCGGTATCTATGGTCGCATCGGTCCAGGAACCTTCTTCGAGCAATGTGGCAAATGCATTGAGCTGTCCCATGGTACGGCCTCGTTCTCCCAAGGCGCGACCTTCGGGAAGCCCGGATTCCTGCGTATAGGTCTCGATCAACTCATCGCCCAAATTCTCAATCTCTTCCGCAATGGCCCTCAGAAAACCTGCTTTTTTGACACCGGAAAATTGTTTGTACTCCTGAAATGCCTGTTCCGCCAAATCAACTGCTTCGTCAATTTCTGTCGAGGAGGCTTCATAGAAGGTCCAAGCCGTAATTTGGTTGCTTTTTGGATTAAAGGTGTGGAAGGTTCTCTCGCCATTCCCCGATACTTTTGAACCGATATAGTTTTTACCTGAAATCATTTTTTAGTTTTTTTAGTAATTAGTAAAGGGTGTTTTTACATACCTTTCATTATTTCTTTTTTTGTAACCTCTTTATGGAGTAGTCAACAAAAGCATTGATTCCGAAATTCCAATTAGGAATTTTATCTGCCGAGTTGACCCAATTCACCAACATACCCAGTTTAGGGGATTCAATGATCACCCTGTCCTGTGGTTTATGGGTGAACCCCATATCTTTTTCATTTCTATCCAACGTTGGAGCGAACATGGTTCCACAAAAAAGAATGAACCCGTCGGGATATTGATGGTTATCATTGATCACTTGTGTTACCAATTCTTCAGGTGACCTGCTTATTTCTCCCATGTCACTTGCATCCTTTAACTCAAAACCATCGGTCCCGGTAATCGTTAAGGATACCTTGGCAGTTTTTACGTCGTCCAACGAATAAGAGTCATCGAACATTCTGAACAGTGGACCAACGGCACAAGAACCATTTTGATCTTTTGCTTCTCCCAATAACAAGGCACTTCTGCCCTCATAATCCCGTAAATTCACATCATTGCCCAAAGTTGCCCCCACTATGTTGCCTGAATTGGTGACCACCAATACTATTTCAGGTTCTGGATTGTTCCACTTTGAATCACTGAGCACACCAATCTCCGCACCAAAACCCACTGATGAAAAAGGTTGGCTTTTGGTAAACACTTCCGCATTGGGGCCAATACCAACTTCCAGGTACTGGGACCAAATCCCCCTTTTTTTTAGTTCATCTTTTAAACTAACTGCCTGTGGCGAGCCAGGAACTATGTTGTTGAGACTTTCACCAATGATGGAGGTGATTTCGTCCCTTAGTTGTATGGCCAATTGAGGTTCTCCTTTTGCCCTCTCCTCAATTACCCTTTCCAATAAGCTCTTAATAAAAGTGACCCCGCATGCCTTAACGGCTTGAGTATCGTTAGGGGCCAGGAAAAAGGGCTTGTTATAGTCCTTTTGATGATAAAATGAATTTTCCAAAATTTCTTCAAAAGCCCCCACTTTTGTAATATTCGGATTCTTTACATCCAATATTTCTTTGTAGTTGCCCGAATTGATGAGTTCTCCCGTAGATTTGAAGTAATAGGATAGATCATATACCCATTCTTTATGTGCCCAAATTACATGGGGGCCTTCAACATTATTATAGGCGTTTTCAGATGGTACGTGGCATCTTCCTATCCAAACACCTTTATTTGCAATGTAACGGTTGATCAATAGGTCTTTCATGGTAAAATTTTGATTTTAATTACATCCACTTATAAGTTTTGCCTCTTCAGTTTGAGCAACTACAATATTACTCGAGTACGAAAATGGCAATACGATGTTTTTTATTTGTAATTATCATATTTTTTTTGCACAAATAGCAACAATTTGATAAATTGCTATTGTTTAAAGTGTAAAATATACAATTAATTATAATGTATTCAAATTTCTTTTTTCTACTATAACCATTAAGCTTAATTAACCAAGTTCATAATAATTACAGAAATGATAAACACTAAAAATTTGGAAGAAATGTTTCTTGAGCATTACCAAGAATGGTGTTTGTTATCTTATAGTTATGTGCAAGATTTGGATGATGCAAAAGATGTGGTACAAACAGTTTTCACCAAGCTATTACAGAAAAATGAGTATACAACTATTGAGAATTTTAAGCCCTACATCAATACTGCTGTACGAAATGAAAGTTTAAAAAAAATTAAAAATTCTCAACGAACTTTCGATATGTCCCATTCCACTACTTATGTACCTTCGTATGAGAATGAGTGGATTCAGTCAGAAGTTTCTGAAACAATTTTTAAAGAACTGGAATCCTTGCCAGTACAGAATAGAAAGGTATTTGAGCTCTGTGTGATGGAAGGAATCAAGTATGAAGGTGCAGCAGAAATCATGGGCATTACAGTCAATACAGTAAAGTACCACTTGAAAAAGTCTTTTAAGATACTTCGCTTAAATTTGAGAAATATCCATTTTTAGATATCTTAAAATGGCATATTTATAAAAAATTATATAAAAATATAAGATTTTCACTACCCGTTTTTCAATTTTTTAGGTCTTATAAGTAGATGATATGTTATCATCGCTATAAACAAAGACCAAATTGATCGTAGAAATTATCCTTAAAAAATTAAAAGGGCCCATAAGCGAAGAAGAAGAAATTCTATTTGAGAAATGGTTGTCTGAAGATGATGAAAATTTTTTGACCTTTCAAAGGCTCACAAAATTGCAGGATAAATTGAAAGAACTGCAAAATATACATCATCTTGATTCACAAGAAGCTTGGGGAACAATTCAACATGGACTTCATACAAATAAATCGAACAAGCGTTTAACAACTTCTTATTCAAGGTTTATGCGTTATGCAGCAGTTTTTGTTGGTGTTGTGGCGTTATCTCTTTTCTTTAAGTCATTTTATATGGAGAAATTGGTAGAGGTGGAGCATGATCCAACAGCTATTACGTTGGAACTGGGGAATGGGGAAACCCGGATTCTGTCCCAGTCGGGTTCTACCGCGATTGTAACAAAGGATGGCAATGTGCTCGGCACTAAAGCCGAAAATATGGTGGACTATTCACAAAGTGATATTGACGCAGTTGACGACGATTTGGTATACAATACGCTACATATCCCAAATGGAAAGACATTCAAAATTGTTTTGTCTGATGGAACCACTGTTAATCTTAATGCAGGTTCCACCTTAACATATCCTATAAAGTTTGTTCCGGGACAGCAGAGAAAAGTAACATTGATCGGAGAAGCATTCTTCGATGTGAAGAAAAATGAGAACAGTCCATTTATAGTCACTTCGCAATCATTGGATATACGTGTATTAGGAACCCAGTTCAATGTTACTGCCTACCCCGAGGATACCAACCAAAAGACGGTGCTGGTTGAAGGATCCGTTAGACTTTATGAATCGGGTATGAGCTATAGTGAGGACGATTCCACATTGCTTACACCTGGAGATATGGCTTCTTGGGAATCTGCTCATAGAAAAATGAGCGTGCAAAAGGTCGATACCGAACTGTATACCAGTTGGATGAAAGGGAAATTAGTTCTTAGGGGCATGAAATTTAAGGATATGATAAAAAAATTGGAAAGGCACTACGGGGTGTCCATCCAGAACAAGAACATGGACTTGGAAGACAGGGTGTTCACTGCCACTTTTGACGTGGAAACCATTGAAGAAGTACTGAACACGTTCGTGTCCGAAACATACTTTGATTACCTAATTGAAGATGATCAAATAATCATTCTAGAATAAATAACCAAAAATCAGATATACGCCTATGAAATAAATGCACAAAAAAAATCGGGAGATGCTGCAACACCTTCCCGATTTGAGATTATTAACTCAAAAAATAAGTTAACTAAAAACATTACAAAGGTATGAAAAATTACATCAAGAGCACTCTGCCTTGTTTAACAAACAACTTGTCGCTGACGGTGAAACTAACTGCACTTTTCTTGATAGTTTCCTTTTTTTCGACACATGCAAATTCCTACTCCCAAAATACCAAACTCAGTTTGGACATGAAAAATGTAGAAATTATGCAAGTGTTCGAACAGATTGAATCTGTTTCAGAGTTCAAGTTCTTTTATGACAACAAAAAAGTAAATGCTCACAGAAAGGTCTCTATCAATGTAGACCAAAAATTGATCGCTGAAATACTCGACCAACTTTTCCAGGGAACCAACGTTTCTTATCTTTTTAACAAACAACAAATTATTTTAAAGACCAGAAACGCAATCGATGTAGCTCCGACGGACTCAAGTCCTTCCTCATCTCCCGATGACGATTTTCAAACCACACTTTCGGGTGTAATTACAGACTCCAATGGCGTACCCATACCAGGGGCATCTGTGATAGAAAAGGGCACCACTAATGGTGTTGCCGCCAACTTTGATGGAGTTTATGAGATAACTGTTCAGAATGCCAATGCCGTTTTGATAGTCAGTTCCATCGGGTTTACAAGAAAAGAAGTCCCGGTTGGAGGATCCACGACCCTTGATATAGTATTACAGGAAGATACACAGAACTTGAACGAAGTTGTGGTAACTGCTTTGGGGATTAAGCAAGAAACCAAGAAATTGGGATATTCCATTGCCCAGGTAGATGCCGACGAGGTCAATGTGAACAGGTCTTCAAATTTTATGAACACCCTTCAGGGCAAGGTAGCAGGGGTCAATATATCCTCATTGAGTTCAGGACCAGGTGGGTCATCAAAAGTTAGAATTAGAGGTCAATCCTCAATTTCGGGGACCAATAATCCTCTAATAGTGGTAAATGGTGTGCCGATAGACAATACTTCCTTTGGTACAAGCCCGGGGAGTACCAGTACAGAAGTGGGCACCAATAGTGACGGAATCTATTCCGATGGTGGTGATGGTTTTTCCAGTATCAATCCAGATGACATAGAAAGTATGACCATTTTAAAGGGAGCCACCGGTGCAGCACTTTATGGGTCCAGGGCAAAGGATGGTGTTATTATGATCACCACGAAGTCGCGTGGGCGTCAACAGGGAATAGGGGTTACCTACAACCTTAACATAACCGACCATACCCCTTTGGATTTTACAGACTATCAGTATGAATATGGACAAGGGGAGAACGGAGTGAGGCCTACATCGGCCAATCCAACCTCCGGACAATGGTCCTTCGGGGAACGCTTTCAACCGGGAATGACGCAGGTTCTTTTTGATGGAGTGGAAGTTCCTTATGTTCCGGTTTACGACAGAATTAAGAAGTTTTATAGAAGTGGTCTCGACATCACCAATTCCGTATCCATTTCGAGTGGATCAGAAAAAGGAGGGTTCAACCTTTCACTTTCCAATCTAGGCAGTAAAGGCATCACTCCTAATAACGAGTTTAACAGGAAGACGGTAAACTTTGGGGCAAACTATGACCTGTCCGACAAGCTTAGCGTTGAGGCCCATGTCAATTATTCCTACGAGAAAAACATAAACCCGCCCAACGTTGGCCAACAGGACAATACGATTCCTGTGGCCCTTTACAACATGGCCAATTCCATGCCTTTCGATTTATTGGAAGAGAAAAAACTTGATGAGAACGGGAACGAATTTGTATACAGCAGGTTCAGAAACCGTACCAATCCATATTTTACGCTTTCCGAACAGTTCAACGAAATACGGAGAGATAGAATATTCGGTAACGTTGCCGCACGCTATAAAATTCTTTCATGGCTTACGGGACAGATACGGGTAGGGCAGGACTATTGGTCACGTTCCCAACAATTTAATGGGTATCCGACCGGACAAGCTTCCAGACCTGCGGCACCAGAACCCTTCTTTAATGGAACCTTTACCCAAACAGCAAGAAGGTATAGGGAAACCAACATGGACTTCCTTTTTTCAGGAAATGTTGATGTAAATGAAGATTTTGGAATTAGTTACAATGTTGGTGGAAACCAAATGAGAAGAAGACAGGAGCTCAATAGAGTGGATGTGACCGATTTTGTGATCCGTGATCTGTACACTGTACAAAACGGTAGGGTGAAAGATCCAACCTACTCCATGTCCGAGAGAGGCATCAACTCCTTGTATGGAGCAGTTGATTTATCTTATCAAGACACTTATTTTTTAAGTGGTACTGCCCGTAACGATTGGTTCTCAACACTTTCTGAAGCAAATAGAAGTATCCTTTATCCTTCTGTTTCCGGTAGTGTCCTCTTTTCAAACTGGGTCGGTGATGACGCGGAGTGGCTTACCTTGGGTAAATTCAGGGCCGCCTATGCCGAAGTGGGCAGCGATACGGACGTAAATCCTTATTCTGACGCACTATTTTATGATATCAACGCCAACTTCTTCCCAGGACCGGATGGATCACCCAAGCCAGTTGCTGGCGCCAATACATCCATATTGCCCAATCCCAACCTTCGCCCAATGAGGGTGAAGGAAACAGAACTAGGTGTCGATCTAAGAATGTTCGATAACCGGGTCGGATTGGATTTGGCCGTATACCGCAAGACCACAATAGATCAGATCATACCCGCTCAGATTTCCAATTCTTCAGGATTTATAAGTCAGTTGATCAACAGTGGTGAAAGTAGAAGTGACGGTATTGAAATGTTATTGAATTTGACACCCATTCGTAATGATGACCTAAGATGGGATTTTAATTTCAATGCGTCCTACAATAAAACCAAAGTAATCAGCCTGCTTAGCGATGAGGAGGGAGAGAGTATTTTGGTAGGTAACCACGTATTTAACGGTTATCTCTACCAAGTGGTAGGTAAGGAAATCGGTCAATTGGCCGGTTTTGGTTATAAGTTCGATGACCAAGGAAGACAAATATTTGCAAATGATGGAAGACCTTTAAGGTCGGACGATATCAAATTCTTTGGTAGTGCACTGCCCAGATGGGTTGGAGGTATTACAAATACCGTACGCTACAAGGATTTCAACTTCTCCTTTTTGATTGATTTCAAATTGGGAGGTAAGATGATTTCCGGTACCAACTTCAATGCCGTTAGACATGGTCTCCATAAAATGACCCTTCCTGGTAGGGATACCGGGGTTATCGGAGATGGGGTAAACCAAGCGGGGCAACCCAACAATGTTGCAACGGAATCCCAAACTTACTGGGAAGTTGTGCGATCACAGCAATTGATAGAACCCATTGTGTACAATTCTGGATTCTGGAAATTGAGGCAGATTACCTTAGGGTATGATTTCCAAAAACTCATTCCAGAGGATTCCTTTGTACAAGGGGTAACCCTAAGCCTGGTTGCAAACAATGTGGCAATACTTAAAAAATGGGTCCCCAATATTGATCCAGACTCCTTTGCTTATAGTTCGGACAACGTTTCTGGACTGGAATCCACAGGTGTACCCACCACAAGAAGTATCGGGTTTAACCTAAACGTCAAATTCTAAATAAGACATCATGAAAAATATAGGGAATAGAATCATAATCTTTGTAATCCTCATAGGTCTATTGGGATGCGAAGAGAATTTTGATGAACTCAATACCAACACTGTAGACCCAACAAGTGAAAGCATAGACCCAGTGTTCCTATTGAACAATGCGATCGTTGGACTTTCCTTCCCAAGTGGAACCAATATCTACTACGATGAAGCGATTGTACAGCAGATAGTAACGCCCAACTCTGGATTTGTGGCCGGGGCCAACTATAATCAGGATAACCGTAACAATACCGGTAACCAGTGGGATGCATATTATCAAAATGTCATAAAACATACCAGTGACGTTATTCTTCAGCTTAACACTGAAGAATCGGACCGTTCCAATTTATTACAGATGGCCCGTATCTTGGAAGCCTATGCTTTCATGGTATTGACTGATGAATACGGGGAAATCCCCTATTTTGAAGCAGGTAAGGGCTTGTCCGAGCAGGTGGTACTGCCAAGTTATGATCCCCAGGAACAGATTTATCCGGATTTGATCACTGAATTGACCGAGGCAAGGGACGCGTTGAGCGAGTCGGCCCCTGCCGAAGGAGGGGAAGCGATGTATTCAGGAGATTTGGACCAGTGGAGAAAATTGGCCAACTCTCTTTTGGTGAGGATTGGTATGCGACTTTCGAATGTAGATTCCACCTTGGCGGAACAGACCGTTCAAAGTGGCTTCAATGGAGGTGTAATGGAGTCCAATGACGACAACTTTGTGGTTAGGCACGATAACAATTTCACCAACCCATACAGTTTCACATTCAATGGAACCGAAGCCAATAACTTCTATTTGACAGATGTATTCGTGGATTACTTGTATAATAACGATGATCCAAGATTGGCCTCGTTGGCGATCAGGTATGTGGGCGCTGCATCGGGACCGGACCAAGTAGAGGCAATTGCCTCAAAGAATCCTGATGATCAAATAGGTATGCCCATGGGGTATGATAACAGTACCATTGGAACTGTTGCGACCAATGAAGGACTTGCCAGTTTCTATGACTTTTCACAAGTAGATCGGTTTACATACGGCGCCCAGTCGTCGCCCATGTTTCTCTGTACCTATGCGCAGACGCAATTGTTGTTGGCAGAAGCTGCGGTCAATGGATGGGTGACAGGTGATCCCTCCGAGTATTACGAAAATGGAATACGCGGACATATGGAACAGGCAGCGGCCTATGGAGAAAGTGTGGCCATTGCTGGAACTGATATTGATACTTATATAGCTGCCAACCCATTGAATCTGGCCAATGCTGTTGAGGAAATCAATACACAATACTGGGTGGCTTCCTTTTTGAACGGACCGGAACTATTCGCCAATTTTAGAAGGTCTGGCTATCCAGATTTGATGCCCAACCCATATCCTGCACAGGATATCACCAGTGATTTCATAAATAGGTTGACTTACCCTCCTGCCGAGATAGCCGTAAATCAGGCAAACCTTCAAGAGGCGGTTTCCAGAATGGGGCCCGATAACTTGGATACCAAGGTTTGGTGGGATGTAGATTAATGAGTAACCGATATTATCAAAAAGAAATAAAAAAATGAAATCAGTATTAAAACAAATTATAGCCAAGAATAAGCAAGAAGAAAAGGACCATAAGTTGGCGAAGCAGGCAGAAATTGAGAACCCAAAAACCACGGATGACAGAAGAAACTTTCTGAAAAAAACCGCATTGGGAGGCATTGCAATGACGGGAATGATGGGACTGGGCATCGAGGATACCATAGCACAGACCACTTCAAAGGTCAGCCGTATGTCCGCGCCTTCAGAACTCAAGATCACCGATATGCGGTATGCCCTCACAAATGTGATGGGCGGCACGGCCATAATCAAGATAGAGACCAATCAAGGAATTTATGGCCTTGGTGAGGTTAGGGATGCCGCAGATGTACGCTATGCCCTATTCCTTAAGAGTAGGATTCTGGGAGAAAATCCTTGCAATGTCGAAAAAATATTCAAGAGCATCAAGCAATTTGGGGGACCTGCCAGGCAAGCTGGAGGGGTCTGTGCGGTTGAAATGGCGCTCTGGGATATTTGCGGTAAAGCATACGGTGTACCCGCTTGGCAGTTACTGGGGGGTAGATACAGGGACAAAGTAAGGCTCTATGCCGACACTCCCGAAGCATCCTCACCTGAAGAGCAAAAGCGATTAATAGATTTCAGGGTAAATGAACAGGGATACACTTGGCTTAAAATGGATGTTTCCATTGGAGAGCTACGGGGAAAGCCCGGTACGGTGGTAAACGGAAAGTTCTGGGAAAATGAAAGAGGTGTTTTGGCCCAATGGGGCGATCGCCGTAATATGATGTCCTACGGAAATACCATGCATCCTTTTACCCAAATACAGATTACGGAAAAAGGACTTGAAGTATTGCAGCAGGTAGTGGAAGATGTTCGGGACATGGTAGGTTATGAAATTCCAATTTCCACCGATCACTATGGACACTTTGACCTCAACAATGGAATACGTTTGGCAAAGGCCCTGGATAAATATAGGTTGGCTTGGTTCGAGGATATGGTTCCATGGCAGTACAATGAACAATGGAGGACCATTACCGATGCCATTGAGACACCCACGACCACAGGGGAGGATATTTACCTTTTAAAGGACTTTATGCCCCTTATTCATGATAGGGCGGTAGATATCGTGCATCCGGATTTAGCCTCTTCTGGAGGTCTGTTGGAGACCAAGAGAATTGGAGATTATGCCGAGGAATTTGGCATTGCCATGGCCATGCACCAAGCAGGTACACCTGTTTCTTTTATGGCCAATGTGCATTGTGCGGCTGCGACGCAAAACTTTTTGGCCCTGGAACATCATTCGGTGGATGTGCCGTGGTGGGAAAGTCTGGTAAAAACGGTTGGTGGTTTTAAGATGATCGACAAAGGTTTTGCCACGGTTCCACTTACCGCACCAGGTTTGGGGATAGACTTGGATGAAGAAGTGGTGAAGGAACATTTGCATCCTTCGGATAAAACATTCTTTAAATCTACAGAGGAATGGAACGAGCTTCGTTCCCACGATAGAACTTATAGTTAATAAATAACCTGGCAACATTCTACCGAATGAATAAGGATGTGCCAATAGAGTATCATCGCCCTTGTGTATAGGGGCACGTTTTGATGTAGTTTGATTTAGTTTGAGTTTGATGGGAGAACTCCCGTGTTAACGGGGGTTTCCTGTCTAACTTGATTCAGTGGGGAATTCGTGAAGAACAGACCCCTTTTTAAGGGAAAATTAAAAAATATAGAACATGAGAAATTTAAGGATAGTATTGGTGCTAAGTTGCTTTCTTGGTTTTTTTTACGCCAAATCGCAAGGAGTTACAGCTTCACCTGAATACATTATGGAACTGACCTCCAACTGGACCGGAGAGCGTTTTAAGGACGGAAGGCCAAAAGTTTCCGATGCCTTGTTGCAAAGAATGAAAAATATTCAAATTGAAGAGGCCTGGGGCTTTTTAAGAAGAAAGGGATATCACAATCAATATGAAGGCGAATGGGAAATAATCCATCCAGAAAATGCCATGACCGGTAGGGTGGTCACTGCACAATATATGCCACTTAGACCAGACTATCAACAATTGGTGAAACTTAAAGGAGCACAAGAGAAACGGGATACCATTGGAGGAAGCAATTCATGGCCCATTCAACAATTGGTACCTGGAGACGTCTACGTGGCAGATGGATACGGAAGAATTATAGATGGTACGCTGATCGGTTCCAATTTAGGAAATGCCATTTATACCAATTCCAAAAACGGGGTGATTTTTGACGGTGGCGTAAGGGATGTCGCAGGCCTCTTGGATATTGAGGGATTCAATGGCTGGCACAAAGGTGCGGACCCTTCTTATCTGCAGGAGGAAATGTTGACCAGCATTAACATGCCCATCCGAATTGGAAGGGCAACCGTATTACCGGGCGATGTGGTTTTGGCGAACCAACATGGCACCGTTTTTATTCCTTCCCATTTGGCTTCGGAATTGGTACTGTCTTCTGAAATAGTAGGCCTGCGCGATCTGTTTGGGTTCCAAAGATTACGGGAAAAAAGATACACCGCGGGACAGATAGACACGAGATGGACGGAAGAGATCAATGCAGATTTCGAAAACTGGCTAAAGGAATATCCAGATAGCAAATTACCCATGTCCAGAAAAGAACTCAATGATTATATGGCATCTAAAAAACAATAGATATCTGCCAGCATAAAACCAATAGAATGAAAAAACACCTTATTGAATATTCAACCATAACAAAACACTGTTTTTTAGGAATACTTCTTTGTTTCTCCACCACTTTAGTGGCTCAAAAGAATACTGCTGAAGTCAATAAAATCGATGATGCGGTAAGTCAACTTTACGAAGCCATGGTCGATAGAGACAAAGATAAACTGGAAGAATTGACCATGAAAAGTCTAACCTACGGTCACTCTAGCGGTAAGATAGAGAATAAAACGGAATATGTGGATGGCGTCATGAACGGCGGATTTCTATTTTCATCGATAACCCCGATAGATCAAACCATAACAATTTCTGGTAAAACAGGTATAGTGCGTCATATTTTTAAAGGTGAAGGAACCAATAATGGTGCGCCGGCAACAGTCAACATAGGTTGCCTGCTGGTTTTTCAAAAAGAAGGCAAGCAATGGAGATTGCTGGCAAGACAGGCGTATAAACTTTAAATCCTTCTATTTTGAAAAATATAACCATATATTCTATAGCACTAGGATTGGCAGCTTTGCTGTTCCTGATTATAATTGGGATGGCCATAACAGGCCATATCGATCAAGCCGGACTTTTTATTCTTGGATTTTTTGCATTGTTGGCCTTCGGGTTTAACGGATACGAAAAAATGAAGGGTCTGATATTCACCACAATGATTTTTGCAGGTGTGGCGGCGGCACTATATTACCCAGTTTACTTTACCCACATTGGTGATTTTAAATTCACTGTGCTCATTATTCCCTTGATACAGATTATCATGTTCGGTATGGGAACAACGATGAGCGTCAAAGATTTTGCAGCCGTATTTCAATCACCAAAAGGAGTGATGATCGGAGTTTCGGCACAATTGATCGTAATGCCCCTGATGGGCTATTTTTTGGCACAGATCAGCAATTTTCCACCAGAAATTGCAGCAGGAATAGTGCTCATAGGCTGTTCTCCCAGTGGTGTAGCCTCTAACGTAATGGCTTTTTTGGCCAAGGCGAATGTCGCACTTTCGATAACCATTACTTCCATTGCAACACTTTTGGCACCATTTCTTACGCCTTTAATGATGAAGTTGTTCGCCGGAGAGTTCATTGAGATTGATGTGTTCGCCATGATGTGGAGTATCGTAAAGATGATCATTATACCTATCGGGGCGGGCTTGCTCTTTAATAAAATATTTGGAAATCGTATTAAATGGTTGGGTAGGGCAATGCCTTTAATATCCATGTTGGCCATAGGTCTAATAATTACCATCATTACCGCAGCAGGAAGGGACAGCCTTTTGGAGATTGGCGGCATTTTGATGTTGTTGGTATTGGTCCACAATATTTTCGGGTATTTACTGGGGTATTGGTACGCTAGGCTTCTTAGGATGTCCGAAAAGGATGCTAGAACCATTGCCATTGAAGTGGGAATGCAAAATGGCGGATTGGCCTCGGGAATTGCCAACAGTCTGGGGAAAATTGCGACCATGGGGCTGGCACCGGCCGTATTTGGCCCTTTAATGAATGTAACGGGGTCTATTTTAGCCTCATACTGGCACGGAAAACCTACCGATGAAACGCCACAATCAGTAATAACCGATTAAAAATTATAATAATTATCTCTTAAGTCAAAAAGCAACCAAATATGAAAAATTCAAGAAGATCTTTTATATCCAAATCAATCATGGCCAGTGCAGGATTGGGAATGGTGTCATCAGCAACATATGGTTCAGAATATCAAAAAGCAATAGATAAAAATCCAAAATTATCCGCACCATCAGATTTGAAAATCACGGATGTTAAATGTGGCTTTATTCGCCGTGGTAGTGGCCTGTTCGTAAAAATACACACCAATCAAGGAATTTATGGTTGTGGTGAAGGGGTGGATGCCGTTCCAGGAACTTACCACTTGGTCAAAAGGATGGGGTTTTTTCTAAGGGACCAAAGTCCGTTCAATGTTCATAAAATATTTGAAGATATCCGTCGTGCAGGTCATTTCGGTGGCGGGCAGTCGGGTACATACGTAGCCGTTCTTTCTGCCATAGAGACCGCTTTATGGGATTTGGCAGGTAAAGCTTTGGACTTGCCTGTTTATCAATTGCTTGGCGGAAAATTTCGTGATAAAGTAAGGGTATATTGTGATACTGCCCTTTATCGTGTTCGTTTCCCGTCACCGGATGATTTTGCCACAGCAGCAAAGGACGCCATCAAAAATTGGGGCTTCAATGCGTTGAAATTTGATTTGGATTACGCTAGTGATCCTGATAAATATGACCGATATAATTGGACGGCCAGTCCTGGGGAAATCATAAGAATGTATGATCAACTGGCCGCAGTAAGGGAAGCGGTTGGGCCAAAAATAGACCTTTGTGTGGATATGCACGGGCGTTACGATCATGTAACTGCCCAGACCATTGCCAAGAAAGTGGAGGATCTTAACCTTACATGGTTGGAAGAACCGATTCCCGCGGAAAATTTTGATGCCTTCAAAACCTTGGCAGAAGAAACCAGCACACCAATTTCGGCAGGTGAAAATGTGTATTTGGGCCACGGATTCAAGCAATTGTTGGATAATGGAGTGGACATTATTATGCCAGACCTTCAAAAATGTGGTGGTTTAGGGGAAGGACAACGCATTGCGAACCTGGCTAATTTATATTACGTTCCCTTTTCGCCACATATGGTGGCTTCCTTCTTGGGGGCTATGGCTTGTGCCCATGTTTGTGCTTCGGTTCCCAACTTCCATTTAATGGAGTGGCAATCCTATTTCCATACAGATCCAATGTTTAAAGAAATCGTCACCTATGACGAAGGGGATTGGGTTAAGGACAGCTTTGTGAAAGTTTCGGACAAACCGGGTATTGGAGTGGATATCAATGAAGAGGCGATGAAGAAATATGCACCCGAGGGAATACCATTTTTTGAATAATCAATAACTCATTAAAAAGATACTATTATGTTACGAAAAAAGTATATGATCCTAATGGTTCTTGTTGGTCTGGCAACCCAGATGATGGGTCAACAGATCAGTAAGGAAGAACTTATTTTTTTAACTCCGGAATGGAAAGGGGAACGCTTTGATGATGGAAGGCCAAAAGTTTCGGACGCCCTTTTGGAAAGGATAAAATCCGTCAGCGTCGAAGAAGCTTGGGCGGTTATGAAGAATGAAGGCTATCGCTATCAAATTGCCGAAGGCTGGAAAATGATCAACCCGGATAGTGTGCTCGTGGGACGTGCTGTTACGGCAACCTTTATGCCAGGTCGGCCCGATGTGTGGAAGGCTATAGATGATCGAGGAAAAGCCCAGGGCAAACGTGGGCAGAACACGTGGCCCGTGGATATTTTGGTAAAGGGGGATGTGTATGTTGCCGACCAATTTGGTGCCGATAAGGATGGCCCCACCATTGGTGATAATGTGGGCAACGCTATTTTCGCAAAATCAGGTAATGGAATTGTTTATGACGGTGCTCTCAGAGATGTTGAAGGGCTCATGGAAATTGGCGGTTTTACCTCTTACTACACGAGTTACGATGCCTCGCACCATAATCCGCCAGGGGATTTGAACACGATGCTGGTCGGAATAAATCAACCAACCAGGATCAGGACTGTAACGGTAATGCCCGGCGATGTTGTTTTGGGCAAAATGGGCGTGGTCACCTTTATACCTGCACATTTGGCAGAAAAAGTGGCTACCGTTTCCGAAGTTGTCCGTTTACGTGATATGTTCGGACATCAACGTATCAAAGAAGGAACCTACACTGCCGGACAGATTGATACGCGTTGGTCTGATGAAATTGAAAAGGATTTTAGCAAGTGGCTCAACGAACATATCGATGAGCTTCCTGTTTCCAGAGAGCAGATTCAAGAAATTTTGAAGAAAAGAACTTGGTAAACCCATAAAAATATTGACAGCTACCATTGTCCGGCCAAAAGTATAGAATACGCTTCGGCATGGCATAATGGGCTTTTCATCTATAACAATGTCAAATATTAAATTCACGCCAACATCTTGGGTTACCTTGGTTATACTGATAATTTTGGTCACTATATCGGGATGTCAGACCCATACAAATGAAGTTGCCGAGCACACAATGTGGTCGCACTACGGAGGTAGTCCAGACCAATCCAAGTTCTTCGAGTCGCCCAGTATCACCAAGTCCAACGTTGCACAAATGCAACTGTTGTGGAGCTACCCATCAGGAGATGACCGTTTTTATTTTTTCAGCCCGATCATTGTGGACAGCACCATGTACGTTCTCGGGAAAAATAGTTCCCTCATTGCCATAAATGCCAAAACGGGTAAAGAACTTTGGATACATACAGATTTGCCGGGAATTACCAGAAGAGGTATCAATTATTGGGAAAGTGAAGACAAAAAGAACAAGAGATTACTGTTCACGCTTAACAATTCCATTCAGGCGATTGATGCGGTTACTGGGAAATCTGTTATGGATTTCGGGAACAATGGCTATGTGGACCTTAGGGAAGGTTTAGATCGGAATCCAACATCCATAACGAGGATACAGCCCATGATGCCGGGTGTTATCTACGATGATCTTTTGATACTTGGCTCTGCGCCCGGGGAGGCCTATTTTTCCCCACCAGGTCACGTAAGAGCTTATAATGTGGTTACTGGTAAATTGGAATGGACCTTTCATACGATACCCCATCCCGGTGAATATGGTTATGAAACTTGGCCCAAGGATGCTTATAAGTATGTTGGAGGCGCTAACGTATGGAGCGAAATATCGGTAGATACGGATCGTGGAATTGCCTATTTGCCCATCGGTTCGCCAACCTATGATTATTATGGCGCTGATCGGTTGGGCAGTAACCTTTTTGCTAATTCGTTGGTGGCCCTTGATGCAAAAACGGGGGAGAGGCTCTGGCATTACCAAACGGTTCACCATGATCTCTGGGACTATGACCTGTCGCCGGCCCCACAACTGCTCACGGTTGAGAAAGACGGTAAGAAGATAGATGCAGTGGCCATTGCCACCAAACATGGTTTCGTTTTTGTATTTGATAGGGTAACTGGGAAATCACTATTTCCCATTGAGGAAAAACCATTTCCCAAAAGCGAAATGCAAGGGGAGGAATCTTGGCCGACACAACCCATCACTTCGCTTCCGAGTTTTACGAGACATGAGGTGACCAAAGAAAACTTGAATCCCTACTTTTCGGATAGTCTCCGGCAAGATTGGCTCAAAAGATTGGATTCTGCCAAAACAGGATTATATGTGCCGCCTTCCGACAAATACGAAACCATAATGATGCCCGGAGCTTTGGGCGGTGCTAATTATGGAAACACAGCCGCCGATCCTCGTAATGGAATGATGTACATAATGACCCAGGAATATGCATCCACTTACAGATTGAACAAGGTGGAACCACCAAAAAACGAGCTTACGGACAATGATGTGGACAAGGTCAAATCCCTTTACAGCTCCTCGTGTATTGCCTGTCATGGCCCAAATATGGAGGGTGGGGCAGGGCCTTCCTTGAAGAATCTTGGGCATCATATGTTCTATGAGGAATTTAGGAATACAGTGATCAATGGAAAAGGGGTAATGCCAGGTCTGGTGCATGTGGATGAAGCTTCCTTGAAAGCCTTGTTCCAATATATTGGGGGTGATACCGATCGCAGAAGTTTTAGACGGGGCAATCAACAGGCAGAACCAGTAGATGGCCCTGTGGTGGCTTCTGGTGGGGTAACTATACCTCCAGATGCACAGCGAGGAGCCCCAATGCAGGATTACCCTGAAGGCGTGGAACGTCCAGAAGACCGATACACTACCGATTACGGTCTGGATTGGCCCGGTTTGATTGATCCACCTTGGTCCTCAATTGTGGCCTATGACCTGAATGAAGGAACCATTAAGTGGCGACGACCCATTGGTGTGGACTCGCTTTATGTGCAAGGGGATGAAACCAAAGGAGCCCCCAATGGTACCCAGAGAAAGGGTATGGTCATTACCTCTACGGGGATTGTGTTTGCTACGGCAAAAGGGGGTAAGGTTTATGCTTTTGATGCTGAGGATGGAAGTGTGCTCTGGGAAACTACGCTAAGCCATGAGACCAATGCGCAACCCATTATGTTTACTTTGGATGACAAGCAATATTTGGTGATCAATGCCACCTCTAATTTTAGAAAAGATAGTTATGACCACTCGAAAAAACCGGGAGCAATTGCAAAAGGCTATGTGGTTTATGGAATACCGGACAAAAAGTAACTTATAGGATAATGATGGCTAATTCTATACACTTAAAATGAAACGATACAAATACAATATTATGAAACCAATATTCAGCTTTTTGTTCTGTTTGATGGCCAGTATCTGCATGGCCCAAAACCTTAATGAAAGAGTGGTTTACAATGATCCTTCGACGTATAGGGAATTATCCAGTGTACATGCCGGTGCCGGTAAAATGGGTTTTACCCAATTGATTGGCCGAAATGATCTGGTCAGCAACTTCCTGTACCTACATTCTGGGGTTATTCAACCTAAATCCGGTATTGGTCACCACTTTCATCATTCCATTGAAGAAATGTATGTCATTTTGGATGGAGAAGCTGAATTCACCATCAATGGTAGAACATCAAAAATAAAGGGGCCAGCTTTGGTTCCTTGTAAACTTGGGGATTCCCATGGAATTTATAATTCATCTGGACAACCCCTCAAATGGCTGAATTTTGCTGTAAGTGAGGTAAAGGCTCAGGGAGGTGCCTTTGACCTAGGTGATGACCGTGTTGGGGCCAAGAAGGATGATGTCCCTGTATTTGTGTCCTCCCGATTGGACACAGGTCAATTGAAACAAGACAATGAGGTTTATAAGGGAAAAGGCGTTTTATATAGACGGATTTTTAATCCAGAAATATTCCGAACAGATTGGCACCATGTGGACCATGTAGTGGTTCCCTCAGGGGGGACAACGGAAAAACGCCAATTGGAAGGGGTTGAGGAAGTATACTATATAATGAATGGGAGTGGATTGGTATCGGTTGGTTCTGCAACGGCCAAAATTCAAAAGGATGATTCATTCCATGCTGGTTTGGGAGAAGAAATAGCTTGGTCAAATAGCAGCAATGAAAATCTTGAAATTCTAATAATTAGCATTGCAGCTTCAAAGAACAACGGATTGTCAATTGCCAGACCTTTGGAAACACCCAAGGCCATGGTCTTACAAATGGATTTTGTGGTAGATAGGGAAAATGCCAAAGCCTTTGAAAAAATGTACTATTCCATCTACGTTCCTGCCATGGTCGTTCAAGACGGGTATCTCAGCTCGAAATTACTTCGACTTTTTCCAGATGATTTGGCCAAGGAAATACAGGCAGAGCCTACTACGTATAACTATCAGATCCAAATATCTTTTGATACGGAGGAAAACAGGAGAAAATGGGTGGCAAGTGATCAACACCAAATCGCTTGGCCTGCCGCTTCAGGACTTGCCAAGGAATTCAAATGGCGCGGATATGATGTTATGGGCGACGATGTGCAGAATTAGATATTATCATTGACACTTTTTTTAGAGATAATTGACATACCCTTTTCTGTTGGTTCGAATCTTGTACACTTTGTCATAACTCACAATATAGAGAGTTTTCATATCCTCATCCCCAAAGCCTAAACTCACTGGAAATGATGGTAGATTAATCATGCCGACAAAGGAGCCTTTAGAATCAAAAATCTGGACTCCAAAATAGGTGGCCACATAAATATTTCCCATGGTATCAATGGCCATTCCGTCCGCACTAGAAGACTTGCCTTTACGGTCTAGCACATTTCCGGTCAAACGCAGTTCGGCAAATTTCCGACCGTTTGAAATAGTACCATCATCGTTCACATCATAGGCCCAAACAAAATTTTCCTTTGAACTGTCTACGGGATACCAAGATTCGTCATCATAACAATTGTTGATGTAGAGCGTTTTTCCGTCAGGATTTAATAAAATCCCATTGGGCATTGCAAATTCATTGGGTTCCACCAAGCGGGTCACTTCTTTTTCAGGGGAAACATAGTAAACAGCTCTTCCGGGCTGATATTTTTCAGCGTCCATGGTAAATTGGGGATCCGTAAAATAGATACCGCCCTTGGTATCGGTGATAATATCGTTGGGGCCGTCTATGGGCTTGCCATTATAGGTTTCGGCAATGACTTGGACCACTTTCCCGGACGTGGTCATTTCCACCACCCGGTGACCAATCATATCACAGACCAATAAATTGCCATTCTTATAGGGATACAATCCGTTCGCCTGCATTTTCCCTTCCGTAATATTTTGGTACGTTCCATCAGGGTCCAGTGCCACAATGGAACTCTTTTTTGGGTCGGCGTTCCAGTTTTGGTCAAAGTACATGTTGGAAAAATAGAGTTTCCCATCCATCCACTTGGGACCTTCGCTAAAGGTAAGTGTAGGTTCTGTTTTTGAACCATCGATCACCAATTCGGGCTTGGCGTCCTTTGGGATAATTTCGTGATATCGCTCAAGTGCCGCTTGTTGCTTGTTCAGATAATCTTCCCGAACGGGCCAAAAAACATCAAGTGCATCAAAGCCCAATTCACCTGCTGTACCGGAATGCACCACGTTTCCTGGAACAAGGACTATATCGTGAGGTTCTAATTCCATCTCTTGGTCCAGAACGGTTTGCTTTAGGGTTCCTCTCAACAGAATAGTGATTTGTTCTTCCGGATGAATATGCGCTTTTGATTGGGTATTGGGATCGGCAGAAACAAAACTTAGCTGCATGTCTCCTGCGGAAACCAATCTTGTATAGATTCCCTCAGCAAGCTGCGTAAACTGAATATCGAAAAGGTCATAAACCTTATTGGGTACAATGGTCGGTTCATTCTTGGATGTCTGTTCCTTGGTTTCCAAAGGAAGTTCATCAATCCCCATTTTTTCTAGATAATCAACCTTTATAGGGCTATAAACCTCCATCACTTTGGCCCCAGTATCTCCAGCGACAATTTCGCTTTGGCTTCCTTTGTCTTGATAAATAAAATCAATTCTCGGTGTACCGCTATGAGTACCATCCGGTTCTTCCCGTTCCCTTGCCATCATTTTATACTTTGTGCCTTCTCCAATGTAATCGATGGAACCCTCTGTTACGATCAAAAATCTATTGGCAGGCAAGTTTTCTTTTGGTATGGTCGAATTGGGTTCTAGGTCGAATACACTGATTAAATTTCCATTTCCCCAAAAAATTTTGGCCGTTACCCCGGGATACAATTGCAAACTGTCCAAATCTTGGAAATTTATGGATGTTCCCACTTCCAAATTGGGAGCCACGGAACTTGAAGGAAGATTAGGCAGTTCCCTGACAGTGAGCCCGTATTCTTCAATTAATTCGCTGTTTCGCTTTTCCCATTTGGGTTTGGAAGAGGAATTGCAACCACCAATTAAAATAAATAGAAATAACGTGGAAGCAACTTTAAGACGATAAGAAATACCATTCATAACATTTTAATTTTTAGTGGTTTTTTCAATAATAGCCGTTTTAATGAATTCTTGTTTGGACTTATTACTTAAATAAAAGCTGCGCAAACTTATAAAGGTCATGCCGCCAAACAGGCCATGTATGCCCTCCTGGGTATTCGCCATATTGATATGCAACACCCATATCGTCAAATTTCTTCATCATCACTTGACAGTTTTGATAGGCAATATCCTCCGGGCCTCCCATTGAAATAAAGAAATTGGTAAGGTTGGTGTTTATTTTGTCCACATTGTTTTGCATAAACTTGTATTGTTGGCTCGATAACTCATCATTATTGGCAAACCATCCCGAACTGAAAACTCCCAAATGGGAAAACATGTCGGTATTGTGCACACCCGCGTGCAAGGTTTGAAGACCTCCCATGGATAGACCGGCCAAAGCCCTGTGCTGTGCACCCGTCTTCACGCGATACGTTTCCTCCACAAAGGGAATTGCTACTTGTTTGAGTTCATTTTCAAAAGCTATCAACGAATTTTGATTGAATCCGGCCACCCCTCCTGTACCAGAAACATTGCCATCCAGCATGGCAATAATCATGGGAACAGCCTTATTTTCCGCAATAAGGTTATCCAATATGAAATTGGTCTTTCCTTGGGTGGCCCAGCCCCGTTGGTCCTCGCCTCCACCGTGTAAAAGGTACAGTACAGGATAGTTTTGTGTGGACTCATCATAACCAGGTGGCGTGTACACATACATTTCCCGCCATGATTGTGATGCTTTTGAATAATACTTTTTTATATGGATATTGCCGTGAGGCACATTCTTTAAGCTATAATAGTCATCTCCTTTAAACGGAATCTCAATACCGCTGGCCATTCGTCCCATACCATAAAAGGTTTCACTGGCAGGGTCTGCAACAGCCACCCCATCCAGAATCAATGAATAATAATGGAACCCTTCGGTGATGGAATCCGTGGTCACTGTCCAGAAGCCCTCATCGTCGATTTCCATATCATATTTTTTGCCCAAATCGATTTGTACCTCTTTTGCTTGCGGAGCCTTTGTTCTGAAAATCACCCTTCTATCGGGTAAAATTTGTGGGTACTGTGCTCGTCTTACATTGGTGCTGGCCGGTAATCCCAAAACACTGTACTTTGTGAGCACATCCTTATTCACTGGCTTAAAAAGCATTTGCGAAAACATATAAAGATCATTCTTCCAAACCTCAAAATCATGGCCACCCGGTTCCACATAGAAGATATGGGGCACATCATGATTCCGCAAATACTCACTGGTTCGACTGCTGAAGGGCATGAGACCGTCTGCATCTCCACAAGAAATCCAAAGTAGCTCCAACGATTTGGCTTTTTCAGGGTTGGGAAGCAATTCTTGGGGCGCTTTGGTGTTTGGTGCCGATGAAAATGCACCTACCCAGCCAAATGTGTCCAAATTGCCAAGACCAAAGTTCAAAGTTTGTCCACCGCCCATGGAAAGACCTGATATCGCCCGATGCTCCCGGTCCTTGTACACCTTAAAATTCTTTTCCACGTAGGGAATCAAATCATTTAGAAGGTCTTGTTCGAAAGTGGCAAACGCCTCAACCTTGTCCCTGCTAAAAATATTTCCCTCGGCACGGTCATTTTTCATGGCCCGCCCATTGGGCATCACCACAATCATGGGCTGCAATTTTCCGTCCGCATAAAGATTGTCAAAAATTACATGAGGAGTGCCATGTGTCAACCATTCTTTTTCATCCCCTCCAATGCCGTGCAAGAGATACAAAACAGGATATCTTTTTGATTTGGCATAGCCAGGAGGCAGATAAATCATAGCCTTTCGTTCTGTGTCCACCGTTTTTGAGCGATACGTAATGCTGTCCACCCTACCTTTTGGGATGTCATTTCTGACTTGGTCAAATCCTTCTGGTGCATGTTTCTCTACTATGGGGTCATTGGCTTGATCACGTAGCACATTCAGCAGCTTTATGGCATATCTTCGGCCCAACATACGATACCCTTCCGCATTAAAATGAAGGTTGTCCTTGGCATTGGGAACTCCTTTTGAGGAAACGATATGCGCATTGGGAATGGTTTCTGGGAGCGTGGCCACAATTTCGTTCATCCTGGCGCATATCCCCCCTTGATCGGCGTGCACCATTTCACCGGCCAGCAATGGGGTTTTTGAAGCCTCCAAATTCAAATCTTTAAGGAGATTGTCGTAAACGGTTTTTACTTTTTTGGGCCAAAGGGTGTCCCCAGTATTTGATTCCCCTTGGTGCAGAAGGATTCCCTTGATAACCCCATCCTTTTGGGCGATTTTTGCCATTTCCACGAGACGGGCATAAGGGTTTCCATCATATTCTGCTACCATGTTCTTTAACCAATCCGGAGCGGTGGACACATATTCCTTATAGTTATCCTCATCAAACAATTCAATTTTACAGCCTCCTACGGCAACATTGATAACCCCGACTTTTATACTGTCCGGTAATTTTTCCACCAATGTCCTACCAAAGTAATCTGTAGGGGTCAGGCCCGTTTTGCATCGACACAAAGGTGGAACGGCAGTGTACCATTTGCCTTTTTCTCGCCCGAGGTCAGGACAATCCACTGCCGCCAAAACCTTAAAACGATCATTAACGTCGACCGTGTCCTGTGCTTCTACTCGGGCGTTCCCTTCCATATTGGACTGGCCCAAACTCAAATAAATATGGAAATTGGGGGCCTGTGCGGTAATTTTTCCCGAGCACAATAAAATCACTGTCAAGAGACAAAATTGCATTACTGATTTTTTCATGGCTTACATTTTTTCTGATGGATTATGTTATTCCGGTACTATGTCATTTGCCTTGGTGGCATAAAGTCCCAAAAGAGCACCGGTAAAACCTCCTGCCACATCGGTGGAGAGGATGTCACCAGAAACTGTGCCGCTCAAGTTCTCAAAAGAGCTTCCATCAGTGGAAAAACTGAACGTATACTTGTCACCTTCAGCAGCTATTTTTAATTCAATGGGCCCTGACAAATCAATTTTAGTGCTTGCCAAAACCTCTGAGATGATTTCACCCTGTCTTCTGGGCCATTTGTTTTTTTCCAGTACGAGATAATAGTCATTGTCCTTTTTGGTCAATCCAAAGACATAATTGGATCCTTCATTCTGTAAGGCGACCACTCCCGCCAAATCTTTTTCAGATTTTGGCTTGTAGTTTAGGATTGTTGTGAATGAAAATGTTCTGTGCTGTTGCCTGTAGAACAATGTGGATGTAGGCTTTACTTCCTTGATATTGGTTTCAAAGGGCGTAATTTCCAAACCATTCTTGGTTTGTTCCATAAAGGCTTCCCGTGGCCCCCTGAGCCCTATCCAACGGTAATCTAATTTTTCTGATGAGAAATCCTCGGTATAGGTGAAGTTTCCGTTGGGAAAGAATCCTTCTTGCCCCATTTTGTTCTCTACGCCTTCGGGCATTTTTAGTTTTGGTTCCATTGGGATCAATCCATTTTCGAAAACAGGATAAGTGCCCGACCAATCCACAGGTAAAATAAAGGTTTCCCTCCCTGTGTTCACGCGGTTTTCCTCATTGGGCCGAACCGCCAGAAAAACACCATAATATTTGTCATCCGGACCCAAAACTAAGTCGGCATGGCCCGCCCAATCCACTTTGTTCTCCCTTTCCTTTGGAAAATAGCGCTGGGTAAGGATGGGATTGCTCGGAGCGGGCACAAAAGGGCCTTTGGGACTGTCACTCATAAAAATCACTTCGCTATGCCATCCACCGGTGCCGCCTTCGGCGCACATCAGGTAATATTTGCCATCTTTTTTGTACAAATGTGGTGCTTCAATCCAAATGGGCTTTTCAGAAATGTCCACACCACCATCCACAATGATCTTATCGGTTCCTTCAATAATCTGGTCCTTTTCCACATCGTATTCCCATATTTTGATGACCCTATGGCCATTATAGAGTTCCTTGCCTCTGTCCGGAGCATCATTGTGCACCACATAGGCTTTGCCATCATCATCAAAAAACAGCGATGGGTCAATCCCATTAAATTTTAGGTGGTAAGGATCACTCCACCCTTGCATCGGATCCTTGGTCTTCACTACGATGTTCCCCGAACCACCCGCAAAAGCAGTGGTAATCATATAAAATGTATCATTATTGGGGTTATAGGTGATACCAGGGGCATATACCCCTTGGCTTATCCCCGTATCGTGGACATCCAACTGGGAAACCCGGTCCAAAACATGGCCAATCTGTGTCCAGTTGACCAAATCCTTGGAATGAAAAATGGGCACACCAGGAAACATGGCAAATGACGAACATACCAAGTAATAATCGTCTCCCTTTCGGGTTATGGCTGGGTCTGGGTAACAACCTTGAAGAATTGGATTGTAAAACTCATCTGCTTCCAAGGGATTATTATTGTATAGCTGATCATTACCCTCGTACACTACTTTGGTGAACACGGGGGGCGTGGGTGCTTTCTTGGGTTTTGGACCTGCATCCTTCACCGAAAAGGAGTACAATCCCGCTACTGCGACCAATAACAAAATGGCCGTGATTCTTTTAAGGTTTTTTTTGATTTTTTTCATGCTGATTTAGTATTGCTGCTGTTGTTGTAAGTTTTGCTTCTTGAACTTATGTTTTTGTCTTAATTCTGATGACGCTCAATGACATTGCAGGTGCGGAATACATGAATTTTTTGTCCACACTGTACTCCTCTGTGACCGGAACGACATTGTCTGGGTTGTCGAAAGTGTTTTCAGCTTCAGGATCTCCTGTAAGCACGGTCAATGTTGCTTTGGAAACCCTATTCTTAAATTTGGAAAGGTTTACCTCCATATTTTTTGGCGCCTTTCCCGCATTGACCATTTTTAGGATAACATCTCCTGTATTGCTATCCATCACTGTGGAAGCCGCCAATGTGGTATCCTTCTTTGAAAAGTTGACGACATTTTCATAGTAATGATCGCCACTATTTTTCATAAAGAGCTTTTGGACATAAAAATTGGGGGTCGGGCACAAGGTGGTATTATCAAAAAACACCATATCGGTTGACCATTGGGTATGTCCTTTTTTGGCCAACAAGGGTGCATAGGAAGCCATTTTGACCACATCACCGTTTCTTTCAATGGCCGTTAGATGGACCGCTTCTGCTATGGCATTATAGAGTTTGTTGCCCCAGGATGCATATTCACCCAAATACACCTGGGCTTTCTTTCTATCATATGTGTCATACCGCTCTTGGTTGCCCAAATACCAGTCAGGTTCAATATAATAGTGTTCATCCACCATGGGAAGCTTCAATTTGTTGCTTATTTCCCATCCCTTTTCAAAATCTTCCCCATCCAAAAATGGACCTACGGTACCAATGACCGTAATTTCTGGATGTTTTTGCTTTACGGCTTGGTAGAGCATGGTAAATCGTTCCTCAAATTCTGGAGTCATTTTGTCTTCATTCCCAATGCCGACATATTCCAGGTTGAAGGGTTCGGGGTGACCTGCGGCTGCCCGCTTGCTGCCCCATTCAGAGGTGGCCGGCCCATTTGCCCATTCAATCAAATCCAATACTTCCTGAATATACTCATTCATCTCATCCATGGGAAGTGCCTGTTGTCCCTTTCCCCCAATTCTCCATGTGCCTCCGGAATTCTGGCAACTCACACCTGCAGGAACCACGGGTACAGGCTTTGCACCGATGTCCTCACAGAACTGGAAATATTCAAAATATCCCAAACCGGCTGTTTGATGGTACCCCCAGATATTGCGCTGTTCCACTCGCTGTTCAATGGGTCCAATGGTATTTTTCCATCGATACATATTGTGCAAACCATCACCGTGTACTAGACACCCTCCAGGAAACCGGATAAACTTGGGTTCCATATCCGCTAAAAGTTGGGCCATATCCAACCGTAATCCGTTGGGACGATTTTTAAAGGTCTTTTCAGGGAAAAGTGAAACCACATCCATGGCAAATTTGCCTTTGGTGGTGGCCAAGATGACCAGGTGGGTGGTGTCCCTGCTTTGGGAAGGCACCAAATTTGTGGTGTATTTTTTCCAATCCTTGGAAGTACTCTGAATTTTGTTTTCGGCCAAAACGGTGCCGTCAGTGCCCTGCAAACTAATATCCAAGGTTACGGGGGCATTGCTCAATTGTTTCAGAAACACAGAGAAATTATAGATGTCACCAGCCTTGACCACCATTCCATCGAAGCCCAAATTTTTGATTCCCACTCCTGATTGTCCTTCGTGTTCTTCGTAATTACCAATAAATTCCGCATCGACCACCATATAATGTGGGTTGTTTTCATGGACGGGGTCTGAGGTCTCCACGCCGATTCTCCCGTAGGAATACCCCGGTTCCATATATTCCCAAAATGAAAATGGATTCCATCCCTGTTGTTCGGTAGGGTCGTATTCAAAGGACCTATTTTGAACCATTTCGGCATACAGTCCGCCATCAGCCGCATAGTTGATATCCTCAAAAAAGAGGCCCAACAATTCATCGCTTATTTTTTTACCACCACTGGGCACTTGAGCCTCCAGAGCGGTACCCCATAAGCAAATGAGAATGAACAACAGTATAAAAACGGTTCTGTGGTTTCGAAGATGTTCATTTAATTTCATATTGTTTCTACTTAATTTGGCCTTACCAAGCGTACGTCATACACCGCGCTGGACGAACTGTTGGGGTGAGCCACAAATTTTACACGGACAAATTCTTTTTCTTTTAAAAGTGATTCAGGAATGGGATACGTCTCTTGTTTGAATTGACTGATATTGTATTTTTTGGTATTGTCCACTGTGGCCAACTTTTCATTATCGACATAGATGTCAAACTTTCGTTGGCCCCATTCGAATCCCCAGTAGCGCACCAATAGGTTTAGATTGGATTCTGAACCCGTGGCCATTTTATAGCTAAAATATCCTTCATCGCTGGCCTCTCGCCAAAAATCATCATTAGAGTTGCCCGAATTGGAGTGGGTTTCTTCCATGTAATGGTCAGATTCTGGCTGTTGCTCTCCTGTGGCCACATAATCAACCGTCCTCCGTTCCAAATCGAGTTTTTTCTTCTCTATATTGGACAATGAATCCAAATAGCCCTTGTATCCTGATTCCGATAGGGCCAGCCAATACATCATATATCGGGCATCATGAATTTGATAAAAAGGTTCTAATTCCAGGTTTTTGGGATTGACCATTTTCACATTCAAAGTATAGTGAAGAGGCTTTCCTTGGATTGGATTTAGTTTGTCCGCAATGGTTTCCAAATTATCATCAATAAGTATGGGAGCCTTGTCCACTGGAAGCTGTTCTCCGCTGGCATATTGTCCAAATCGACTGTCATCCGCAATGAGTCCTTCCAAATCCTCCGTTCCTGTTTTTGCCCCGAGCAAAATGGGTCCGTGGAAAAATGCAATGTATTGGGGCACATTGGGCAGATGTTCAATATGGTTGGTCATTGGAAATGAAACCTCCACAACATCACCCTTTTTCCATTTTCTGTTGATAGAAACATAGGACGATGGGGTTTCTGAATGGGCAAAGGTTTTGCCATTGATCGTTATTGAAAATGCTCCCTTTGCCACCCAATTCGGATAGCGCAACAATAGTTCAAATTCTGAATTTCCTTCGGTGATGGTCACTTTGGAGGTTTCAGCGTAAGGAAAATCCGTTTCCTGTTTCACTTGTATTCCCTTTTCTTCCCAATCCAGTTCTGAAGGCACAAAAAGGTTAAGGAATAAGGAATCTTTGGCTTTTGTATAAATAAACTGATTGTATTTGCCATGATTTTCCATGCCCGTTCCCACACAGCACCACATGGCTTCATTGGGTGCGGAATACACCCGATAATGACGGGGCCTGGCAGAAGTAAAGTATATATACCCCCCATGCACCGGATGTTGTGTAGAGAGGATGTGGTTGTACAGGGCTTTTTCATAATAATCCACATATTTGGCCTCGGGATGCATTCTGAAAAGGTCCTCGGTCAACTTCAACATATTGTATGTATTGCAGGTCTCAGGACCATCAATATTGTTCACATAATCAATACTGGAGGCCACACTGGCAAAGTGCTCCTTTCTGCTGTTTCCACCAAAGGCCAAGGTGCGATTATTGACCACGGTTTCCCAAAAAAATGTACTTGCATCACCATAGTTTTGTGCATCTTCCAGTTCCGCAATGCGCTCAAACCCCACAAATTTGGGAATCTGGGTATTGGCATGCATATTGTCCAAATTGTCGATTCCCTTTGAAAGCGGGTCCAACAAGTCGTTGTGGGAAAATCGTTTGGCGGCCTCCAAATACTTCTTGTCACCACTAATTTGATAGGCATCCACATAGCTTTCATTGATACCACCGTGCTCCATATCCAACATTTCTTGAATTTGTTCATCTGTAAGTTTAGAAGTGAGGCCGATACCCCAATCACAGAAATTCAAGAAAATGGCCTTTGCCTCCTCATTGTCACCATAAAGCCATGCATCCCTTAGTCCAGCATAGGTTTTGTGCAAATTGTACCACGGTGCCCATGATGAAAAATAAATACTAAAGTCGCCTTTTTTAAACGTGGACCACAACTTATCGCTATTGGGAAAACCGCCCGCATAACCCACACCCCACTCCGGATTGTTTTTGGCATTGGCTTGTTGACAGAGCTTGAGTTCTTCAACCATATAGTCCATGCGTCGTTTGCATTCTTCATTTCCCGTAGCCGCATAGTTCATGGCCATTGCAGACAGATAATGCCCCCCAACGTGACCATCCAACCCCTCCCAATTGGGATAGGCAGGAGCCTTCGGTTCCAATCCAGCCTCTTTACGATAAGGGGCCAACAATCGGTCCATATCATATTGCAAAAGCACCTCAATATTTAAATCCCTAGCTGTTTTAAATGGTCCTTCGAGTAGAGTTATTTGATTTAAGTCAAATGTGTTGGGATATAGTTTTTCTTGTGCATGCCCATTACAAAAAAATAAAAGGCTCAAAAAAAGAGTTGAAATCGAGGGTAACCTATTCTTAATCATATACATTTTTTACTGGGCCCACTCCTTTCCTTCAGGGGTTCGCCGCCATTCAAAATAGTGGTCAAGCACTTCCAAAGCAGCCTCGCTTGGCACTCCACCAACCTTTGGTTCTTGTTGAAAATACATGACTTGTTTGGTCTCATTGTTGAAGGCAGGCCAATTGGGCATTCCCTCACCATTGGGGTCCCCGTATTTGGCAAAATTGGTCCAATAGGCGCCCATAGCTTCTGAAATTTGCGTATCCGTTTCACTTAAATCAGGATTGTTAAGATTAAGGAAGACGTATGCCACTTCTTGGCCGTGCGGAGAACCATATCCATACTTGGGTGAATCTTCGGGGTAGTCTGGGTGCTGGTCAAAATAATAATAGAACACCTTGGAATCCCCGGTTTTGGCCTGAAGCCTTGCCCAGCTCCATGTCTGCCATCCAAAAGCGGCATCACGGGCCAAGTCACGGGCCGTTTTGGTCACTTCATTATCTTCCAAGGGATAAGCCGCCAACAGCGAATCGGCATACGGACCATAACGGAGATGTACACTTTCTGTATGTTTTTTGGGGTCTTTTTCCAGAGAGAAACTGGCACCTTCATCAGAATTATAGCCAATCAACACGGGAACGTCATTATACTTTCCTGATTCATACAGCGTAAACTGGTCATCAGGAATCACGTAACCATCAACAATGGGCCATCCGCCGCCCATACCCATGCCCATAGGCAATTTTTCCGCCGGGATGTCCCGCAATTCTTCCAACGTTGAGGCACCCGCGTTTTCGGCATAGCTGACCCCGTCTTGTTCGGCAACTTCAAGGGTTTTCATATTTTCACCGGGAAATGTAGTTGGCCTTGACGGTCCAAAAGAGCCACCACTTTGGGAAATAGCACCCTGAAACAGCCCTTTGGCCAAGGGAGAGGCACAGAGCATGCTTACCGCAATGCCACCCGCTGATTCACCAAAGATGGCCACTTTGTCCGGGTCACCCCCAAAAGCAGCAATATTTTCCTGAATCCATTGCAAACCGGCAATCATGTCCATCAATCCGTAGTTTCCTGAAACATTATTGGGATTTTCTGCACTGAGTTCTGGATGGGCCAAAAAGCCCAATTGACCCACACGATAGGGTATGCTGACCAAAATGACTCCTTTTTTGGCGAGGTTTGTGCCATCATAAACTGGCTCTGAGGTGGAACCGAAGCTAAATCCACCCCCATAAATCCAGACCAAAACCGGGATTTTTTCGTCCATGGATTTTGCAGGGCTCCAGATATTTAGATAAAGACAGTCCTCGCTTTTTCCTGAAGGCGGATTGCCGCCCTGCATGGGGGCAGGTCCAAATTCGGTGGTCTTTTTTACACCGTCCCAAGGTTCTATGGGCTGTGGGGCCTTCCACCGAAGGTTTCCCACCGGAGGTGCGGCAAAGGGAATTCCTTTGAAAACGGTCAGATCACCTTCAACCGAACCTTGTACCATTCCGTTGGTAGTCTTTACCAGACCCGGTTCCTGCTTTTGTTCTGCACAGGAACTGAAAAAAATCAGTGTGATTGCAACTAGGAGTAAGCTTCTATTTTTCATTTAAATACGATTTAATTGTTCTGCCAAAGATTGGGCAAGAATCGATAATACAACAGATGACGCCAAGTGGACCAGTCATGCCCACCGTTACCACCTACATAGTATTCGTGTTCTATATCATGCTTATTTAATGCACCGACAAGACCCTGGACCCTTGCGTTGAAAAAACCTTCGGCTTCCTTGGTGCCCTGCCCCACAAAAAGATAGTCTACCTTGTTGTTTACTTCGGAATCGTTCAAAAAGTGGGACAACGAGGTCTCAGCATCCGTATCCCCGGCACTGAGAATACCAAAATTTGCAAATAAATCGAGCGAACGGAAACCTATAAACATACTATGTCGACCTCCCATAGACAATCCTGATATTGCCCTTCCCTCAGGGTTTTGGATGGTGCTGTAACTTTCATCAACCACGGGTATAACATGGTTTCTGAGTTCTTTTTCAAAAATGTCGAAAGTGAGCTCGGAATGCTGTGGGTGATTCCGATGAATCACTTGGTTGTTGGGAATAGCAATGATCATAGGCTTGGCTTTGTTTTCCGCCAAAAGATTGTCCATGATGAAATTCACCCTGCCATCGTACACCCAATTCGAAGGCAGTTCACCACTTCCCCCCAATAAATAGAGTACCGGATACTTTTTACTTGAATCGTAGCCGGGCGGTGTGTATACATACAGTTCACGTTCGCCCTGAGTTACATCAGAATGATAAATGTGACGGGTAACATTTCCGTGGGGTACGTTTTTTGCATCATAGTACGCTGGCCCATCGCCATGCACGATCAATTCACTATAGGGAGGCATGGCCGTAAATGCCGCATACGTATTGTTGGGGTCCGCCATTTGCACGCCGTCCACCCGAAGATGGTAAGCATACATATCAGGAGGAAGTGGTCCAATGGTCAATGTCCAAACCCCATCCTCTCCTTTTGTAAAAGGGATAGGTTCCCTACCCTTGCCCAGAGCGGTATTGATGGCTCCGGGATTCAATTCCACTTTTTGGGCCTCAGGTGCTTTCACTTGAAACGTAACAGTTTGGTTATTATGCACTTCAGGAGAATTTATCGGTGCACTAAAGGGTATAAGTCCTTCGGTATCCTCCTGCGGATTATAGTCCAGGTTTACATTAGCCTGTTGACCAAAACAGAGAGCTGATACAAATAGAAATGCTAAGGTGACATTAAACGAACTTGCAATTTTCATGGTATTTTCTTTAGCCTGATTTAGTTGAAAAGAAGTGGCGCAAGTTCATGTAGACTTCGCCTCCAAGTCTGAAATTCGTGTGCAGTTCCTTCGGAAACATAGGAAACGGCATTTATACCGGCCTCTTTTAAAGCAGCTGTGGAACTTTTGACAGCATCGGGTCTTTCTTTGCTTCCGCAGCTCAAGAATATGAGGTTCACGTTGGCTTCATCCTTAATGTCCTCTGGACTATAGGTGCCTCCGCTAAGCAGACCGTAATAGGAAAAAACCTCTGGTTTGTTGAGTGTGATCATCTTGGTCTCCATACCCCCCATGGAAAGACCCGCCATGGCTCTGTGGGACTGGTCAGCGATGGTATGGAAATTGGCATCAACATAAGGAATAAGTTCATCTACCAAAACCGTTTGAAAGGGAGTGATGTCAAAATTACGCAGCCCTCCAAATTTAATCTCGTTGGTCATCCCATAGGTCATCACAATAAGAAAAGGCTCAATTTTACCTTCGGCAATAAGATTGTCCATAATAAGGTTGGCGTGGCCTTGATTGCTCCAAGCCGTTTCGTCCTCTCCCCAGCCATGTTGCAAATACAGAACAGGATATTTTTTAGATTGATCCTTGTTGTACCCAGGAGGCGTGTACACAAATGCCCTTCGGGATGTGTTGGTACTTTTTGAAGGAAAAAGAATCTGTTCCACCTTTCCATGGGGAACGTCCTTTAATGCATAAAATTCTTGGTCATGGGCCGGTATCTCGATACCACTTTCCCAACGTGTGGAACCGTAAAAATTAAGAGCGCCTGGATCATTAAAAGTACCACCGTCCACATTTACATGGTAGTAATGGAACCCTTCATCCATGGGCCCTTCTGTGGTACCCATCCATGAACCACTCTCTACTTTTTGTAGTTTGGTTCCGCCTCTACCGCCAAGGCCAAGACTTACCCGTACACTGTCAGCGGCGGGGGCATCTATCTTAAATCGCGCATATCCCTGTGAGTTGACCTGGGGGTATTCTTTCCCAGGTTGGTTCAGGGTTGAGGGTTTGAAATCTTCGGTTACAGTGTGTGCATTAGTTTGGGCCATACCTGTGGCATAGCAAAACAATACAAATGTTAATGTTGCAGCATTAAACTTCATGATGTTTGTTTTTAGTTAATTCTTTTTAGATTCTAATTGATCATTTATTGGTCGTCATGAAATAGTTCTATACGGTTCAATTATCTCCATTGTGCATAATGAAGTCATTAAGACAATCTGAGCGTTGGAGTAAATTGTATATCGTGTTTTCTGGCACCAATATAAGTGTTTATTTAACACATTGGAAATGAATCTGGGAGAAATTCTTGAAAACCAGCGTGAATCAGTACAATAGAGTTAGTTCGAGAGGAACTACCTCATACCAAAACTAAAAGTATTGGTATACTAAACACAACTATTATTTTACACAAGGAATAACATGTGTATATTGAACACCTTAATCATGAACCCGTAGCCAGTTTTAAAATTAATTGTTAGTATATGAAATGGTCATTTTATTTGATTGTCTTCTGTTTTCCAATTTCATTTTTTGGACAGCATTCAGATGACTTAAAACTTTGGTATGACGAGCCCTCAGGAGATACGTGGGAAAATGCGCTGCCTTTGGGCAATGGTCGTTTGGGGGCAATGGTATATGGTAATGTGGACACAGAAATATTCCAGCTCAACGAACATACGGTTTGGAGCGGAAGCCCCAATAGAAATGACAATCCAAATGCACTTGAGGCCCTTCCCAAAGTCCGGGAACTCATTTTTAATGGGAAATATAAAGCAGCAGAAAAATTGGCGAACGATAAGATCATTACCAAAAAATCGCATGGCCAAATGTTTCAACCTGTAGGAAATCTGGAACTATCCTTTCCCAACCATACAGACTATCAAGACTATTACAGAGAGTTGGATATCAGCAATGCGATTAGTAAAATCTCTTATAAAATCAATTGTGTTACCTTTACGAGAGAATCTTTTGTATCGTTGACCGATAGACTTTTGGTCATTCGCGTTACTGCCAGCAAGCCAGGTAAAATTGACTTTACCGCCAATTTCACCACTCCCCACGCCAATTCAAGAATAGAGACCAAGCCAGGTAACCAAATCTCTCTTTGGGGCAGAACCAGCGATCACGAAGGTATTGAGGGCAAAGTGGAATTCAATGCCCTAATGGGACTAAAGGCCCAAAATGGAAGGATAACCCAAGCAGATACCTCAATTACGGTGGAACATGCGGACGAAGCCATTTTGATGGTTTCGATTGCCAGCAATTTCAACTCCTACCAAGATTTGAGCGGTGATGAAGTGCTACGTGCAAGAGGATTTTTGGATGCGGGTATTGATAAAGATTATAAAGTCCTAATATCCGACCACATAAAAAGATACCAAGAATTGTTCAACAGAGTCGTTTTGGACTTCGGGGAAACGGAAGCTTCAAAGCAGCCCACGGATGAACGTCTGGCCAATTTCAGGAATACGGAGGACCCATCATTTGTTGCATTATACTTTCAATATGGGAGATATTTGCTCATATCCTCATCCCAACCGGGTGGGCAACCTGCAAACCTTCAAGGTATATGGAACCAAAGTATGAATCCCGCATGGGACAGTAAATACACCATCAACATCAATGCGGAAATGAACTATTGGCCTGCAGAGCGGACCAATCTCTCCGAACTTCACGAGCCCTTTCTAAAAATGGTTAAAGAACTCTCTGAAACTGGTCAGGAAACAGCCAAGACCATGTACGGTACACGGGGCTGGATGGCACACCACAACACTGATATTTGGAGGATTACCGGACCCATTGATGGTGCCTTTTGGGGTATCTGGAACGGTGGGGGAGCCTGGGCGAGTCAGCATCTTTGGGAGCACTATTTATACACTGGGGATACCACTTTCTTAAAAACATCTCTCCCCATCTTTAAAGGAGCCGCTGAGTTTTATGCAGATTTTCTGGTGCAGCACCCCAAGTACCCATATTTGGTCATAGCTCCTGGAAATTCTCCCGAAAATGCCCCAGAAGCACATCAAGGTTCGTCCATAACCGCCGGATCTACCATGGACAACCAATTGGTTTTCGATGTATTCAACACCTATATTCAAGCTACGGAAGTTTTGGGAAAGGAAAGCGCTTTCGTAGACTCGCTAAAAGTGTTGAGAAGCAAATTGCCCCCAATGCAGATTGGCAAGCACAACCAATTGCAGGAATGGTTGGACGACGTGGACTCACCAGAGGACAATCATCGCCATATTTCCCATTTGTACGGTCTTTTTCCGTCCAATCAGGTTTCTCCATATCGCACACCGAAACTTTTTGCCGCTGCAAGGAACACCTTGCTGCAGAGAGGGGATATTTCTACGGGATGGAGTATGGGCTGGAAGGTAAATTGGTGGGCCAAAATGCAGGATGGCAATCACGCCTATAAATTAATCATAGACCAATTGACCCCTGTAGGAATCAATCAAGGAGGGGGAGGAACCTATAACAACTTGTTCGATGCGCATCCTCCATTCCAAATCGATGGGAACTTTGGATGTACCGCTGGAATTGCTGAAATGCTATTGCAAAGTTCGGACGGTAGTGTCCATCTGCTACCAGCAGTTCCCGACGCACTTGATGCCGGATACGTAGGTGGATTAAGGACCAGAGGAGGATTTGAAGTGGTAGCTATGGAATGGGAAAACAAGAAACTCGTGGCCGCTTCAATAAAATCAAATTTAGGAGGCAATTTACGGCTCAGGGTCCCCAATGAAATTGAGTATATCGGAACGGGAAAGTTAAAAATAGCACAAGGGGAAAATCGGAATAAGTTCTTCACTTGTAGTAAAGTGGCAGACCCAATAATATCTGAGAATTCTTCTATTGAAGAATTAATATTACCCGAAACATCATTATACGATATAGAAACAGAAAAAGGGAAGATTTATACCTTTAGCTTAAAGAAATAAAAAGGGTCTATCTTTGTGGACAAGCGAACTTTTAACCAATACTCAAATAAAATATTCATGTCTAAGCAATCTTAATTAAGTTTAGAGCTGAAAGTCTCCCAAATCCTTTAGATTAGATTTTTAGTTAAAAACCATTAAAGTTGATTCCAAAAAGTTTGTCACTGTGCTAAATTATCGATCTTCATTTTATGGATAACTTGGTCAGTAACCAAAGAGCGAATGGAGTGAATCCGGCCTAGGCCGGTATGTATATCCTTTACTGCTATTTTTTCAAGCATAATTTTATTTTTTTTTTTGAGTTAGTAAGTGAAGATACACCCATATTGGAATTGCCTTTTTAAAGGGATGGCCAAATTGTGGATGGGATGGATATGGTAACCACTTAAAACAAATTTATCGAACCATCACAAGCTTTATCTTAGAGAATCGGCATTTATCTGTATTTTTGATACTCTTGTCAAGCTGGATGCCCCGTATGGTTGATACCACCAAAAACGGAAAATTTGAGCCACCCAATACATGATGTTAGTGGTTTGAAAACCACCTTTTTGTTTGTGCCCGGTCTGTACAAATTTCTTTTCCTTTCAGATGAAATATTGACCTAGAGGGTGTAGGTTCCCAACAATGGGGATGGGATACTATGCCCAGTGTTTCCGGTTATGTCATGGGATTTGAAACATTTTAAGAGGTCAACTCTCCAATGAAAAATCAATTATGATTACTATATTAAACATTTTGTCTATTTGTTCGTATATTTGTTTAATATAATAAACTAAAATTAGAGTTCCTTAAGTGGTTTGGTTTGCCATTAGAAAGGTTTAAGGTCATATTGCATCCATTTCTGCCTTTGATATGGACAATTCTTTTCTATCAGATATGAGCTTTCTATTTTTTGCTCCCTCAATAAATATGCTAAGTAACCAGCATCTCCAAGGAATTCTAACATCCAATATCTAGAAATGAGACGTATTGCAAATTCCTTGCTTTCTCTCTAAAGCACATATTTTCACCATATAGTGATGTAATCGGATTTTTTCCGATTATATATTTTTTTGGAACATATAGTTTTCTTTGGCAAACCCCTTTTTTGGGCTTTGAGTGGAGAGCTTAAGATTCGTTCTTCCCAAAAAATGTAAAGGGGCTTGCATAAAAGATATCCTGGTAGTTTTTCCGTATATCGCATTAAAGAACAGAGGGGAAACGCCGCCCAAGATAAACCCCCTACGTCGTATAAAATTAAGCCACTTCGAAATCTATGTAAAAGACTGATTTTCAATTTGAAAAATCCAAATATTGGATGGCTCAAATTTTCCGTTTTTGGTGGTCTTAACCATTCGGCTCATCCAATTGATATCTTCATGACCTCCCCCTTGAGTTAGATGTTGGTCATAACTAGAGAGTCCGAGCTGTTTGAAATGCTCAGCCAAATCATTTTTTGTTGGTACAACTAAGTTATACTCCATGTCAATAAAGCCAATGTTATTTATATCCTCACAGCCGCCTTAAACTAATGCTAGCTACTTCAAGTCATAAAAAATGCCCTTGGTTAGAAGGGCATTTATAACTAATATAAGTATTATTTGATTTTGAAATTTTACATCCTCAACCGCATAAAGAGTTCGTGTGTATTGTTGTCCAAACCGTCAATGGGGTTTTGTATGGAAGTTTCATAGGCATAACCCAAATTAAACCCATTGCTGATATTGAACAGAAACAGACCACTGATACTTTCATCGTATCTATAGCTTGCCCCAAACTCAAAGCGTTCACCAAAGTCCAAAATTCCGGTGAATTCAACAGATATGGGCGATGCGTCAACGTAGCGAAACATCCCCATGGTCTTCAGGTCCAAGGTTCTCCCCAATAAGAAAGTATAGCCGCCACTCAAGTAAGCGTGCATACGGTCAACACCTAGATAAGCGTTCCCATCACGCTCTTGCAGACGTTCCGGTGTCAACAGCTTTGGCGCGGACAGGGATGCAAAATATCTATCGTGTTTCAAATAGATTCCTGCACCTACATTTGGGGTGAAACGACTATCGTAATCAACCAAGGCACCATCTTGGCCCACACCGTAGGTGACAAGGCCCTGGGTGTTGGCATCATAGGAGTTGGCACTTCCCTTGATTCCAAAATAGAGAAAATGGTCCTCATCCAATTGGATATTGTATGACACATCTATGGCCACCCAGGTCTGCTGCTCGATAAAGGTCTTATCATTGAGTATGGAGGCTCCAAGTCCTATATTTCTGCCCACGGGCATCCCGAAAATGGCACTTTGACTCTCGGGGGCTCCTTCGATTCCCGCCCATTGGCTGCGGATTCCCAAAGAGAATTCGGCAGCCTCTGAACTCCCCACAAATGCGGGGTTGTACAGGTTCATGTTGTAGCGGTAGAAGGTATAGTTCGGATCCTGTTGTGCGCTTGCCGAGAAGGAAAGCACAAGGAAAGTGACCCATAATGGTATGTTGTTAAAAAGTTTCATCTGTTTTGTATGGTGTTTTTTGTTGGTATTAATAATTGATGAATATCCATCCTTGCAAGGGAGCAGAGCCATCACCTAAATTGATGACGTACATGTACGATCCTGCAGGGAGTTTCTCGTTCCTGTTTTTGTAGAAGCCCTCCCAGTTGTTCCGGTACGATTTTGTGCCGAACACTTCGTGACCCCATCGGTTGTAAACTTTGACCACATTGTTGGGATAGTTATCGATTCCCGGAATAATCCAAGCATCGTTGTTACCATCACCGTTAGGGGTAAAAGCTTGTGCGGGAACCAACGAAGGTTCTTCACTTGTAGGGAATGCATCATCAATGTCTGGAACGCCGTCATTGTCGTCATCCTCATCCATACTGTCTGGAATTCCATCACCATCCGTATCCACTGGAGTACTGGATGCATCCGTTGGGTCGGTTCCTTCGGTCAGTTCCACTTCGTCAGAATAGCCATCGCCATCGTCATCGGTATCTGCATTGTTCCCAATTCCGTCTCCGTCCGTATCGATTGTTTCGGAAGCATCATTCGGGAAATCGTCTTCATTGTCCGGAATGCCGTCGTTGTCATCATCGTTGTCCACGTTGTCGCCCAGACCGTCACCATCGGTATCGGTATCGGTAACGCCGTCATTATCGTCGTCCGTATCGGAATTATCACCAACACCATCACCATCAATATCGGAATCTTCGTTCGGGTCGTAAGGGAAAGCGTCTTCATCATTAGGAGTTCCATCATTATCGGCATCCTCGTCGGCATTGTCTCCTGTTCCGTCCCCATCGGTATCGGTATCCTCGGAATCATCCTTCGGGAAGGCATCCTCTGAATCGGGCGTTCCGTCGTTGTCATCATCCTCATCGGCATTGTCGCCAGTTCCGTCCCCATCGGTATCGGTATCCTCGGAATCATCCTTCGGGAAGGCATCCTCTGAATCGGGCGTACCGTCGTTGTCATCATCCTCATCGGCATTGTCGCCTGTTCCGTCCCCATCGGTATCGGTATCCTCGGAATCATCCTTCGGGAAGGCATCCTCTGAATCGGGCGTACCGTCGTTGTCATCATCCTCATCGGCCTTGTCGCCTGTTCCGTCCCCATCGGTATCGGTATCCTCGGATTCATCCTTCGGGAAGGCATCCTCTGAATCGGGCGTTCCGTCGTTGTCATCATCCTCATCGGCATTGTCGCCAGTTCCGTCCCCATCGGTATCGGTATCCTCGGAATCATCCTTCGGGAATGCGTCCTCTGAATCGGGCGTACCATCGTTGTCATCGTCTTCATCGGCATTGTCCCCTGTTCCGTCACCATCGGTATCTGTATCCTCGGAATCATCCTTTGGAAAGTCATCTTCTGAATCAGGCGTACCGTCGTTGTCGTCATCCTCGTCGGCATTGTCCCCTGTTCCGTCACCATCCGTATCTGTATCCTCGGAATCATCCTTTGGAAAGTCATCTTCTGAATCAGGCGTACCGTCGTTGTCGTCATCCTCGTCGGCATTGTCCCCTGTTCCGTCACCATCCGTATCTGTATCCTCGGAATCATCCTTTGGAAAGTCATCTTCTGAATCAGGCGTACCGTCGTTGTCGTCATCCTCGTCGGCATTGTCCCCTGTTCCGTCACCATCCGTATCTGTATCCTCGGAATCATCCTTTGGAAAGTCATCTTCTGAATCAGGCGTACCGTCGTTGTCGTCATCCTCGTCGGCATTGTCCCCTGTTCCGTCACCATCGGTATCTGTATCCTCGGAATCATCCGTTGGAAAGTCATCTTCTGAATCAGGCGTACCGTCGTTGTCGTCATCCTCGTCGGCATTGTCCCCTGTTCCGTCACCATCCGTATCTGTATCCTCGGAATCATCCTTTGGAAAGTCAACTTCTGAATCGGGTGTACCGTCGTTGTCGTCGTCGTCGTCGGCATTGTCACCAGTTCCGTCTCCGTCCGTATCGGTGTCGTCGGAATCATCCTTTGGAAAGTCATCTTCTGAATCGGGTGTACCGTCGTTGTCGTCGTCGTCGTCGGCATTGTCACCAGTTCCGTCTCCGTCCGTATCGGTGTCTTCGGAATCATCCTTTGGAAAGTCATAATCTGAATCAGGCGTACCGTCGTTGTCATCGTCGTCGTCGGCATTGTCACCAGTTCCGTCACCCTCCGTATCTGTGTCATCGGAATAATCCTTTGGAAATTCATCATCTGAATCAGGCGTACCGTCGTTGTCATCGTCGTCGTCGGCATTGTCACCAGTTCCGTCTCCTTCCGTATCGGTGACTTCGGAATCATCCTTTGGAAACTCATCTTCTGAATCAGGCGTACCGTCGTTGTCGTCGTCGTCGTCGGCATTGTCTCCTGTTCCATCACCATCGGTATCTGTATCCTCGGAATCATCCTTTGGGAAATCGTCCTCATCGTCTGGTGTACCGTCGTTGTCATCGTCCTCATCATCCTTATCGGGTATGCCGTCACCATCAGTATCTTGGCCGGCATTGATATTCGCTGTGTGCGTAGTGGAACTCAAGGCATCATCCCCATCCTTTACTTTGAAGGAGAAGGAGGTATAGTCTTCACCGTACCCTCCATTTGCCGTGGTAAAGACAAGTAAGGTCACATCATCGACCATATCATTTGCCTGAACGGGAGAGCTATTGTATAGTAAAGTACCCTCCGTTGGTAGTGTAATCACTTGTATACCATTGAAAGCATCTCCTGCATCATCATCAGAGAAGGTAAAATCAGTGGTTTTGAAAGTATATCCTACATCTTGAATAACTTCAAGGGTAACATTCCCACCTTTGGGTGCGTCGTTCACATTGGTAATGTTCAATGTGGCCGTAACGGTTTCCGAGAAGGAAACGGTATCCTCAAAATTATAGGTAAAGCTATCCGTTGCCGACTCATCGCCATTATGCTCGTAACTGAACGTACCATCTGCGTTAAATGTAAATGCGCTTGCATTGGATGGGTTTGTAATGATGTGATATACCCTTTCATCATCATCCACTTCGATATCGTTTGTTGATACATCCTCGTTCAAAGTGGCATTTTCATCCAAAGTGAAGGAATCTGCAACTGCTATTGGGGTATCATCTACGGCAGTGATGGACAAGGTAAGGGTTGCGGTTACTTTGGTTCCTGCATCATCCAATTCGTATACAACCGCGTCGCTGCCATACGCATTCGCATTTGGGGTGTAGACTATCTTATTATTCTCGTCCACCACAGCGGAACCTTTTGCTCCTTGGGTAATGATACTTACCGTTGGTGTATTGTTGGTATCGTATACATCATTGTATAGGACATCGATAGGGTCGGACTCTGTATCTTCGTCCAAAACCGCTAAGTCGTTCTTTGCACCGACGACCAAGGCAAGGTCGAACGGACCAAAGGATGCCGTTCCTATATTTCCTGCATTGTCCTTCGCCTCTGCATGGATGTACCATCCCGTGCCGCCACTGGAAAATGAAGTGGTCTTGGATTGACTGTTGCTCCAAGAGGACCACAAACTGCTGTCGGATGCAGGCGGATTACTGTCCTGAATCAATACATAACGTTGGACGTCAAATCCACTTCCATCATTTTCATCTTGAAAGGTCAACAAAATATTGGTGTCCGTATCAATAGATCCGCTATTCGGTGTGGCCGATAAGGTAGGTTCGGTGGTGTCGTGGGTAATGGTCAATGTTCGGAAGAACGGCTCGGACCAAACCCCTGTATTGGTCTGTACACGAAGGCTAATGATGTAATCTGCGGTTACATTGTTGTAAGCCGAGAAATCGGTCATCTCCATGGTGGAGTTATGGATCTCGGTATCCGTCGGATTTCCCTCGCTATCGTACACCCGTTGGGTAACGATCCATTCCTCATTGGAAAGTGTTCTTCCGTACGGGTCGATGGAGTTGTTTTCTATATTGATGTTCATGGAACCAGAGTACGTGAACAATGCATCTGGCTGAATATTGAATTGCGCCACTGGTAGGTCCTCGTTAGTAGATGAACTACTGCTGTCCACTAAGATATAAGCACTCGATGGGCTACTCCATACACCTTGATGGTCCTGTACGTTCAGCATCACCAAATACTCCCCGTCCGAAACGGAATTCTTGTCGAACATTCCCGTGGTCCAGCCCTGGGTAGATGTTGCATCAACAGGTTTCCACTTCCATTCGGTCTGTGCAATACCATTGTTGGGACCACCATCCAAATCGTAGGAGGTGTCGTTGAACACGCCCGTATCTGAACTGTAGGAGAAGCTCGCTACTGGTTTTCTGTGAAAATACAAGGTTGTAGGGGAGGTGGGGAGGTCTTCGAAGGTAAAGGAGTACTTTCCTGGTTTTTCATAGAATTCCGGTACATCTTCCAAATAAAGACCGCTCCAGGAAACTCTTCCCTGATTATTGGGGAAGAAGGTTTCATTATGTGTTATTTTCCATCTACCGCTCGGATAACTTGCATTGGCGGTACTGGTTTTCATTTCGGAAGGATCAACGGCTATTTCAACGCTGGTCCCAGCAATAAAGTAGTCCCCTTCGGTCACGGTAAGCAACTGGTATTGCTCATAAATATATTGGGCCATATCATCCATCCAAGTGGACCAGCTTCCCATATCCCGGTTAACAAAGGTTCCCTTGTTATTATTCTGTTGTACAAATCGCTCGAACTGGGTTTGGTTGTCGTTCAATCCCCACCCGATATAGTGAATGTCCTCGTTGATGGTACGCATTAATATCTCGGCCAAATCCTGATCGTTGTCGAAATCGGCAACTTCTTGATCGTCGAGGTTTACATTGAACCGCATAGCGCTGTTTCTCCATTGAGGCTCCCTGAGTACGTCCTTGAACTTTTTAAGGGTCAAAGAGGTCACTTCAATGTTTTTGAAGGTGGCGTAGGGTTGACTGTTGGAAAAGAACCCATAACTGCCACCGATTTCGGAAGGAGCCGTATAATCGATCAACAGGTTGTCGTCCAACCAAATTTTGGCCCTGTTGCCTTTGACCTCCAGTTTTAGATGGTACCATTGGTTTGGGTTAAAGATAACTGAGCGCGCTGATTGCAATCCTTGAATATAATGCTGGGGATTGGCGTTTCCATCACTTCTGGTGATTTGGTAAAGACCTGTTGCAAAACCATCGCCCGGAATGAATTCATTGGTGCTAAAGCTTCTAACGGCCCCGGAAAGGTTGAACAGGTAGGCACCAATGGGCGAGTTGGGAATACCGAAGTTGATACCCATATCATCATTATCGGTATTGGTCGTCCTGAAATCCACTTCCATGGTGTAATTGGAGGAATCGAAAACGGGATCGTAGAAACCGGCCAATTTATCGTTGTTGACCCGCCTGATGACCTTGTCGGCATCAACAAATTCCCAAGTCTCCGGGTTATAGCCCCAACGGGTCCAATTGTTAAAGATTGCAGCCGCATCCTCTGAGTTGGAGGAGATGGTCGTTCGTTCAAAACCCTGTACATAGAGTTTGTCAGCGGGGATACCTTTGCTTTCCAAGGCGGCTCCGAGGTCCGCCTCGAACGTATCTATATTTTCATCGGTAATACCTACCGTCAGCACCACATCAATATTGGGGCCTTGCTGTACTTCCATGTTTACCGATTGGCCGAACATGGATCCCCATCCCAGCACAAAAAACAATAGGGTGATGAAGTGGGAATAATGAAGGTTGATCTGTTTCATTTTGGTCAAATTTGTATTTGGATTTTGGCTATGTTAATCGAAAATGGTCTTGGTATTGCTCAAGGGCCTTACGGAAAAATCAAAGGTCATTTCCTCTCCCATTTCGTCACAACTTGAGCTGGAAGCCACGTTGAAACCTGTTCCAGAGGCTATGTTTTCAAGAAGGAACCTGCCTTCGGGGGTTTTCGCCAATACACACGAGTAAACAAAAACGGTCACATCAGAACCGGTTCTAAATTCTGATGGCTCCAATTGATTTCCTACGGCTTCGGCCGAGTAGGATCGTCCTCCAATACGGATGGATGCGTTTGTCGATGGCACAAAAAGATGAATGTTTTTGACACTTGAATTCTTGGCCAAGGCCTGTTTTAGGGTTTCTGGCAATGTAGCAGAGGTCTTGGCTTCTATCAGCGTTACACTTGCAGGTAATGAGGCGATAAGCCCTCCACTATTAGGAAAGTCGGAATCCACGATGACAGTATGATCTGTTTGGGCCATGGAAACTCCTAAGCTTAAGAAAAGGAAAAGCAATAAGCTCATTAGGGTTCTTTGGTTAAAAATGGTTTTCATTTGTGATTTATTTTAGGTTTTGTTAGCGGTTTTATAGTTTGTAATCCTGTTCGGAAAAGGCATGAAAAACTCTGGCCACATGGATGCAGCTTTTTTTGGCTTGTGCTCAGCTTTGCTGAATCAGGTCACCACCGGTAAGGGTTTGCGAATTTTTATCGGTCTTAGGGAAGCGTATTTTTTATGTCATATTGCTTAGGAACTATTTTATTTACTTAAGAAGGTTTTTGATGTTATTTTTCGTACAATTTAAAGCGGATTGTGTGCAGTTTTTCTTTCGTTTGCTTTAAGAAACGGAGGGTGTTTTTTTTTAGTATTAAAAAAAATCTCTGAAATTGATATATGTCAATTTAGAGTTATTTCTTACGTAAAAAGAAGGGTGGATGGTAGGGAAGGTAACTTAAATGGAAGTTAAAAAATACACTTTGTATATGAATTCAAAATTGTTTCTGGAAGTAACAAAGCAAATAAAACTTAATTTCTTTCTCTCAACAGTCTTGATAAAGTTTCAGGTCTTATGGCTAGATAGGAAGCTAAATGTTTTCGTGGGATTCGATCTACAATTTGTGGCTTCATGTGCTCCATGTAGTAGGCCAATCTTTTTTTGGCATTGGGAATTCTTGCCAAATAGACCCTTTTTTCTGCAAGTATGTAATACTCCTCCAATAATATTCGGTTGATGTGCCGCATTTCCGGAAAATTATTTAAGCAATACTTATAGTCTTCATAATCCATATAATCACAATAGGTTTCTTCAAGGCTTTGCATATATTCTTGGCATGGTTCATTTCTAAAAAAACCGGTAATGGAGGTGAAGACCTCATTTTCGGTGTCTACCCAAGTAGTCAATTCTATTTCGTCGCTTACGAAGTACCCACGGACCATCCCTTTTTTAATAAGATAAAGACGATTGCAGACTTCTCCAGCCCTGCTAATGATTTGGTTTCTTTCGAAAGAACAACTTTTGATGTGCTGAACCAGATAATTTTTTAGACTGGGGCCTAAGGGATAGATTGCATTGAGGTATAAAATTATAAATAGATTTTTTTCCGTATTCTTACTCGGGAACATGTGAAAGATGAATTTTATTGTTCGGTACCCAAAAATAAGATTAGAATCGTAGATACCCCAAAAATTAGGGCAGTAAGTTTAATCATTGCATTTACTGAATATGACACGAAGAAAATTCACCCCGAAGCCTGAAATTCCCAAAGGATTACCGGAATGAAGGTTACTGAGGAAGCGTTGGAACAACATTATTTGAAGGTTCACCAAGAAGTGGGTTCGATGTTCCGGTAGGCACATTTATAGGATAGACGAATTGGGGTCTTCACTAAAGGTTATGGTAAAGGTAGTTCCTTGGTTTACTTCACTGTCCACCTCGATACTTCCACCATAATCGGTCACTTTTTGATATACTAAATACAGCCCCACTCCTTTACTGTTACTCCCACCGTGGTGACCTTGGTTCAATTTGAAAAGTTGGTCACCTGTCTTTGACAAATCAAAGCCGATACCGTTGTCATTATATCTTAAGATGTGTTTTCCGTCCTCTAAAGCACTATGGAGTGTTATGATGGGGGGAACCCCGGACTTGGAGTATTTGATGGAATTGGTGATCAAGTTGAGAAAGATACTTTCCAAGGCTTGGGGGTTGAACCAGACGACAGGAAGTGCAGAAAGGTCTATATGGAACTGCGTGTCCGATTGCTTGATTAAACTTCCAATGGAGTGTTGTACCTTATTGATTACAACGGTTAAGTTGGTCTTGGACAGTTGCCTTTGTGTGGTGTCAATTTCCTTGAAGGCATCAATTTGTGAGTTCATTGTATCAATCAAACTAATCGTGGACACTTTGATCATAGCCAGTATTTCCTGGGTCTCGGAGTCAATTACTTTATCTAGATCAATCAAGTTGACCAATGAGATGAGATTGTTGATCGGGGACCTTAAATCGTGTGCGGTGGTGTAATTCAATTGTTTTAGCTCTTTATTGGCAATGGAAAGATTTTTTAAATGGGAGAGCCGTTCCTTTTGTAATTCCTTTGTATAGGTAATATCCTTTGCAATGGCATAGACCAAACCTTGTTCGGACAGGGGAACCGATGTCCAGTGCAACCAGACCAATTTCCCAGATTTACTGACATACCTATTCTCAAAATTGACCAAAGGAACGTTTTCCAAGAGTTTTTGTCTTTTTTGGGCCGTTGGTTCACGATCCTCGGCATAAATAAACTCCGATATTTTTTTTGACATCAGCTCCTCCTTGGAGTATCCCAAAAGTGAGACGAACCCTGGATTGATGTCTACAAAATAGCCTTCAAAGTTTGCAATGCACAAACAATCGAATGATTGGTTGAAAAATGGAGCCAAGGTTTCGGTTAGGCCTATTTTGAATGGGTTGATCATTAGTTTGGTTACTGGTTATTTTGGTTCTTTTTCATCAGGGCAGCTGATTTACAAATATAAGAACCGTATCGAAATTATGTGGTAGGAATACACCTTCAACTTCTTGAGGTATATTTAATTAAGGAATGAATAGATGGATGGTATCTGAGCATTATAACAAATGCTGGAAGGTTCTATTTTTCCTTTGTTACGAATGTAAGGATAAATTCTGCCCTTTCTCCGATGGTTGTTTTGGGAACTTCCACTAGGTTGTATTGATAGCTTCGGTAGGTTTGGATCATTTTATTATAGGTGAATACTGCTTCGTTCCAGTCCTGTTTGCGCTGGGCATCGGTCTGGTAGATTTCTTTCCATGGGGGTAAGATAAAAACATGATCGTTGTAGCGCCAGGTCTCGGCCAGTATTTTCATATCGTTTTCCACTCTGATACCGGTAAGACTGGCATAACAGATGGCATCTAAAAATCCACGGTCAAAGAAGATGGGGCTGCTGCCTTGTTTCTGCTTCATGACTTTTTCGAAACTTTCAAGAGATCTTTGGAACATGAGGTCCCGATACAATCTTTTGTTTTTCCAGGGAAGGGCATCCCCATCGATGGCCTGTTTTTCCTTGATTAGTTGGCGCGCCACTTCAGGAATGACGGTATATCCTCTTATTTGAAGGGCCTCCAGAAGACTCGTCTTGCCCACACCTGGACCTCCGGTGATTACATAGAACGGATTGTGGATTCTGGTACGTTTCAATGCTAGGGGATTTGGTTTGGTTTTTTTAAAATGGATTTTGTTTGAGGTATCAGTACATTATTTGAACTTTAAATGTGCTCCACAAAATTCATACGTTTGCCTATAATCCCAACGAAGAAAATTTCGTCAACACCATCAAATTGGTAGAAAAGAACATGAGCTTCATAACTGTAGTATTTTAAGGACCGGAAATCGTCGATGCATCTTTTGCTAATTCTGGACGTCCCGGCGAGTTTCTCCAAAAATGGGTACTTGGTGGCCTGATCAGAGCCAAAAAACTTTAGCCCATACTTCGCCGAACGGGAAAATCTGAAAGTCGAGGCTCTGGCCCATTTGAAGCAGTTCCATAGTTGGTTCTATGACATCGAGGCCAACAGCTACGAAAGGAACATGGAAAAGGCCCTATAGTTGGGCAACGCCTCCGTGGATGCTGTGTATCGGCAAAAGAAAGCCGATGGCTTCTATAACCGTTTGTTGCAATATTCCCTCGTACAATAAGTGGAACGCATCGATTCCCGAATAGATTTGACACAGGAACCCTATGTCTTTCAGACCCGAACCGTGATCCATCTCAACCGAGCTGCCGTCACCGATACCTATGAATTGATCACCACGGGCAAACTCATTCTAGTGGAACGCCATTTCCCCCATCACCCCCATGGGTTGTTGATCACTGATTTTTTTGAAAACTTCCTAAGTAAAATTGAAACTTATGAAAAATAATATAATCATCTTATTGGTTTTAGGTTTGATGGGATGCATGGATATGAGGGGACAACAGGTCTTCGACACCCACCTCCTCAAGGTATTCATTCAAGTATCTGGCGGATGCTTTGGTACCTTTGGCGCGTTGTTTTTTTGAGTCCCAACTGTTGACATTCAGTTTTTTCTTGAGGCTGATGTTCGCCTTTTTGCCGTTAAGACTGATTCTGGCATAAAGATTTGCTTCATTATTGGCATCTGCCCGTTGGGCGTATTGCCAAATTAGGATGGAAAAGGTTTTGGTCGATCTCATAGAGACAAGTTTTTAATTAAACAATCTGCTACGAAAGTCAAATCAACCATACAGTCAAATCGTCCGATTTTTAATGCCAAATTTACATGTTGACGAATGTTGACGATTTGTGAACTCTTTTAAACCAAATTATATGATATGCCAAAAAAATGCAAAATCCTGTAAATCAATTAGATTACAGGATTTTGATATCTTATGGTTTGTTAAAAAGTGACCTGACTGGGGCCTAAACCCAAGGTATAATCAATTGATATTCAAAAAGTTAAAATCATTTTTCTTAACCTGTGCACCGAATCGTTCACCAGTACACAAATACCATATAAAATGAACCTAAATGCCGTTATTTGGCACCTAATCTTATTTAAGTTTTAAAGATACAGATTCTATGGTTTTAGTTGAACAAGAATTGTTAAAAATATTCTTTCGACCCAGGACGATATGGGGCATTGGGATTAGTAGGGCAGTCATCCCGACGAACCACTAAATAGGTGGTATCAAAGCACTGTCAACTGACTGATTGACAGTGCTTTTTGTTTTTATTGCATTCAATTGAATTCATTTAAAACCATATAAAAGGTGTAGAGTTCGGTGAATGGTTCGGTACGTTCATTGTGCATAATTTAGATAGCGTTTGACGCTGTTCATGGGTGTTTTGCAAACCTGTTTTGTCAAACCCAAAAGTTATGTATTATGCGCAATTCCAACACTTTAAAAGTACTTCTATTCACACGGGACATTTCAAATAATCCCCAAAAGTTGACCATATATGCCCGTATCACCGTCAATGGGAAGAGGGCAGAAATCAGTCTGAAACGATATGTTTCGGTGAATGAATGGGACGAAAACAAGGGAAGGCTCCATGGTCTGACCCATAAGGCCCGTTTATTGAACAGTTACCTTGATGAGGTCTATGCTGCAATCATGGACACCCACAAGGTATTGTTGCGTGAAGAAAAGGTGATCACAGCCCAAGCCATTAAGGCCCGTTATCTAGGACAGGACGAGCAACATAGTACCCTGTTTGAACTTATCGAGTATCATAACAAAACACAAAAGAGTGTACTCCGACCCGGAACGATGAAAAACTATTATGGGACCAAAAAGTATCTCCTTCGTTTTTTGGAATCCAAATACAAACTCCCCGATATCCGTTTGGAACAATTGAACTATAAGTTCATTACCGATTTTGAACATTATCTACTGAACGGCCCGCAACTCCAAAAGGGAAAGAAATGTACCAATAATGGGGCGATGAAACACTTGGAGCGTTTGATGAAAGTGGTCAAGCTGGGCGTTAAGTTGGAATGGTTGGAAAAAGACCCTTTCATTAACTATAAGCTCCGTTTTCATAAAACTGAACGCAGTTATCTAACGGAAAGGGAACTTAGGCTCATCGAAGAAACGGACTTCACTGGAGCTGGCTATGAAAAAGTCAAGGATGCTTTCCTTTTCGCCTGTTATACCGGCCTATCCTATATCGATGTCAGGGAACTTGAAAAGAACCAACTGGTGCTTGGTATTGATGGAAACCAATGGATCTATACCAAAAGGGAAAAAACATCGGAAAGTGTGAAACTGCCTTTATTGCCCAAGGCAAAAGAAATCATTGAAAAGTATTGGGACAGCCCTGAGACCGATACAAAAGTGCTTCCTGTGCTCTCCAACCAGAAGACAAACAAATATCTAAAAGAAATTGCCAAGGCCTGTGGTATTTACAAAACCATATCCTTTCATTCAGCCAGGCACACTTTTGCAACTACGGTTACCCTTTCAAATGGAGTCCCGATAGAAACAGTTTCCAAAATGCTAGGCCATACCAAATTGACCACCACCCAGATCTATGCAAGGGTACTGGAACACAAGATAGGGGAGGACATGCAAAATCTGATAGAACATATGCAGACTAAAAAAGCAGCCGAAGGATGATAAGGCTGTATTCATTCGGTCCCGCTTGCGGGACGTAGGAATAGCAAGAGGGTGATGCGCAAAATGCGCCATCACGGTTGTTTTCTGGTATTCAACGAGTTGAAAACCAGTTGATTGAACTGATTTCGGAATACCGTGCAAAATCAGGGGCTACAGTAGACTTTTTCGAAATCTACAGTAAACCCTTTGGGAAGCCCTATAAACACTGGAAATTTTTGACGAAAAAATTGACGCAATTTCACTAAAAAGCAAAATCGCACCTATGGAAAAGCAATCCACAAACGGCAGAACAAAGAAAGGAAGCGGTGGTTATTCCAATATCACGGTAAAGAAAGAAACGGCCACACGCTTTCGCAGTTATTCCAAAAGGTTCAACAAATCCCATAGCGAGGTATTGGATGTAATGATACAATACTTCAAGGAGAACAGCCTTGACCCATTTGGAGAGGGAACAAAGATCATCGTTGACAGTATCAAAAAATTGGAGCGTCAGATGATGAAAAAATTCGATAGGCTCATCACCATTATAAAGAACATGGAAAAGACCAGTATCCGGCCGACCTATGAAATGATGTTGATTCTTTACGAGGCATATGTAAAGGATGGGAGGAAACCGAGTCGGAAACCAGTCAAGATACAGGAAGAGAGAATGGATTTTTTGGAGCCAAGAAACACCGTTCCGAAAGTGGATCACGAGAGAATCCTTCGTGAATTTGAAAGCTATAAAAAACACTGCAATGAAATCCTCAACAATGTGGAGAAGGTGGAACCAATGATGGGAAAACCATATCTGAAAATCAATATGGGCATTGGGGATTTTGAAAGTTTGAAACATCAATTAAGATAACGCCCATGTACCTTACCATCTCAGCACAGAAAATGGG